>JARLJG010000017.1 GCA_031291325.1 Burkholderiaceae bacterium
CGTCTTTTTCCGCGCGCTTTCCAGTAGCGCACGCACTTTTTCAAATTGCTCTCGACTCACGTCGCTTGGGTATACTCGTCTCATGCATCCAGTTTACGCACCTTTTGGATCATTGGCAAAAAGATCGTAAACAGGTTCTAAATGGTTTGGAAGGACTCCGTGGTAACTTGAAAACCTCACTGAAGGTCTCCTAATTGATCGAGATTAGGTGATGAAACAGGTAGAAAATCAAGGAAATGCTAAATGCTAGAACGAGTGAAAACGATCCTTAAAGTGCCATTTAGTAAGGAAGCAATCTACTTGCCGCAACAATTTAACAATGCAGAACTTTTTGACTGGTTAAGTGCCGTTGGCGGAAAAGATATTGAAGTAGAGTGGCCCGCTGAACAATTAACAATTTATGGAGCCCATAATTTAGCAGAAAGACAGAAAGGCTACGGTGCAATTACGAAACAGAAAACCGGAAATTGGCAACCGTCATGGGTTGTAATCGGCGACATCCATGCAGATCCAATCATTTTCAATTTTTCCTCTTCACCATGTAATATTCTTTTTGCAAGGCATGGACAAGGAAGATGGGAAGCAAGACCTTTAGCTGGTTCAACAGGCGATTTTGCGAGAGCACTCACAATTTGGTGTGAAATGTACTACATAAAATTTGGAAAAAAGATATTGGACGATGAATTTGAAGTGAAGGATTCCTTTAAAAAAGCGCTTTCTGATGATCTGAGCCATGTGTTAAACAAAGAAGAGGCTGAAACTTTTATTTTTGCCGTGGCGGGGTAGCCAAACGCTGACGCTGGTATGGCGCACCACCCTCCCAAAAAGCAAGGAAGCCCCGATAGCGATGCTGGAAGCCTGCATGACCCCGCCCAATGAGCCGGGCGGTCGCAACCCCGGCGGCTTGCCGCTACCGCTTGAAGAACGCGCCCGCCGCCTGACCGAGCAAACCATCGCGCGCATCCTGAATGCCGACCAGCCGAGCGAGGCCATCAATGGCTAACAACGCGCTAGGCGCGCGCAAGGACAGCAGCTTCAAAGCCGTCAGCACCGCGCCCTCGATCAACAAGACGCCAGCCGGCAGCGCGATGGTGCCGGTGCCCTATCCGACTACGCAAGACCTCTCCAACAGCGTCTCCGTCGTCGCCAACGTCAAATTCAACGGCGACCCCTGCTACACGCTCGACCACAGCACCCAGCCAAGCTGCAAGGGCGACAACCCCGGCACTGGCACCGGCGTCAAATCCGGCACCGTCAACGGCGAAGTCAAGCAAAACATCGCATTATTTTGCAGCGCGACGTGGATTCATCTCGCGACGCGGAGAATTTGGGACTGGATGGTTGTTATGTCGCAGCACCTTCGCGATGGATGAGCTTGGGAAGTCGGCTCGCCGTGGCAACCGCGATTAATTGAAGCACTATCATCAACCCGAATGCGAACAGGAATGAGCGCGGGCTGGAAGTCGGGAAATGTGTCGCGGCGGCCGACATCGCCAAAGCCATCACCGTCGTTGCAAGCGGGCCGCCAAGCCGCTGGACGATGTTGATTGCCGTGTTGGCGACGGCTAGCTTCTCCTTGGGGACCGAGGCATAAGCGGTCGACATGGACGGTATGTTGATCATGCCCTGTCCGGCGCCGGACAAGAACAGGCTCGCGATGGTCAATGCCGGGGAAAAATGCTCGAAGATCATCCACACGAAGGGCAGCAAGCCGAGAAGGGAAAGCAACGCGCCGCCCGCCGAGACTGCGCGGCAGCCAAACCGTTCGGTCAGCGCGCCTATCATGGGAAACGAGCACATCATGCCGATCCCCATTGCCGCGATCATTCGTCCGGTCTGGCTGGCGGACAGCGCGCAGCCGGCAATCAAATACAGCGGAACGATGAACTGCCTCGCATAGAACACGCCATTGGAGGTGAACTGGGTGGCGGCCGCTGTGGAAAAGATGCGGATATTGAAGAGACGCAGATCGATCAAAGCCGCGTCTCCCTTGCGCATCGCGTGCCACCCAAATCCGGCCAGCAGCAACCCGCCCGCCAGGCAGGCCGTCACGCCATCCCAGGCTTCGATGCGCGGCAACCCATAGAGCAAGGCCACCAGGCCGGGCGAGATCAGCAGGAATCCGACATGGTCGAACGGCCGCCTTTGCGTCGACGCCAGGTCGCGCGGCAGCAGCAGGGTCGCCAATACGAGCCCCAAGATCCCGATCGGCATGTTGAAATAGAACAGCCACGTCCAGTCGGCGCGTTTCAGAATCTCGCCGGCCAGCACCGGCCCCAGGATCGGGGCGATCAGCACCGGCATTGCTGCGTAGCCCATTACGCGGGCCATGTGCCTCCCGGCGACGCGCGCAATCATCATTTGCGCCATCGGAGCCATCAGGCCGCCGGCCATCCCTTGTATGAGGCGGGCGCAGATCAGCTGTTCCATCGTGTGCGCCGAGCCGCACAGCAAGGAGGCCAGCGTAAAGGCGGTGAAGCAGCCGAGATATAGCCGCTTGGCGCCGATGCGATCCACCAGCCAGCCATTGAGCGGCAGCATCAGGGCCAAGGCGAGCAGGTAGCCGCTGATGATCCACTGCGAGGTCGCGATGGACGAATGCAGCTCTTGGCGGATCGCTGTCAGGGAGACGTTCACGACGGTGGAATCCATCTGCGTCATGAACGGGCCGACGAGTACAACGGCCGCAACTTTCCAAACGCCGGGATCGATGCCTTCCGCCAGCGGCGCGGCCTTGTCGGTCGTCATTTTTCCGCCAGGCGCAGGACTATCTCACCAGCCTTGAAGAGCGTCTGGCGCTCCGACTCGTCGAGCTGCGCGATCGCCTGGGCCAGCCAACTTCTCTTGGCGGCGTGGGTCGCCTTGCGCAGAGCGAGCCCGTTGGGAGTCAGCTCGATGTTCACCTGTCGGCCGTCTGTGGGGTGCGGCTTGCGCTCGACCAAGCCCGTCTCCAGAAGGGACGAAATGGTCGTGCCCATGGACTGTGGCTTGACGCCTTCCGCGCGCGCGAGATCGGCAATCGTCGCCGGTCCATTTTTGTCCAAGCGGGACAGGACCGAGGATTCGGTCATGGATAGCGGCTGCGACGCGGCGGCGGATCGGACGCGGCGCACGAGTAGTCCGACGGCCTGGATGAATTCGGATGTTGCGATTTCTAGGTCCTCTGGCGACATGGGTGAAATAACCTTCTCAGTTGCGATGATTTTAAATATACACAATAACAGTTAAACTTGCAAATATAACTTGCAAGTTTAACTGCTTAATGTGAAGATGCACAAGTTGGCGTCCGGCTTTGGTTAATGGCTGGGCGTCGCGCTAGCGCACGCCGATTCCGTGAGGGATCCGGTGCCGACAAGGCGCTTGGCATTGCCCGTGGCGAGACCCACGGGCAGCTCGATTAATTCAAGAAAGGATATCCACTATGTCATGGCTACACTACGTGTCTTGTTTTTTTGGCGGGGCGTTCATCACCAACGCCATTCCACATTTCGTCAGCGCAACGATGGGTCAACCCTTCCAGAGTCCATTCGCGACGCCTTCCGGCGAAGGGCTGTCCTCATCGACTGTCAACGTGTTGTGGGGGGCTTTAATATCGCAATGGGCTATCTGCTCATCGTCCAAGTCGGCAATTTCGACCTGCGTGATCCAGTCGGCGCAGCAGTTGTCGGGGTAGGGGCGCTGCTCATGGCGGTGCTGAGCGCGCGTCTATTCGGACGCTTCCACGGCGGGAATTCTCCCGAAAAATAGAGACGGCTGTTGGAAATGCAGGGCGCGGCGAAGGTAATGAGCGAAGCCTGGCCAAACCGATCGCTGTCACTCGACATCACGCAAATGGCAACGTAATGTGTATTGTCGCACCGCCGCCATTTCGGTTAAGTGCGCCAATCGAACCGCCGTGTGCGACACAAATTGCGGACGCTATAGATAGGCCCAAACCGCTTCCGCCAGAATGAAGCCCGCGTGAATCCTCTGCGCGCCAGAAACGATCGAACATTCTCGACAAATTCTTGGGGTCTATGCCAGACCCGCGATCCGAAAATTCGATCGTCAATGCGCCTTTCGCGGCAAAGGCGGATACATCGAGATGTCCGCCGTCAGCGGCATAGCGAAGCACGTTGTCGATAAGTATCGAAAAAACCTGGCCCAAACGACTGCGGTCTGCGTTCACCATAAGATTGGGGTCGACTTGCTTGCGGACTTGCATCCCATGCGTAATTATCTTGGCATCGACCCAAGACAAGCGCTCGTCGATCAACTCGTTCAACTGAAATGATTCTTTAACGATTTGCAACTGCCCGGCGCGTGCCAGTGAAAGAAAATGCAAATCGCTGACAAGGCGATTGAGCAATTCAAGTCGGAGCAACACCATTTGCAATTGCGCGGGATTGGCCGGAAAGACGCCATCGATCATTCCTTGCAGCCGTCCCATCGCCGCATTGAGCGGAGTGCGCAACTCATGCGCAAGTATGGCGCTGGAATCTCGTATTTCCCGCTCATAGCGTTCCAACTTCGTAATCATCTCGTTGAAGTCGGTCGCCAATTCCTGGAATTCCTCTGGAGCGCGTGCGACAAGTTGCACGCGGAAAGAGAAATTTCCGCGTGCAACTTCCTTTGCCGCGCGAACCACATAAGAAAATTGCCTGACAACCGGGCGCGACATCCACACTCCCAGCAACACAATCACGGGCATGGTCCCGATGACCAGTATTCCAAGAACCTCCCAATCCTTGTTTTCAATTTCGGGATAGCCATATTCGACGCCATAATACCGATCGATCAATTGGCGGAATCGATGTTTATCCCGATGAGGATCCTTCACCAGATGTTCGAGCTCGATGCGATCTTGCGCCGGCATATCGCGCGTTACTATGGCGTTCCAAATGGCGAAACGCAACCACATGCAAAAGGCAACCGCTATTGCCGTTCCAATCGTCAACGTGATGATACGCACGCTTACCCAGCGCCACAGAGGCGAACGCGGAATCCAGAAGGGCAAACGCGGGGAATTGACTTCGTTCTTCATCGTCAGGATCGAAAGCGGTAACCGACTGCACGAACGGTCACCAAAACATTCAGTATTTCGTGTTGCGCCAACTTGCGTCGCAAATTGTGAATATGGGCATCCACTACCCGCTCCAGCGCGTCACTGTCTGGAAGGCATGCTTCCAGCAATTCCACCCGCGTAAATGCTTTGGTGGGCGCCTTTAGCAATATCGCCAGCAGGTTGAACTCGGTCGGCGTCAGATCCAAAATGACTTCGCCACCCTGCGCATTCTCGACCGATGCGACTACTGCGTCCAAATCGACGATCAACGCGCCATGCCTTAGGCGCTTGACGGATTTTTCCGCCACGGAGGTGCGCCTGAGAACTGCGTGGACTCGGGCAACAACCTCCTTGGGGCTGCATGGTTTGACCACATAATCGTCGGCGCCGTAACGCAGCGCGCCGACCTTTTCAGGTTCGTCGCCGACAGCAGTCAGCATGATCACGGGCGTATCGCCGCTGCGTCGAATCGCCGACAAGACGTCGGTGCCGCTGAGTTTGGGCAGCATGACGTCCAGCAGCACCAGGTCGGGTTCCCATCGGCTATGCATCTCCACTGCCCGTTGACCATCCGCTGCGATGGCCACCTCGAAACCGTCACGTTGCAAATAGGCTTCGAGAACGCTGGCACTATCCGCATCGTCTTCGACCACAAGTATTCGTTTGCCACTCATATGCGCTTTCTTAACGAAATCTTGAAATTATCCGAACAGTTCCTTCAAGCGCGAACTATACCATAGCGTTTCACGGTGTCGTTGCGGGTAGCGGCTCCGGATTCCATACAACTATCTGGATACTTCATGAAACGCATGCTCTCATCTTGGTGGCCCCATGCCGGAACGCAGGCAAATTTGGATTTGACCACGATGACCGCCGAGCGGATCGGAAAAGTCCTGACGATTGTCCTCGCGATATCGGTTGTGGCCGGATGCGCGCTTGATCCCGAATATCGGCGGCCCGTATTGCCCATTCCTTCGCGTTGGGACTCATCAATTTCAGGAGCTGGCGCGGAGTCCCATTCATATGAGCGCGAGGACAAGTTGAATGCGCTGATGCCGGAGGAAAGGAAATTTCTGACCGGGTTCGGTCCGAACAACGACTTGCCGACCCTGGTCGGAAATGTATTGCTGCACAATCGCGATCTGCAGATTGCGGCTCTGCGGGTCGACGAGGCGCGCGCTCTGTATCGCGTTCAAAAAGCCGAAGGCGTGCCTTCGTTGGCTATTGGCGTTCAGCAAACCCGCGAAAGGTTCAACGACTCCAATATCGATGCGCGATACGGTCAAAATCTGTCGGTTGCGGGAGTCGGCTTTTCGGGGTACGACCTGGATTTCTTCGGCCGTTTGCGCAGCCTCTCGGAATCGTCGAAGCACGAATATCTGGCCACGGAATATGCACAACAGGCGGGTCGGGTTGCGCTCATCGTTGAAACTTTGCGCGTGTATGCGGACTGTCTGGCAGCCTCCGACATTCAGGAGGCGCTGCGCGAAATCCTTGGCGCAGAGCAGGCGCAATTGGAGATAAGTACGCGACAACAGATGCTAGGCGTCATTTCCGAGGAAGATTTGCGCAGTCAAGAAAACGCAAGCGAGCAAGCGCGCCAGCGGTGGTTAAGAGCACGGCTCGATTATGCCCAAGCGACGCATGCGCTCCGATTGATTGCCGGCTTCGTTCCGGTGGATACAAAATCGGCAGGAAGCCTGGCTGACCTGGCGCCTGACAGCATCCAGAGCGATAGCTCATATGCAAATCGATCTTCGGCGGTGTTGACACAAAGACCGGATATCTTGCAAGCGGAGGAAAAATTGCGTGCGGCAAACGCCGATATCGGCGCCGCGCGCGCGGCCTTCTTTCCCTCGATTCAACTGACCAGCTCGGTCGGCATCGCCAGCACATCCTTGCATGGCCTGTTTTCGTCCGGGACCGGAACGTGGTTATTTTCACCGCAAGTCTCGCTGCCGATTTTTTCCGGCGGCGCGAATCGGGCTAATCTCGATGTTGCACAGATCAGAAAAAATATCGCTATCGTCGAATACGAAAAGGCTGTGCAAAGCGCTTTTCGCGAGGTGGCCGATGCGCTTGCCGCGCGCGAACAATTAATCGATCAAGTCGCCGCCAACGACAAAATCCTGAAGCGTGAGGAAAACAAACTGGTTCTGGCGGCCGCACACTTCGATGCCGGCTGGACGGATAAAACCTCGCTGCTGGCCGCGCAAATCCAGTTCAAAGAAATGTATCTATTCCATCTTCAGAACCAGCGAGCCTTGGTCATCAACAGTTTAGACCTATACAGAGCATTTTACGGTGTGCCTGCAAAGTCTTGAACACCTAATTCATCATCTATTTGAGGACGTATTTCATGAGATTTAATTCCAAACAATATCGCGCGGCGCGGCTCTCAATTGTCGCAGCAATCGGCGCGTTGTTGCTGTCGTCCCGTGTCTATGCAGAACCGGACGGCGCGCACAAGACGGGAGACGAAAAAGACGCTTCAAGCATATTTGGAACGCAGACCGATATTACCGTCGGCATGGGAGTGGGATTCGATCAACGCTATATGGGGTCGAAGGATTATCGTACGATAGTGTGGCCGGCGATTGCCGTTCATCGCGGAATATTCTTTGCCGACACCTTGCGTGGCGCCGGGGCAGAATGGCAATCGGATTTCGGCTTGTATCTCGCCGATGCGCTTAACTACGACGTCGGCAGAGGCACCGCGACCAATGTGTTCCGTCCGGGATCGAGCAACTTGACTGGAATGGGCGAAGTCAAAGGCGCGCTTACCAATACCTTGACCATAGCGCAGGGCCTGGCGACGTGGTTCTCGATTACCGCGCAGGCTGAACGGGCGCTTGACGGCAGTCAACGCGGAAATCAATATCAGTTGGGTGTCGAAAGCACGCTTTCGTTAACACCGAAGGATACCGTCATATTGGATCTGGACGCAAAGTTCGGCGATCGCCAATATAACCAAACCTATTTTGGCGTGACGCCAAGCCAGAGCAATAGTTCTGGATATGCGCAATTTGCGCCGGGCTCCGGTGTGTATGCCTATTTCTTGTCAGGAAATTGGAAACATAGCTTCGACAGAAATTGGTCGACCCGAGTGATCGTTACCGCCACCAGTTATACCGACAAGGTGGCAGAAGGCCCGATTGTCGAGAGTAAATTCGGTGTTGCCGCATTTACCTCGCTCAACTACTCCTTTTGATGCCAGGAGGGCATCTCAAAATGAAACCGACTTCGCTATTGCGTCACGTGACTTCACGCACCGAGATTGCTCCGCCGCTCTTGTGTATAGCTGTCATTTCGGCCTTGCTATCGGGCTGTTCGGATCAACGACCTTCAACCGATCAATTCACGCGGGCGGTAAAAGTCGAAAAAATCGGCAGCGAATCTGCAAGCACTTGGCGATTCTATGGTGTCGCACGCCAACTGGAACGCAGCGATTTAAGTTTCGAGTCGCGCGGACGCATTGCGAAAATCGATGCCGAGGTCGGCGATTCCGTCCAGCGCGGACAGGAATTGGCGGCGCTCGATCTTGCGCCTGCAAAGTTGCGCTCGGCCCAGGCAGAGGCGAACCTTCTGGCGGCGAAGGCGCAATTGGCCGAGCGCAAATTGCAGTTGGATCGGCAGCAGGCGCTTTACACTGACGGAACCGCCAGCGCAACGGCGCTTGAGACTGCGCGCGTCGGGTATCAAGCCGCCGCCAGCCAGTTGCAGGTGAGCCAGTCGAATCTGGAGCTGGCACAACGCGAGGTAAGGAATAGCGTGATAGTTGCGCCATTCGATGGCCGAATCGTTAACCGGGCCGCGCAACGCTTTTCCGATGTCGCCGAAGGACAGGTCATCGTTCAAATAGAAGGCGACGGACAGCAGGAAATCGTGGTCATGCTGCCAGGGACGCTGGCGGACCAGCTTCACCCCGGAATGCGGGCATTTGCACACGCGGATGAAAAGTCCGCGAAGCCGGCGTCTGTCATCTTAAAGGAAATATCGAGCCGCGCCGAGGGCGGCTCGCTGGTTCAGGCCATC
Organism: Burkholderiaceae bacterium; assembly: GCA_031291325.1. Lineage (GTDB taxonomy): Bacteria > Pseudomonadota > Gammaproteobacteria > Burkholderiales > Burkholderiaceae_D > PKWO01. The sequence continues at coordinate 9,080 of JARLJG010000017.1, forward strand.
TTTCGCGTGGAGGGCAAGAATGCGTGGCTGCACAGCGGCATGGCGGTTGATGTGCGAATTCCAAATCCTGCAGCTGCCGGTTTTCCTGCGGTGCGACCGGAGGCATTGCTGATGGAGCTTGCGGGCCACCAAGCCCGCGTTTTCATTTACGACGACAAGCGACAAAGCGTCAATCTGCGCGAGATAACGCTCGGCGAGACGGTCGATGGACGGGTGCAAGTGAAAAAAGGGCTGGTGTCGGGCGAGTTGGTGGTCGTGGCCGGCCCGCAGTTTCTCGTCGACGGGGAGAGCGTATCGCTCTTCAGACCCGCGACCCAGATTTCGCAGGAAATGTGATGGAACTGACCAAGAGCGCAATGAGCGCGAGCCGATTGACTCTGTTTGCCGCGCTGCTGGTGTTGATTGCCGGCGTCTACACGTTTTTGAATTTTCCTTCGCAGGAAGAACCGTCGGTCACCATTCGCGATGCGCTGGTGTCCATATATTATCCCGGCATGCCGACCGAGCGGGTCGAAAGTCTGTTGGCCAAGCCCGTCGAAGAACGCCTGCGGGAATTGCCGGAAATTAAGAATATCGTTACCACGATCCATCCGGGAAGCGCCATCTTTCAGATTACCGCCTACGACAATGTGCGCGATCTGAACGCGCTTTGGCAGCGCGCACGCGGAAAGGTTGCCGAGGCGAGCGGCAGCCTGCCGGAAGGAACCCTGGGCCCCTACGTGGACGACGATTTCGGGCGTGTGGTCGTGGCTTCCGTGGCAGTCACGGCGCCCGGCTTTACGATGAGCGAGATGCGCGAACAGATCAAGCATGCGCGCGAACAGCTTTACACACTTTCGGGAGTGGACAAGGTATCCATCCACGGCTTGCAGGAAGAGCGCGTGTACGTCGAATTCCATCGTGATCGCTTGGCCGGGTTGGGCATGACGCCGGAGGCCGTGCTACAGCAATTGCAGGCGCAAAACATGGTCTTGCCTGGCGGCGAACCCTTGTTGGGCGGATTGACGTCCACCGTCGATATTTCCGGCAATCTGCGCACTGTGGATGAGTTGCGGCGTTTTCTTGTTGCCGTGCCGGGCCGCGCCGATGGCGTAGAGACGCCTCTCGGCAGCTTGGCCGAAGTCAAAGTGATGCCGGCGGATCCCCCGGAAAGCGCCGCGATCTATAAAGGCAATCCCGCTGTGGTAATGGCGGTATCCATGTCGGCAGGCCAGAATGTCGCGCAATTCGGCGCAAAGTTGCGCGTGCGCCTGAAGGCCATCGAACAGCAGTTGCCGATCGGATTTTCCCTGCATGTGGTGAGCTTTCAGGCGGATGTGGTCGAGCGGGAAATGCACAAGATGAACCACGTCATGCTGGAGACGGTGATTATCGTGATGGCCGTGGTCATGTTGTTTCTCGGCTGGCGGACCGGGTTGGTCGTCGGCAGCATCGTGCCGCTGACCATCCTAGGTTCCTTGATTTTGATGCGCGCTCTGGGCATCGAATTGCAAACCGTGTCGATCGCCGCAATCATTCTTGCGCTCGGATTATTGGTCGACAACGGCATCGTCATTGCCGAAGATATCGAGCGGCGCTTGCGAGCAGGCGAACAGCGTCGACAGGCTTGCCAGGAGGCGGGACGCACGCTGGCTATTCCATTGTTGACTTCGTCGCTGGTCATCGTGCTCGGCTTTTCGCCTTTCTTTCTCGGACGAACCAGCACCAACGAGTATTTGCGGTCTTTGCCGATCGTGTTGACGCTCACACTGCTGGGATCATGGCTTCTTTCGCTCACCGTAACCCCCTTGCTTTGCTATCATTTTGCCAAAGTCCATCATTCCTCCAGCGACGTAAGCGGTGGCGCGCGGGTTTCGCAGTTCGATCGTGCTTATCGACGTTTGATCGAAGCATTGCTTGAACACAAGGCGGCCTATATTTCCGCCATGCTGGTGTTGCTGGCGATTGCCTTGGCGATATTGGCGACGGTCCCCTACGATTTTCTGCCGAAGTCAGACCGGCTTCAGTTTCAGGCGCCGTTGCAGTTGCAACCGGGGTCGGATTCGAGCAAGACTCTCGAAACGGTCAAGGATGTCAGCCGATGGCTTGCCGACGAGAGGGTGAATCCCGAGGTGGTCGATAGTATCGGCTACGTCGCCGATGGCGGGCCGCGCATCGTGCTCGGGCTTGATCCCGCGCTGCCGGCGCCGAATGTGGCGTATTTTACGGTGAGCGTCAAACCGGGGAGCGATATCGACGCTGTCATCGAGCGCATGCGACGCTATTTGCTGTCGCAACACGCCGAGGTGCGCGCCGAACCCAAGCGCTTTTCTCTTGGAGGAACGGAGTCCGGCGTCGTTGCTTACCGCATCGTGGGGAGTGACGAAGCCGAGCTGCGCGCTGCCGCAGAACGTATCGAGAGCGCCATGCGTGCCCTGCCGGGAACTAAAGATATTCACGACGACTGGAGTGCCCGCATCCCGCAATTCGAGGTGCAAGTGGATCAGGTCAAGGCAAGAAAGATGCATATCGGCAGCAAGGACATCGCCCTTGCGCTACAGACGCGTTACAGCGGCACGCCGGCATCGGCGATTCGCGACGACGATACATTGGTTCCCATTGTGCTGCGCGGGTCGGACGCGGAGCGCAGTTCCAAAGAAGATGTCGCCGATACGCTTGTCTATCCGGCTACCGGCGGCATGCCGGTTGCGTTAAGCGCCGTTGCCAAGGTGACGATCAAGTCAGAACCATCGACGATACGGCGCCGGAACTTGAGCCGCGTCATTACCGTTGAAGCGCATAACGCGTCGTTGACCGCGCAGAGCATCGTCGACCGGCTTGCGCCGCAAGTCGAACAAATCAGGCTGCCCGCCGGATATCGCATCGAGTTGGGTGGCGAGGTCGAAGATTCTTCCGATGCCAATCAAGCATTGCTGCAATACTTGCCGCACGCGCTGCTGGCGATGCTGCTGCTCTTCGTCTGGCAATTCAATTCGTTCCGCAAACTGGCTATCGTCGTGGCGAGCATCCCTTTCATCCTGATCGGGGTCGCCGCCGCGCTGAAATTGACCGGCTATCCTCTGGGTTTCATGGCGACCTTCGGCCTCTTGTCGCTGGCTGGAATTATTGTGAATAATGCGGTATTGCTGCTTGACCGCATCGAGACCGAAATTGCGAATGGACATCCGTTACGACGCGCCGTCGCCAATGCGGCCGTGCGGCGCTTGCGGCCCATCGTGATGACCAAGCTGACCTGTATCGTTGGGCTCATTCCATTGATGCTGTTTGCCGGTCCGCTTTGGACAGGAATGTCGATCACGATCATGGGCGGTCTGGCGCTCGGCACGCTGGTTACATTGGGGCTAATCCCTGTGCTGTACGAGTTGCTTTTTGCTAAAAACGGGGGCTCAAGCATGCGGTGATCTTCGGCCCATTCGGTTCCGCAATTTTACTGGCAGGTAAAACTGCCTGCGCTTTCCAAATTCGTCGTTCCGGCTATCAGAGTTGCCTGCTTTGGATAGGAAAGAAAATAAGCCAGTCTTGATCGCGAATAGTAAGTCTGTATTTTCGCAATAAAGCTTGCAACGAAGCGGCAGGATTGCAATACGTCTGCGTTTGAGGTGGTAGGGTTCGTCAACATTGGGCCGCGCTGGAATCAAATCATTCCTTTTGAGCGCAAGATAATTTCGTTGACAAGTTCCTCCAGATTTTTTCTTATGTCGAGCACTATTCCGTCCTCTTCTTTTGTCAATGGTTCCAGGGCAGAAAACTGGCTATCGAGTAGAGCGACCGGCATGAAATGTCCCGCGCGGGTTCGCATGCGTGATTCCACTAAAGCACGATCGCCGTCCAGATGAGCGAACTTCAAAGAGGGATCGCCTGCGCGCAGAATGTCTCGATACGAGCGCTTGAGTGCCGAGCAGGACACAACCAATCCTTTGCGGTCTTCACGCGCTTTCGCAATACGGGACTGCAAACTTAACAACCATTCATTCCGATCTGCATCGTCGAGAGGGATTCCTTTCGCCATCTTGGCGACATTGCGGAACGGGTGATCGTCGTCGCCCTCAAAAAAATCGACCCCTAATTGATGCGCCAATCGTCGCCCTATCTCGCTTTTGCCGCAACCGCTGACACCCATCACCACCCACCGTTGCGATCGGTTGTCGATCTTGTTTGCTTGCATGATTTTTGGGGTCAAGGAAAGAATTGTCGGTTTAATGAGGGTACATCGCCATCTTCGATTTTTGCGTGCTCCAGCAATCGTCTCCCTATTTGTCGATTGCCAACCTGAGGTTTTCAGGTTTGGCCCGGAGACGTCAAAAATTCCAAAATTCGCGCGCTCATTATTTATGATTTAACAACAAACTGAAAACGTTTTCAGGAATTATTATAAACTGCAGACTTGAACTAACTTGCAAAAAATTTCTGCCGCTGACTGCATCGCAAACCACAAAGTACCGCAGATGCAATGGGCGATTAGCGGCAACCCATCCGATGTATCGACAAAACACGTTTTCGATAGCCCATGATGACACCAAAATACGGGATTCGTCCAAAAAGGATTGACACCGGATTTTTTCTGCGGTTAAATCCACTCAAATGCCTTGAAAACGATTTCACAAATACTTGGCACCGGAAGCCGCATCGAATCGGAGACTCTTAACACAATGAAGCGACTTCAATCAGGTTTGCTTTGCATACTGCTGTCGATACTGACAGCAGCGCATGCGCAAATCACGCTGGAGGTCAGCGTTTTTCCAGAACTTGACCGCAGCGTGAAGGCAGCCCTTCCGCTGTGGGCGTCGCTGCATCCCGATATCGCGATCAATTTGCTGGCGCTCTATCACGCCGATCACCATACCGCGATGACTACCGCATTGGCCACCGGGTCGAATCTGCCGGATGTCATGGCGCTGGACGTCGACTTCATCGGTCGCTTCGCCGATTCCGGCGGACTCGAGGATTTATCCCTTGCACCGTATAACGCCATGCAGTACCGGGAGCAATTTACCGGTTACAGCTTTACGCAAGCGATCCGACCGCCCCACGGGTTAGCCGCATTGCCGCTCGACCTCGGTCCCGGCACGCTGTTTTATCGCAAGGACTTGATGGATCGCGCCCATGTCGACGAAGCGGAATTGACCAAGTCCTGGGACAGCTATATCCAGGCCGGAAGGAAGCTCAAGGCCGCTACCGGCGTGTACCTGATTGCCAATGCGCTCGAGATCGAATCGAACGTCATCCGGTCCGGCTTGAATGAAGGCGACGGCATCTATTTTGACCGCAACGGCGCCACGCTAGTGACTACAGCGCGCTTTCAAAAAGCCTTCGAGCTCGCCAAAACAGCGCGTTTGGCCGGGATCGACGCCAACGTTCCCGAATGGTCGAGCGAGTGGTCGGAAGCGTTCAAGCGCAACCAGATCGGGTCGCAAATGATGGGGTCCTGGCTGGCCGGCCATCTGCAAACCTGGCTGGCGCCGGAAAGCGCGGGATTGTGGCGTGCTGCCATGTTGCCGGGCGGCTTATACAGTTCCTATGGCGGCGCGTTTTACGCCATCCCGAAAAAAGCCAGGCACCGGCTGGAGGCATGGGAATTCATCAAGTTCATGACGCTAAACAAAGCCGTGCAAATCGGCAGCTTCCGCAGCATCGATGCGTTTCCGTCGCTAATCAGTGCGCAAGACGATCCATTCAGCGATCAGCCGATTGCTTACCTCGGCGGCCAAAAAGCGCGACTGCTATGGCGCAACATCGCACGCCGGGCGCCGGCCATCACCGTCAACCGCTTTGACAAGGTTGCGGAAGAGGTCGTGAATGTCGAGCTCGACAATGTATTGTTGCTCGACAAGGATATCAATACTGCGTTGGCCGATGCCAAAAACATGATAGAACGCCGGGTGAATCGCTGATGTCGACTCTGCCGACCGGCCCCCTTGCCACTGCACGCCAGCCGATGCCTGCCGTCGGCGCCGGCATTGGGGCGCCCGCGCACGGTCGCCGGTCACGATGCGCTGCCAAGCGCGCGACGACTTGGACGCCATACCTGTTCGTCAGTCCGTTCTTTATCCTGTTCGCGTCTTTCGGCCTGTTTCCGCTGCTGTTTTCAATTTTCCTGTCGTTCCAGCAGTGGGATCCCGCGACCGGCTTGGCGGCGATGCGCTACGCCGGCTTCGGCAACTATGGTTTCGTGTTGACCGATCCGTGGTTTTGGAAATCGGTCGGCAACACAATCTGGATGGCGCTCGCAGCCGGAGTGCCGCAACACGTGGTGGCGATCGGTTTGGCGGCATTCATCAACACCTCGCTGAAGAAGCTGCAACGCCCGGTGCTGGGCATGTATTTTCTCCCCTATATCACCTCGAGCGTCGCCATCGCGTTGATCTTCGGCACGCTGTTTTCTCGTAACTTTGGCGTGATCAATGCCGTCATCTCCTGCCTGTCGAATTTGCCAGGTTTGTCGCTGATATTGCCGGCCCAGCCGATCGATTGGCTGGGAAGCTACGGGGCCATCAAGCCGGCCATCAGCTTTGTTCTGTTTTGGCGTTACCTGGGATGGAACATCGTGCTCTATCTGGCAGCGCTGCAAACCATTCCCGCCGAATTGTACGAGGCGGCGCGGCTGGACGGCGCGAGCGCCTGGAAGCAATTTCGGCATGTGAGCCTGCCCTTGCTCAAGCCGATGATGTATTTCGCGGTATCGATGACGGTGATCGGCAATTTGCAAATATTCGAAGAACCCTTCATTCTGGTGGGGCCGGCGGGCGGGCCGGCGCAAGCGGCGCTGACCGCGTCCATGTACATGTATCGCACCGCCTTCAATTTCTACGACTTTGGCGCAGCCGCCGCCATGTCGTGGATCATGTTCGTCCTGATCTGTTTGGCGATGCTGATTTGCCGCCGCCTGCTGGGTGGCGAAAATGCCGGGGGGCGGGCATGATGCGCAAGCTGCCACGTCTCTTCGCATACGCGATCATTGCATTCGGCGCGGTGGTCACGGTCGCGCCGTTCTATTTCATTTTCGTGTTCGCCACCCATACCCGCAGCGAAATATTCCAGTTGCCGCCGCCGCTTTGGTTCGGTCGCGCTTTCGCCGACAATCTGGCGATGCTCCTGGAGCATCTGCCGCTTTGGCGCAATATCGGCAACAGCTTGTATGTCGCCGGCGCGACCACTTTGCTGACCTTGTTCTTTTGTTCGCTGGCTGGTTTTGCCTTCGCGATGTATGAGTTCCGCTTCAAGAAATTGGCCTTTGGGATGGTTTTGGCAAGCATGATGTTGCCGGCGTTTCTGGGCATGATTCCAAGCTTCATGGTGATGGATTTTCTCGGCTGGCTGGATCAGCCGCGTGCATTGTATATTCCGGCGGCAGCCAGTGCCTTTGGCATTTTCCTGATGCGCCAGTATATCGCCGCCACGATTCCGAAAAAATTGCTGGAAGCGGCCCGCATCGATGGCTGCGGCGAATTCCGCCTCTACTGGAACATCGTATTGCCGCTGATCGGCCCCGCGCTGGGCACGCTGGGCCTGATTACCTTCATCACTTCATGGAACAATTTTCTCGCGCCGCTGATAGTAATGCGCTCGGTGACAAGCTACACCTTGCCATTGGCCTTGCGCAGCGTGCAAGGCACGACCAATACGGAGTGGGGCGCGGTGATGGCCGGCACGGCGATCGGCGTGCTGCCGCTGCTGATCCTGTTTGCAGTATTTTCGCGTCGCTTGATCGACGGCCTGACCGCCGGCGCCGTCAAGGGCTGAGTCAACAACAAATTTTTAACACCAAAGCATAAGAATATGAACGATACAACGCAATTTCCACCATCCTTCACCTGGGGCGTTGCCACCAGTGCCTTCCAGATCGAAGGCGCAGCCGCCGAAGATGGAAAGGGACCGTCGATCTGGGACACTTTTTGCCAACAACCCGGCAAAATCATCGACGCCAGCAATGGCGATATTGCGTGCGACCATTATCATCGCTACGCCGACGATGTCGACCTGATGGCGGCGCTGAATATCGATGCCTACCGCTTTTCAATTGCCTGGTCGCGCGTCCAGCCCGACGGCAAAGGCGCGTGGAACGAGAGGGGCTTCGATTTCTACGACCGCCTGCTCGACACGCTGGCGCGCAAGGGATTGGCTGCGCATCTGACCTTGTACCATTGGGATTTGCCGCAGGGCTTGCAAAACGAGGGCGGCTGGCTTTCGCGCGATACTTGCCATCATTTTGCAGACTATGCGCAGGAAGTTGCGCGGCGCTTCGGCGATCGGGTGCAAACCATTGCGACGCATAACGAGCCGTGGTGCACCACCAATCTCGGCTACGGGAATGGGCAATTCGCGCCTGGCGTTGCCGACGCCAAGTCGGCAGTCCAGGTGTCGCATCACCTGCTGCTCTCGCACGGGCTGGCGCTGCAAGCCATGCGCGCCGGTGGCACCAAAGCCAAGCTCGGGATCGTGCTCAACCAGTGGACTGCCGACCCGGCCACCGACAGCGAGGCCGATCGTCAACTCGCCAGATTGGAATATGCCCGTTCGGTCGAATGGTTCATGGACCCGCTATTCAAGGGGCGCTACCCTGAGCTGGCTTTGGAAGCCCATGGAGCAAATTCTCCGGTCATTTTTGAAAACGATTTCAATGACATCGGACAAGCGCTCGATTTTCTCGGTGTCAACTACTACACGCGCGCCTTCTGCAGCGCCGAAATTCCTCCTCGCAAACCCCAAGGCGGGCTGGGGTTTACCGATATGGATTGGGAAATCTATCCGCAAGGCTTGACCGATTTGTTGCTGGGCCTGCAGCGCGAATATCGGCTGCCGCCGATCTACATCACGGAAAACGGCATGGCCAACGCCGACCGGCTCGTGAACGGTCACATTGCGGATGCCGAGCGCATCGATTATGTGCGCAGCCATCTCGTCGCGCTGGCCGCAGCGATGCAACAAGGCGTCGATGTGCGCGGCTATTTTCTATGGAGCCTGCTTGACAACTTCGAGTGGAATTCCGGTTACCTGAAGCGTTTCGGGATCGTCCACGTCGACTATGAAACCCAGCGCCGCACGTTGAAGGACAGCGCGATCTGGTACCGCAACTTCATCGACGCGCAGCGCGGACGCTGATACGGACTATGGCCAGCCTCTCCCTAGTCGGCATGCGTAAATCGTACGCCGCCGGCCCTGAAATCGTTCAAGGCATCGACCTCGAAATTGCCGATGGCGAGTTTATCGTCTTGGTTGGTCCGTCTGGATGCGGCAAGTCGACCTTGCTGCGCATGGTGGCCGGCTTGGAGGACATCAGTGCCGGTCAGTTGTACATCGATGGTGCGCTTGTCAACGACATCGCGCCGTCGCAGCGCGGCGTGGCGATGGTATTCCAGAGTTATGCGTTATATCCGCACATGACCGTGCGCCAGAACATGGGATTCAGCCTGAAGCTTGCCGGTCTGAACTCCGCCGCCATCAAGCGCGCGGTGGAGGAGGTTGCCGACGTGCTGCACATGACGCATCTGCTGGAACACAAGCCGCGTGCGCTGTCGGGCGGCGAGCGCCAGCGCGTGGCAATCGGACGGGCGATCGTGCGCCAACCGCGCGTCTTCCTGTTCGACGAGCCGCTGTCGAACCTGGATGCTTCGCTGCGCGCGCAAATGCGCATCGAACTGGCCCGGCTGCACAAAAAGCTCGGCACAACGATGATCTACGTGACCCACGATCAAGTCGAGGCGATGACCCTGGGACAGCGCATCGCCGTCCTCAACGCGGGGCGGCTGGAGCAAGTCGGCACGCCCCTGGAATTGTATCGCCGCCCGCGCAATCGTTTCGTCGCAGGTTTCCTTGGCACGCCGAAGATGAATTTCATACCGCTGAGCGCAACCGACAACGCACTGGAAGCCCTGACTCAAGACGGCGCCAAGCACTCTGGTGCGCCGTCGGATTCGCAGGGAGCAATGACGCTGGGTATCCGCCCGGAACATCTCAGGCTGGCGAAAAATGGGCAAGGGCTTGAGGCATGCGTCGACTTTACCGAATATCTGGGCGACGCCCAAATCGTCTACGCCACGCTGGCAGGCAACGACACCCGCGTGGCAATCCATTGCGATGGCAGCGAACCGGCCCTCGCCGTTGGCAAGATGGTCGGGCTATCGGCAGACGCCGATCGGTTCCATTTTTTTGACACGAGCGGTCGCGCGTTGCCGGCAAAGCATCACTGCCCCATCACGCATGACGTGCCGGCGTAAGCGCAACCCCATGAGCTCCTCACTTTCCAAGAACGACGCCATGCATGCCCATCCCTATCCCGACGGTCCGCGCCTGTTGGCAGATATTGGCGGCACCAACGCGCGCTTTGCGCTGGAGTACGCCAGCGGAAAAATCATCAATGCCAAGACCCTCGCTTGCGCGGATTTCGCTTCGCTCACCTTGGCTGTCCAAGCCTATTTGAATCGCTGGTCCTGCGGCGGCATTCGGCACGCCATCGTGGCAATTGCCAATCCGGTCACGGGCGACAGCGTCAAGATGACTAATCACCATTGGGAATTCTCGATTGAGGCGACCCGCAGCGAATTGAAGTTCGATACCTTGTTGGTGGTCAACGACTTCGCCGCGCTGGCGATGGCTGTTCCCATGTTACGCGACGACGAGTTCGAACAAATCGGTGGTGGCACGGCGGTGACGGAGGGGGTGATAGGGGTGCTGGGCGCAGGCACCGGTCTCGGTATCGCCGGCCTGATGTTCGTGGACAGTCGCTGGCTTGCCATCGAGAGCGAAGGCGGCCATGTGGCCTTTTCCCCTTCCGACGAGCGCGAACTGGCCGTCTTGCAATATTGCTGGCAGCGCTACGACCACGTATCGGCTGAGCGCCTCGTGTCCGGCCCCGGCATCGCCCTTATCCATGAGGCGCTGGCGGCGCAGCAAACGCCCCATCCTGCGGCCCTCAGCACTGCCGCGATCGTCGCGCGCGCGATGAGCCGTGCCGACCCGCTGTGCCAGGAAACGATAGAGTGCTTTTGCGGTATGCTGGGAACGGTCGCGGCAAATCTGGCTGTCACCCTCTGCACCAAAGGCGGCATTTACATTGGCGGAGGCATCGTTCCACGATTGGGCGGTTATTTTGCAACGTCGCCCTTTCGTTCCCGCTTTGAAAGCAAGGGCCGATTCAGTTCATTCAATGCGCAAATCCCAACTTCGGTCATCACGGCGCCGTTCCCCGCTTTCCCGGGAGCTGCAGCGATCCTGGCCGACTATTTGGACAGCAAAACGTCAAACCCCTTTGCCGTGCGTCGAGCGGGGCACGAATCCAGTACCGGGGCCAGCCTGCCGAGATGAATGAAGGAGACAAGGTGATGGACAATACAAAGGCGCTGCAAGCGCCAGCACCGTACAACGACATTGAAATTCAAAAAATGAAAAAAAGCCCAGTGTCGTCGAAAAAATCGCCCCTGCTATGGGTGCCATCCGGCTACTTCACGATGGCGTTGACCTATGTGACGCTGACCAGCGTCACCGCCATCATGTTCAAGAACCTGGGCATGGACAATGGCAGGGCGGCCGAGTACGCCAGCTACCTGATCCTGGCCTATACGATCAAGCCGCTGTTCGCGCCGTTTGTCGAGATGTATCGCACCAAGAAATTTTTCGTGCTGTGCGCGCAGCTGACACTCGGCCTCGGATTTGCCGGCGTCGCCCTGGTCATGGGGCTGCCCGACGGCATCGTGTTGCTGTTGATCGCGTTCTGGATATTGTCGTTTGTCGGCGCGACCCAGGATATCGCCTCCGATGGCGTGTATGTGACTTCGCTCGATCATAGAACTCAATCGCTGTTTTGCGGCATTCAAAGTCTGAGTTGGAATATCGGCCCGATCGTCGCCTCCGGCGGACTGGTCTATCTGAGCGGATGGCTGCATGTGAATCACTACCACCACGATCCCAAAGTGTTCGGCCCGGATTGGATCGATGCCTGGCGGATCATCTTTTACATTGTGGGGGGCACTACACTCGCCATGGCGGCCTGGCACTTGCGGGCAATGCCCGACGGCGCGCGCGCGGAAAATGCGCCGACCTCGCTGCGCGGTGCGTGGCATATTTTACGGGACTCCTTCGTCACTTTTTTTCAGAAACGGGATGTCTGGACGATGATTGCCTTCGCTTTCCTGTTCCGTTTGAGTATCGGCTTTCTGGAAAAAATCGGCCCCTTCTTCATGGTCGACCCGGTGGCAAAGGGCGGACTCGGGCTATCGAACGAATTGCTCGGCATCGTGTATGGCACCTACGGCTTGATTGCCGTCTTGCTCGGCTCGCTTCTGGGCGGAATTTTCGTCGCCCGGCGCGGTTTGAAATCGACGCTTTTCCTGTTGTGCTGCGCGGTGAATATACCGAACATCACCTTCCTCCTGATGAGTATCTATCAGCCGAGCAACCTGTTGGTCATCAGCGCCGGGGTGGCGGTGGAGAAATTCTTTTTCGGCTTCGGATCGGTCGGATTCATGATCTATCTGATGCAACAATTGGCCCCTGGAAAATACACGACCGCGCACTATGCGTTCGGCACCGGCTTGATGGGCCTTTGCATGATGGTGACTGGGGTCATTAGCGGCCATTTGCAGCAACATCTCGGCTATGTCAGCTACTTCGCGTTCGTGATGGCCGCAACCATCCCGTCATTTATCGTCACCTGGTTTGCACCCTTCCACCACAAGGAGTAAGTGAAAAGTGAATGATGCAAACACGCCGACGGGCTGCGACCAATTTTCGGAACCATGTTGTTGGCGTCGGAATTTTCGGCCAGCGCCAACGCAAGGTTTTTACATCATGGTTGCCGCAAAGTGGCGCTTTTTCATTCGTGGGGCTGCGCCCTTCGATCGCGTATAAACCGACAGGGATTCATCGATGAAACCGATACAAAAAGTCTTGATCGTCGGCGGCGGCACCGCCGGCTGGCTGACGGCGGCATATCTGGCACGCGTTCTTGGCGCCGCGTCCGCTGACAGCGTGCGTATTACTTTAGTTGAATCCAAGGAAATCGGTATCGTCGGTGTCGGTGAGGCAAGCTTTCCGTCTATCAGACATACGTTGGCTCTGCTCGGCATCGATGAGGCGCGCTTTATGCGTGAATGCAACGCAACCTTCAAGCAAGGCATTCATTTTGCCGATTGGGTGCGCCCCCCCGGAACCCCTGGCCGCGATCATTACTTTCACCCATTCAGCCTGCCTAGCCAAAAGCCGGGCGGTCCCGAGTTGTTGCCGTATTGGCTGCAAGGCGCAGCCGGCGCCGACGTTCCGCTTGCAGAGGCCGTCACCATGCAAAAGCGCATCGTCGATGCGTCGCGTGGTCCCAAGCGCATGACCGACGGGAATTTTGTGGGGGCCATGAATTATGCCTATCACTTCGATACCGTGCGCCTCGGCGCATTGCTCGGCGAACATGCAAGATCGCTCGGTGTCGGCCATGTGTTGGCGACTGTCGAGCGGGTCGAACTTGACGCCGACGGCGCCATCGCCTCGGTGGTAACGCGCGAGGCTGGCGCGCTCAGCGCCGACCTGTATATCGATTGCACCGGTTTTCGCGCAACGTTAATCGGCCAAGCCCTGGGTTCGCCATTTCGCAACATCAACGATGTGCTGTTCAACGATCGCGCGATCGCGATGGAAGCGCCCTACGCGAGTCCGGACGCCCCGATCCCGCCCTATACGAAGGCGAGCGCGCAAGAGGCGGGGTGGATCTGGGACATCGGCCTGCAACAACGACGCGGGGTCGGGTATGTGTATTCAAGCCGCTACACCGACGATACGCGGGCAGAGCAAGTGCTGCGCACATACGTGGGAAAAACAAGCGGGCCGGCGGTCGAAGGACTGAGTCCAAGGTTCCTGAAGCTCAATGTTGGCCATCGCGATGCGCAGTGGGTGAAAAACTGCGTCGCGGTGGGACTGTCGGGCGGATTTATCGAACCGCTCGAATCCTCCGGTATTGCCCTGATCGAGATGGCTGCTTATCTGATCGGCCAGTTATTTCCGTTTAACGGGGACACCGCGCCGTTGGCAAAGTTGTTCAATAATCAGATGACGACGCGGTATGCGCGGATCATCGATTTCATCAAACTGCATTATTGCCTGACGCAGCGCACCGATACGCCGTTTTGGATCGACAATGCCGACTCTCGCTCGATACCGGAATCGCTGAAAGACAGGTTGGCCATGTGGCGATGCCGGCCACCGCACCGGCTGGATTTCATCGTCGATCTGGAAATGTACCCACCGGCAAGCTGGCAATATGTGCTTTACGGCATGGAGTTCCATACCGACTTCAATGCAAACAAATCTTCTTACCCGCGCTTCGACGAAGCGCGCCATGAATTTGAAATGATTCGGAAAATGGGGCAACACGCGCTGCATGATTTGCCGTCTCATCGCGCTTTGGTCGAACATATCTGCGCGCAAAAGGCGGTGTTCGCGGTCGAATCCAAATAGTCACCGTGGGCGGAGGACGAAGCAATGAAGAGCTACGCGACAACGAATATGCGCAGTCCGGCATCGAAAGACGATCATGCGCTTTGACTTCAATGTGCTTGTGTTCGCGCTGAGTGTCGCCGCGATACTCCTGACTCCCGGACCGACGAATACCCTGTTGGCAGTGGCGGGGCTGGCCCAAGGCGCCAGGCGGGCGTCGCCGCTGGTCGTGTTTGAGTTATGCGGTTACCTGGCCGGGATCTCGGCCTGGGGTATGTTCCTGACATCTGCACAACATCATTATCCGTGGCTCGGGAGCCTGGTGCGGCTCGTCAGCAGCTGTTACCTGGTGTATGTGGCGGTGAGCTTGTGGCTGGCCGCCCGCGAGCGAGTAGAGAACGGACACCGGGCGATCGGAGCGCGGGCCTTATTCGTTGCGACCTTGTTGAACCCCAAGGGTTTGCTTTTTGCATCCGTGATCTTTCCGCCCAACGCGTTTGAGGATCGGCAGACTTATCTGGCTACAATGGGTTTGTTCGCCTGCCTGCTGTTGCCGATTGGCTTTGTCTGGATCAAGTTCGGCGCCGCTTTGAGCAAGGGATGCCTATTCAATCCGCTTAGACTGCAACGCGTGGCAGCGCTGGTCATAGGCACGTTTTCGGCCACCATTGCGTGGAGTGCGTTTCATTAGTTCATGCCGGCACAGTGAGCGTGTTGAAACTATCTTGAGATAACTTCTGTCAGCGTCCTATCCTCTGCATTGAGAGGCCCGTATCCTGGCAAACTGCGCATCAACGAAGCAAGCCGCCGGCTTTCCTGCGCGACCAAGACTGACGCCAGCCGCGCAGACAAGATTTTTTAATACTTGTTCCGCAAGACCGGGCTGATTTTGCGCCGGCATCTCATTCCAGCAGCAAAAAAGTTGTTGGCGTCGCGTGCGCGCAGTGAAATCGGAGCCGCATCGTACCCTCGACCGCAGCCCAATTCAGAAACGCAAAAAGCCCGAAGACAGCATATGCCTTCGGGCTTCTTCGACCTGCCAATCATTGTAAGAATCGGCAGGCCAAGGTGCGGCGGACGGTGCTTGCCCGCTTAATACTTGACTCCAAAATTGATGCCTGCAGTGATCGGCGGCAAATATTGCGCTTGCCAGACCACGACGCCATTTGCCGATTGCTGCGCCAGCGCTGCCGTCTTGATGTTGGCATTTTCCACGTTGCGAACGTAGGCATCGACGTACCACGACTTGCTGGAGTTGTAACGCAAACCAAGGTCGGTGCGCGTATATGCCTTTTGTTGGTCGTTGGGATTGTTGGCCACATTGTTCGCCGTAGCCACACCGCCGTCGAACACGCTCAACCAGCTCGCCGATTCGTAGTGCAAGTTGATGCG
Source organism: Burkholderiaceae bacterium (assembly GCA_031291325.1). Lineage (GTDB taxonomy): Bacteria > Pseudomonadota > Gammaproteobacteria > Burkholderiales > Burkholderiaceae_D > PKWO01. The sequence continues at coordinate 24,890 of JARLJG010000017.1, forward strand.
CGGCGTCAGCGTCCCTTCGCCAAAGTGGAATACGTGCTGATATTGCAGCGTCGTGCTGAATTTCGGCGTATGCGGCATTCTATTGCCGGTCACGCTTTCGGAATTGACGCCTGTTGCCGGATTGGCCGGCATGATCTGGCTGTAGTCATTGCTGCCTGCCACCATGGAACCGAGTGTGGCCGTGGGGATGAAGCTGGCAGTGACCTGCAACTTGTCGTCCGGGGTCAGTTTTGCCGCCAGTTCGGATTCCAGGGCGATGATTCTGGTCGTGCCGCCGACGTTGTACAGGTTCAGGGTATGTCCGCCGCCAGGCAATGTCACGGCGCTGGCGAACTGGTAGTCCTTGAATTCTTCGTCGTAGAGCGCGTTATTCCATTTCACTTTGCCGCCGAGGAAGGAACTCTTGGTGCCCAACTCATAGCTCGTGATGGTTTCCGGCGCGAAGGTGCCAGCCGCACCTGCCGAAGCGCCGCCGTCCTGCAAGCCGCCCGATTTGAAGCCGGTGGAAACGCTGGCGTAGATCATATTGTTGGCGTCCAGATCATACGCGGCTTTGAGCAGCCATGTCGCCTTGCTGTCGCTGTAGGTGCCGGTGTTCAGGTCGTAGGAACTGAGGCCGGATCCTGGCTGGCCGATCGGCACGCCGTTGTTGAGGTTGACATTGATGTTCGAGCTTGGCTGAACCGGCAGGTTCGGCAACGACGCATCGTAAGTCCACGAATAATCGTTGCCGCCGTTATTGGCCTTGTCGTCCTTGGTGTAGCGCAAGCCGGCGGTCAAATGCAGGCTGTCGGTCGGGTTCCAGGTTTCCTGGGTGAACAATGCCTTGGAGCTTACGGTTTCATCAGGCTGGATGAATACGCCCATCCAGTTGATCGGCCCCTGGGTGGTGCCGACTTGTTGCGGAATGTCGAAACGAATGCTGTTGTTTTCGTGGCCATAGTAGGCGCCGAGCAGCCAGTCGACTTCGTGCTTGCCCACCGATTGCAATTGAAATTCGTGGCTGTAGTTGACGTAGTGCGAGTTGTCGGTGTTGTCGAATTGCGTGTTGCCGCCTGTCGCGAAGCTGGTTGGCACATTTGCGCCGGCGTTCTGGTCGAAGGTCGAGCTGCCGTTGTAGTTGCCGTAGCCGAAGGTGTAATTCGCGGCCATCGCATCATTGATGTCCCAGTCCACGCGGCTGCGGATATTCTTGGAGACACGGTCGAGCGATGGTGCCTGCATGATGAGGGCAGACCACAGGTCCTGTCCCGCGCGCGGGTTTTGCATCAAGTTTTCGTTGGGAGTGCCGTGGTCGACGAAATCTTCGAACGACACATTCCACTTCAAGTTAGAACTAGGCCGCCACAGGTAACTCAGGCGCAACGCCGTCTGGTCTTGCGCGTCGTACTTCTTGCCGCTGGTGACGAAGTCGTTCGAATTGATCGGCTGGAACGACGCTGCGCTGGCAGTCGGATTGGCGGCGAAGTAAGCCGCCTGCTGGCTGGCGATGGAAATATTCGGCGGTGTTTGGTAATTGACATAGCCGTCATGCTGCTCGTGGTCGAAGGCTACTCGCAGCGCCATCGTGTCATTCAACGGAATGTTGATCGCGCCCTTGGCGCCGGCCGCGTTGTAGCTGCCGCCGCCGGTTTCAAAACTGTAAGAGTTGTCGCCGATGACCGGCTTGGCAGTTTGCATGTTGACCGCGCCGACAGTGGAATTGCGCCCCCACAATGTGCCTTGCGGCCCGCGCAAAACTTCAATATCCTCCAGATCGAACAACAGAGCGGTCGCACCTTCCGCACGCGGCGCGTACACGCCATCGACGAAGATAGCCACTTCTGGATCGGCCTGCTCGGTTTTTGCCTGGTCGTTGCCGATACCGCGCAGCGTCATGGTGATGACGCCGTGGTCGCCCTGGGTAGTGCCCTGGAATCCCGGCACCAGCGTCGCAATGTCTTCGATGTTTTGCACATGATTGTCTTGCAGAGTGGCAGCCGTCAGCGCCGTAACCGCCACCGGCGTTTTCTGCAGCGAGGTTGAGCGTTTGGTTGCGGTGACGATGACTTCTTGAATAGCGTTCGGATCGCTCGCGCTTGCTGCTTGCGCTTGCGTCGGCGCTGTGGCAGGCGCTGCCGATTGCGCCTGAGCCTGCGCCGAGCTTGTGCCGGCCAGGAGTGCAAGAACAGCTAATTGAATCGGGGAGCCCAAGATCCTTCTGGGCATAGCTATGCGGCTTTTCATATGTCTCCTATTGTAGTGAGGTCCACCGACTCGATTGCGTCCGTGTCCGCCTTTATAAAGTATGTTCTCAATCATTTTGAAAACGTTTGCAGGAAAAATGAAAACGATTTCAATGCGTATGAAAACGATTTCATAATACATTTATAAAAACAGCGATGTCAATTCAAAAGTGCGGATGAAATTGGTTTTTACGGCTTTTTCGCCACATGTTGCCAGCTGACATTAGTCGGACTGAAATAGTTATTAAGGGGACGATTACACCTGAAACCTATCGGCTTGCTCAGTAATAAGCCGGGCGGCCCCGAGCTATTGCCATGCTGGATTCAGGGCGCAGCAGGTTCCGGCGTCGCTGAAGTTTGATGTCGGTTACCGCGAAGTGCAGCGGGTTAAAAACTGCGTCGCCGTGGGCCTGTCGGGCGGTTTTTTCGAGCCGCTCGAATCTTCCGGCATTGGCCTGATCGAAATGGCTGCCTATCTTCATGGTGACAATCGTGAACGCGCTATGGGTGCCGATCGTTGCGACCGACGCGCAAGGGGAAGCTTCGCTCGCCGCGGCATGGCGAAAATGCGTTGGCGCTTTCCATAATGACTACATTCGACACGAATTATGATAAGCTATTGCTGAAAAGGTTTTCATAATTACTGCCAATACGATTGCTTGCGGCTGCGCCCAAATTTAGGAATATAGGATCAGACTTGATTGATGAGGAAAGTTCCACCCCGCCGTCAACGTTGCTTGATGTGGCGCGCAGAGCCGGGGTATCGCCGAGCACTGTCTCGCGCATCTTGAACGGCACGGCGCGCGTGTCGGAAGACAAACGCGTAGCGGTGTTGGCTGCCATCGACGATATGCATTTTGCCCCGAACCAGATGGCTCAGGGGCTGAAAAAAGGTCGTTCGATGACGATCGGCATTGTCGTTCAGGATATTTCGAGCCCATTTTTCGATGAAACCTTGCGCGGGGTCGACGACGGGCTACGCGGCAAGGGCTACACGTCCGTCATCGTCAGCGGCCACTGGAACGCGGAAGAAGAAGCCGACCGCATACGTCTGCTATTGGGGCGCAAGGTCGACGGCATTATCTTGTTGTCCGGTCGAATTTCCGAACAGACCGTCCTGCATTTTGCCAATCAACGGCCAATCGTGTCCACCGGCCGCGATCTGCATACCAAGAATGCGATCGGCTTCAAGATAGATAACGAGTACGGCGCTTATATCGCGGTGCGGCATCTGATCGAATTGGGGCACCGGCGCATTGCCTACGTATCCGGGCCGCCGGACAATATCGACGCCGCCGAACGTTTGGCGGGCTACACGCGCGCACTGCGGGAAGCCGACCTCGCGCTGGATGCTCGATTGATCGTCGAAGGAAACTTTCACGAAGCCAGCGGCCTGCTTGCGGTCAATCATTTGTTCGATACCCAGCAACAATTTACCGCAATTTTTGCGGCAAACGATCTAAGCGCGTATGGTGCACGGCTATGCCTGTACCGCAAGGGCATCCGGGTGCCTGACGATATTTCCCTCGTCGGTTTCGATGACTTGCCTGGCTCCTCGTATACTGCGCCGCCGCTGACAACCGTGCATCAGCCACTTTACGACATCGGCCTGATTGCCACCAATGCGCTTTTATGCCTGATTAACGGCGAAGCTGTCCAAGGGACGGTGCCCCCACTTGAACTGATCGTGCGTGAAACGACGCGGCGTTTGCGCTAGCTGCGGCAGGTCGCGTTACCGAATCAGTGTGGCCAGGCAAATGCTTGCCCGTCGCTCATTTTCATCGTGGTTGTGATCGGGTGGATCGTTCGTGGTTTACTACTGCAAGTGGCCGTTCACGTAGCTTGAATAAAAATTGCCTGGTCGATCCGAAACGGGTAATACTGGACTTCCTTGTAATTGCTGCGCGGGCTTTCATGCCGCCGGGTGCTGCTTTTTGCGACCTCTGCCGGGCGATATCGTGCGCTACCGCGCGCAGGCGATCAGTTGTGTCGGGAATATGTCACAATACGGCTTGAACGCGGTAGTGCGAAGGGACATCCTCTGTCGGTATGTCTTGCCCAGGCAAGCTGGATTTGGCCTCCTTAGACGCCGTGCTCGCCTAAACGCTCATCCATCGTTTCCATCATTCTGCGACCACAATGTCTTTACCCTCAACAGGCGACTTCGACTCGAAAAGAGATTATGAATTGCTTGCGAACTTCCGCTATCAGCTTCGGCGCTTCCTGCGGTTCAGCGAGGAAGTTACCCAAGAGCGCGGAATTACCCATCTTCAATATCTGTTGTTGTTGCAGGTAAAGGGATATCCCGACCGGGAATGGGCGACGATTACCGAACTTGCCGAGCGCTTGCAAGCGCATCATCATGGCGTCGTGGCACTCGTATCGCGGTGCGCAAAGAGCGGATTGGTCAAGCGTCGTCCGGGAAAGGAAGATAAGCGCTGTGTCGAAGTATTCCTGACGCCAAAAGGCGAGGCATTATTGCGCGAAATAGCCATTTTGCACAAAGGTCAAGTCTCTGAATTGCAGCGCGTGTTGAAGGCCCTCTCCAAGTAGACGCTGCTATTGACGGTTTTCACAGGCAGCCAGCTGTTTGAGGGGGCGACACCAACCAGAATTGCCCGCTCTCCCAATCGAAGCGAACGGCTTCACGCAAGCCATGTTTTATCTACGCTTTCGGCTTGGCATTGCCAATTGCGGCAAAATGCGTTTTCGACCTCCCTATTGTTCGTAGCTGTATGTGCGTACTCGACAATCGATGCGGAGTCTGCCCGCGAGAGGCACGTCGTTGGTTCTGTTCCTCGGAATTACACCCCTCGATCGTCAGGCACAACGATCAGATAACTTGTCAAGGTGCTGGCCAGCGAACAAAAGGTCCAGAAAAAGAAAAAACCGATGGTGTAGCATCCAACCAGCGGCAGTTCGTATTGGTCCACCAGAAATGAGATTTCGTGTGGATTGACGAGTGAAAAGAAACATCCTTCCGCAATGGTCGCCACCAGAAAAGATGGCCACAATATGTTCATCACGTGTCGCAGCATGAACGTCTCCATTTTTAATTATCTCGGCACGAGGAATACAGCTTTTTCAGTCACGTGCAGACTTGCATCATCCAGTGCCTTCAGTTCAAATAAAATCTTATTGGAGCCAGGGGCGCCTTTCCCGTGGTCGACTTGCACTCGCACCGGCAGACCGCGCGATCCAGTGCCTTCGAGCGATACTTCATCAGGGGTGGCCAGCTTGATTGTCTCGATTCCCGATACAGTCAATTTGTAACGATGCGGGGTTTCTCCCGTATTCATTATTTGCAGCCGATACACATTTTCTACTCTCCCATCCTCAACTTCCCGCCCCAGCGCACCACGGTCGCGCATAACATCGAGCTTGAGCGGGGTTCGTGCAATCAGGGTACCGAAGAAAGCGAATACAATCAAGGCCAGCAGGCCGCCATATATCAAAATTCTTGGACGCAACATGCGCTGTCGGATCTGCTTGAACGACAGGTGATGGACCAATGCATGTTCGGTTGAATAGCGAATGAGTCCAAGGGGCGCGCCGATCTTCGTCATGACAGAGTTGCACGCATCGATGCACGCCGCACAACCAATGCAATCGGCCTGCAGTCCTTTGCGGATGTCGATACCGGTTGGGCAGACCTGCACGCATATCGAGCAATCGATACAGTCGCCAGTCGGCTTGGCTGCGACAGTCCCTTTCTTTGCAAGCGCGCCGCGCGGTTCGCCCCGTTCCTGGTCGTATGAGATGACTAGCGTGTCATTGTCAAACATCGAGCTTTGGAAGCGCGCATACGGGCACATATATTTGCAAACCTGCTCACGCATCCAACCGGCGTTGCCATACGTTGCGAGAGCATAGAACGAGATCCAAAACCATTCCCACGGTCCCAGCGAGAACGCAGACACTTCCGACAGCAACGAGTGTATCGGCGTGAAGTATCCGACGAAGGTGAGCCCGGTCCAAATCGCGACGATGCCCCATGCGAAGTGCTTTATGCCTTTTTTCGTTATCTTCTCGACAGACCGCGGCTGTCTGTCAAGCCGCATGCGCGCGCTACGCGTCCCCTCGATTTTTCGCTCGATCCACATGAAAATTTCGGTATACACCGTTTGCGGGCAGGCATATCCGCACCAGACCCGGCCCGCCATCGCGGTAACCAAAAATAGCGCATACGCGCAGATGATCAACAGAACCGCGAGATAGATGAAGTCCTGCGGCCACAGGACAATGCCGAAAATATAGAATTTGCGCGCGTCGAGGTCGAATAGCATCGCCTGACGTCCGTTCCAGGCCAACCAGGGCAGGCCATAAAATACCAATTGTGTCAGCAATACACATATCCAGCGCAAAGTCGCGTAGCGGCCTTTAGCCTCGCGGGGATAGATTTCTTCGCGCGCGCTATACATCTTGATGACCGACTCTTTGGCGACAACCTTGTTCATTTTTTCAACTCTGCTGTTTTACGACAATTTTCATCTTCAACAAATACACGTCTGCCAACATCGGCGCATGATGGTCATTGAACCCTTCCGGCACCCACCGCGAGCATGACGCTCGGCAACGCGACCTTCACTCGATTGCCAACGATATTTTCGTAAATTTCTTGCGACTTGAGCAACGTGAGCGACCCGGCAATCGTCGATCCTTCATTTACTATATATCATAACATGACATAAAAGGTCGGCGCTTGACTGTCAATTGTGCGCCTGCTGGAAAGTCAATCCATGTTGAAAAGAGTGCGCCTCGGCTAAGGCATTTCTTCCAAGTCTGCGAGTCGTCCGCGATAAAGATCGGCCACAAGACCTGAGTTGCTGACGCTATGCGCCTTCATGGTCTGCCAGGATTCAACCTCGCGCTGCTTGCGTCAGCCTCGTGCCACCAGTTGCTCGAAGTCCCCCAACGGCAGCGGTCGGCTGAACAGAAAGCCTTGGTAGGAGCGGCAGCCGATCAAGGCCAGGAAGTCACGCTGGGCCTGGGTTTCCACGCCCTCGGCAATCACGGCAAGTCGCAGCGTCTGCGCCAGCGCGACAATGGTCTTGGCGATGGCGTCGTCGTTGCCGCTTGAGAGAATGCCCTCCACGAAGGAACGGTCGATCTTCAACTGATCCAGAGGCAGGCGTTGCAGATACGACAGCGAGGAATACCCGGTGCCGAAGTCATCCAGTGAGAACTTCACCCCCTTGGATCTCAGGACCTGCATTTTGGCGATTGCGTCCTCGATGTCGTCGAGCAGCACGCTCTCTGTCAGCTCCAACTTGAGTTGGCGTGGATCGGCGCCACTTTGCTCCAGAATCCCAAGCACCTGGTCGGCGAAGTCCGCTTGGTGGAACTGACGCGCGCTGACATTGATCGCCAGTGTCAGATGGGCAAGGCCCGGTTGCCGCGCCCACGCCAGCAGGCACTCGCAGGCCTGCTCCAGCACCCACTGGCCGATGGGAAGGATCAATCCGTTGGCTTCCGCCTGCGCAATGAACTGCGATGGCGGCAGCAGGCCAAGGCTCGGATGCTGCCAGCGCAACAAGGCCTCGGCGCCGACGATGACGCCGGCGTCATCGACCTGGGCCTGGTAATGCAGGACGAATGCATGGTCGCGCAAGCCGTCGTGCAGGGCTGCTTCGAGCGTGGCATGTGCGTTCACCGCGGCCTGCAGTCCGGGATCGAAAAAGCGCAGCGTGTTGCGTCCCCCGGACTTCGCTTCGTACATCGCCAAGTCTGCGCGCTTGAGCAACTCATCGATCGCATTTTCCTGCGGATCGAACAGCGTCGCGCCGACACTCGCCGTGCTGTGGCAATCGTGTCCGTCGAGCTGATAGGGGGCCGCGATGGCGGCGAGAATCTTCCTGGCCACAAGCTCGGTTGCCGCCGCCGCCGCGCCGGCGTTCGGGCTCAGACCCTCGAGCATCACCACGAACTCGTCCCCGCCAAGGCGCGCCACGGTGTCGTTGTCGCGCACGCAGGCGATCAGGCGCAGCGCCACCTGCTCGAGCAACTTGTCGCCGACATCATGGCCCAGGGTATCGTTTAAGGTCTTGAAATTGTCCAGGTCGATGAACAGCAGGGCGCCCGAGGCGCCTGTGCGCGAGCACGCCAGCAAGGCCTGCTGCAGGCGGTCATGCAACAAGCGCCGATTTGGCAACTGCGTCAAGGGATCGAAGAAGGCCAGTTGCCGCACCTCGTCCTCGGCGGCCTTGCGCCGCGTGATGTCGCTCAATGTTCCCACATAGTGGGTGACGGCGCCGGCGGGATTCCTCACCGCCGTGATGGTCAGCCACTCGGGATAGGCCTCGCCGCTCTTGCGGCGATTCCATATCTCGCCCTGCCAGGCGCCGCTGACGCGCAAGGTCTCCCACATCTCAGCATAGAAGGCGCGGTCGTGACGGCCCGATTGCAGCAGGCGCATCTGGCGTCCCACGACCTCGGCTTCCGCATAGCCGGTGATTTCAGTGAAAGCCCGGTTGATGCGCAGGATGGTGCTGTCCACGTCGGTGACAACCATGCCCTCCTGCGATTCAAAGGCGATCGCCGAGATGCGCAACATCTGTTCCGCTTGCTTGCGCTCGGTGATGTCGCGCGCCGCCGCGTACAGATAACTAACACCATCGATCTTGATTCCCGAAGCGCTGATCTCGACGTCGAACAGCGTGCCGTCACGCCGGCGATGTTGGGTCTCGAACATCCTGTGCTCGTGGGTGGCCATCAACCCGCCGTATTGCGTCCTCATTGCCTCCCAGGCCCCGGTGGCGTCCCACTCGGACACGTTCAGTTTGCCGATCGCCGAATCGTCGTAGCCGAGCATGTTCAGGAAGGACTCGTTGGCCATGATCAGCAAGCCGTCCGCATTGAGGATGTGAATGCCGTCGCTGGCTGTCTTCAGAATGGCCTGCACGCGCAGGCGTTCCTGGTTCAACTCGCGTGTGCGTTCCTCGACGGTGCGCTCGATGACAGCCTGCTTGAGAGAGCGCTGGCGCAGGTTGATCGCCCACAAAAATGAGACCAGCAGTCCGAGTGCCAGCACCAGCGCGCTGCCTTCGCGGTTGGGTCGATAGGCGTCTGCCCTTGGCAGTGCCACCAAGGTCCAGTTGCGGCCCGCGACCTGCATGTGGCGCGCCAGACTGTCGCCGCTCGCGATCAAGCGCGCGCTGACAGGGTCGAGCACCTTCGGATACAACACGCGTGTCTCGGCGCTGGCGTCGTTATCGAACACCACGTACTGAATCCTGGACGGACCCTTGCCTTCCTCGCCCTCGACGATATCGCCGATCTTGAAAATGCACGAAGCCGTTCCGAGCACGTCGCGGCGCCGCTGCTCTAGAGTCGCCGGCAACACGCCACCGCGATAAACCGGACGGAAAACCAGAAATCCATATTGGCCGCGGGTTTCCTGAACGAAGGTGATGCGAGCCGTCGCCGACATTTCCCCACTGTCGATCGCGTGCTGCAACGCTTCTCGCCGCGCGGGATCGGAAGCGAGGTTGAATCCTTGCGCCTTTTCATTTCCGTGATAAGGAACGATGAAATAAACAGGGTAATAGTCCGCGCGCGCTGGCGCCGAAATCATTGTCCCCTGTTTCGGGCTTTCAGTGAAATCGAAATCCGGAAATCCGTCGCGGCGCGCCTGTGCGGTGTAGGCCGCGCGTTGCGCGAAGCTCACGCGCGGTTCCCAGCCCAGCGCCTGGATGTAGGGTCTGGCCTCGAGAATCGGTCGCGCCAGGCGCGTGAAAGTCTGGCGATCAATCGGCCCTGAAGCGTCAAAATAGGCTCCCAGGTCGAGCAGTTCATTGAGCGCCGTCTGAATATTGACCTGCAAGCGGTCAAGCCTCTCCAGCGCCGTCACCTGAAACTCAGCGGCGGCTTCGTGCTCCTCGTAGGCTCTGAGCACCCCGAACGCCAGCAGGGTCATGAGTAGCGCCGTGACTCCGCCCCAAATCCAGTGCGCCGGTCTTTCGCCGATTTTTTCAATAGTCATCACCGCCAACCCTCGATTTCCCAATCCGCCATCGCACAAGGATTTGCGTTCGAAAACGTCCGCGCAGCGTGCGGCACAGACGACCGATCCAGTCGTGAATAGACATTCGACGATTGTAACTGAGGTCGCCTCGGAAAACGGGAAAAATCGTGCGCCAAGACCCGGAGAGTGGTCGCGACGGCCCGAACTTGTCCGCGCCGACCTTGGCGCTGCCACGCCAGCAGTCGTTGTCCGGCAAACGATCGTCTTGCGACCTCATTCAAAAATGTCCATCAATCCGCTTGCCAGACGGGCAACAACTCCACGCGGGCGTCGCCGCGCAGCCACGGATCGGCGTCGGCAATACTTTGCACGTGAATAACTTTTCAGTAACCTTGCGCCAACTTTTGCAGGCGCAAGCTATCTGTGCATTTTTGAAAATCGGTTTGCTGCATTGGTCGGCACGGATTCAGTCAACGTTAAGCCGATACCCGACCTTGCGAATAAGTTAATGCGGCGAGTTATTTCGTCGGAAGCGGGACACCGTTTTCGTTCAAGCTGGTTTCGATCTTCACCACCGCAGCCTGCAGTGCGGGAAGGTATCGTTCGGCCACTTCGGCAATGGGCATGGCCTTCTTGAGGACAACGACGTTGATCGAGGCCAGCACGTTTCCCTTGTGACGGACCGGCATGGCGATGGCGGCGATCTTCAACTGTTGCTTCCATTCGCCCTCGTTGCTTGAATAGCCCTGGCGCCGCACCTTTTCCAGCATCTGCTCGACCAGGACGCGATTGCGGGCGAAGTTGGCTTGCTCGTCGTCGCCGGCGACCAGCAGACGCAGCACCTGCCGTCGTTCCTCATCACTGCAATAGGCCAGATAGGCCCGGCCGGACGCAGTGAGCAGCACCGGCATGCGCTGGCGAATCATCGCACGATGGAAGGACAGGGGGCTGAAGCGGTGCGTGGTTTCGCGAACCAGCATGCAGTCGCCGTCGAGGGTGCAGAGATCGGAAGGCCAGACCACCTTTTGCAGCAATTCGCCAAGCACCGGGTTGGCGATTTCGGAAATCCATTCGTCATCGGTGAAACCGTCGCTCAACTGCCGGATCTTCTGGTTCAGGCGATAGCTGTCATCGGAAACGCTGCGCCGGACATAGCCTTCGGCCTGCAGCGTTTCCAGCAGGCGGCGCACCGTGGTCCGGTGCAGGCCGGTGGCGGCGGCGAGACCGGCGATGCTGGCCCAGCCCTCCGGCGATAGATTGATGGCGTGCAGGATGGCCAGCCCGCGACTCAGGCCTTGCACATGCCGATAGACGGCTCCGCTCGATGGACGCATGGCAATCTCCTGTTGTTGCGATAAATATATTTTAAAACAATGTTGTGCACATTGTGCACATTCGGGAGATAAATTTTCCCTGTCACTTGCAGTTCCCTAGAATGGCTTCACTAATTAAAACGAGGTGGAGACAAAAATGATCGATCGCAAACTGGCCCCCGGCCATCCCCCGGCACGACACGGGCAATAAGCCTCAGCCCTACAAAACAACACTAAACAATTCGGCCCTTGCGCTTGGGAACGGAAAACTTCCCAACGGGAGCGGCTTGCCTGAATCCGCAAAATAGGAGCATTCATGAGTATCAAGCTGAAATGCCTGTCGCACACCCCGTTGCGCGGCCTGAACGACCCAGGCGCTGATGTCGTTGCCGAAGTCGACGCAGTTCTTGCCAAAGCTCGGGCCGAAGTCGAGGCTTTCGATCCTGAGCTGATCGTCATTTTCGCGCCGGATCATTACAACGGCCTGTTCTACGACCTGATGCCGCCCTTCGTCATTGCCACTGCTGCCGAATCGGTTGGCGACTACCAGACCGCGCTTGGTTCGCTCTCCGTGCCGAAGGAATTGGCGCTGGAACTGGCCAAGCACATTCTGGACAGCGATATCGATATTGCCATTTCACACCGGCTGCAGGTAGACCATGGTTGCACGCAGACGCTGGAGGAAGTGAGCGGCAGCCTGACCCGCTATCCGGTGATCCCCATCATCATCAACTCGGTGGCGCCGCCTTTCGGGCCGTATCGCCGGGTGCGGAAGCTAGGCGAAGCGGTCGGCAAGTTTATCGCCAAATTGAACAAGCGCGTGCTGATTCTGGGCACCGGGGGGCTTTCGCACGAACCGCCGGTGCCGCTGCTGGCCGGCGCGCCGCAAGAAATCGCCGATTTTCTGATCGCCGGGCGCAATCCGACACCGGAGTTCCGCGCCGCCCGCCAGGCCCGCACCATCGCCACCGGCAAGATATTCGGCTCGCCGGAATGCAGTCTGACGCCGCTGAACCCCGACTGGGATTTGAGCTTCATGAAGCTGCTGATCGATGGTCGAATTGAAGAAATCGATCATTTCGATATCGAGACCATTTCCAAGGCAGCAGGCCGCTCGACCCATGAAGTTCGAACCTGGGTCGCCGCCTTCGCCGCCATCGCTGCTTGTGGCGCTTATAGCGCCCGCCAGGACTATTACCGCCCGATCAATGAATGGATTGCCGGCTACGGGGTCGTCAGCGCCGAGGTCAACTGAACAATATTCGGACGTTAAGAGCGTTCCGGTCTGAAGCAAATATTTTGAAAATTTTAGGAGCCCCAACATGAGCAAGATTGAAAGTGCAGCCCTGCATATCCCCAGCGCCGAAGAGATCGTCCAGCGCGCCCACGACATGATCCCGATGCTGCGCGCGCAGGCGGCGGAATGCGAAAAAAATCGGATGGTTTCCAAGGATGTCATCCAGGCCTTCAGCGAAGCCGGTTTTTTCAGGATTCTCCAGCCCAAGCGCTGGGGCGGCTACGAAATGAATCCGAATGTGCTCAACAAGGTGCTCATGGAGTTGGCGCGCGGCTGTCCGTCGAGCGCCTGGAACGTCATGGTGCTTGGCGTTCATCCCTTTGAAGTAGGCTTGCTGCCGACGGCGGTGGGTGACGAACTGTGGGGCGAGGACAGCACCAAACTCGTTTCCTCCTCCTACGCGCCGTTCGGCACGGTGGCCAAGGTCGAGGGCGGTTACAAGCTCAATGGCGAATGGCTGACCTCCAGCGGCTGCGACCATGCAGCCGGCGGCGCCTTCGTCGGTGGTCGCGTCGAGGAAAACGGCGAGATCGTCTTCCGTTCCTTCTGGATCCAGCGCAGCGACTTCGAGATCGTCGATGACTGGTTCGTCGTCGGTCTCGCCGGCACAGGGTCGAAGAAGCTGGCGATCAAGGACGTCTTCGTGCCGGACTATCGCAGCCACGCCATCGGCGCCTACGACCTGCACTCGCACGGCGGCGTCGAAAATCTTTACAAGATGCCGTTCTTTTACGTCTTCTACGCGGCAGTGTCCTCGGTCATCATCGGCATGGCCCGTGGCATGGTCGATCTCTATGTCGAGCACATGGTTCCACGGCAGAACCTGAATCAGGCCGTTGGCGCCGCCGTAAACGACCCCTTCATCAAGGGCAAGCTGGGCGAAGCCTACGCCAAGATTGTCGGGTCTTCGGCGCGCGTCATCCAGAACACCGAGGAAGCCTGGAGCTATGCTTCAAAAGGCCAAATGGTTCCGCTCGATCTCCGCATTCGCCACTTTGCGACCAACCAGTTCACCGGCGGCGAATGTTTCGAGGCTGCCCACATGATCTTCAAGAAGACATCGACGCGCGGCGTCTGGTTGAATAGCCCGATGCAGCGCCAGATGCGAGACATTCTGGTCGGCGCCAATCACATCACGCAGAACCAGGACAACATCGGCGACCTGCTCGGCGGCCACATGCTGGGCAACCCGCTGCCGCAACCCAATCCGTTCGGCGCCAAGCCGGCGACGACGACCCTGTATCAGTGAGACCAAGATGAGCAAAGACATCAACCAGCTACTCGACTGGACGCCAAGCGCCAAGCTCGCCGCCATGCCGACCGTGACGTCGGACGACCACCGCTACGGCATGCGGCACTTTGCGGTCGGTGTCTCGATCATCTCTGCTCGCCACGGTGAAAGGAAGGCCGGGCTTACCGCGACAGCGGTCTGCTCGGTGACGGTCGAACCGCCGCGGCTGGTTGTTTTCGTCAACAAGAATGTTGCCGCGAACGAGGTCGTTCTCGACAGCGGGGCCCTGTGCGTGAACGTCCTGTCCGGCGAGCAGGAGGAGGTGGCCAAAGCTTTTGCCGGCGCGATCAAGGACGTGCATGGCGACGCCCGATTTGAATACGGCGCCTGGCGCGAGCTGGTTACCGGCGCGCCGATGCTCGATGGGGCGCTGGCCAATTTCGACTGTCGCGTCATCAAGGTTTTCGACGAAAGCACGCATAACGCCTTCCTGTGCGAAGTCCTTGCCACTTGCGAGCGCAACGACGGCGAGGCGCTGATTTACCTGAATGGCGCATTTCGCCGTATTCCACAACAAATTTCTTGATGTGGCCGCTATCCGACTGAGGAGACAAAAAATGAATCTGAATAAATTGCTTGCCCTGACCATCGCTGCACTGGCGGTCGCTCCGGCCATGGCCGACATCAACGTCGGTGTCGTTGCTTCGCTAACGGGTCCGGCCGCCGCGCTCGGCGCCGAAACCAGGAAGGCCATCGCGCTGTTCCCGGCCACAGTCGGCGGCGAGAAGGTCAATTTTATCCTGCTCGACGACGGCACCGATCCGACCAATGCGGTCAAGGATGTCCGCAAGCTGATTTCCGAAGACAAGGTCGATGCCGTCCTCGGCCCCAATTTGATCAGCACGGCGACGGCCATGGCCGATGTGGCGAATGCCGAAAAGACGCCGATGATCTCCGTTGCGCCGCTCGATGTGTCGGGCGAAAAGCGCGGCTATGTCTTCCGCAGCGAGCCGTCGGCCGACCTCATGGTCAACCGCATCGTTGCCGACATGGTCGAGAGCGGCGCCAAGACGGTCGGTTTCATCGGTTTTTCCGACTCATGGGGCGAATTGCTGCTCAAGGCGCTGACCAAGGCCGCCGAAGGCAAGCTCAAGATTGTCGCCAGTGAGCATTATGGCCGCGCCGATCCGAGTGTCCAGGCGCAAGTGCTCAAGCTTATGGCGGCCAAGCCGGATGTCGTCTTCGTCGGCGCCTCCGGCACGCCGGCGGCGATGCCGCAGATCACGCTGCGCGAACGCGGCTACAAGGGAAAGATTTACCAGTCGCACGGCGTGACAAGCAAGGAATTCCTCCGGGTCGGCGGCAAGTCGGTGGAAGGCGCGCTGATCCCGGTCGGCCCGGTGCTGGTTGCCGAACAGTTGCCGGACAACCATCCGGTCAAGAAGAACGCAGTTGCCTTCGTCAAGGAGCTGGAAGCCAAGAACGGCGCGGATTCCCGCTCCACCTTCGCCGGCGCTTCCTGGGATGCCTGGTTGTTGCTGCAGAACGCCATCGTCGGCGCTCAGAAGGGCAAGGCCAAGCCGGGAACGCAGGAATTTCGCACAGCGCTGCGCGATGGCATCGAGAAAACCAGCAAGCTGGTCGGCACGAATGGCGTCTACACCATGTCCGCCACCGACCACGCCGGCTATGACGCCAGCGCCATTGTCCTGATCAAGGTCGAAAACAATCACTGGAAGCTGGTCAAGTGATGAGCGACTTCCTCCTCAGCAGCAAAGACGCGGCGGCACTGCTCAAGTCTGCCCATGCCGGCGGCCAGCCGATTGCACCGTTGCGCGACCGATTGGCCAAGGCCGATCTGGACGGCGCTTATGCGGTGCAGGAAGCCAATACCCAGGCCTGGCTGACCGAAGGCCGCCGTCTGGTCGGGCGCAAGATCGGCCTGACCTCGCTCGCCGTGCAGGCCCAACTCGGCGTCGATCAGCCTGACTTCGGCATGCTGTTCGCCGACATGGCCATTGGCGATGGCGAGATCGTGGCGGCGGGGCGTCTGATCCAGGCCAAGGTCGAAGCCGAAGTGGCGCTGATCATTGGCCGTGACCTGACCCACGAGCGACACACCTACGCCGACCTGATCCGCGCGACCGAATATGCGGTCCCGGCCATCGAGATCGTCGACAGCCGGATCGCGGACTGGAACATCAAGTTCGTCGATACCGTCGCCGACAATGCATCGAGCGGCCTGTTCGTCCTCGGCGGCCGTCCGGTCAAGTTAAGCGATCTCGAACTGACAGCCTGCCTCATGGAAATGAAGCGCGGCGACGAAGTCGTTTCGCGCGGCAATGGGCGGGCCTGCCTGGGCAGCCCGCTCAATGCCGCCGTCTGGCTGGCCGATGTCATGGTCCGCTGCGGCCGCCCGCTGCTGGCCGGCGATATCGTGCTGACCGGCGCCCTCGGGCCGATGGTTGCCGTCAAGCCGGGCGAGCGCTTCGACGTCAGTATCGAAGGCCTCGGCAAGGTCAGCGCGCTGTTTGGCTGAACCGTCCAATCCCACGGAGAAAATCAACATGACCCAAAAAATCAAATGTGCGCTGATCGGCCCCGGCAACATCGGGACCGACCTGCTCTACAAACTCAAGCGCAGCCCCTTTCTGGAACCGGTCTGGATGATCGGCATCGACCCGGAATCGGAGGGCCTGAAGCGGGCTGCCGAAATGGGTCTGAAGACCTGTTCCACCGGCGTCGACGGCTTTTTGCCCCATGTCCTGGCGGACAAGGTCCAGATCGCCTTCGACGCCACCTCGGCCTATGTCCAAGCCGAGAACAGCCGCAAACTCAACGAGCTCGGCGTCCTCATGATCGACTTGACGCCGGCTGCCATCGGCCCCTACTGCGTGCCGCCGGTCAATCTCGTCGAGCATGTCGGCAAGCGTGAAATGAACGTCAACATGGTCACCTGCGGTGGCCAGGCAACCATCCCCATGGTCGCCGCCGTCTCGCGCGTCCAGCCTGTGGCCTACGGCGAGATCGTCGCCACCGTTTCCTCCAAGAGCGCCGGCCCCGGCACCCGCAAGAACATCGACGAATTCACCCGCACCACCGCCGGCGCCGTGGAAAAGGTCGGCGGCGCCAGGAAGGGCAAGGCGATTATCATCATCAACCCGGCCGAACCTCCGCTCATCATGCGCGACACCGTGCATTGCCTGACCGAAACCGAGCCGGACCAGGCCAGGATCACCGAATCCATTCACGCCATGATCAAGGAAGTCCAGAAATACGTGCCGGGCTACCGCCTGGTCAACGGCCCGGTGTTCGACGGCAACCGCGTTTCGGTCTACCTCGAAGTGCAAGGCCTGGGCGACTTCCTGCCGACCTACGCCGGCAACCTCGACATCATGACCGCCGCCGGCGCGCGCACTGCCGAGATGTTCGCCGAAGAAATGATCAAGGGCACGCTCAAGCTCGAGCCGACCCGTGCCTCTGTCGCAGCCTAAGGAGAAGAAAAGATGACCCTACGCGGCAAGAAAATCACCGTCCACGACATGACCCTGCGTGACGGCATGCACCCCAAGCGCCACCAGATGAGTCTGGAGCAGATGATCGCCATCGCCGTCGGCCTCGACGAAGCCGGCGTCCCCCTGATCGAAGTCACCCATGGCGACGGCCTGGGCGGCTCCTCGGTCAACTACGGCTTCCCGGCCCATACCGACGAGGAATACCTGGGCGCCGTCATTCCCCGGATGCAGCAGGCCAAGGTCTCGGCGCTGCTGTTGCCCGGCATCGGCACCGTCGATCACCTCAAGATGGCGCGCGAGATCGGCGTCCATACCATTCGTGTCGCCACCCATTGCACCGAAGCCGATGTCTCCGAGCAGCACATCACCATGGCCAGGAAGCTGGAGATGGACACGGTCGGCTTCCTGATGATGGCCCACATGAACAGCGCCGAAGGCCTGGTCAAGCAGGCCAGGCTGATGGAAGGCTATGGCGCCAACTGTATCTACGTCACCGACTCCGCCGGGCACCTGCTGCCTGAAGGCGTCAAAGAGCGCCTCAGTGCCGTGCGCCAGGCACTCAAGCCGGAAACCGAACTCGGCTTCCACGGCCACCACAACCTGGCCATGGGTGTGGCCAACTCCATCGCCGCCATCGAAGCCGGCGCCAACCGTATCGATGCCGCCGCTGCCGGGCTCGGCGCCGGGGCCGGCAACACGCCGATGGAAGTGCTGATCGCCGTGTGCAGCCTGATGGGCATCGAAACCGGTGTCGATGTCGCCAGGATTACCGACGTGGCCGAAGACCTGGTGGTGCCGATCATGGACTTCCCGATTCGGATCGACCGCGATGCGCTGACCCTGGGCTATGCCGGCGTCTACGGTTCCTTCCTGCTCTTTGCCAAGCGCGCGTCCGTGAAGTACGGCGTGCCGGCCCGCGATATTTTGGTCGAGCTGGGTCGCAGAGGCATGGTCGGCGGGCAGGAGGACATGATTGAGGATACGGCCATCACGATGGCGCGGGAACGGGGCTTGACCGCCTGACGACGCGGAGCGGGCGCTTCGGCGCCTGCCCAACTGATGTTGAGTTTTTGATCGTCGACAATAACGGTCGCACTGGAGTCCTCGATGGATGCTGAAATATTTGCCCTGCTGGCACAGGATGGCGTCACCAATGGCGCCATTTATGCGTTGCTGGCGCTCGCGCTGGTTTTGGTCTATGCCGTTACCCGGATCATCTTCATTCCGCAAGGCGAGTTCCTCGCCTGGGGGGCGCTCACCATGGCCGCGCTGGAAGCCGGCAATTTCCCGGGCACCGTCTGGTTGTTGCTTGGCGCCGGCGTGTTGACGTTTGCCTTTGACGTCGTCGATTCGACGCCCGGTCGCCGTCGGCTCGGCAAGTCCGTACTCTGGAACCTTGCCTATCCGCTGGCTGTTGCCGGCCTGCTCTGGCTGTTGCCGTCACATGACATGCCGCACGTGGTGAAAGCGCTGTTTGCGCTGGCGATTGTCGTGCCCATCGGCCCGATGCTCTATCGCGTCGCCTTTCAGCCGGTGGCGCAAGCGCCGGTGTTGGTGCTCCTGATTATTGCCGTCGCGCTGCATGTGCTGATGGTCGGCCTGGGTTTGCTCATTTTTGGGCCGGAAGGCTCGCGCACCGCGCCGTTCAGCGAAGCGCAGTTTGAGATTGGCTCCCTGACGATCGGCGGCCACACTATCGTCGTGTTGCTGGCATCGTTGGCACTGATCGTTGCGCTGTATCTGTACTTCGACCGCACGCTGACCGGCAAGGCCTTGCGCGCCACCGCGATCAACCGCAACGGCGCGCGCCTGATGGGCATCTCGCCGGCCTTGGCCGGTCGACAGACTTTCTTTTTCGCCGCGCTGATCGGCACGCTGTCCGGCCTGCTCGTTGCGCCGTTAACCACTATTTACTACGACAGCGGCTTCCTGATCGGCTTAAAGGGCTTCGTCGCAGCCATCATCGGCGGCCTGGCCAGCTACCCGCTGGCCGCAGCAGGCGCGATCATCGTCGGTCTGCTCGAATCCTTCTCTTCCTTCTGGGCGAGTTCCTTCAAGGATGTGCTGGTCTTCACGCTAATCATCCCGGTGCTGATCTGGTTGTCCTGGAAAACCCGTCACGTCGAGGAAGAGGAGACGGCGCACGTCGTGAGCACGGCGCGGCGCGATGGCTGGATCAACCCGCGCCTGGTGCTGGCCGCCTTCCTCGGCTTGCTGCTGCTGGCGCCGCTGGTTTTGCCGGAGTTCTACGTCACGCTGCTCAACTACGTCGGCCTCTCGGCCCTGGTTACCCTCGGCCTGGTCCTATTGACCGGCGTCGGCGGCCTGACCTCGTTCGGCCAGGCCGCTTTCGTCGGCCTCGGCGCCTACACCACGGCCTGGCTCACCACCTCCAGCGAATTGCCTTCGTGGATCGGCTTTGCCGGCGGTTCGCCATGGGCGGCGCTGCTGGTCGGCCTGCTGCTGACGGCGGCGGTGGCGGTGATAATCGGCTCGGTTACGCTAAAGCTTTCCGGCCATTACCTGCCACTCGGCACCATGGCCTGGGGCATCAGCCTGTTCTACCTGTTCGGCAACATGGAATTCCTTGGCGGCCACGCCGGCCTGTCGAACCTGCCGGCGATCAAGCTTTTCGGCTTCGAGCTGATCGATAACCGCTATTACTACTATCTGGTGTGGGCCTTCGTGCTGGCTGCCCTGTTTACCACCCGCAACCTGCTCGATTCCCGCGAAGGCCGGGCGATCCGGGCATTGAAGGGCGGCATGGTGATGGCGGAGGCGATGGGCGTCGATACCTCGCGCGCCCGCATGGTGATCTTCGTCATTGCGGCGCTGCAGGCCTGCGCTGCCGGATGGCTTTATGCGCACCTGCAGCGTTTCGTCAATCCGACGCCGTTTGGCCTGCACATCGGCATCGAGTACCTGTTCATGGCCGTCGTCGGCGGCGCCGGCCAAGTCTGGGGCGCGCTGGTTGGGGCCGGCTTGATTACCGCCCTCAAGCAGTGGCTGCAAGACATCCTGCCCAAGCTGTTCGGCTCGGCTGGCAATTACGAAACGATCGTGTTCGGCCTGATGATGGTCATCCTCTTGCACCGGGCCCGCGAAGGCCTATGGCCCTTGCTGGCCCGGCTGGTGCCGGTGCGCATCGATCGCAAGGTGGTCGACTTTTCGACAAAGCCCCTGGCCAAGAAGGTTCAGCCGCCGCACGGCGAAGTCATCCTCGAAGCAAAGGCAGTGACGCGCAGGTTCGGTGGTCTTGTCGCCAACAACAACATGAGCCTGCATGTCGTGGCCGGTGAAATCCTGGCGCTGATCGGCCCGAATGGCGCCGGCAAGAGCACGATGTTCAACCAGCTCTCCGGCGTCGATACGCCGACCTCGGGCGAGGTGCTGTTCCGCGGCAAGCCGGTGGCCGGCCACAGCTCGCGGGAAATCGCCGCGCTCGGCATGAGCCGGACCTTCCAGCATGTCCGCCTGCTGCCCAACATGAGCGTCCTCGAAAACGTTGCCATCGGCGCTCACATGCGCGGCAGCAAGAGCGTCCTGCGTGCCGCCTGGCGCCTCGACCGCGAGGAGGAGGCTCGCATCCTGCGCGAAGCGGCGCTACAGGTCGAGCGCGTCGGTCTCGGCGACTACATGCATGTCGAAGCGGGCAGCCTGGCGCTTGGCCAGCAGCGCATCCTCGAAATCGCCCGCGCGCTGGCCTCCGATCCCTGCCTGCTGCTGCTCGACGAGCCGGCCGCCGGCCTGCGTCTGAAGGAAAAACAGGCGCTGTCCGAACTGCTCAGACGCCTGAAGTCGGAGGGCATGGCGGTGCTCATCGTCGAGCACGACATGGACTTCGTGATGAACCTGGTCGACCGCATCGTCGTCATGGAATTCGGCGAGAAGATCGCCGAAGGCCTGCCGCAGGAGATTCAACAAGATCCGGCAGTGCTCGAAGCTTACCTGGGGGGCGTCTGAGATGGCCAATATACTTGAAGTGAAGAATCTCTCGGTCGCCTACGGCAAGGTCGAGGTGGTCAGCAAGATAAGCCTGCAAGTGGGCGAGGGCAAGATCGTCACGGTGATCGGCCCGAACGGCGCCGGCAAGACGACGACGCTGTCGGCCATCATGGGCCTGTTGCCGTCTTCGGGACAGGTCGCCTTCGACGGCAGTATCGAGCAGCCGCCGGAAGTGGAGCGCATGGTCGTGCGCGGCATGAACCTGGTGCCGGAAAAGCGCGAGCTGTTCGGCACCATGACGATCGAGGACAATCTGCTGCTCGGCGCCTTCCAGCGCAACCGGCACGGCCACCGCGACCATTTGCAGACGATGGAAGAAGTCTATGCGCTGTTCCCTCGCCTCAAGACGCGGCGCACTCAAATGGCCGGAACGATGTCGGGCGGCGAACGCCAGATGCTGGCCGTTGGCAGGGCCCTGATGGCCAAGCCCAAGCTGCTTATGCTCGACGAGCCCAGTCTTGGCCTGGCGCCGCTGATCGTGCGCGAAATTTTTCGCATCATCTCGGAATTGCGGCGGCGCGGCGTCTCCATCCTGCTCGTCGAGCAGAATGCGCGCGCCGCCCTGCAGGTGGCGGACTACGCATACGTGCTGGAAAACGGCGCGGTCAAGACAGAGGGCGAGGCGGAGATGTTGCGCAACGACCCGCGCGTCATCGAGAGCTACCTCGGTTTAGCCAGCAAGCACCAGGAAATGTTGGCCACCTGAAAGAAAAATGGAGAATCCACATGGAAGCACTGCACATCATCGGCGATGAGCACCAGTCGCTGGCCGCTATCCTGCACGCCATCCGCTTCATGCTCAAGGAAATTTCGGCCGGCAAGCTTGCAGCCGACCTGGCGCTTTTCCAGGCGATGGTGCATTATCTCGATGCCTATGCCGAGAAGCGCCATCACCCGAAGGAAGACCTGCTGTTTCACCGGCTCCAGGAGCGCACGGAGGAGGGCGCCGAGGCATTGGCCACGCTTGGCCGGCAGCACGCTGCCGCGCCTCAGCGCATAGCGGCATTGGAGGAGGCGCTTGCCTGCTTTGTCGGCGACCCCGGTCGTTTCGACGAATTTGCCAAGGCCTTCGATGCCTACGCCGAGTTCTACCGGGAGCACATGATGCTCGAGGAAGACATCGTCCTGCCCTTGCTGCGCGCCCATCTGCGCGCCGACGACTGGGCCGAACTGGATGCCTCCTTCCGTGCCGAGATGGCCGTCAATTCCGGCAAGGACGGCGCGTCGGAGAATTTTTCAGCGCTCTTCTCGCGCTTGGTCGATTGCGCCCCGGCGCCGATCGGCTTTGGCCCGCGCCCTTTTGTCAACCGATAACATTCAATTATTCAAGATAGGAAACATCCCATGAGCACTACACCCCTGACCGAAGCTACCACCAGCAAGTTCGTCCGCATCAAGGAGGGCGAGCTTGACCTGCAACTGCATTACAACGACTGCGGCAGCGGCGCCGAGACGGTCGTCATGCTGCACGGCTCCGGCCCCGGCGCCAGCGGATGGGCCAATTTCAACCGCAACGTCGAGCCGCTCGTTGCCGCCGGCTACCGCGTGATCCTGATGGACTGCCCGGGCTGGAGCAAGAGCGACCCCATCGTCTGCACCGGTTCGCGCTCGGACCTCAACGGCCGCGCCTTGAAGGGCTTGCTCGACGCGGTCGGTCTCGACAAGGTGCACATCATCGGCAACTCGATGGGCGGACACAGCGCCGTCGCTTTCGCCCTGGCCAACCCGAAACGCGTCGGCAAGCTCGTCCTGATGGGCGGCGGCACCGGCGGCCCGAGCCAGTTCGTGCCGATGCCGACCGAAGGCATCAAGCTTATTCAAGCCTTGTATCGCGAGCCGAGCGTCGAGAACCTGAAGCGGATGATGGCAGTGTTCGTCTATGACTCCAGCGGCCTGACCGAAGAGCTGTATCAGACCCGTCTCGACAACATGCTGGCGCGTCGCGACCACCTGGAAAACTTCGTCAAGAGCCATGCCGCCAATCCCAAACAGTTCACCGACTACGGTCCGCGTCTCGGCGAAATCGCCGCGCCGGCCCTGATTATCTGGGGCCGCGACGACCGCTTCGTGCCGATGGATGTCGGCCTGCGCCTGGTCTGGGGCATGCAGAATGCGGAAATGCATATCTTCAACCGCTGCGGTCACTGGGCGCAGTGGGAGCATGCCGAGAAGTTTAATCGCATGGTGTTGGACTTCTTGACGCACTAAGCTGCACGCCTTTATCTGTCTTGCCTGGGCGGCGCGCACGGTCTTGTTTCTCGAATATTTTTGCCAAGCGAAGTGAGGTTTTCCAAAATTTTGTACGCTGACCAAGATCGTCTACTGGCGATGACTTTGTCGCCAGGTTGCACCGCAATCGACACGACCTAATCGGCCTGGCCCTTGCGGTCGAGCATATTTCCTTGGGAGTAGCGCTTGGCCGGCACTCTGTGGGATTTCTGAGCCAGTGGCAGGGAAAGCCGCGCTTTCTGACAGTGGCAGCGCAGTATGATGGATATGGGATCTTCAGCGGCAAGCCGACACGATGGGCCAGGTTTCGGATCGTTCAGGATTTCTGGCAACTCACTATATAAAATTGCATGTGGCGACGCACAACATACACAATGCCAGCCATATACCGCCCGAAATCCTCGAACGGTCAAGAACGACCCAACGCGGAAGTCCGGACCGAACCGGCCAACGGCGGCAATCCAGCGTTTTGCGGTCAGTGTGAAATTTCTCCCAATGGCCGGTCACGCGGCAGAGCGGAAAATGCCCGGTATCGGGCCGACCGACCACAACCCCGTCATTGCAGTCCGTGAAGACTTGCTGTTGCCTGGAAGACAATTTCACAATGAATTGGCATTTGGGCGAAAAGCGAGTGAGCCAGATCCGAAGTCAAGTTTGTTGCTCATTAGAAACCAAGCATTCAAGCCTTGATGCGCGTTGTTTACTTTGATATGTCGGAATTTTTTGTAATTTTAATCCAGCACATTGGATTAAAATACAATAGCCGACTTGAAAAGAAACAACGAAAGGGATCCCATGACCAACACGACAGGGGCGCTCGAAGAGCTCCTCATGCAGCGATCGCTGACCGACGCGCAACTTCAGGCCGCGGCGGCGGCGGCGGCGGACTTCCGAATATTGCCGGATGCAACGGTGATCAAGATCGGCGGGCAGAGCATCATCGACCGCGGTCGCGCGGCCGTCTACCCCCTCGTGGACGAGATCGTCGCCGTTCGCAAGAATCACAAGCTGCTCATAGGAACCGGTGCCGGCACCCGCGCCCGGCATCTCTATTCGATCGCGGCGGGGCTTGGTTTGCCGGCGGGCGTGCTCTCGCAACTTGGCGCCTCGGTTGCCGATCAGAACGCTGCCATGCTTGGACAGCTCCTCGCCAAGCACGGCATCTCCGTGGTCGAGGCCGCCGGACTCTCGGCGTTGCCGCTCTACCTTGCCGAAGTGAATGCCGTCATTTTCAGCGGCATGCCGCCCTATAAGCTCTGGATGCGGCCCCCTGCCGAGGGCGTCATCCCGCCCTATCGCACCGACGCCGGCTGCTTCCTTCTGGCCGAGCAGTTCGGCTGCAAGGCCATGATCTTCGTGAAAGATGAAGACGGCCTCTTCACCGCGAATCCGAAGACCTCGAAAGACGCCACCTTCATCCCGAAGATCTCGGTTGACGAGATGAAAGCAAAGGGTCTGCACGATTCCATCCTCGAATTCCCGGTGCTCGACTTGCTGCAGGCGGCGCACCACATCCGCCAGGTGCAGATTGTCAACGGCCTAGTCCCCGGCAACTTGACTCGCGCGCTCGCGGGCGAGCATGTCGGCACCATCATCACCGCACGCTGAGAACCCCATCATGGCTGACACCACAAACAACATCAAGCACGTCGCTTCGCCCCTCGCGCGCCAGACCCTTCAGGACGCCGATCTGACCCGTCCGGTTGCGGGCGGACGGCCAATCCGGCTCCTTCCCTGGCTTCAGGTCGTGAAGATCGGCGGGCGCTCCATCATGGACCGTGGCCGCGATGCGATTCTCCCGATCGTGGATGAGATTCGCAAGCTGCTGCCCGAGCATCGCCTGTTGATTCTGACCGGCGCCGGCATCCGCGCCCGCCATCTCTACAGCGTCGGCCTCGACCTCGGACTGCCGGTCGGCTCGCTTGCCCCGCTCGCTGCGAGCGAGGCTGGCCAGAACGGCCATATGCTTGCTTCGCTGCTGGCGCCGGAGGGCGTCTCCTACGTCGAGCACCCGACGCTCAATAGTCAGCTTGCGATTCACCTCTCGGCGGCCCGCGCGGTCGTGGGCAGTGCGTTTCCTCCGTATCACCACCACGAATTCCCGACCTCGCGCATCCCGCATCACCGTGCCGACACGGGCGCATTTTTGCTTGCCGACGCGCTCGGCGCGGCCGGCCTCACGATTGTGGAGGACGTGGACGGGGTGTACACAACCGATCCCCATGGCCCCGCTGGAGATCAGGCTCAGTTTCTGCGCGAGACGAGCGCCGTAGAGCTCGCAAAGCTGCCGGGTACGCTGCCTGTCGACCGTGCGCTTCTTGAGGTCATGGCGACTGCGCGCCACCTTGAGCGCGTGCAGGTCGTAAACGGACTCGTGCCGGGCCGGTTGACCGCTGCGCTGCGCGGCGAGCATGTCGGGACGATCATTACTACTGGCGCGCGCCCTGTGGCTTGACCGCACACTAGCGCAAGCGGCTCCCGGGCCGCCTCCAGCCGTAGGCACACTTCATAATTTACGGCGCCTTCGCGCAAGGTCGTTACCGGTCCAACGGACCGGTAACGGGCGCCGCATCGCATCGCCATACGATGCAGCAAGCTTTGCAATCGGCGAAGGTCCGCCACATTGACGTCGCCTAAGCACGCTGCCATGCCGCGCACCGGTCGCACGTTCCACCAGCATCTCTTCAAAAACCGTTGCATCGACGGCATCGCAGGTCGCCTTGCACGAAAGTGAAACTGCGATTGCCGTTGGCTGACCTCTCCTCAACGCAAGTTCGATGCCATCAATCGATAGATCAAAATGCACAAAAAGCAACCTGGCGTTGGATACCTTCTCTCGTTATGTCGTAAAGCATACAACGATGTAGCAAATGCCACATTGGTTTCTTGGCGCTAGATCATACCGATTGACACCGGTCCGTTCCGAATGAATCCCAGGCAATCCATAAGGAAATTGTCAATTTGCTCGGCATCAAGGCCGGTTTTCGCAAGTGGGCACATTGTTTGCGTAATAGCCAGCAGGTAATCGCGCGAGATGAATGGGTTAATTCCAGAAAGGAAATTTGCCATGTGTGCTTCTACTCCACCGCCCGCCGACCGGCACCTATCGTTGATAAGTTCCGACGGACATACGGCATGTGCTTGTTCCAGCAGCAACGAACCGCTGCCGGTAGGCGACGAAGTGCGCTGGAAAGACGGCTTTTCCGACATGAACTTTCCGCCTGTCCCTTTCCCATCGCGCAAGGTTTTCGCCGCGGCGGGCGAGCCCATGCTGCGCACCTTGGTGCAACGGCATCATGAAAGATTGCGCGACACCGGCATTGGCCATCTTTTTCCAAAAGATGACGAACGATTTGCCGCAGGTATTCAGAAGGCGGCGGATTTCATGGTCGAGGCCACCGGAGGCCCGGCCAACCCAAGCCGGCCGCAAGCGCAGGGCTGCATGCGGACCCGCCACTTCCCCTTTACCATCGACGAAGCGGCGCGCGACATTTGGCTGGCGCAATTATTGTTGGCTATGGAAGATGTCGCATTTCCCGACAATGTCAGGATGGAGTTCTGGAATTGGGTCGAAGCGTTCTCGGTTCGCATGATCAACCGCCGCACGACCAAGGCCGCGCCACGCCGCTATTCACTGGAGGAAGCGCCAGCCGCGCTGCAGCCATTTATGACTACGCCGCGCAGAGCCGTCATGTGTCCGCGATAAGCGGAATGACGACGCCATCAGTCCAGCATTGCATAGGCAACTTCAGAAAGCCGGTCGATATCCAGCGCGAGTATGAAGTCGATTAATCGAACTTGCAAGCATGGGTCGACAGTAAATGCCAGGCCAAAAGCGATTTTTCCACCGGCTCGAAAGCATACGCATCGACGGGTTCAATCCCGGCGCCAAGTAGCTTTTTTCGCGGGCCGTCGCCTACGCGCGCGACGAACAGGGCGCGGCAATCGGCCAGTGCCCTGAGTATCACGTCGCGCTTGTCCTCATCCCCATAGCCTCCCTGACAATAATGCTCGACGATGCGCGTTTCCAAACGGCTGACGCCGGCCGGGCCGACGTCGTAGACACTGAATTCGTCCGCATGTCCGAAATGCTCGTCGATCTTTTCGCCGTTTTTTGTCGCCACTGCTACTCTTATTTTCTTTTCATCGGTCATTTTCGATATCTCCGGCATGTCGTTCTGTTGCCTAGTCCGTCACTTATAGTCCTTGGGGTCCAACTGGTACTTGGCGATGCGCAACCCGAGAATGCGTCTGGTCAATCCGAGTTGGGTCGCCGCATCGGTCATGTTGCCATGATGCGCCTTCAGCGCTTCGATAATCATTTCGTATTCCATCACATTCAGCCGGGCTTCCAGGCTGCCTTCCGAGGAAGTTGCCGAGATGACCGGCGTCTGTAACGAAGGCGGGAAGTTGTAGCCGTGGATCACGCCATCTTCCGACAAAATGACCGCGCGCTCGATGACGTTTTCCAGTTCGCGCACATTGCCGGGCCAGTGATAACACAGCAACAGGTTGATGGCCGGCGTCGAGATGCGGCGCGCGTCGATCCCCATTTCCGCTGCAAACTTGATCACGAAGTAATCCGCCAATGCAATCACATCGTTGCCGCGATCCCTCAACGGCGGAATAGTGATTGGAAACACATTCAAGCGATAATACAGGTCTTCGCGGAACGTATTGTTCGCCACCATTTCCGACAAATCGCGATTGGTTGCGGCGAGTATCCGTATATCGACCTTGATCGGCGTATTGCCGCCCACGCGCTCGAAGGTCTTTTCCTGCAATACGCGAAGCAGCTTCGCCTGCATCGGCAAGGTCAGTTCGCCAACTTCATCGAGGAAGATCGTGCCGCCATCGGCTTCTTCAAACCGGCCTTTGCGCAAACCTACCGCGCCGGTAAACGAGCCTTTTTCATGCCCGAACAGCTCGCTTTCGATCACGCTTTCCGGCAGCGCCGCGCAATTGAACTTGATGAACGGGCCATTTGCATTGGTGCTGTTGTGGTGAATCGCGTTGGCCACCAATTCCTTGCCGACTCCGCTTTCGCCAAGAATCAATACGGTAGTTCTCGAGCGCGTGATTTTCTCGATCAATTTGTACACGTCTTGCATCGGCTTGGAGTTGCCGATGATATTGGTCGGCTTGAATTTGGCCTGCAACTCGGAACGCAAGCGCTGGTTTTCGTTTTGCAGCGCGACCTTTTCGACGTTTTCCAGCAAGTACAACTCGACCGCCTGCGCCGTGGTGGCGGCAAGAATCGACAATACTTCGACATCCAGTTTCAACAGGCTGCGGTTATCGTATTTGCGCTCGGCGCTGATGGTTCCCATGACCTTTTTGCCGCGCTTGATGGGCACGCAAATGAAAGACAGTCTGGCGTCTCCAGGCTTGAAGCTCTTGGTGCGGTTAAGAAAGGCCGGCTCGTCCGAGATGCGTGGCGCGACGAAGGCTTCCCCGCTTTCCACCACCTTGCCGGTAATGCCTTCGCCGAGGTAATAGATGCCGCGCGCGGCCTCTTCATCGGTCAGACCGAAGCTATCGTGGATGAATATCTTTCCGGTGCCGGCGTCGAAAAGGCTAATCATCCCCCGCAGAACCTTCATGTGACGGCGCATCAGTTGCAGGAGAATTTTCAGGATATTCTCCAACCCCTCGTTTTCCGCTGCAATTCGGCTCATTTCATACAACATCGGCAACAAGTCGGTGCGGCACTCGCCAAAATCGCATTCGCAATAATGCGGCGTGACATCGACTGCCGCCTTCTCGTTGGCCGGTTCGATTTTATGAGCGGGCAGTTCGTCAAGCACAGCGACAATAGGTAGGGGTGAATTCACAGGGACTCCAGTCGACAATGCGGCTCGCAGGTGAATTTCAAAAAGCAAAATATATGCCCGTAATATATAAATGTTTATAGCGAGGAAATGCCGATTTCAGCGCCTGGCCGGCAGGCGGTGGCACGAAGATTGCCACTGATCCGGCGTTCAGGCCGATTGCGCCTGCCACCGCTTTTATCGAGGCCACTATGTCCGTCCCTTCTGCCAAAGCCTATATCACCCGCATGCGCGAAGACGCGCCTTTTCGCACAATCGTCAACGACACGCAGGATGAAGCCGCCAACTGGGCGTTTTTGCGCCAAAGCGGATACGAATTCACCCTGCAAGAATTCAGGGAAGCGCAGGACGAGATCTATCGCGAATATGGCATCACGCCGATGTAGCGCACGTAACGACGATGTACGTTTCTGTCGCGCAAGCGATCCGATGCGTACATTTTTGAACGATGTATTGGCTGGAATCCGCCAAATTGTGTGCATGCCGGAACAAATCTCGTGAAATGTTCGCCCGCGTCGCGAATTTGCTATGGATCGGTATCGTGGCACGAAGGTTGCGATACTTCATTTCACGAATCCAGTGATACGCACGGTCGATCGCGGCAACGGGAGGTGAAAATGAGCGCATTAGAGCAATCCGATATATTTTTGCAGATCAGACGCAAACGCGATGCCGAAATAGCCTATCAGTCTTCTCGCGACATTCTTGCGGATGACTCGGCCCTTTTGGCAGGTCAACATTTGCGCATCGATCGCGTGAGTTTTAAACGCGGCGATCAACCCATTCTACGCGACATTTCCTTGCGATTTGCCGCCGGAACGATCACCGCCATCGTCGGACCGTCCGGGGTCGGCAAAACCACTTTGATCGGGCTGTTGAATGGCTTGTTGACGCCTAGTTCGGGATCAATCTCTTGCAGCGGCATCGGCTCGCTGCAGCAGCATGAAAACCTGCGCAGTCACCGGCAACAGACCGCTACGATCTTTCAAGACCATGCACTGATCGATCGATTGTCCGCGCTGGACAACGTCTTGCTGGGCCTGGCCGACCGTAGAAATCCGCTGTCGCCCTGGTGTTGGTCGCACGAGTTGCGGCTGCGCGCGGCGCAGGCTTTGGCCGACGTCGAATTGCTGGACTACGCGAACCAACCGGTGTCCCGGCTCAGCGGTGGGCAACGGCAGCGTGTCGGCATTGCGCGCGCGCTGGTGCGGCAACCGCGCCTGTTGCTGGGCGACGAGCCATTTGCAGCAGCCGATCCGGCCTTGGTGATCCGTCTGGGCGACGAGTTTCGCAGCCTCGTCAATCGGCGCGGGATTACCGTCATTCTGGTGCTGCACCAAATCGATATCGCACGTCACCTGGCCGACCGCATCGTCGGCCTCAATGGCGGCAGCGTCGCGTTCGATGGCCCTTCGCAAAGCTTCGATGCAGCCGCAGCCGCCAAGATTTTTTCACGCACTCTGGAGTCAGTTCAATGAAAACCATGTTCCGTTGTTTGCTATCGATCCTCGTACTTGCTTGCGCTCTTTGCAGTGCTCCCAACGCGCTGGCGCAGGGGCGTCCGGCAAAGCTGGTGATTGGGTTGCTGCCAGGCGAGTCCGCTCCCACCGTGATGCGCTTGAACGAATCCCTGCGCGCCTATCTTGAAAAGCGGCTCGGCCTGCCGGTCGAACTGGTGGTCGGAGCAAATTACGCCGCCACCGGCGAAGCGTTGCGCTTCGGTCGCCTGGACATCGCCTATCTCGGCCCGGTCACCTATATTTTGCAAAGCCGCCGCGCCAAGCTGGAACCTTTCGCTAGGCCTTCGCACGCCAAGGTCGGCCCCACCTTCCAAGCGGTGGTGATCGTTCCAGCCGACAGTCCCGCCAAATCTCTGGCCGACTTGAAAGGCAAGGAAATCGCGTTCGGCGATCCGGCGTCGACCTCCGGCACCTGGGTGCCGCGTTACCAGTTGCTGGAAGCCGGTCTCGTGTCGGGCCGCGACTATACGCCTCGCGCCTTGGGCGCGCACGATGCGGTGGCGCTGGCGGTCGCAAATAAGAAGGTCGCCGCCGGCGGCCTGTCGATGCCGATCTATTTGCGTCTGCTGCAAGAGGGAAAAATCGATGCACACGCGGTGCGCATCCTGGCTGAATCGCCACCGATACCGGAGTACATGTGGACTTTCCGCGAGGGATTGGACCCGGCCTTCCGCGAAGAAATCCGCCGCGCTTTCACCGAAGTAACCGACCCGGAAGCGCTCAAGGCCTTCCGCGCCGAGTCATTCGTCGCCGCCGTCGACAGCGATGTCGATCCGGTGCGGGCCTGGGTCGAAGCGATTCGTCGCGCCAGCCCGGATGCTGTGCCGCCCCCCAGGTAAATTGCATGATCTCGGTCGACCTTCATCCCCCCATGAACATTCCCATCTGCGAAAACCCGCAATCGGAACCCGGCATTGCGATCGTGCTCGCTGCGCACAGTCGGCAACAGAAACAACGATGGCGCTGGACGATAGGCATTTCGCTTGTAATCATCTCATCCTTCATCTATTCGGACGCATTCATCCTCGAACGCTATCACGACGCAGTGCGCACCTTGATGGTACTGGCCAGCGACGCCTGGCCGCCCGACTTTAGCCGTTGGCGGCAATGGGGCAGACCGCTGGCCGAAACCCTGGCGATGAGCGTGGCCGGGACTTCGCTGGGTCTGCTGGCTGCGTTGCCGCTGGGCGCAATGGCGGCGCGCACGGTGTGCCCGCTGTGGTTGACCACGCCGGTTCAACTGGTCTTGCATGCCAGCCGATCGATACCCTGCCTGGTTTGGGGAATCATCTACGTCGCTGCGGTCGGCTTCGGCCCCTTGCCCGGCGTGCTGGCTTTGGGCAGTCATTCTGCCGGCATGCTGGGCAAGTTCTGCGCTGAGTTGCTGGAGCATGTCGACCCGGCGCCGGGTAATGCGCTGCGCAGCCTGGGCGTCTCCAGGTTGGGGGTGTTGCGTTTCGCGGTATTGCCGCAAATCCTGCCGCGTCTGGTCGACGTCACGCTGTACCGCTGGGAGCATAACCTGCGCGCGGCCACGACCTTGGGCATCGTCGGCGCCGGCGGTCTGGGCCTGGAAATCGTCACAGCATTTCACTTGTTTGAATACCGCGAAGCGCTGGCCTTGATCGCCGTTCTGTTATTGCTGGTGACGCTAATCAATATCGGCGGAGCGCGCGTTCGTGCCTGGTTCGTTACTTCGATACAGCGCTAAACCATCCGACTGTTACGTAAAACTGCGCGAAACCGCACTTGTCTCCATCAAAAACAATCGCCGCCGTTCAGTCTTATAAACCGAACGGCGGCGACCATCTGGAACACTCAAGTTTTACTTCAAGCAACCGCTTCCGCAGCGGCTTTTCCGATGATGGATTCGTCTTCTTTTTGCATGATGCCGAATTCCATCAGCAGCTCTTCCAGCTCTTCCATCGTGATCGGCGTTGGAATCGTGCCCTTGCCCTTGTTGGCATGGATCTTTTGCGCGAGGTTCCGGTATTCCTGTGCCTGCTTCGATTCCGGCGCATATTCGATGACCGTCATGCGACGCAATTCCGCATGCTGCACGATGTTGTCGCGCGGGACGAAATGAATCAATTGGGTATTCAGCTTCGACGCCAGCGCGGTCGCCAGTTCCAATTCCTTGTCGGTCTGGCGCTCGTTGCAGATCAACCCGCCCAGACGCACGCCGCCGGAATTCGCATACTTCAAAATACCCTTGGCGATGTTGTTGGCCGCGTACATGGCCATCATTTCGCCAGACATGACGATGTAGATTTCCTGCGCCTTGTTTTCGCGAATCGGCATTGCAAAGCCGCCGCAGACCACGTCGCCCAGCACGTCGTACGATACATAGTCCATATCGTCGTAGGCGCC
>JARLJG010000018.1 GCA_031291325.1 Burkholderiaceae bacterium
CGCCGGGCGCCCCTGCAAAGGGGAGGGAATGTTCACTCATTTGCACGAGCCATCCTTCATGCAATCGCCCTGCGTCGATGCCCGCCACGCGGCGCGGCAACTCGGCTATCATGCAACACTACGAGATTCCCGTTGCAAGAACAACAAAGCTATCCAATTCAACCATCTCATGCGTGCGGTCAGCTTCATTCCCGATAATCGGGTCGCGCTCTTGCATTGCGGTGCGGAGTTCTTCCCTGCCTTGCTCGCCGCCATCGACGGCGCGGCCAGCGAGATCTATCTGGAAACCTATATTTTCGGCGCCGATGCCATCGCGACCGAAGTCAAGGCCGCGCTTGGACGCGCCGCCGCGCGCGGTGTCGCAGTCAACGTGGTGACCGACTGGATCGGGACCGGGCGCTCGCGCACCGAAGTGCTGGGTCAGGAATTCGCGCGCGACGGCATCGGTCATCGGGTTTTCAATCCCTGGTTTCGGCGCGGCATTGCGCGCTCGCATCGCAAGCTGTGCGTGGTCGACCAGCGGCTGGCATTTGTCGGTGGCATCAATATCATCGACGATTTGCACGCCGACGACGATAGTGGGCAACTGTTGCCCTTGCCGCGCTGGGATTTCGCGGTGCGGATCGAAGGGCCGCTAGTCGATGCGATCCATCTGGAAGTCGAGGCGCAGTGGTTCCGCCTCGGCAATTTGAAGCTGCGCCAGCGCTGGGAATTGTTTCGCGATGCGCGCGCGCAATTGGTGCCGGCCGGCGAGCAGCCGATCCTGGCGGCCTTGGTGCTGCGCGACAACTTGCGCAATCGCCGCACCATCCAGCGCGCCTATCTGCAAGCGCTGGGGCACGCGCGCAAAAAGGTGGTGTTCGCCAATCCGTATTTTGCGCCGGGACGCAAGCTGCGCCGCGCATTGGAACAGGCGGCGGCGCGCGGCGTCGATGTCACTTTGCTGCTCGGCGTCGGCCAATTCAAGTTGCAAGACGCAGTCGCCCATTCGTTCTATCCGAAGTTGCTCAAGAGCGGCGTCAAACTGGTCGAGTACCGCAAGACGCAATTGCATGCCAAGGTGGCGGTGGTCGACGACAATTGGGCCACCATCGGGTCGAGCAACTACGACGGCTTGAGCCTGTTCGTGAATCAAGAGGCAAATGTGGTGATTCGCGACGCCGAATTTTCCGGCAATTTGCGGACCCTGATCGAACGCGGCATCGCCGAAGGGGTCGCGGTCGACTTCGCCGATTATGCGCACATCCGCTGGTACAAGCGGGTCTGGTATGGGTTTGCGTTCCTGGTGTACGAAACCCTGATCCGCGTCGTCACCTGGAGCAAATATACTTGATTCCTGCGTGGCGTGGCTACAATGCGACACTGCTGCTGTTTTCATGGGATTCAAATCATGTCCGACACCGTGCGCATCGACAAATGGCTATGGGCCGCGCGCTTTTTCAAGACCAGAACCCTGGCCAGCCATGCGGTCGAGGGTGGCAAAGTGCACGCCAACGGCGAGCGCGTCAAGCCGGCGCGCGGCGTGAAAATCGGCGATCTACTCGATATCGACAATGGAGCGACCGCTTGGCAAATTACCGTGCTGGGGCTGGCCGAGGTGCGCGCTTCGGCGACGGTCGCGCAAGCGCTTTATGCGGAAACCGAGCAAGGGCTGGCCAAGCGCTTGGCGACCGCCGAGCAGAACCGGCTTTTCCGCGAGCCTACCGCCGCCTTGAAGGGGCGACCGACCAAGCGCGACCGCCGATTACTCGACAAATCCTCTTCCTAGCGCACCGTTCGGTGTTGCTGCGCGGCAGCAATAGAAGCGCTCCTCTAAGTTGTGGTTTGACATTTGTTTTTGGGTGCATAATAGTACGAGCGTTCGATTCAGAAAATTTCTTTTGTATCGGCGTATTTTTTTTGGAAGCAACCGTGGCACTGAATCATACCAACACGACGCAGAAATTCATGCGCAAGGGCGAACTGACCCGGGCTGCCATTTTGGATGTGGCGCTCGATCTTGCCAGCCGCGATGGTTTGGAAGGCCTGACCATCGGCTTGTTGGCCGACAAGATGAACATGAGCAAATCCGGCGTGTTCGCGCATTTTGGCTCGCGCGAGGATTTGCAGATCGAAGTCTTGAAGCTGTATCACCATCATTTCGAGCAAGAAGTATTTTACCCCAGCATGAAAGAACGCCGGGGTTTGCCGCGCCTGGAGTCGATGTTTACGCGCTGGGTAAAACGCGTGACCGTCGAAATCGCTTCCGGCTGCATCTATATCAGCGGCGCGGTCGAGTACGACGACCGTCCCGGTGCGATCCGCGAAGAGTTGGTCGGCATGGTGCGCGCCTGGCAAGACGCCTTGCATCGCTGCGTGCAGCAGGCCATCGAAATGGGGCATTTGCGCAGCGACGCCGATCCGCAGCAATTGGTCTATGAAATGTATGGCTTGATCCTGGCCTTGCATCACGACGCCCGCTTCATCAAGCGTCCGGGCAGTGTGGACCGGGCGCACTCCGGTTTCGAGCGCCTGCTCGAAGCATACAAGACCCCGCATTCCGGCGCAGTATCCTGCGCCATCCCGAATCAACAATCCGCTGCAAAAAAAGCAGCTCAATCAGTTTAGTCGTCAGGAGACAATCATGGGTCAATATATTGCACCGTTGCGCGATATGCAATTTGTGCTGCACGAGTTGTTGGGTGTGGAGCAGGAACTCAAGCAACTTCCGAAGCACGCCGAGATCGATGCGGACATCATCAACCAAGTGCTGGAAGAAGGCGGGAAGTTTACTTCCGAAGTCTTGTTCCCCTTGAACCACTCCGGCGACCGCGAAGGCTGCCATTTGGACAAGGAGACGCATGTCGTCACCACGCCCAAGGGTTACAAGGAAGCGTACAAGCAATATGTGGAAGCCGGCTGGCCGTCGTTGTCGTGCGACCCGGAATACGGCGGCCAAGGCTTGCCGCTGGTGTTGAACAATTCTTTCTACGAGATGTTGAATTCGTCGAACCAGGCCTGGAGCATGTACCCCGGCTTGTCGCACGGCGCCTACGAGTGCTTGCACGAGCACGGCACGCCCGAGCAAAAGAGCCTGTACCTGCCGAAACTGGTGAGCGGCGAGTGGACCGGCACCATGTGCCTGACCGAACCGCATTGCGGCACCGACCTCGGTTTGCTGCGCAG
Organism: Burkholderiaceae bacterium; assembly: GCA_031291325.1. Lineage (GTDB taxonomy): Bacteria > Pseudomonadota > Gammaproteobacteria > Burkholderiales > Burkholderiaceae_D > PKWO01. The sequence continues at coordinate 3,166 of JARLJG010000018.1, forward strand.
CAAGGCCGAACCGCAAGCCGACGGCACGTACAAAATCAGCGGCGGCAAGATTTTCATTTCCGCCGGCGAACATGACATGGCCGACAATATCCTGCATCTGGTGTTGGCGCGGCTGCCGGATGCGCCGATCGGAACCAAGGGTATTTCGCTGTTCCTGGTGCCGAAATTCATCCCGAACGCGGACGGCACGCTCGGTGCGCGCAACACGGTAACTTGCGGCGCAATCGAAGAAAAGATGGGCATCCACGGCAACTCGACTTGCCAGATCAATCTCGACAACGCCACCGGCTGGATCATCGGCCAGCCGAACAAGGGCTTGAACGCGATGTTCGTGATGATGAATGCGGCGCGCCTGGGCGTCGGCATGCAATCGCTGGGCTTGACCGAAGTGGCTTACCAAAATGCGTTGGTGTATGCGAAAGACCGCCTCCAGATGCGCAGCCTGACCGGGCCGAAAGCGCCGGACAAGGCTGCCGACCCGATCATCGTGCATCCCGATGTGCGTCGCATGTTGCTGACCGCCAAGGCCTATGCCGAAGGCGCGCGCGCGTTCTGTTCGTATATCGCCTTGCAGATCGACAAGGAATTGAATCACCCGGACGAAGAAGTGCGCAAGGAAGCAGCCGATCAAGTCGCGTTGCTGACGCCCATCATCAAGGCTTTCATCACCGACAACGCCTGGGTGGCGACCTCGGAAGCGATGCAGGTCTACGGCGGCCACGGCTTCATCGCCGAATGGGGCATGGAGCAATACGTGCGCGATGCCCGCATCAACATGATCTACGAAGGCACCAACACGATCCAGTCGCTCGATTTGCTGGGCCGCAAGGTGTTGATGGACAACGGCGCCAAGCTGCGCAAGTTCGGCGCGCAGGTGCAGGCCTTCGTTGAAGAAAACGGCACCGACGAAGCGATGAGCGAATTCGTCACGCCGCTGGCCGATCTGGGCGACAAGCTGACCAAGCTGACGATGGAAATCGGCATGAAGGCTTTCCAGAATCAGGATGAAGTGGGCGCTGCCGCAGTGCCTTATCTGCGTGTGGCCGGCCATTTGGTGTACGCGTATTTCTTCGCCCGCATGGCGAAGATTGCGCTGGAAAAGCAGGATTCCGGCGATACCTTCTACAAATCGAAACTGGCGACGATCCGTTTCTATTTCGCGCGTTTGCTGCCGGAAACCGCGATGTTGATTCGCCAGGCGCGCTCCGGCTCGAAGAATTTGATGGAACTCGACGCCGATTTGTTTTAAGAAACGATGTTGCGCACTGGCGCTAAAATTGCCCGGTTTGAGTCCCCTCCCCCTCGTAGGGGGAGGGTTAGGGCGGCCCGCGTAGGGAGGGGGTAGAGCGGTCGAGGTAAGTGATGCCGTAATTTGGACGCACTACCCCCATCCTAACCTTCCCCCTGCTAGGGGGAAGGAACTTGTTCCTGGCATCTTCCGACATCAGCGCGTAACATTCAGTTAAGTGCAGAATTTGAGATTACTTTGGTGCGCATTGTGCACCTTGCCACATCTTACGTTTAAAGGGTTAATCCATGTCTAATTTCATCGTCAAAAAAGTCGCCGTTCTCGGCGCCGGCGTGATGGGAGCGCAAATCGCCGCCCATTGCGTGAACGCCAAGGTGCCGGTCGTGCTGTTCGATCTGCCGGCCAAGGAAGGTCCGAAGAATGGTATCGTGCAGCGCGCCATCGACAACCTGAAAAAACTCAGCCCCGCGCCGCTCGGTAACAAGGATCACGCCGCGTTGATCGAAGTCGCCAATTACGAAGACAATCTCGACGTCTTGCAAGGTTGCGACCTGATCATCGAAGCGATTGCCGAACGCATGGATTGGAAGCACGACCTGTACAAGAAAGTCGCACCGCACATTGCGCCGAACGCGATTTTCGCTTCCAACACGTCCGGCCTGTCGATCACCGCATTGTCGGAAGGTTTCGACGCCGAACTCAAGGCGCGCTTTTGCGGCGTGCATTTTTTCAATCCGCCGCGCTACATGCACCTGGTGGAATTGATCCCGACGGTTTCGACCAAGCCGGAAATCCTCGATCAGCTCGAAGGCTTCCTGGCCACCACGCTCGGCAAGGGCGTCGTGCGCGCCAAGGATACGCCAAACTTCATCGCCAACCGCGTCGGCATTTTCGGCATGCTGGCAACCATCCATGAAGCGGAGAAATTCGGCTTGTCGTGCGACGTGGTCGACGATCTGACCGGCGCCAAATTAGGCCGCGCCAAATCCGGCACCTTCCGCACCGCCGACGTGGTCGGCCTGGATACGATGGGCCACGTCATCAAGACCATGCAAGACAATCTGGCTGCCGATCCCTTCTTCCCGGTCTACCAGACTCCGGCAGTGCTGACCAAGCTGATTGCTGCCGGCGCGCTCGGTCAAAAGACTGGCGCAGGTTTCTACAAGAAGGTTGGCAAGGATATCTTGCGCATCGACGCGGCCACGGGCGATTACGTTGCCGGCGGCGGCAAGGCCGAAGATATCATCGGGCGCATCCTGAAGGAAAAAGACCCGGTCAAGCGCATGAAGGCGTTGCGCGAGTCGACCAATAATCAAGCCCAATTCCTGTGGGCGATTTTCCGCGATGCGTTCCACTATATCGCCGTGCACCTGGAATCGATTGCCGACAATGCGCGCGATGTCGATTTCGCGATGCGCTGGGGCTTCGGCTGGAATCTCGGCCCGTTCGAGACCTGGCAAGCCGCCGGCTGGCAGCAAATCGCCACCTGGGTCAAGGAAGATATCGATGCCGGCAAGGCGCTGTGCAGCGCACCGTTGCCGGCCTGGGTATTCGACGGACGCACTGGCGTGCACGCGGCGGACGGTTCGTGGTCGCCGGCGAAGAAAGCCGACGTCGCCCGATCCGACCTGGCGGTCTATCAACGTCAAGCGTTCCGCGCGCCGGTTCTGGGCGAAGGCGCAGCCGACGGCAAGACTGCCGGCGCCACGGTATTTGAAGACGCCTCGGTGCGCATCTGGCATCAAGGCGACGACGTCTTGATCCTGTCGTTGAAGACCAAGATGCATGTGATCGGCAGCGGTGTCATCGACGGCTTGGCCAAGGCAATCGCCGAAGCGGAAAAGAATTTCAAGGGCCTGGTGATTTGGAGCGCCGATGCAGCCGACGGCGGCGCATTCTCCGCTGGCGCCGATTTGCAATCGATGTTGCCGGTCTTCATGTCGGGCGGCGTCAAGGCCATCGAGCCGGAAGTCGCGCGCCTGCAGCAAGCGCACCAGGCGTTGAAATACGCGAACGTGCCGGTGGTGGCGGCAGTGTCCGGCCTGGCCCTGGGCGGCGGTTGCGAATTGATGCTGCACGCGGCCAAGCGCGTGGCCTCGATCGAATCGTATATCGGCCTGGTTGAAGTCGGCGTCGGCCTGATTCCTGCCGGCGGCGGCTTGAAGGAAGCGGCAGTGCGCGCGGCGGCGGACGCCAAGGGCAACGATATCCTGCAATTCCTGAAAAACTATTTCCTCCAAGCGGCGACTGCTGCCGTGTCGAAATCGGCGCTGGAAGCGCAGCAGATGGGTTACCTGAAGAGCGACGACGTGATCGTCTTCAACGCCTACGAGTTGCTGCATGTGGCCAAGGTGGAAGCGCGCGCGCTGTTCGACGCCGGCTATCGCCCACCGCTGAAGGCGACCTTCCCGGTCACCGGCCGTTACGGCTACGCGACCATCTTGGCGCAACTGGTCAACATGCGGGACGGCGGCTTCATTTCCGCGCACGATTTCAAACTCGGCTCCTTGATCGCCGAAGCAGTCACCGGTGGCGACATCGAAGCCGGCAGTATCGTCAATGAACAATGGTTGCTGGACCTTGAACGCAAGGCCTTCATGGAATTGCTCAACAACCCCAAGACGCAAGAGCGGATCATGGGCATGATGCAAACCGGCAAACCTGTCCGTAACTGATTCGGAGTATAAAATGACCAAACAACTTCAAGACGCCTACATCGTCGCCGCCACCCGCACTCCCATCGGCAAGGCGCCGCGCGGCATGTTCAAGAATACCCGTCCCGACGACTTGCTGGTGCGCGTGCTGCAATCGGCGTTGGCGCAAGTGCCGAACCTGGACCCGAAACTGATCGAAGATGCGATCGTCGGCTGCTCGTTCCCGGAAGCCGAACAAGGCAGCAACCTGGCCCGTATGGGCGTGTTGCTGGCCGGCCTGCCGCAATCGGTGGGCGGCGTTACCGTCAACCGTTTTTGCGCCTCCGGCATCACTGCCGTGGCGATGGCGGCTGACCGCATCCGCGTCGGCCAGGCCGACGTGATGATCGCCGCCGGCGCCGAATCGATGTCGATGGTGCCGATGATGGGCCATCATCCATCGATGAACATGGGCATTTTCAAGGATGAAAATATCGGCATGGCCTACGGCATGGGCTTGACCGCCGAGAAGGTTGCGCAGAAATGGAAAGTGACGCGCGAAGCGCAAGACCAGTTTGCGTTGGAGTCGCACCTGAAGGCGATTGCCGCGCAACAAGCGGGCGAATTCAAGGATGAAACCACCGCGGTCGAAATCATCGAAAAATTCCCCAACCTGGCAACCGGCAAAATCGACACCACCAGCCGCATCGTCAGCCAGGACGAAGGCGCGCGCGCCGAAACCAGCCTGGCTGCGCTGGGCAAGCTGAAAGCGGTCTTCGCCGCCAAGGGCACGGTTACCGCCGGCAACAGCTCGCAGACTTCGGACGGCGCCGGCGCGTTGATTCTGGTCAGCGAGAAAATCCTCAAGCAATTCAACCTGACCCCGCTGGCGCGTTTTGCATCGTTCGCCGTGCGCGGCGTGCCGCCGGAAATCATGGGGATCGGCCCGAAAGAAGCGATTCCCGCAGCCTTGCGCGCTGCCGGCATCACGCAAGATCAACTCGACTGGATCGAATTGAACGAAGCGTTTGCCGCGCAAGCGCTCGCCGTGATCCAAGACCTCGGCCTCGATCCATCGAAAGTCAACCCGATGGGCGGCGCAATCGCCTTGGGCCATCCGCTCGGCGCGACCGGCGCGATCCGTTCGGCGACGGTGATTCACGCTTTGCGCCGCAAGAACCTGAAGTACGGCATGGTCACCATGTGCGTTGGAACAGGCATGGGCGCTGCGGGTATTTTCGAGCGTATGTAATGTTGGTAGCGCATGTAAAATGCGGCTCATAGCGTCAAAGCCGTACCGCGCATTGCGGTGCGGCTTTTTTACTGCTGCCGAACGAGATGCATGCAGGTCAAAGAAATCAATACAGGAGACAACATGGACATTTCCACCAGTAAATCCGACCACATTTTCACCATCGAATTCAATCGCCCGGAAAAGAAAAATGCGATCACCGCAGCGATGTATCAGGCGATGGCGGACGGCTTGAAGGAAGCCGATGCGGACAGCGAAGTGCGGGCGATTTTGATTTGCGGAAAGCCCGAGATTTTCACGGCCGGCAACGATCTTGAAGATTTCATGAAAAATGCGCCGAAAGGCAGCGAAAGCCCGGTCTATCAATTCATGCATGCGCTAAGTCACGCCGTCAAGCCGGTGGTCGCTGCGGTGTCGGGCGCGGCAGTCGGCATCGGCACCACAATGCTGTTGCATTGCGACCTGGTGTACGCAGCAGACAATGCAAAATTCTCGATGCCGTTTACGCAGCTTGGATTGTGCCCTGAATTTTCGTCCAGCATCTTGTTGCCGCAACTTGCCGGCTACCAGCGCGCGGCGGAAAAATTGATGCTGGGCGAACCTTTCCTGGCGGAAGAAGCGCGCGACATGGGCTTGGTCAACAAGGTCTTGCCGCTGGCCGACTTGCTGCCGTATGCGCAAGCGCAGGCAGCCAAGCTGGCGGCGCTGCCGGCCTCGTCGATGCGCGCCACCAAGCGCCTGATGAAAGATAACCAGACGGCGACAATCGACGCCAAGATGGCGGAAGAGGCCAAGTATTTCGGCGCGATGTTGTCCGCGCCGGAAGCGCGCGAGGCGTTTGCGGCATTCTTCCAAAAGCGCAAACCGGATTTCAAGCAGTTTTCTTGACCTGGAGGTCGGCGCTTGCCGATCGATATCGCCAGTGCTGCGGAGAACAGGTTTTCTGCAGCGCAATCAATAGCGAACCGCGCGGGCGAATCGGCGAGATCCGTCCGTCGATTTGTCCGTTCTTCAGTCAGCTCTTCAAATAGCGTCGCAACACCCGGCCCTTCAGGCGATTTCTGCCGTCTCTATTTCCATGTATATAGTCGGGTTTTATAAAAATACGACTTTCGGTTTCGTCGCCGAAATTGCGACCGTTCTGTCGCAAAGAAAAAAACTGCAACACATTAACATAAGCTCGATCCTAATTTACCTGTCAAAGTTTACAGGTAGGAATTGCCTTTGCGTGATGTTAAGTTTTCGTCCTGGTGACGAGCGTGGCGTTGTGCAAGCGGATCGCGATTTCGCATTGCTTTACGGCAAAGGGTAGCGGTTCTTGGCGTCTTTTGACGTTCGCAGGCAGTGGCATGAACGAACTTCATTGAATTTGTAGTCAACGATGGGAGACTGTACAAATGGCAGATAGGAAAACCCCCGGCGTCTATATCGTCGAGGAAAATGCATTCCCCAATTCTGTGGTGGAAGTGGCGACCGCAGTGCCGGCCTTTATCGGGGTGACGGAAAAAGCGGCGCGCGACAATCAGGATTTGACCGGTATTCCGACACGGATCTCGTCGATGGCCGAATTCAAGACCTTGTTCGGCGGACCGCCGCCGAGTAAATTGGCGTACACGTCGCCGTCCGCTGCGGGCAAACCGTTCACGCTGGCGATCAAGCCGGAAACGCATTATCGCTTCTATTCCAGCATGCAGATTTTCTTCGATAACGGCGGCGGGCCGTGCTGGGTGACTTCGGTTGGAAACTATGCCGATGTGACCAAAGCGGGCGGAATGAGCGCCGTCAAATTTGAAGATATCTGCAGCAATCCGTTGCAGGAATTGCTCAAGCAGCAGGAACCGACGATGATCGTGGTGCCGGACGCCGTCATGCTGGGCATCGACGACTGGGTCAAGCTGTCGCAGCAAGTGGTCGCGCATTGCGTGGCGACACAAAGCCGGGTGGCGATTCTGGACGTCTACAACGGCGATCAAAAGCGCACCTACGATGACAATGACATTATTTCGGGTGTGAAAAGCGGCTTTCGCAACAAAATCACGCTCGATCCCGATTCGCGCCGCTATGCGGCAGCCTACTATCCGTGGCTCGACAGTAGCGTGGTGGATTCCAGCACGGTTACCTACGGTTTTATTTCGGACGACTCCAAGGCCGCGTTGGTGAAGGATTTGAAAGCCGACGCCGGGCAAGTGTTCTCCAGTCCGAGCGATGCGGCGAAACTGACGGCATTGTCGGCCATCATCGACAAGATCGCCGCGCCCGCGCCAGCCGAGCCGGCCGCTGGCGCCGACGCGGCTGCCATCGCTGCCGCCGAGGCAGCCAAGGTTGCCGCAGCCAACGAGCAGACCAGCACGCATCTGGCGCTAAACAACCTGTCGCCGCTATACAAGCTGGTCATGACCGGCATCCTGGAGAAATTGAACCTGATGCCGCCGGCAGCGGCGATGGCCGGGGTGTATACGCGCATCGACAACACGCGCGGCGTATTCAAGGCGCCTGCCAATGTCGGCATCAATTCGGTGGTCGGGCCGGTGCTCGACATTACCGATGCCGATCAGGAAGATCTGAACGTGCCCATCGATGGCATGGCGATCAATGCGATCCGCAATTTCAACGGGCGCGGCATGCTGATCTGGGGCGCGCGCACGCTCGACGGCAATAGCCAGGATTGGCGCTACATCAACGTGCGCCGCACCATGATCATGCTGGAGCAATCGATCAAGCTGGCCGCGCAAGCCTATGTGTTCGAGCCGAACAATGCGCAAACCTGGGTGATGGTCAAGAGCATGCTGACCAGCTTCCTGACCGATCGCTGGAAAGAGGGGGCGCTGGTCGGCTCCAAGCCGGAAGACGCGTTCAGCGTCGATGTCGGCCTTGGCTCGACCATGACCGGCAACGATATCCTGAACGGCTATATGCTGGTGATGGTCAAGGTGTGCGTGGTGCGCCCGGCAGAATTCATCGTCATCACGTTCCAGCAGTTGATGCAAAAATCCTGACGCGGCGCAGCCGGCCCGTCGCGGCGGGCCGGCATCGGCGCACATAGCGAAACATAGACTTCTCTAAGGAGGCAAAACATGGCAGGTGAAGTGCAAGACATGGTCTGGCCGTTACCGAAATTCTATTTCTCGGTCAAGATCGACAGTTCCACGGTGCACTTTCAGGAAGTGTCGGGCCTGGATGTGGAAGCTCAGGTGATCGAATACCGGGCCGGCGATTCCAAGCCGTTTTCCGTCATCAAGATGCCGGGCTTGAGAAAATCGGGCAACGTCACGCTGAAAAAAGGCGTGTTTGCGAAAGACAACGCATTCTGGACCTGGTTCAACCAGAATACGCTCAACACCATCAAGCGCGTGACGGTGACGATCTCGCTGCTGGATCAAGCCGATGCGCCGACCATGGTGTGGACGCTGGCGAACGCCTGGCCGGCCAAGATCACCGGCACCGACTTGAAAGCCGACGGCAACGAAGTTGCGGTCGAATCGATCGAGGTGGCCTACGAAACCTTGACCATCGCCAATGGTTGACGATGGCTGACGACGGTTATCCGCCGGTCAGTTTTTGTTTCGTGGTGTCGTTCGCCGGGGCGTCGCCGGATGTCGATTGCAGCTTTTCGGAAGTTTCCGGGCTCTCCATCGAACGCGAAGAGCTGACGCTCAAGCAGGGCGGCGAAAATCGTTACAGCCTGCGCCTGCCGGGGCATGCGAAGTTCAGCAATCTGGTGCTCAAGCGCGGTTTGCTGAAAGTGGGTTCGCCGTTGGCCTCGTGGTGCAAAGATACGCTGGAGTCGGACTTGGCGCAGCAGATCGCGACCAAGGACATTGTCGTCTCGCTGCTCGATCGCAGCCGGAACGTGCTCGACAGCTGGGCGGTCGCCAAAGCGTGGCCGATCAAGTGGAATGTGTCGACCTTCGATGCGTCCAAGAGTGAGATCGCGGTGGAGACGCTGGAGTTCGCGTACACGTATTTCACGCGCAGCAAGTCGAGCTAAAAGTAAAAGGAATTGCAGATGACGGTCGAAATTCGCGAGATCGTGATTCGCGCCACGGTCAACAACCTTGAGAAAAGCGATCATTGGGATGCGATGCTGGCCAGCATGAAAAAGGAAATCGCCGAGGAGTGCCTGGCAGCGATGCAGGAAAAACTGGATCATGCGGCGGACCGCTAGGAATTTAAGGTTGAGGGTATGGCATGCCGGGACAAGTCAGCAAGCTGAAGATATACGCTTATAGCGATGCACGCTATTCGAGTTCGGTTGGGTCGTACGCATTGCAAATCAATCCTGAAAGCTTCAAGCACAGCCACAAGAACAACTACGCGAAAGAAAAGACCACCGATACCGCCGGCAGCACGCCCAAGTACGTGCTGCCGGATCCACAGACGGTGTCATTCAATTTCCACCTGGACGTGACCGGCGTCGTCGACGATGAAAAAAATCTGACGATGCTGATCAACGGCTTCAAGTCGATCGCCTACAATTTTGTCGGCACGATACACAGTCCCAATTATTTGAAGCTGGTGTGGGGCAATTTCTATTTCAAGTGCCGCTTGACCAGCCTGGATATCGACTATCTGCTGTTCAATCCGAGCGGCTCGCCGCTGCGCGCCAAGCTCGATGTCACTTTCATGCAATATCAGTCGCCGGCCGAGTTGGAGGCGCTGGCAAAGAAAAGTTCGCCCGACCTGACCCATGTGCGCATCGTCGCGCCCGGCGACAGCCTGCCGCTGATGTGTTATCGCATCTATGGCGACAGCCGTTATTACATTCAGATCGCCAAATTCAATCGTTTGAACGATTTTCGCAACCTGCAGCCCGGCACGCGCATCAGCTTTCCGCCGTTGGAGGGAAAATAATGGCGACTTCCCCGCTTGCCGGAAACACCGACCTGGTGTCGGTCGCGATCATGACGGGCGGTGACAGGATGCCGGATACCTATCGCTTGTACCAAGTCAAAGTGCATAAGGCGATCAACCGGATTCCCAGCGCAAAAATCATGCTGATCGATGGCGACCCGCCGAATGCGACGTTTCCGGTCAGCGAGGGGTCGCACTTCACGCCGGGGACGGAAATCGAAATCAAGGCCGGTTATCACGACAGCGAAACCACGATATTCAAGGGTATCGTCGTCAAGCACGCAATCCGGGTCAGAGGCGGCGACAAGTCATACCTGGTGCTGTCGTGCTACGACAAGGCGATCAAGATGACGCAGGGCCGCAAGAGCGCCTACGCCGGCAAGAGCGACAGCGACATCATCCAAAAATTGATCGGCGGCGCCGGGCTATCCGCCGATGTCGAAGCGACGACTGCGGTGCATGAGGGCCTCGTCCGATATTATGCAACCGATTGGGATTTCATCGTCTGCCGTGCCGAAGTCAACGGCCAGGTAGTCATCGCCGACGACGGCAAGGTCAGCGTCAAGGCGCCGCAACTCGACGGCAGCGCCGAGCTGCTGATCGGCTACGGCGACGCGCTGCAGGAAATCAATCTCGAGATCGACGCCCGCGCGCAGATGCCGTCGGTCACCTGCAAGTCGTGGGACTACACCGGGCAACAACTGGCGAGCGGCGCGTCGAGCGAGCCGAGCGCCGACATGCCCGGCAATCTGAGCGGCAAGACCTTGTCGGACGTGCTGGCGGTGGCCGACTACACGCTGCAAAGCGCGGCGCCGGTGACGGCGGACGAATTGAAGGTCTGGGCCAATGCGCGGCTGCTGAAATCGCGCCTGGCGCGCGTGCGCGGCAGCGTGAGCTTTCGCGGCAACGCCAGTCCCAAACCGGGCAAGATGGTCGAGCTGGCGGGCCTGGGCGCCCGCTTCAACGGCGACGCGTATATCTCCAGCGTCACGCAGACGATCGAAGAGGGCGAGTGGACTACCGAGCTGGGACTGGGCTTGTCGCCGCAATGGTTTGTCGAAGAAACGCCGGATGTCGAAGCGCCGCCGGCATCGGGGCTGTTGCCGGCCATGCAAGGACTGCAGATCGGCAAGGTCAAGCAGATCGATCAAGACCCGGACGGCCAGACGCGGGTGCTGGTCGACCTGCCGCTGATCGGCCTCGATGGCGACGGCATCTGGGCGCGTATGGCGACCGGCTATGCGACCAAGAAGGCGGGCATTTTCTTCATGCCGGAGATCGACGACGAGGTGGTGCTCGGGTTCCTCAACGACGATCCCAGCTTTCCGGTCATTCTCGGCAGCCTGTACAGCAGCCAGCGCACGCCGCCATACGAGCCGGATGCGCCGAATACCACCAAGGCGATCGTCACCAATGCGCAAATCAAGATCAGCATGGACGACGTCAAGAAGAAACTGCAGATCGAGACGCCGGGCGGCCATATCATCACCTTGAACGACGACGACCAGTCGGTCACGATTGTCGATTCCAACAAGAACAAGATGAATTTTTCTTCCGCCGGCATCAAGCTCGACAGCCCGGCCGATATCAGCATCAAGGCCACGGGCAGCGTCAGCGTGGAAGCCGGCACCGGCATTACCATCAAAGCCGGCACCGACTTGAACATGCAGGCCTTGAACGTGAACGCCAAGGCGTCCGTGGCATTGGCGGCGCAGGGCCAGGCCAGCGCCGAATTGAGCGCCTCCGGCCAGGTGACCGTGCGTGGCGCGATGGTCATGATTAATTGAAGCGAGGATAGTAGAATGCCGCCCGCCGCTCGCCTCACCGATATGCATGTGTGTCCGATGGTCACGCCCGGCGTGCCGCCGATTCCGCACGTCGGCGGGCCGGTGATCGGGCCGGGCGTGCCGACCGTCCTGATCGGCAGCCTGCCGGCAGCGGTGCTGGGCGACTCGGCAACTTGCGTCGGCCCGCCCGACTCCATCATCAAAGGTTCGGCCACGGTGATGATAGGCGGCCGCCCGGCTGCGCGGCTGGGCGACAGCACCGCGCACGGCGGCACCATCGTGCTGGGCTGGCCGACCGTGATGATAGGCGGCTGAGATGGCATCGTTCGACCCCAAGACCGATTTCCTGGGACGCGGCTGGAGCTTTCCGCCCACGTTCGACCGCCAAAAAGGCGAGGTGGACATGGTCGAGGACAATACCGACATCGTGCAAAGCCTGCATATCCTGTTTTCCACGGTCCTGCGCGAACGCGTGATGCTGCCGGAATACGGCAACACCTTGCAGCATGAAGTATTCGAGGAAATGAACGACGCGCTGCTCGAGCGCATCAAGCATATGATGGCCGACGCGATATTGTTTTTCGAGCCGCGCATTTTGCTGGAAGACATCGACGTTCGGCGCAGCACGGAGCAGGACGGCCGGGTCGACGCCCATCTGACGTACGTGGTGCGCCAGACCAATGTCCGCAATAACGCCGTCTACCCGTTTTACCTGCTCGAAGGCACCAGTCTCCCGCAAATAGGGGGCGCGTGATGGCGACTGTCGGCCAGGAGGGTGCGAACGGCTGGGGATTGACCCGGCGCCAGCGTTTTCCCGCCGAGTTGGCGACCGACTACGCGCTGGTGGACGAGCGCAGGGTCGAGCATTTCCTCAGCTTTGCGCGCGAATTTGCGCGGCTGTTGAATTTCTACGATCTCGACGGCAAGGTCGGCGGCGACTGGGTGCCGTTTTTCGACTCCGATAATTGTTTCCTGCTGGCCGAAATCTGCATTGCCGGCGACACGCCGACGCAGCCGACAGATCCGCAGCAATCGAGCGATGCCGAGCGGGCGACGGTTGTGCTGGAAGATATTTATGAGCGCCTGCAACGCATCGACGATTGGCACCGACGCGCGACGGCGACCGATCTGCAGCACATGGAACGCAAGCCGAGCCAGCTGACGCCGACGCTGCAGGCGTTGATCGATGATCTTGGCCACAAGTTGCAAGCGCTACTGCGCGTGCGCGCGTGGCGTGACATATGGGGCAATATAGCGCATCGGGATCGAGAAAACGGCGGCGTCCACGAATGGTATTTGCAACCGCCGTGGGCACAAGGCGAAGATGGCGGCGGCATCGCGCCGGACGAGCAGGGCGGCAACCTGACCAAGCTGTTGAGCACACAAAATACCGTGCGCTTCGCGGACCGCAAGCTGGGCGCGCTGGCGCACGGTTTTTTGCACGATAGCCTGGCGCAGCAATCGGACCATCCGCCGCATATCGCCTTGTACCTGGCATTTTTACAGTTGATGGACGTGCTGCGGGCCGACGTCAATACCTATACCGAACGGCATCTCGATTTTTATTATCGCCGCATACTCGGTTTGTCCGAGCGACCCGGCACGCCGGATCGCGTTTGCGTGACGCTGGAGCTGGCGCCGGCTTTTTCCAGTTACACGGTGCCGGCCGGCACGCCATTGACGGCCGGCAAGGACGGTGGCGGCAACGATATCGTGTTCCTGACCGATAACGATCTCGACGTGAACCGGGCGCGCGTCGCTTCGCTGCGCACCTTGTATTTGGCGCGCGAAAAGAGCGATCCGCCCAAACCGCTGGAATGGGTGCAGCAGGCCTGGGCCGCGCCAGCCGCCAATCTTCAAGACGGCTGGGGCAAGCCGTTGAAGCACAAGGAATTGGGCTGGCCGGCAATGGGCAATTTTGCGGGACGGTCGGTCGGCCCGAACCATTTCGCCACGATGGGATTCCTGATCGTGTCGCCGGTGCTGCTGCTGCAGGAGGGCGAGCGTCAAGTCAGCCTGCGCTTTGGTTTCGACAACGCCGATGCGGCGCAATTGCTGGATGCGCTTACCGCACGCGCCACTGCTGCAGCCAATCAGGCCGAACCGTTGGAGCAGATTCTCGCGCAAGGGTGGCTGGCCTATGTCAGCACGGCCAAGGGCTGGCTGCAAATTGCCTCGCCGCAGTTTGCGTACGACGACACCGGCGTCGGCGGAGTGGCGATCGAAGTCCGTTTCGCGTTCGGCAGCGGCGATGCGGCGCTGGCGCCGAACCGGCAACTGCCGGAGCTGACCGATTGCGCCTGGCCGGCACTGAAGCTGGTGCTCAACCCGGATGCGGCGGTATGCCAGTACTCGACCTTTGCGCATATGAAGGTGCGCCAGATCGACATTAAGGTAAGTGCGGCCGGGATTGGCAACCTGGCCTTGCAAGGCGCGCTGGGGCCTATCGCCGCCGGCAAGCCATTCGCCGTGTTCGGCGCGATGCCGGCGGTCGGCAGCTATCTGCAGATCGCGCATGCGGAGTTGGGCAAGCAGGGGGTGCAGAGCGCGAAAGTTTCGCTTGAGTGGCAGCAACTGCCGGATAGCCTCGCCACTTATTACAACGGCTACGGCAAGCTTAACTTCGATGCGAGCCAATTCAAGGTCGATCTGGCGATGGCGGCCGGCGGCGTCTGGCGGACGGTGGCGACGCTGCCCTTGTTCGGCGATGGACTCAAGTCGAGCACGCTGCAATGTGTTCCACCGTTGGCCGGCGACGGGCCGCCGGCTAACGGCGCGGCGCCCGGCAGCATGCGCATCGAACTGGCGAGTCCGGCCTATGCGTTCGGCCACGCCGATTATCAAAACCTGTTCGCCGACCAGGCCATGCGCAACGTCGCCGCGATTGTCCAGGCCAAGGGCGCCGCGCCGGCGCAACTGAGCGATACCATCAAGCCGCCGCTGACGCCGACGGTGAAATCGGTCTCGCTCGCTTATACCGCCGCCGACAGCGTCGACCTGTCGGTCGCTCCGGGCGCAGGACAGATCGCGAAATTTCGCCATGTCCACCCGTTCGGCTGTTGCGCGCCGCCGGCCGGCGCGCCCAACGACGACGGCAAAAATGACTATGCGCCGACCATCTTGCCCGTCGACGATGGCAAAGATGGCTATCTTTATATCGGTATTGCCGACCTCGATTTCGACGCTGGCCGCACAGTGGTCCTGCATTTTCAATTTTGCGAGCAAGCCGCTGCCGAGTTCAGGCTGGAGCAAGATGTATCTTCGACGGCGATCGAAGATGCGACGATTTCCTGGCACTATTTGGCGAACGATGTGTGGCAGCCGTTCGATAAGCAAGCAGTGGTGTCGTATACCAACGAATTCCAGTGCTCCGGCATCGTCCGCATTGCCATGCCGGTCGATATCACCGCCGAAAACATGTTGATGCCGGTCGGCATGGCATGGATACGGGCCTGTGCGTCGGGCGCGGCGTGCGATGGCTTGCTGGTCGATGTCCTGGCGCAAGCAGTCAATGCCACGCGCGCCGGCGCGCCGACCGAATTGCCGTTTTTGCCGCCCGGCGGCATTGCCGGCTTTCAGAAAAAGACGGCGCAGATCAAGAGCGTGTCGCAGCCATATCCGTCCAGCCGTGGCAGCGCCGCCGAAAGCACGCAGCAATATCGAACCCGCGTCAGCGAGCGCTTGAAGCATAAGCAGCGCGCCAGCCAGCCCGGCGATTACGAGCGCCTGGCCTTGGCCGAGTATCCGTTGCTGTGGCAGGCCAAGTGCGTGACAGCCAACAACAGCCGCGATTGCGCCGCTGCCGGTCGGGTCGCGGCGGGCGAAGTGATGTTGGTCGTGGTGCCGGAACCGCACCAGGACGGCGCCATGCCGCCGCCGTTGTCGAAACAGATGCTGGCACAGATAGCCGCCTTCCTGCAGCGGCACGCCTCGCCGTTTGTGCGTGCGATCACCGTGCGCAATCCGGTATATCGCAGCGTGCGGGTCGCGCTAGACGTGCGCTTTCGCAACGACCGCGAGAACGGCGATTTCGTGCCGCGCCTGAACGCGGCGATCTCGAATTGCATCGCCCCCTGGCTGGCCGACGGCAGCTTTGCCGAGACGCTGGGCGGCGGCACGATCTACCTGGAAGAATTGAAACGGCAAATCGCCGATCTGCCCTACGTTCAGGAAATCCTGTCGAAGCAGGTGCAGGTGTTCTATACAGATGGCGCGGGCGTGCCGGACACTGCGTTGGATTTCGTCAATGGCGCGGCGACCCCGGATACGCCCTGGACCGTGTTCGTCCCGTACGCCAGGCATTCGATCAACGCAAACGCGAAGCTGGCGCCGCCACCGCCTGCTCCGCGCGGCATCGGGGCAATGACCATAGGGCGCTCCTTCGTTGTCGGCAAGGCGCCCGCGAGCCTGTTGGCGCGCCCGGCACAGTCGCCGCGTTCTGCCACGCGCTATCTATTGACTATCCCTCGGCCATGAAGAAACCACCCCAACAGCAGGCAGATGTGCAGCCCAATACGGCGCCGGGCGAACCCGCCGCGCTCAAGAGCCGTGCGCAATTGAAGGAATTGTTCAAGAACGGCAAGCAACCGGTGGAGGGCGATTTCGCCGATCTGATCGACGCCTTTGTGCATCAGGACGACATCCCCGAACTTTTCGATTTACGTCAGCCCGAACAACCGCCACCGCAGCCGCAGCCGCAACCGCATATCCCGAACGGATGGCAAGGCGCAGGCGGACGCATCGGCTTGTACGATACGCTGCGCGGACCGGAGCAATTGCCGCGCGCGCAAAGCCTGGTGCGCGCGCAAGTGCCGGCCGATGGTCGCTGGCATACGATTCTGAGCGGTCTCAACGATTGCTATGCGTTCGAGATCGTCGCCAGCGCCAGCGGCAAGGTCGGCAGCAATAATCATGCGATTACGCATGCAATCGTGTTGCTGAGTTTTGAAGGCTATGCCAAAGGCATACGGCAGACCGCCAGTTATCGCGGCTGGTACTGGGGACGGCGCATCAGACTGGCCTGGCGTCGGCACGGCGACCACTACGATTTGCGCATGCGCACCGGATGCAGCTTCGGCCTCGACGAAGAAGGCAATCCCGTGATGATCCAGTTCCACGCCACGCGCCTGTGGTAGCGCCGGGAAAGCCGCAGATGAAAGCGCCGGAAACCATTTCCCGACTGCCCCCGCAGTCTGCCAGCATGCAATTCGACACCTTGCTCAAGCAGGGTGTGGCCGCTTGCCAGCAGCTAGGCGGCGACTTGTGGACCGATTTCAACGAACACGATCCGGGCGTCACCATACTCGAACAATTGTGTTTTGCCATTACCGAGCTCGGTTTTCGAGCGAACTACCCAATCGAGGAATTGCTGGCGCCGAGCCTGCTGGCGGCGCGCGCTGCAAAATCCGATGCGGCATCCGCTCCTGCACCCGCCACGCCGGAGCAAGGCGCCAGCCACACCTTGTTCACCGGCGACCGCATCCTCAGTTGCGCGCCGCTGGTCTTCAACGATTATCGCAAGCTGTTGTATGACGGCACGGAAAACCTGAAAAACGCGTGGCTGCAGCCAGTCGAAGCGATCACCCACCCCTATGGTGCGAGCGGACAGTTGCGTGTGCTGGTTGAAACCTTCGGCGAGGAAATCGTGGAGGACGACGAGGACGAACAGACGCAAACGACGACGATGCTGCAACAGGTGTCCACGCTGATGCACAAGAACCGCAATCTGGGCGAAGACCTGGCCGAGATCAAGGTTCTCAAGCCCTGCCCATTCACGGTCGAGGCGACCGTGGAGCTGCAAGAAAATGCCGATCCGGTCTACGTGCTGGCGAAAATACTGTACGACATCCAGTTCGATCTGGTGCCGTTTCCGAAAGCGTCGCCGATTGCGCCGCGCATGGCGCAGGGCGAGTCGCCGGATCGATTGTATGTCGGACCACGGTTGGAATTGGGTTTGATCGACGATGCCGACCTCAGTGCAAAGTGCTCCAGCGTTTCGGTCGAAGCACTGTATCGAATCATGCTGGGAGCCGATGGCGTCAAGTCGGTGCGCAATTTGCGCATCAACGGCAGCACCGATCCGTTGGTTGTCGCGGCGGACGACGTGCCGCGATTGCAGCCGTCGATTTTCTCGCGCCAGCCGCAGCAGGATGATTTTGCGATCGTGCTGGAACGCAACGGCGCGTGCGTGCCGTTCGACAGCGACCTGGTCAGGCACAGGATTGCGCGCTTGTTCGCAAAGCTGAAAAAGCAAGAGGTTTTTTCGCAGGAACAGGTTGAGAGCGCCGACTACATCAGATTGCCGACTTCCGATAGTCCGCCTGTGGGCAATTATTACTCGGTGCAGCATCATTTTCCGGCGACCTATGGAATCGGCCGCTTCGGCGGAATTACCAGCGCCAGGGGCGAGAATAGTGTGGGCGCAAAATTGCATCGCAGCGCGCAGACGCACCAACTGCAGGCGTATTTGCTGTTTTTCGAGCAAGTGCTGGCCAACGGTGCGGCCCAATTGGCCGACGCCTGGCGCTTGTTCGAGCTGGAGCGCGATCTCGACCGCAGCTATTTCTGCCAGCCGGTGGTGACACGCACCGACGACGGCACCGAACCGCCCGACATGCTGGCCGTGCTGGCTGCGGCCCCTGCGGCGCCCACTCCGGCCGAGCAGGTGCGCCATGTAGTCTATGTCAACGCCACTGACCGCCACGCCGAAATCCTGCTGCGCAGCCGCGAATTCGATAGCCTTGAACAGGCGCAGGCTGCGCGCCTGCAGATACTCGCCGCCGCCGTGCGCCACGATCGCTACCGCCTGCTGCCGCTGCCTTCGGGCGAATTTGGCCTGATCCTCAATGACGGTCAAGGTCAGGGCCTGGCGTTCGCCGGCGTTCGCTTCGCTTCCGAGGACGCGGCCAGAAAAGAGATTGCGCGCATCGCGACGTTCCTCTCCGAAGTCGGTCAAGATAGCCGGCAGCTTGCGCGCCGCATCGCCATCGAAGCCAAGGGCATTTACGGCATCAAACTGCTCGACCTGAACGGCGACGCGATCCTGGCGGTCGAGCATCTGACCCGCCACATGCGGCAATGGAGCGCGCAGGCGCTGCTGGCATACGGCGCAGATAGTGCGCACTACCGGATTCGGCGTTTGAAGAGCGGCGACTTCATTCTGGTTTTGCACGCGCCGCACACTGCGCACGAGCAGACCATCGCACAGGGCATGCAGCGCTTTTCGTCGGAACACAATGCGCATATCGGCCGACAGGCGGCGGCGCAACTGGTGCGCCGGCTGCGCGCCGAACCGCAGCTGCAGGCGGCACAATTGCTGCGGCTTCCGCTGGCGTCCGCCAGCGCGCAAGTTGCAGTCGACACGCTGACCTACCACGCGCAGCAGTTGGACATCCTGGTGAGCGACTTCGACGATTTCCTGGAGCGCCGCAATCGTTTCCTGAATCATTTGCTGGCACGCTTCGGCGAGCGTTTCGACGATGCGGCGCTGCAGCGCTTCGATCCGGCGCCGAGCCCCGACCGGCCGGCATTCTTGCGCGATCTGATCGGCTGGAAGATCGACTTTCTGCAGCAATGCGTGCAATTTGGCGCAGAACGCAATCTCGGCGTCGATCTCAGCTTGCTGGGTAAAGACAGCGGTGCGGCGCGCTCGGTTCTGGAGCAGCGCCTCGCCTGTTTGTTGGGAATATCGGAGTCCGGCGGCACGGCGGTGCCGGGTTTCGAATATCGCAGCGGCGCTGCGCTTGCGCAGGTCCTCGACGAGCGGCAATTCACCTTCGTTTCCGAGCGGCCCGACCTGGCGCAGGCATTGTTGCGCTACGGCGTGCGCCGTGAAAATTACCAGGTCGAGAAGAATGGTCATGGCAAACCTGGCGTGTATGTGAAATTTTCCTGGCCGAATCAATCCGATAACGAGCATGACGATTCTCAGGCTGCGGAGGAGCGTGCGGTGTATCGGGCGGCGAACGAGCACGAGGCCGAGGCCGCCATCGATGCATTGGTGCAGGCGCTGTCCGACTATCCAAAGCAGCGCTCCCGCTTGTACGCGGGCGAGGAAATGCGCTTGCTCGAACATATTCTTCTATTGCCGCAGGTGAAAAACGGCGCGCCCAGCGCCGCCGCGTTGAAGCCGGTGGCCGCGCTGATCGATTGGGTCAGTCATCAATGGACGCTCACAAGCGAGGCGCCCGACGCCGGCGCGTTGCTGCTTCTGGCGCTCGATCCGATCCAGCATAAAATCGTCGCGGCGGGTCGCGGCCAGCACTATCTGCAATTGCACGACCGTCATGGGCGGATTGTCGCCCGCAATGCGCGCCGCCATTCCACGCATCGCCACGCGCAGCACGCGTTGCGCGAATTTTTGCGCTTCTTGCGGAAAGTCGCGCAGCCGGAGATCGCGCAAGCCGCCTTGCAGGAACCCGCCGACGGCGACTTTTACTCGCATCGGATCAGCCTCTTGTTGCCGGATTGGCCGATCCGCATGCAAAACCTGGAATTTCGCAAGTTCGTGCAGCGCACGCTGGACGAGAATTGCCCCGCGCATCTGGCGGCGCAATGCTACTGGTTGAATGCGGCGCAGATGGCGGAGTTCAAGCGCCTATACGCCGTCTGGGCGCCGCTGCGCAGCCAATACGCAGATCAAAACGCGCTGCGCGGGATGCAGGACAATGCTGGCGTCGAGGTCGACCGCTTGAATTCCGCCGCCGCCGCATTGCGCGGATTCATGCGCGCCCGGATTGAAGAGAGCGCGCACGCCGCAAGCGCTGGGAGCGGCTCATGACACTGGCCGCTATCCGCATCGACCGACTCATGTTCGATCTGGAATTGGGCAGGGGCTTGCGCGCGGAAACTATCCAGGATCGCATCAGTTCTCTGTGCCGCGCGCATTTGCCGGGACTGTTGCAACGCGCGATCGCGCCGAACCCGGCTGATGAAATGCCGGCCCTGGAGCGCCTCGATCTCGACCTGGGCGATTTGCCGGCCGGCGCGCTGGAATCGAACCTGCTGCAGCGGCTGGAAACGGCGTTGCGGGAAGCGTTGCAACGACAGCGTCGCGCGCGCGCGCAGGGGCAGCGGGGGCGGTCGGTTGAAGATGCCAATACGGAGCCGACTTTTGCTGCCGCCGATTTTCTGGCGCGCGGCACGCTGCCCAACGGCCAGGACGCCGATGCCGTCATGCAGTCCGCGCTGCAGAATCTGCCGACGCCGTTGCTGCAGGCGCTGCGGCATTGGGGGCGGCTGGCCGCGACCCGCCATCGCCTTGCCCATCGCCTGGCGCAGCCGACCATCGAGCGCGTGGTGCGCCTGTGCGTGCCAACCGACGCTGCGACCGTGATCGACTATACGGCCGACCTGCGGCGCCTGCATCACAGCAGGCCGCTGGTGCAGGATTCGGAAGCCGGCTTTGGCGCGGCGTTGTGGGAATTCGTGTTTGCCTACCTGCTGGCCGATCGCGGCTCGCATTTCAACACGCGCGCGTTCGTCGCGCACACGCTGCGGCAAATGGCGGCGCGCTACCGGGTCGAATACGGCGCGCTGCTGGCCGAGTTGGCGCATTGCGCGGCATTGCTGCGCGTGCCGTTTTCGTCGGCCTTCGGATTGCCGGAAATACTGGGCAGCCTGCACGCGGAGCAACAGGCGACGCAGGAAGGCCCGCCGCCACTTGCGGCAAGCGCAGTCGAGCAGGGGCTGCAACGCCTGCAAGTATTCCTCGATCACGGCAGCCTGCCGGCCGCAACGGATGGATTGGGCGACGATGCCGTGGCGTTGACCGATGCGCTGCTGCTGCAAGCGCCGGATCGACTGCGCGCGCTGATCGTCGGCAGCGGACGCCGGGAAGCTGCGCGCCATCGCATCGCCCAGCAATTTCCGCAGGAAACGTTTGGACGCATCGTGGTGTTGCTGGAGCCGGCAGACGGCCCGCAAATTCGACAGTATTTGTCGCAGTTGCGCAAATCGCACACGCGGCAGCCGGTGCTGCCGGTCGATAGCCGCCGCTTTGGCGTCGTGTTGACGGAACTGGCGCTGGCCAGCTTGCTGCTCGATCGCGGTTCCAACTTCAACCGCCGCAGTTTCGTCAGGCATTTGCTGCAGCGCATGGCGGCGGGCCACCATGTGCGCTATTCGACGTTGCTGGCCAACCTGGTCGCGCATACGCCCGATGCCGTCCTGGCGCAGGATTCGCTGCTCGGAATTTTGCAGTCCCTGAACGAAGAAGATGCGATCGGCTTGCCAACCGCGCCGCTCGCACCCGCGCGCGAAGACGATGCGTCGAGCTTGCTGGCGGCGTGGCTGGGGGGGGGGGGGGGGCCCCCCGGGGGGGGGGGGCCCAAGCGCGGCTGGATTGGGCTGCTGGCGCCCCACCAACCCCACCAAAAAATAAACCAGTTTGTCCCCCCGCAACGCCGGAGACCCCGCGCCCAC
>JARLJG010000019.1 GCA_031291325.1 Burkholderiaceae bacterium
AGCATCCAGTCAACAAGTTATGCCTGATGACCATAGCGAATTGGTACCACCCCTTCCCATCCCGAACAGGACCGTGAAACGATTTCGCGCCGATGATAGTGCTGCAACCAGTGTGAAAGTAGGTTATCGTCAGGCTTGTTATAAGCAAATCCCCGTCAGCTTCCGCTGGCGGGGATTTTTGCTTTGGGCGACCGGATTAAATGCCGACGCCAATTCAGTTCTGCACCGATCTGGACCGCTGCCGAGCGGCAAGCGTTATTCAACGCATCAACGCGCGCCCTTGTGACCCTTCTGCCCATCGTTCTTGTGGCGGCCAGCAACTTCCTGCACCTCCGCCGCCTGCTTCAGCTTCTTGGCCTCCTCCTCAGCGGGGGAAGTATGAATCTTGGGCTGCGGCTGGTGTTGTTCCTTCAAATGCTTGCTCATAAAACCTCCTGGCGAACGGTTTGTCCTACGCGTCAAATGACGTCCATCGAAGGCCATCGTACGCCGCGATGGTGAGCATCACTGTGCGGCAGCAAACATAGCTCTTTGACCCGTTTCATCTCGCAAGCCGATATTCCTGTTTGTGGTGGTCACTTTACGGCTGATCAATGTGCTGCCCACCGCAAGGAGAATTGCAGTCACTTCACCGCCTCAATAATCCCAATCTCCCGTTTCAACAGGTCGTTCGCCAGGTCGGATAGCTGCATGCCTTTCTTTGAAGCGATCGCGGAAAGATAAGCTTGCACCTCCTGATCCAAATATACTGGCAGATTCAGCGTAGCATTAGCATCGAGAATTTGCCGCGCACCCCTTTGGAAAAGTCGATTTCGGTCGGCATCTCGTCATCGTCTTGCGGGTCGGTCGTCGTTGCATTCATGTAGTCACCATAACTCGGATCAGTCGCATTTACTTGCTTTCCCTCATCAAGCAATGTAAACCCCTTCCCCCAACCCCGCAACTTCCACCTCCACCGTCAACAAACACCCAGAAAGCGGAAACTCCGCAATCTCCGCCGTAGGCCGGTTATTACGCGAGGTCGTCACATACAGCGTCTTCAATTCCGGCCCGCCGAAGGCCAGCATGGTTGGGCAGCGGGCGGGGAGTTTGATTTCGCTCAGGATTTCGCCGTCGGGCGAGAGGCGCAGCAGGCGGCTGCCTTCCATCATCGCGCACCAATATGCGCCTTCGGCGTCGACTGCTGCGCCGTCCGGGCGGCCGCCGTAGTTGTTGGTTCTGTCCTTGGAAAACTCGCGCAGGATGCGGCTCGCGCCGAGTTCGCCGCTGGCGACATCGAAGTCGTACGCGCGGATGGTGTGCGAGGTGGTGTCGCTGCGGTACAGGGTGCGGTTGTCGGGGCTGAAGGCGAGGCCGTTGGAGACCGTGGCCGGCAAGTTCCGGTCTTGCAGCACGCCGTGCGTGACGCTGTAGAGCGTCGCGCCGGGGTGGTCGCGCGGTTCGTAGATGGTGCCGACCCAGAGACGACCGGCGGCGTCGCAGCGGCCATCGTTGAAGCGCAGCTTGGTCGTGTCGTACGGCGCAGCGGCGAATGGGGTGAGCGTGCCGCTGTCGGTGTCGAATGTGGACAGCCCGGTGCGCAGCGCCACCAGCAAGCCGCCGCCGGCGCAAAAGGCGATGCAGCCGGGTTCGGTCGGCATCGGCCATACGCGATGCTGGCCGCTGGCCGGCGTCAGGCTGTGGACGGCTTTGCCGGGGATGTCGATCCAATAGAGCGTGGCTTCGGCGCGATGCCAGATCGGGCATTCGCCCAGCAGCATTGGCGTGTCGAGGGCGGGGCGGATATCATTGATGGCTGGCATGGTGTGCGCGTTCTCTGTGGAGGATGTAGCATTATGCTATGAAATACATACTAACCAGGAGTCACGATTGAACCTTGCAACTACGCGCCCGCATATCGCATTTCTCGGCATCGGATTGATGGGCAAGCCGATGGCGACCCGCCTGCTCGACGCCGGCTATGCGCTGACCGTCTGGAACCGCAGCCGCGCCAAGGCCGAGGCGTTGGCTGGCAAGGGCGCCACCGTCGCCGATACGCCCGCCACTGCGGTGGCGACGGCGGATATCGTCATCAGCATGCTGGAAGCCGGCCCTGTCGTGGCCGAAGTCGCGCAGATGGCCTTGCCCGGCTTGCGGCTCGGCACCCTGTTCATCGACATGAGTTCGACCAAGCAGGCGGAAGCGCAGCAATTGCATGCAACGCTGGCGCAACATGGGGTCAACTTCATGGATGCGCCGGTTTCCGGCGGCGTGGTGGGCGCGGAACTGGGCACGCTGGCGATCATGGCGGGCGGCAGCGAGGCGGATTTTACGCGCGCGCAACCGGTGTTTGCGGTGCTCGGACGCTCCACGCTGGTCGGCCCGGCAGGTTGCGGGCAACTGGCGAAATTGTGCAATCAATTGATCGTCGGCGGCACGCTCAACATCGTGGCGGAAGCGCTGTTATTGGCGCAGGCCGGTGGCGCCGATCCGGCGGCGGTGCGCGCTGCAATACGCGGCGGTTTTGCCGAAAGCCGGATTCTCGAACTGCACGGGCAACGCATGCTGGAGCGTAACTTCATGCCGGGCGGGCAGGTGAAGAGCCAGGTCAAGGATATGGACAATATCTTGAACGCGGCCAAGCTCGCCGGCTTGCAATTGCCGCTGACGGAAGTGGTGGCCGAGCGTTATCGCAGCATCCTGGAGTCGATCCCGCATGCCGACCACTCGGCGGCTTTGATCGCGCTGGAGCGGCTCAACCCCGGCAAGCGTCTGGGCGACGCGCCGGACCTGCTGCCGGAATAGCCGCAGTCTGCAAGCTTACGCGTCGGCCAGGAAGGTTTCCGCCAGCCGCACCCAGTAGGATGCGCCGATGGGCAGCAATTCGTCGTTGAAATCGTAGCGGGGGCTGTGCAAATTGCATGGCCCCAATCCATGTTCGGCGCTGCCGTGCCCGCATTCGCCGTTGCCGAGGAACACGTAGCAGCCCGGCTTTTCCTGCAGCATGAAGGCGAAATCTTCGGCGGCCATCGACGGTTCGACATTGGCATCGACGCGGTGCGTGCCAACCAGCGCTTGCATCACGCCGACCGCGAATTTCGTCTCTTGCTCGTGATTGATTAGCGGCGGATAGTTGCGCTTGAATTGAAAATCCACCTGCGCCTCGAAGGCGGTCGCGGTATGTTCGGCGATGCTGCGCATGCGCTGTTCTATCATGTCCAGCAACTCGGTGGTGAAGGTGCGCACGGTGCCGATCAGCACCGCTTCGTCCGGGATCACATTGGTGGCGCTGCCGGCGTGAATCTGGGTGATCGACAGCACGCCGGATTCCAGCGGATTCTTGTTGCGGCTGATGATGGTTTGCCAGCTTTGCGCGATTTGCACCGCGATCATGATCGGATCGACGCCCTTGTTCGGCTGCGCCGCATGCGAGCCGATGCCCTTGACGGTCACTTCAAATTCATTGCTGGAAGCCATCATCGGGCCGTCGGTCACGCCGAAGGTGCCGACTGGCGAACCGGGCCAGTTGTGCATACCGAACACCGCTTCCATCGGAAATTGCTCGAACAGGCCATCGTCCATCATGCGCCGCGCGCCGCCGCCGCCTTCTTCCGCCGGCTGGAAAATCACATACACGGTGCCGTCGAAATTGCGATGCGTCGCCAGGTAATGCGCAGCGCCGAGCAGCATCGCGGTGTGGCCGTCGTGGCCACAGGCGTGCATCTTGCCGGCGTTTTGCGAAGCGTGCGGAAAGGTGTTGACTTCTTGCATCGGCAACGCATCCATGTCGGCGCGCAAACCGATGGCGCGCTCGCTGCTGCCGCTGCTGATAATGCCGACCACGCCGGTCAAGCCCATGCCGCGCACCACCGGGATGCCCCATTCGGTCAACTTGCTCGCCACCAATTCAGAGGTGCGCTTTTCTTCGTAACATAATTCGGGATGCGCGTGGATGTCGCGTCGGATGCTCTGCAATTCGGCATGAAATTCGATAATCGGGTCGATCAACTTCATGGTAACTCCCATTTTATATTCGGCATGATGTGCGCATGCTTTTTTGGCATCGAATTTTGCCTTGCAACAAAATCGAAGCGTTCGTTTTTGCGTTCCTCTATATGCGTATCTTACCCCTAGCCCGGGGTGCTTGCCCGCCGGACAGGAAACAGAATTTTCCCGAACGCATCTTCCCATAGCGTTGCCATGCACATTGCGGGGTGACGGTATACCATAGCGTTTCAAGATTGATATGGATCGCACATGAGCACCGAAATTATCCGCGCGGTATGCCCGCACGATTGCCCCGATACCTGCGCGTTGCTGGTCACGGTCAAAGACGGCGTCGCGCTGGAAGTAAAAGGCGATCCCGAGCACCCGACCACCGCCGGCGTGCTGTGCACCAAGGTGTCGCGCTACACCGAGCGCACTTACCACAAGGACCGCCTGCTGTATCCTATGAAGCGCGTCGGCAACAAGGGCGAGGGCAAATTTGCGCGCATCGGTTGGGACGAGGCGCTTGATACCGTTGCCGCGCGCCTGAAAACGATAGCCGCGCGCGATCCGCAAGCCATCGTGCCGTATAGCTATGCCGGCACAATGGGGCTGGTGCAGGGCGAGTCGATGTCGGCGCGCTTCTTGCACAAGCTGGGCGCGTCGCTGCTGGACCGCACGATTTGCGCGACCGCCGGCGGCGCCGGCTATACCTATACCATCGGCGCGCGCATCGGCACCGATCTGGAACAATTCCAGAACGCCAAGCTGATCCTGATATGGGGCGGCAATCCGATTGCATCGAACCTGCATTTCTGGACCCGCGCGCAAGAAGCCAAGCGCAACGGCGCGACGCTGGTGGCAATCGACCCGTATCGCTCGCTGACGGCGGAAAAGTGCCAGCAGCACATCGCGCTGCTGCCCGGCACCGACGCCGCATTGGCGCTCGGCTTGATGCATGTGCTGGTCCGCGATGACTTGCTCGATCACGATTACATTGCCAATTACACGTTCGGATTCGAGCAATTGAAGGAGCGCGTGCAGCAATGGTCGCCGCAACGTGTCGCGCAAATTTGCGGCATTGCGGCCCAGCAGATCGAGCAGTTGGCGCACCTGTACGGCGCAACCGCCAAGCGCGGCGAGCCGGTGGCGATCCGCACCAATTACGGCTTGCAGCGGGTGCACGGCGGCGGCATGGCGGTGCGCAACATTTGTTGCCTGCCGGCGCTGGTCGGCGCTTGGCGGCATGCGGCGGGCGGCATTCAATTGTCCAGCTCGGATTCCTTCCCGCGCGATTCCAAGGCCTTGCAGCGGCCCGATTTGATGTCCGCTCCGCAGGCGACGCGCACCATCAACATGAGCACCATCGGCGACGATTTGCTGCGCGAAGCGTCGCCGGATTTCGGCCCGCGCATCGATGCGCTGATCGTCTACAACTCCAATCCGGTGGCTATCGCGCCGCAGTCGGTCAAGGTGGCGCAAGGGTTTGCGCGCGAGGATTTATTTACCGTGGTGCTGGAACATTTCCAGACCGATACCGCCGACTACGCCGATATCCTGTTGCCGGCCACCACCCAGTTGGAGCATGTCGATGCCCATTCCGCCTACGGTCATTTGTATATGATGGCCAACAACGCGGCGATTGCGCCGCTGGGCGAAGCCAAGCCGAATACCGAAATCTTCCGCCTCTTGGCGGCGCGCATGGGCTTCGACGATCCTTGCTTTGCCGATAGCGACGATGCGATTGCGGCGGTGGCGTTCAAGCGCGACGATGTGCGGGCGATCCATTTCGATTGGGATGCGTTGAAGCAAAAAGGCTGGCAAAAGCTGAACATGCCTGCTGCGCCTTTTGCGCAAGGCGGTTTTCCGACGCCATCGGGCAAATGCGAATTCTTTTCTGCGCGCATGCAAACCGATGGTTACGACCCGTTGCCGACCTATATCGCGCCCTATGAATCGGCGGCCAGCAGCCCGGAATTGGCGGTCAACTATCCGCTGGCGATGATCTCGCCGCCGGCGCGCAATTTCCTCAATTCCAGCTTCGTCAACGTGCAAAGCCTGAGAAATACCGAGGGCGAACCGCATCTGGATATCCATCCTGCCGACGCCGCCGCGCGCCAAATCGGCGCCGACGACATGGTGCGGATTTTCAACGAGCGCGGCTCGTTTGTCGCCAAGGCGCGGGTCACCGACAAGGCGCGCCCCGGCTTGGTGGTGGGCTTGTCGATTTGGTGGAAGAAGCTGGCAAGCGACGGCAAGAATGCCAACGAAGTCACCAGCCAGCGCTTGACCGACATGGGGCGCGGGCCGACTTTTTACGACTTGCTGGTGCAGGTGGAAAAGGTGGGCGCAGCGGCGTGATGCTCAACCGGCGGATCGCATTGTGCCTGGCGCTGGCCATGTTGCTTGGCGGTTGCGCGCAGATTGGTTATTACGGCCAGGCCGTGCATGGACAATTGTCCCTGCTGGGCAGCGCCAAACCGATCGACCAGGTGTTGGACGATCCCGCTACCGGCGACAAGCTCAAAGCGCGGCTTAACCAGGTCAAGCAGATCCGCGCCTTTGCAGTCAGCGAACTGGGCTTGCCGGACAATGCCAGCTATACCTCGTATGCCGACCTGAAGCGGCCCTACGTGCTATGGAACGTGGTGGCGACGCCGGAGCTTTCGCTGACGCCGCTGCAATGGTGTTTTCCGATAGCCGGTTGCGTCGATTATCGCGGCTACTATAGCGAAGACGGTGCGCGCGTCTTCGCAGACACATTGCGCGGAGAAGGCTACGATGTGCAAATCGGCGGCGTGCCAGCGTATTCGACGCTGGGCTGGTTCAGCGACCCGGTGCCGTCGACTTTAATCGGCTATTCCGACGCCGAATTGGCGCGCGTGATCTTTCATGAACTGGCGCATCAGGTGGTGTATGCGCAGGGCGATTCGCAATTCAACGAGTCGTTCGCCACGTCGGTGGAGGAGGTAGGCGTCGACCGTTGGCTGACGAAATTCGGCGACGAGAAACTACGCAAAGCCTATGCGGAGCATCGACAGCGCCAACGCGATTTCCTGGCGCTACTGTTGAAATACAGGAGCATGCTGGAAGCCAATTATGCGCGCGCGGTGGACGACGACGACAAGCGCAAGCAAAAGGCGGCGATTTTCCAGGCATTGCAGGACGAGTATCAAACCCTGAAAGTCGGCTGGGGTGGTTATGCCGGGTATGATCATTGGTTTGCCGAGCCGCTATCGAATGCGCATCTGGCGTCGATTGCGACTTATCACGACCTCGTGCCGGCCTTCAAGGAATTGCTGCGGCAGGAGCAGAGCTTTCCAAAATTCTATGAAGCGGTGCGCGCGTTGGCGCAATTGGATAAGGAAGAGCGCCATCGTCGGCTTGCACTTTTGCTTAAATAACGATGTTACGCGCTTTGCTCCCCTCTCCCGCAGGCGGGAGAGGGGAGCACAGTGCGTCACATCAGTTAAATAGTTTCGCTACAATGCCGACATGACATTCGACGTCGACCTCCATCGCACCACGATCACGCTGCGCGACCGCCTGGCCAATGGCAAGCCGTTCGAGATGAGCGTGATCGACGCCGGCCCGGAGCAGGGCGATAAATTTGAAGCGCCGACCATCGTCTTCATCCACGGCTTCGGCGGACGCGCCGCCTATTGGGAATATCAGTTGGAGCAATTCCACGAATCGTACCGCGTGCTTGCGCTCGATTTGCGCGGGCATGGCTATACCGATGCGCCGACCGAGGCCGATGGCGCGCGCTACGACGTGCCGGAACTGGTCGGCGATATCGAAGCGGCGCTGGAAGCGTTGCGGGTGCCGCAGCGCTTCATCCTGGTCTGCCACTCGTTCGGCGGCGCGCTGGCCTCTTGCTTCGTGAATCGGCATCCGCAGCGCGTGACGGCGCTGGTGATTATCGCCTCTGCGGTGCGCTTCCAATTGCGCTTGGCCGGACGGTTGCTGTTGCGCGTGCCGCCGGCGCTGCTGACATGGATGCGGGAGGTATTGCCCTACTTTGGATTTAATGCCGCCAAGGTGTATCCGCCCGCGCACGTGGTGTACCTGCAAAACCGCAACGGCTTGGCGGTTTGGGACGGCGCCGAATTGCTGCGCGCGATCAAGATCCCCAGCATGGTGATCCTCGGCCAGCGCGACACGCTGTTTTCCGACGCCTCGTACAAGGAAGTGGCGCGCCTGATTCCGGCGGCGGAAGAAGTGGTGATCCCGGTGTCCGCGCATCAAGTGATGGTCGAGCGGCCGGACGCGGTCAATCGCGCCATCGTCCGCTTTCTGCAAGCGCAAAGCGACCCGCTGCAGGTGGCGCAAGAAAAAGCCGCGCAAAAAGCCGAGCGCCGCGCCGCCCGCAAGGCGCTGGAAGCCGAGCGCCCTTGGCTGAAGTTCTACGACAGCCGCACGCCATACCGGATCAAGCCGCCGACCGTGCCGCTGCCGCGCCTGCTGGAAGCGACCGCGCGCCGCTTCGGGAAAACCGCTGCACTCGACTATCTGGGCGGGCGCATGACCTGGCACGAATTGGACAGAGAAGCGAATCGCTTCGCCAACGGCTTGCAGACCTTGCATGTGCAGCCGGGCGAACGGGTGTTGCTGACGATGCCGAATATTCCGCAATGGGTCATTGCCTATTTCGGCGTGCAGAAGGCCGGCGCGGTGGCAGTCCTGGCCGATCCCGGCAGCGCCGCCGAACTGTTGTTGACGCGCGTCGCCGCGACTGGCAGCGTGGTCCTGGTCACCACCACCGATCGCTACCGCGAATTGCGCGATCTGTTGCGCGACGATGCGCGTGCAACCGGCCTGCGTCGCGTAGTGTTTGCATCGCAGATGGATTATCTCGGCTGGCCCGACAAGATCAAGTTCGGCCTGTTGCGCAACGTGCAGGAAGGGCATTGGTTGCCGTGGTTTCGGCGCGACGCCAGGAACAAGAAGACCGAGCGCCGCTTCCTGCATTTCAAGCAGGTATTGGCGCGCGGGCATGCGTTTGCGCCGGACGTGGCGCAGTCGGTGGAGGCCACCGCCGCCATCGTCTATACCTTCGGCACCGGCGGCGCGCCGATGCCGGTTCCGCTGTCGCACCGCAACCTGGCGGCGAATGCGCTGCAGTTGCGCCATTGGCTGCCGGAATCGCGTCCCGGCGACGAGCGCTTCCTGGCGCAGCAAGTGTTTTCGTCGGCCTATGGCTTGAGCGGCTTGCTGCATTTGGCCGTGTATCTGGGGGCCACGTTGATCCTGTTGCCGAGCGCCGACCTGCCGCTGTTGCTGCGCACGGTGCGAAAGACGCGCCCGACCTATTTTCCGACCACGCCGCGCATGGTGCGCCTGCTGACCCACACTGCGGGTGTGCGCCGCTACGGGCTGGCGTCGATCCGCGTGTGCGCGGTCAGCGGCTCGCCGTTGGCGCAGGAAATCCGCGAGGAGTTCGAAAAAATTACGCGCGGCCGCTTGATCGAAGCCTATGGCTTGACCGAAGCGGCGCCGGCGGCATTGGCGATGCCGGTGGCGGCGCGCCGCCAGATCGGCTCGGTCGGCTTGCCGCTGCCGGATACCGAGGCCAGGATCGTCGACCTCGATAGCGGCGTCGATGCGCCACCGGAAGTAATGGGCGAGTTGTGGCTGCGCGGGCCGCAGGTTTTCAGCGGCTACGACGGCGGCGACCCGCGCGGCACATCGCTATCGGCGTCGCGCCTGCAAAACGGCTGGCTCGCCACCGGCGACATCGCCAGCATGGACGAGGATGGCTTTTTCACCGTCGTCGACCGCAAGGAAAACATGGTCGTGCGCGATGGGCAGCGCATATTTCCGCGCCAGATCGAGGAAGTGTTGTTTGAACACCCCAGCGTTTCGATGGCATGGGTGCGGCGCGAGCAAGACGGCACTGGGCGGATTCATTTGCGCGCGCACGTTTTGCTGCATCGCAACATGTCTGTTGCAGTCGAGGAACTCCTCAAATACTGCGCAAAACGCTTGCACGCAAGCGCTGTGCCCGATAGCATCTGCTTGGAGCCGCAGGAATCCGGGAATCCGGATTGACCGGCGCGCAGCGATCAGATCAGGGCATCGCTATAATTCGTGGTGGCCGGCCCGAGTTTTTAGCGAAGTCCATCAATTAAAACAGACAACTATTTTCGAGACAGATAATGGATAAATTTTGGCTAAAGTCGTATCCGAAGGGCGTTCCCGCCGAGATTGATTACACCCAGTACCGCTCCCTGGTTCACTTGCTGGAAGAGGCATTTCGCAAATATGCGGCGCGCAACGCTTATGTTTGCATGGATAAATTCATCACCTTCGCCGAAGTCGATGAAATGTCCAAGAAATTGGGCGCATGGTTGCAAAGCAAAGGGCTGAAAAAAGGCGCGCGCGTGGCCGTCATGCTGCCGAACGTGCTGCAATATCCGATTACGATCGCCGCCGTTTTGCGTGCCGGTTACACCGTGGTGAACGTGAATCCGCTCTACACGCCGCGCGAGTTGGAGCATCAGCTCAACGACTCCGGCGCGGAAGCGATCGTCATCCTGGAAAATTTTGCGGTCACGCTCGAACATGTGCTGGCCAAGACCCAGGTCAAACATGTGGTGGTGGCGCGCATGGGTGACTTGCTGGGCGGCGTCAAGGGAATGATCGTCAACTTCGTCGTGCGCAACGTCAAGAAAATGGTGCCGGCGTTTTCCCTGCCGACCGCCGTGCAATTCAAGCAGGTGCTGTCGGCGGGCAGCAAGTTGAGCTTGAAGCCGGTCGATCTCGGGCACGACGATGTTGCGTTTTTGCAGTACACCGGCGGCACCACGGGTGTCTCGAAAGGGGCGACTCTGACGCATCGCAACGTAATCGCCAACGTGCTGCAATCGGACGCCTGGCTGCAGCCGGCGCTGGAAAAAGAACCCAAGGTCGAACAGTTGATCGTGGTCTGCGCATTGCCGCTGTACCACATCTTCGCGCTGACTTCGTGCTGTCTGCTGGGCACACGCGCCGGCGCGCTGAATATCCTGATACCGAATCCGCGCGATATTCCTGGATTCGTCAAGGAATTGGCCAAATATAAATTCAACATGTTCCCGGCGGTCAATACCCTGTTCAACGGCTTGTTGAACAACGCGGAATTTGCCAAGCTGGATTTTTCCAGCCTCAAGGTCAGCAATGGCGGCGGCATGGCGGTGCAGCGCTCGGTGGCCGACCGCTGGATCGCATTGACCGGCTGCCCGATTGCCGAAGGTTACGGCTTGTCGGAAACCTCGCCGCTGGCCACCTGCAATCCGGCTGACACCAAGGAATACACCGGCTCCATCGGCCTGCCGGCGCCATCGACCGAAATCGCCATTCTCGACGATGCCGGCAACCCGGTGCCGTTGGGCGAGCGCGGCGAAATCGCCATACGCGGCCCGCAGGTGATGGCGGGCTATTGGAACCGGCCGGACGAAACCGCCAAGGTGATGACCGCCGACGGCTTCTTCAAATCGGGCGATGTCGGCATCATGGACGAGCGCGGCTATACCAAGATCGTCGACCGCAAGAAAGACATGATCCTGGTGTCCGGCTTCAACGT
Source organism: Burkholderiaceae bacterium (assembly GCA_031291325.1). GTDB lineage: Bacteria > Pseudomonadota > Gammaproteobacteria > Burkholderiales > Burkholderiaceae_D > PKWO01. The sequence continues at coordinate 11,531 of JARLJG010000019.1, forward strand.
GTTCCCGACCGAGATCGAAGAAGTGGTTTCCGCGCATCCGGGCGTGCTGGAGTGCGCCTGTGTCGGCGTGCCGGACGCCCATTCCGGCGAGGCAGTCAAAGTGTTCATCGTGCGCAAGGACCCGGCCCTCACAGCCGAGCAAGTGATCGAATATTGCAAGGAAGAGCTCACCGCCTACAAGAAGCCGAAGTACATCGAATTCCGCACTGAATTGCCGAAATCGAACGTCGGCAAGATTCTGCGGCGCGAACTGCGCGACCAAAAGAAAGCTGCGTAGGCGTTAAGGCGTCGCATCGAAAAAAACCGCCAGTGGTCCTGGCGGTTTTTTTTCGACCTTGTTACTGATCTTGTCTCATTGGTTTTGCAGCACACAGGAAACAAAGATGTGGAGTGAAAATAGGCGTAACGCGGTAAGGAGGTAGGGCGTCAATAGCGAAGCGTATTGCGCCGCATGTTGCCGTCGCGCGCAACGTACGCGTGCAACGGCCACATACGGCGCAATAGATAAAACCCATTGCGCCCTACAGCACTGCATAATTTACGCCTCATAGTCATTTCGACTTACAGTCGCTTGCAGCCATTCTACCAAATCGTTATAGTCATTTAGGCCCATTTTTGCGCCCAAGATGCGCTGATACTCGACTGCGCCAGCGGTAAAGAATGATGACGTGATTACTAAACCTTTGTTTGCCTTATTCGTTTCCAGTACACTGTGTAGCCCTCGGACGACTTCAACACCCACCTTCCGTTCACGGCTGTATCGCTTGCATTCAGCAATGACCAAGAGAGAAGTCATAGGATTTTTAAGCTCGGCAAAGAAGTCAAATCCTCCATCCTTAGAGGCTGGAGTGAGTGTGACTTGGAATCCTCGCTTCTCGAAAAGGCGAGCCACAAGCTCTTCAAATTTTCTAGGATGCAACTCATACATAAGGTCTGGCTGAGATGCTAATAGCGCAATTAGTTCTTCATTCGTGTCTTGAAAAATCTCAATCTGGGCGGCTTTTGGCGCATCCTGTTGATACAATATTTTCGTGCTTGCGCTTGTTCCATGTATGGCACGCAAGTATGCCAATAAAGTATCCTTAGCGGCACTATCCACCCTATCTTGCGGCGTGAGGCCAGTAATCCCCGCACGTTGAAATTGTTCAATGAGCAGTTCCGGAGGCATCTTTAGGTCATCAGCGAAGCGCTCCAATGTTCCTGGCAACCCAATGCGTGTGCGATTTGGATCCCTACCGTAAATGGCATCAAGTAATCTTGTCGACTCTGGTCGGGAGACTGAGCTTGGTACCAAGGGAAGGTCTTTTGCACGAGTCGACTGTGCGAGACGCTTAAATATGCCGTTCTTTTTGTCGTATCGCATTTCGTGGCGGAGATGGTAGAAGTTATGCACCATTCTATCTGTGATAGATTCAGTAGGGAGCAAATTAGCTTCGCGGCATTCGCCCCAGCGACTGCTTATGGTTAGTTGTCAATTCTACTCGAAAGCAAAATGACAGCATGCAATCTTTTCCCGTCATTGAGACACGATGGCCGCCAACAAGAAAGCAAGCCATACGAAATTGCGCCAAAATCGATGCCGCAAGATCGCTCAAATCGCCGGCAATTGCCTCGGTTTCCGCTTTTCGTCAGTGGCGACATAGGTCAACGTCGCTTCGGTCACCTTGACCGTCTCAACCTGCAGGCGGTTGCGTTCTGCATAGACTTCGACGTACACGGTAATCGAGGTGTTGCCGACCTTGACGATGTCGGCGTAGAAAGACAGCAAGTCGCCCACGAATACCGGCTGCTTGAACAAGAACGAATTGACCGCTATGGTCGCCACGCGGCCATTCGCGCGGCGCACTGCGGGCAGCGAGCCGGCAATGTCGACCTGCGCCATGATCCAGCCGCCGAACACGTCGCCATGCACATTGGCGTCGGCTGGCGATGGCATCACGCGCAAGGTCGGCATTTTTCCTTCCGGCAGGCTGGTGCGGATATCGTCAGACATTGATGTTCCTCCTTGAAATTTCATAAATCGCTACAATACCCAGAGAATAAACCAATTCGATCGTTACCATGCGCCGCCAATCTGCAATCCCTCCCGCACCTGCGGCCAACCAAGCCACCCGCAACGACTGGGCGACGTTAAAGACGCTGTTGCCGTATCTGTGGGCATATAAATGGCGGGTGTCGCTGGCGATGGTGTTTCTGGTGGGGGCCAAGCTGGCCAATGTCGGCGTGCCGCTGGTGTTGAAGAAGTTGATCGATGGCTTGTCGATCACGCCTAACAATCCGCAAGCGCTGTTGGTGCTGCCGCTGGGACTCTTGCTGGCCTACGGCGGCTTGCGGCTTTGCACGACGGTGTTTACCGAGCTGCGCGAGTTCGTATTTGCCAAGGTGACGCAGCGCGCGGTGCGCACGATTGCCTTGCAGGTGTTCCGCCATTTGCATGCATTGTCGCTGCGCTTCCATTTGAACCGGCAGACCGGCGGCATGACGCGCGATATCGAACGCGGCACGCGCGGGATTTCGTCGCTGGTCTCGTATTCGCTGTTTTCCATCTTGCCGACCCTGGTCGAAATTACGCTGGTGCTGGGTTACCTGGTTACGCACTACAACGGCTGGTTCGCGGCGATCACCGCCGTCGCCTTGTGCAGCTACATCGCCTTCACGGTGACGGTGACCGAGTGGCGCACGCACTTCCGGCGCACCATGAACGATCTCGATTCCAAGGCCAATACCAAGGCCATCGATTCGCTGATTAACTATGAGACGGTCAAATACTTCTGCAACGAAGATTACGAGGCCGAACGCTACGACCAGGGCTTGAAGCGGTATGAAACGGCGGCGGTCAAATCGCAATCGTCGCTGTCGCTGTTGAATACCGGGCAATCGACGATCATCGCCGTCGCCGTGACCTTGATCCTGTGGCGCGCGACGCAAGGCGTGATCGATCATTCGATGACCTTGGGCGATCTGGTGCTGGTCAATTCCTTCATGATCCAGCTCTACATTCCGCTCAATTTCCTGGGTGTGCTGTATCGCGAAATCAAGCAAAGCCTGGCCGATATGGAGCGTCTGTTTTCCCTGCTGGAGCAGCATCGGGAAATCGCCGATGCGTCGGACGCCAAGCCGCTGCGCCATGAAGGCGCGGAAGTGCGCTTCTCGCATGTCGATTTTTCGTACGAGAGCAAGCGCCAGATCTTGTTCGATGTCGACTTCACGATTGCCGCCGGCACCACCACGGCGGTGGTCGGGCATAGCGGCTCCGGCAAGTCGACGCTGTCGCGCCTGCTGTTTCGCTTCTACGACATCAACGACGGCCAGATCAGCATCGACGGCCAGGATTTGCGCGATGTGACGCAAGCGTCCTTGCGCCGGTCGATCGGCATCGTGCCGCAGGACACGGTGTTGTTCAACGACACCATCGAGTACAACATCCGCTACGGCAAGCCGGACGCCGGCAAGGAAGAAGTGGTGGCGGCGGCCAAGGCCGCGTATATCCACGATTTTATCGAAACCCTGCCGGATGGCTATGAGACGATGGTCGGCGAACGCGGCTTGAAGTTGTCGGGCGGCGAAAAGCAGCGCGTGGCGATTGCCCGCACCGTGTTGAAAAATCCGGCGATCCTGATTTTCGACGAGGCGACTTCGGCGCTCGACTCCAAGGCCGAGCAGGCGATCCAGGCGCAATTGAAGGAAATTGCCCGCAATCGCACCACGCTGGTCATCGCGCATCGCTTGTCGACGATAGCCGACGCTGCGCAAATCCTGGTGCTGGAACATGGGCGCATCGTCGAGCGCGGCACGCACGCGCAATTGCTGGCGGCCAACGGCGCTTACGCGCAGATGTGGGAGCGCCAGCAAGCGCGGCCCGACGAAAGCGACGCGTCGCCCGTCGACGAAGACGCCTTGCTGGCCTGAGTTGCGCGCCGCTGTCGCAAAAATCGGATGTTGGCGGGACTGATCCGCGCTAACATAGCGGCATGGAAACCAAATGGCTGGAAGATTTTATCTCGCTCGCTGAGACGCATAGTTTCAGCCGCTCGGCGGAATTGCGGCATGTGACGCAGCCCGCATTTTCGCGCCGCATCCAATCGCTGGAGGCATGGCTGGGCGCCGACTTGATCGATCGGACTTCTTACCCGACCCGTTTGACGCCGTCCGGCGAAGTGTTTTACGAACAGGCGCTGGACATGCTGGCGCAAATCAATAACGTGCGGGCGCTGCTGCGCGGCAAGCGCCCGACCGCGCAAACCACGGTCGACTTTGCGGTGCCGCACAACCTGTCGCTGACCTATATGCCGAAGTGGATGACGCGCCTGGAAACCGCGTTCGGCCCGATCAATACGCGCTTGATGGCCTTGAACGTGCACGATGCGGTGATGACCATCGTCGAGGGCGGCTGCGATTTGCTGTTGTGCTATCACCATCCGCGCCAGCCGGTGCAGCTCGACGCCAGCCGCTACGAAATGATCGTGCTCGGCAGCGAGGCCTTGCGTGCCTATGCGCAGTGCGACAAGAGCGGCGCGCCGCTGTTGCGCCTGCCGGGCAGTGCCGAGCAACCGTTGCCGTTTCTTTCCTATACCGGCAATGCTTATCTGGGACGGATGGTCGAGCTGATCCTGGCCGACAGCAAGAAGCCCTTGTTCCTGGAGAAGCGCTACGAAACCGATATGGCCGAAGGCTTGAAGATGATGGCGCTGGAAGGCCACGGCATCGTCTTCCTGCCGGAGTCGGCGGTCACGCGCGAAGTGAAGCTGAAGCAATTGGCGCGCGCCGACGGCGGTCAGCCCGAGTGGGAAGTGAACCTGGAGATCCGGCTCTACCGCGAGCGGCCATCGGCGACGCGGCCCGGCAAGCCGGTGGTCGGTCGGCTCTGGGATTATCTGGTCGGGCAATTTGCTGCGAAGCCGTCGGCAAGCGCACGCCGGCGCAAGACAGAAATTAAACCGCTAAAATAATTGCTGTTTTGAAATGTATGCGTAATATGCATACATGCATGCGCACAAAGCATTGGCTTTGGAGGCACGCGATAATCTACGATTCGGAGCGTTACACACGCATCCGATTGGTCGATGCGTGGCCCAACCGAAGGAGACCGTACGCATGTCGTCGCACCATGAAATCCCGTCCTACCTGACCCCGAGCGAAATTGGCCCCTGGGGCGTTTACCTCGAACAAATCGATCGCGTGACCCCTTATCTGGGGTCGCTGGCGCGCTGGGTCGAAACCTTGAAACGGCCCAAGCGCATCCTGATCGTCGACGTCCCCATCGAGCGCGACGACGGCACGATTGCGCACTTTGAAGGATACCGGGTGCAGCACAATACGTCGCGCGGCCCCGGCAAGGGCGGCGTGCGTTTTCATCAAGACGTGACGCTGTCCGAAGTAATGGCCTTGTCGGCCTGGATGACAGTCAAGAATGCCGCCGTCAACGTGCCGTACGGCGGCGCCAAGGGCGGCATCCGGGTCGACCCGAAGACGTTGTCGCAAGGCGAGTTGCAGCGCATGACGCGCCGCTACACCAGCGAAATCAATATCATCATCGGCCCCAACAAGGATATTCCGGCGCCCGACGTCAACACCAACGAGCAAATCATGGCGTGGATGATGGATACCTATTCGATGAACCAGGGCAGCACTGCATCGGGCGTGGTGACCGGCAAGCCGATCTCGCTCGGCGGCAGCCTGGGGCGGCACGAGGCCACCGGGCGCGGCGTGTTCGTGGTCGGCTGCGAGGCGGCTGCCAAGTTGGGTTTGGCAATCGTCGGCGCGCGCGTCGCCGTGCAAGGGTTTGGCAATGTCGGCGGCGTCGCTGCCCGCTTGTTTGCCGAGGCTGGCGCAAAAGTCGTCGCCGTGCAAGACCATGCGGCATCGATCGTGTGCGAAACCGGCCTGGATGTTCCCGCCTTGCAGGCGCACGTGAAGCAGCACGGCAGCGTTGCCGGCTTCAAGGGCGCGGAGGTGATCGCAGATGGTGCGCGCTTTTGGGAAGTCGAATGCGACATTCTGGTGCCTGCCGCACTGGAACAGCAGATTACCGAAGCCAATGCCAACAAGATTCGCGCCAAGCTGATTCTGGAAGGCGCGAACGGGCCGACCACGCCCGCAGCCGACGACATCTTGCACGATCGCGGCGTGCTGGTGGTGCCGGATGTTATTGCGAATGCGGGCGGAGTGACCGTCAGTTATTTTGAATGGGTGCAGGATTTCTCCAGTTTCTTTTGGACCGAGGAAGAAATCAACCTGCGTCTGACGCGCATCATGCGCGAAGCGTTTGCGGCGGTATGGCAGTTGGCGCAAGACAAAAAGGTCTCGCTGCGGACGGCGGCATTTATTGTCGCTTGTACACGCGTGTTGCAGGCACGGGAAATGCGTGGCTTGTATCCATGACCCGATCGTAACCCGCGCTGGATATTCGCGGCATCGGGTCACAGGATGGCAATCGGCGCGCAGGCGCCGGTTGCGTCAGCCGTTGGCAACTCAACCCCGGGGGGATCATGCGAAATGGAATGACTCGATTGGCGCTCTGTCTGTGCGCTGCGCTTGCCTGTTGGCTTACGACGATTCCGGCGCACGCCGTCGACACGCTCGCCAAGATCCGCCAGACGCAAACCATCACGATTGCCAACCGCGAAGCATCGCTGCCGTTTTCCTATTTGGATGAAAACAAGAAGCCGGTGGGCTATGCGGTCGATCTGTGCCTGAAACTGGTCGACGCCATCAAACACGAATTGAAACTGCCGCAATTGAATGTTGCCTACGTGACGGTATCGCCCAGTAACCGCATTCAGACCATCGTGGATGGCAAAGCCGACCTCGAATGCGGTTCCACCACCAATAACGCCGAGCGGCGCAAGCAGGTTGCCTTTACCATTCCGCACTTTGTGGCGAGCGTGCGCATGCTGGTGCGCACCGATTCCGGGATCAAGAATTGGCCGGATTTGCGCGACAAGCACGTCGTGACGACCAAGGGCACCACCACCGTCAAGCTGTTGAACGATCGCGACAAAGTGCGCTCGCTGAATTTGAAGCTGGTCGAAGCAGCCGACCACGACCAATCGTTCGCGATGGTCGAAAAGCGTGAAGCGGAAGCCTTTGCGATGGACGATGTGTTGTTGTACGGTCTGCGCGCCAATGCCAAGAACCCGGCCGATTTTCAGATTGTCGGCGATCTGCTGTCCACCGAAGCGTATGCGATCATGTTGCGCAAGGACGATCCGGCGTTCAAGGCCCTGGTCGACCGCGAAATGGCCGGTATCGTTACCGAGGGCGAAATGACCAAGCTCTACGACAAGTGGTTCATGAAGCCGGTGCCGCCGAAAGGGCTGACCTTGAGCATGCCGATGGGCTATTTGTTGCGCGATTTGATGCGGTTTCCGACTGATAAGGTGGCGGACCAGTAAAGTGCACCTCTAAAAATTGCCAAAAGCGCCCAATCTCGAGTCTGCGGTGCTCGATGTACGTGCGTACATGTCCGCTCCTCGACTCGACCTTGGGCGCTTTTGGCAAATTTTAGCGATGCACTAAAGGCTGGATAGGTTCCGGGTAAAATAACGGCAGTCCCCAACGAGAACTGCCATGACCGATAGCCCTATTCGTCCTGACCGCCCGGACGCCAGTCCGAGCCAGTCCATCACCATCGTCCGTCCCGACGATTGGCATTTGCATTTGCGCGATGGCGCAGCTTTGGCCAGCGTGTTGCCGCACAGCGCGCGCCAATTTGCGCGCGCCATCGTGATGCCGAACTTGAAACCGCCGGTGACCACGACCGCGCAAGCCGCCGCCTATCGCGCGCGCATCCTGGCGGCGCTGCCGCAGGGCATGCAATTCGAGCCGTTGATGACGCTGTACCTGACCGACAATACCAGCCCGGATGAAATCTTGCGCGCGCAGGAAAGCGGCTTCGTGCATGCGATCAAGCTGTATCCGGCGGGCGCCACCACCAATTCCGATGCCGGCGTCAGCGATCTGCGCAAATGCATGAAGGTGCTGGAAGTCATGCAAAAAATCGGCATGCCGTTCCTGGTGCATGGCGAGGTGACCGATCCCGCCGTCGACATTTTCGACCGCGAAGCGGTCTTCATCGAGCGCGTATTGCAACCGCTGAAGCGGGATATGCCGGCGCTGCGCGTGGTCTTCGAGCACATCACCACCAAGGATGCGGCGCAATACGTGGCCGCCGCCGACGCCACCGTTGCCGCCACCGTTACCGCGCACCATCTGCTCTACAACCGCAACGAAATCTTCAAGGGCGGGATCCGCCCGCATTACTACTGTTTGCCGATACTCAAGCGCGAGGAGCATCGATTGGCGCTGCTGCGCGCAGCCACTTCCGGCAATCCCAAATTCTTCCTCGGCACCGATTCCGCGCCACACGCGAAGGGCTTGAAAGAACATGCCTGCGGCTGCGCCGGTTGCTACACGGCCCTGCACGCGATGGAATTGTATGCGCAAGCCTTCGATCAGGTTGGCGCGCTCGACAAGCTGGAAGGATTCGCCAGTCTCAACGGCCCGGCGTTCTATCGTCTGCCGCGCAATGCCGGGACGGTGACGTTGCAACGCGCTGCCTGGACGATTCCGTCCGAACTGCCGTTGGGCGACGCCAGCATCGTGCCCTTGAACGGTGGCGAGAATATCGGGTGGAAACTGGTTTGACAAATGCGGCATCGAGCCTGGGCAAGGTCGATTGGAGCGCGCCCTGGCTGGCCGATTTTCGGTCAGTGGCGCAACCGATCGTGCAGGCCGCCGATTGGCGCGCCGCATTGAATGCGGCGGCGCAGGCGCTGGAATTGCGCAATTACCGGGATCTGCCGTTGCGCTTCGTCGCGCAGGAGGAGCTGCCGTCCGGCATGGCTTACGAGGAATTCATCGGCGTCAGCGGTTGTGTGCCGACGCGCAGCAATTTGCACGATTTTTTCAATGCGCTGATGTGGCTGACTTATCCGCAGATCAAGATACAACTCAATGCGTTGCAGGCTGCGGAAATTCTCAAGTCCGGCATCGTGCGCGGCAGGGTGCGCGACGGCGCCACCATCTTCGACGAGAACGCGGCGCTATTTGTCTGTGCCGATGGCGCGATGGCCGATGCGCTGCGCGCACATCGCTGGCGCGACTTGTTCGTCGCCCGTCGTGCCGGGTTTGAACAGACTTGCGCAGTGCGCTTGTTCGGCCATGCGTTGATGGATAAATTGACCATGCCGTACAAGGCGATTACCGCGCATTCATGGGTGGTCGAGGTGGAGCCGGGGTTTTTCGGCTTGCCCGCCTTGCGGCAGAGAAGCACGCTGGATCGGATCGTCGGCGCGCAGTTGGCAATGGGCTTGACGACCGCAAATTTTTCGCCGCTGCCGGTGCTTGGCATCCCCGGCTGGTGGCCGCAGCAGGACGAAGCGTTTTACGAGGACACATTCGTTTTCAGACCGAAGCGCTTGTGTTAATCTGAAAGAACATTATGATAAACATCGACACATTGATTAGCGATTTCGACAAGACGCTGCGCATTTTCGGAGGCGTGATATCGGGTGGCCGCCCCAATCCGGCGCGCCACGTCGAAGACGGCAAGCTCGACAATCAGGAGCGGCGCCATGCCGCCGGCCTGATGCGGGTCAACCACGTCGGCGAAATCTGCGCCCAGGCGCTATATGAAGCGCAAGGACGGTTTTCGCGCAATCCGACGCTGCAAAAGCAATTTGCCCAAGCCGGGCGCGAAGAGGAAGATCATTTGGCGTGGACGGCGGAACGGTTGCGCGATTTCGGCTCGCACATCAGTGTGTTGAATCCCCTTTGGTATGCCGGCGCGTTTGCGCTGGGCGCGGTTGTCGCCCGCAGCGGCGACGCCCGCAGCCTGGGCTTCGTGGTCGAAACCGAGCGTCAAGTCAAGGAGCATCTGGAGCGCCATTTGCAGACGCTGCCGCAGCAAGACGCCAAATCCAAGGCAATCGTGGTGCAGATGCGCGACGACGAAGTCGCGCACGGTGCCGCTGCCAAAGCGCTGGGCGCAGCGGAAGTGCCGCTGCCGGTGCGCTCGGCGATGCGGGCGATGGCGAAGGTTATGACAGCGACCGCTTACTACTTATAAACGCTCAAGTCGCAGCGGGTGCTGCGGCCTCGTCGACGATCTCGAACGAGTGCGTCATTTCGGCAGTCTTCTCCAGCATGATCGAGGCCGAACAATATTTGTCGTGCGATAACTTGATCGCGCGTTCCACCAGCGAAGGCTTCAGGTTGCGACCGCGCACGACGAAGTGGAAATGGATCTTGGTAAACACTTTCGGGTCTTTTTCCGCGCGTTCGGACTTCAGCGTCACGTCGCAGCCGACGATATCCTGATTGCTCTTGCGCAAAATCATGACGACGTCATAAGCAGTGCAGCCGCCAGTGCCGGCCAACACCACCTCCATCGGGCGCGGCGCCAGGTTGCGACCGCCACCCTCCGGCGCGCCATCCATTGTCACCAGGTGTCCAGAGCCGGTTTCCGCTAAAAAGGTCATGCCGGACAATCCGGTCCAGCGTACTGTGCATTCCATTTTTGTCCTTTTCGATTGTCAAGCAACTATTGTAGCGCACCCAGCTATCCCCATATATCCGACTATCGGGCGTCGGTTGCGCGTCGTCGGGCGGATATCAGCAAGCGTTCCTGACTTTAGACATGACGATATTTTGTGCGCTGCAAATTCCATTTGTCATATGACATATAAATATAACTATATGATTTTAAAAGAATTAAATTTTTCTCTCACAATTTATTTGCGAAAATAAGACGAAATCGGAAGAAACATATTGCAATGCACCATGCGGTTTGCTATAGTGAAGCTGTCTCCTCCACCTTCCTCGGATGCGTGGATTCAACCCGAAGCCCAGCCGCCTCGGGTTTTTTTTGTCCATAAAATTTGACGCTAAGTCCTTGAAAAGGCTATAATTTCAGGTTCTTCCATGTGCTCAGGAAGAAACAACAAGGGAGAGTCCGCATTTTTTCGCGATTGTTGCCCGATTATTGCCCGATTATTGCCCGATTTGGCCGCGTGCCAAGTCGTGGAATTAGCGTGGAATTAGCGTGGAGTAAGCGTGAAATAAGCTGCGGAACCACCATTTTTGAGCATCTAATTTTGAGCATTTAATCTAGTAAGGAAGTCATCATGAAAACCTTTTCCGCTAAAGGCCACGAGGTCAAGCGCGACTGGTTCGTGATTGACGCGACGGACAAAGTCCTCGGACGTGTTGCCAGCGAAGTGGCACGCCGACTGCGCGGCAAACACAAACCGGAATTTACTCCGCACGTCGACACGGGCGATTTTATCGTTGTGATCAATGCAGGCAAGCTGCGTGTCACCGGCACCAAGGCCACCGAGAAGACGTATTACCGTCACTCCGGCTATCCGGGCGGCATCTACGAAACCAATTTCCTGAAAATGCAACAGCGTTTTCCGGGGCGCGCGCTGGAAAAAGCGGTCAAGGGCATGTTGCCCAAGGGCCCGCTAGGCTACGCGATGATCAAGAAGCTGAAAGTGTATGCGGAAGCAACTCATCCGCACGCTGCGCAGCAACCCAAAGCACTTGAACTCTAAGGAAAAGACATGATCGGTAACTACAATTACGGAACCGGCCGTCGCAAGAGTGCAGTGGCTCGCGTCTTCATCAAATCCGGCAGCGGTCAAATCGTCGTCAACGGCAAACCCGCGAATGAATATTTTTCGCGCGAAACCGGCTTGATGGTCATCAGCCAACCGCTCGTGCTGACCAATAATGTCGAACGTTTCGACATCATGGTCAACGTCAACGGCGGCGGCGAGTCCGGCCAGGCCGGCGCGGTGCGCCACGGCATCACCCGCGCATTGATCGACTACGATGCAACGTTGAAGCCGGAACTGGCCAAAGCCGGCTTCGTCACCCGCGATGCGCGTGAAGTCGAACGTAAGAAAGTCGGCCTGCGTAAAGCACGTCGCGCGAAACAGTTCTCCAAGCGTTAATTTTCAGTTTCGACGCTTCGGAATCTCAGTTTCAAAAAAGCCGTCCGGTTTGCTCCGGGCGGCTTTTTTTTGGACAAAGCCGAAATGGACTTGATGAAATGAGCAGATTGATGCACATTTCAAATACGTCATGAATTGTTAATTATAAAAATATTATGTCCACATCCAATTCTTTCCACAATTCCATGAAACTCAAGCTTTGGTGGCGGCGTTTGTCGATTTCTTCCCCGCACATGACCATCAAGACCCAATTGCCATGGCCGCTGCGGGCATTGATGTTTTGCGCCGGACTGGGAGTGCTGCTGTTTGTGGGTAATCTGTTCTATGAACAAGGCCGGGTTCCCGGCTTTCCGATGGCCGATGGCAAAGAGCAAATCGAACAGTTGAAGGAGCAGGTGCAAAAGTTGACGGCCGAGCGCGACCAGTATTCGACCACCGCGAATGCAGCCGAAACCAAGCAAACAATGGATCGCTCCGAACAACAGCAGCTGGCCGTGCAAGTGAAAGCGCTGGAAGGCGAAAATGTCAAATTGAAAGAGGATCTTGCATTTTTTGAAAGTTTGCTGCCGGTCGACGCCAATGCGCAAGGCGTTTCCATCAGACGGCTGAAATCGGAAATCGTCGCGCCGAACCAGTTGCATTATCAGTTGCTAGTCATGCAAGGGGGTAAGGGAGATCACGATTTTGTCGGTAATTTACAGTTGAATGTGACCGTCATCCAAGGCGGCAAAAGTGCTATGATTGCCTTCCCCGAGCCGACTTCTACCGAGCCCCAAAAATACAAGCTTGCATTCAAACATTACCAGCGCGTCGACGGTATTTTGACCGTTCCCGACGGCGCGGTGATAAAGGCAGTACAGGCGCGCATTCTTGACAAAGGCCAAATACGGGCACAAATGTCGGCATATATGTGATTCTGTTAGGAGGCTTTTATGTTTGGGCGCAGCAATAAAAACACGATCGACAGCCTGATCGGCGGGTCGACCAGTATCGAAGGCGATGTGCATTTCAAAGGCGGCTTGCGCGTCGACGGCAAAGTCAAAGGCAACGTGATTGCCGACACCAGCGAAGTCAGCATGTTGGTGATCTCGGAAAATGCCAAGGTGGAAGGCGAAGTGCGGGTTGCGCACCTGGTGGTCAACGGCCAGATCGTCGGCCCGGTTTTTTCGTCCGAACTGCTTGAATTGCAGCCGAAAGCCCGCATAACTGGAGATGTCTATTACAAGGCGCTGGAAATGCATGGCGGCGCGTTGGTATCGGGCAAGCTGACCCACGACCAGGTCGGCGAACCGGTGCTCAAGTTGGCATCGCCGACGCCAGCGCCGCTGCTGTCGGCCTCCGGTACGTGATGTGTCCGAAACGACTATAATGAATTTTTGCTGTTCTGCAGGAGATTGAAATGAATGATATTGCCGAATTGCCCGCCCCGATTATTTTCACCGATAGCGCCGCCAGCAAAGTTGCGCAGTTGATCGAAGAGGAAGGCAACGCCGATTTGAAACTGCGGGTTTTCGTGCAGGGCGGTGGCTGCTCAGGCTTCCAGTACGGTTTCACGTTCGATGAAATCGTCAATGAAGACGACACCACGATGACCAAGAATGGCGTGCAATTGCTGATCGATTCGATGAGCTACCAGTACCTGGTCGGCGCGGAAATCGATTACAAGGACGATTTGGAAGGCGCGCAATTCGTCATCAAGAACCCGAACGCGACCACGACCTGCGGTTGCGGCTCCTCCTTCTCCGCATAATTCCCCTGTCGCGCAGGCTTTGGCGAGCCTGCGCAGTCAATTCCCGCTACGCCGGATAGAGTGCGCCCAGGATGCGCGGCCCGTTTGCGCCCGTCACTGCCGGCAGGTTGCCGGCGCGGCGTGCATCGAAGCGTTGCGCCAGCCAGGCAAAGGCGAGCGCTTCGACGTGATTCGGCGCGATGCCGAGTGCCTCGGTCGAGAATACCCCCGCAGCGATTCCGTGACCGGATAGAGCCGACTGCAATCGACGCAGCAGTTCGCCATTGCAGGCCCCGCCGCCGCAGACATACACCGCTTCCACGCCCGGCGCATGCGCGGCAATTGCATCGGCCAGCGTGTGGGCGGTGAGGGCAGTCAGGGTGGCCTGGATGTCGGCGGCCTGGGCGTCGCCGAATGCCGCAAGTCGCTGCGCCAGCCAGGCAGCGTCGAACAAATCGCGCCCCGTGCTTTTCGGCGGCGCCAGCGCGAAGAACGGCTCGCTGCGCAGCAAGGACAACAATTCCGCCAGCAAGCGCCCGCTTGCGGCCCAGGCGCCGTCGGTATCGAACGGCAGGCCGAGATGGCGTGTCGCCCACGCATCCAGCAACACATTGCCGGGGCCGGTATCGAAACCGATGACGCTGCCCTGCACGCCATCCAATACGCTGATATTGGTCATGCCGCCGATATTGGCGACCACCCGCACCGCATTTTCCTTGCCGAACACCGCTTGATGGAAGGCCGGAACCAGCGGCGCGCCTTGCCCGCCGGCGGCGACGTCGCGGCTGCGGAAGTCGGCGATCACATCGATACCGCTCAATTCCGCCAACAGCGCCGGGTTGTTGGTTTGCCTGGTGTAGCCCAGTTGCGGACAATGGCGGATCGTTTGTCCGTGGCAGCCGATTGCGCGGATGGCAGCAGCCGGGAGTTGCGTCTTGCACAACAAGTCTTGCACGCAGTCGGCATACAGCGCAACCAAGCGGTTGGCTGCCAGCGCTTCGCGATGGATTTCATGCTCCCCGGACGTTTGCAAGGCCAGCAGGTCGGCGCGCAGGTCAGCCGGGAAGGGCGCGTAGCCGGATGCCAGCATGCGTGGCGGCTGGTCGCCGTCGAAGGCGGCCAGCACGCCGTCGATGCCGTCCAGGCTGGTGCCCGACATCAAGCCGATGAAGAGCGATTGTTCGTTGTTTTGTGTCATAACTTAAGTTGAAAGATGCTCGGCAAGAGTCCCACCCCCTTGCAGGGGGAGGGTTAGGGCGGCCCGCGTAGGGAGGGGGTAGTGCGGTCGAGATACGTGATGCTGTAAATTGGGCGCTCTACCCCCATCCTAACCTTCCCCCTGCAAGGGGGAAGGGACTCGTCCTGGGCAATTTTAGTCTCGGTGAGTAACATCGGGTCATAAAAAAACCGTTCGATCCTCGGCGATTTTACATTGCCGAGGATCGAACGGTTTTTTGATGTTCAAATTTGATATTCAGTTTTGATATTCAGCCGAGGCTGAATACCGCACGCTTTTTATCTTGACGCGAGCTGGACCGGCTTGGCGGTCGGCGGCATCAGCAGCGCAAAACGATGCGCCATGTCGCTTGAAACCGTCTTGAAGTGCTGCAGCTCATTGCCGGCCAAGGGTTGCGCGTTCGGGATGTTGACCGTCATCGGGTCGCGCGGTTGGTCGTCGATGCGGAATTCGTAGTGCAAATGCGGGCCGGTTGCCCAGCCGGTCGCGCCGACATAGCCGATCACGTCACCCTGGCTGACCTTGCTGCCCTTGTGGATGCCGGGAGCAAAGCGGCTCATGTGCGCATACGCGGTCGAGTAGTTGGACCAGTGCTTGACGACGACCACGTTGCCATAGCCGTTTTGCTGGCCTTCGAAATCGATCGTGCCATCCCCTGCCGCATGGATCGGCGTGCCGGCTGCTGCCGCAAAATCGACGCCCTTATGCTGCTTCCAGATGCCGAGAATCGGATGCAGCCGCATCGAAAAGCCGGAAGAAATACGGGTGAAGGCGATCGGCGACTTCAAGAACGCTTTTTTCAGCGAGTGGCCGTCCAGGCCGTAATAGCCGCCGCCTTGGGTGGAACCCGGTTCTTCATACCAGACCGATTGGTAAAGCGCGCCATTGTTGCTGAACTCGCCTGCAAGCACGCGGCCGGCGCGCACGAATTCGCCATTTTGCCAAAAAGTTTCGTACACGACTTCAAAGTGGTCTCCACGTTGCAGGTCGGATGCGAAGTCGATATCGGTGGAGAACATGTCGACGATCTGGCTGGCGACACTGTCGGGAATCTGTGCGGAATCGGTGGCGGCAAACAACGAGGACTTGATCGTGCCCGAATGCATTTCCAGGCGTCGCTCCAGTTGAGCCGGCGCTTCGACCGCCTTGAAACCATTGTTGTCGCGGGAAATCACCAGTTGCTTGACTGGGTTGTCGCGGCTATCGACCAACACCGCGCTCAACCATTTCAGCTCGCCGTCTTCATTGGTTTGCGCCTGCACCAATTTGCCCGGCTTCAATTGCAGCACGGCATGCGCGACATGATCGGACTTGATGAAGCCGGCGGCGGCATCGTCGTCCACGCCAAGCCGGGTCAGCAAGCTGGCCAGCGAATCGCCGGGACGCACTTTTTCTTCGGCGATAAAGGTTTGTTCGGCCTGTCGATCGGCAGCCAGTTCGGCGGCCACGTTTGGCAAAGGCAATTCCTGGGTGATCGACTTGACCGGCAAATTGGCGGCGTCGGGAGCAATCGGCGCGACGGCGAACGCGCCGAATGCACACAAGCTGAGCAACAAGGTGGAGGCCGAAATGATGCGGGTTTTACGTGACGAATCGAGAATCTTTTGACGGATAGTGCTGAAGCTCATAAATTTATCTCGTTTCCATTATGGGCACCTCTAAAAATTGCCAAGAACACCCAATCTCGTGTCTGCGGTGCAGGGTGTACCAGCGCACATGTCCGCTCCTCGACTCGACCTTGGGCACTTTTAACAATTTTTAGAGGCGCCATTATCTCTCTACAGCAAGCGATAAGTTAAAATTTGGGGTTTCATCCAATTAATCGTGCCGCATCCGTTAAAATTGAGTGTGGCGAAGATGAAACAAAAACCGATTATACCAAAGTCATGGTATTGACAAATTCTTTTTTTAATCAGCAATTTTTTACAATATGAACTCACAGTCGCAAAAACCCATCTCCGATGCCGTACAACATGCGTTGGCAGTTGCCAAACGCGGCGTCGACGAGTTGCTGATCGAATCGGAGTTTGTGCAAAAACTGGTGCGTTCTGAGCAAACCGGCAAGCCTTTGCGCATCAAGCTGGGTCTCGACCCGACCGCGCCGGATTTGCATCTCGGCCATACCGTGGTGTTGAACAAGCTGCGGCAAATGCAAGATTTAGGCCACACGGTGATTTTCCTGATCGGCGATTTTACGTCGATGATCGGCGATCCATCGGGTCGCAATATCACGCGCCCGCCGCTCACGCGCGCGCAGATCGAAGAAAACGCCAAGACTTACTTCGCGCAAGCCAGCCTGGTGCTGGATGCGGCGAAAACCGAGATCCGCTACAACTCCGAATGGTCGGACCCGCTGGGCGCGCGCGGCATGATCGAATTGTCGGCCAAATACACGGTGGCGCGCATCCTCGAGCGCGAAGATTTCACCAAGCGTTTCAAGGCCGGCACGCCCATTTCGGTGCATGAATTGCTGTACCCGTTGATGCAAGGCTACGATTCGGTCGCGCTGCGCTCCGATCTGGAATTGGGCGGCACCGACCAGAAATTCAATTTGCTGGTCGGGCGCGAATTGCAAAAGGATTACGGCCAAGAGCCGCAATGCATCTTGACCATGCCTTTGCTGGAAGGCTTGGATGGCGTCGAAAAGATGTCGAAATCGAAAGGCAACTATATCGGCATCACCGAACCGGCCAATACCATGTTCGCCAAGGTGATGAGCATTTCCGACACGATGATGTGGCGCTACTACGAATTGCTGTCGTTCCGCTCGCTGGAAGAAATCGCCGGATTCAAGCGCCAGGTCGAGCAAGGCGGCAACCCGCGCGACGTCAAGGTGGCGCTGGGCAAGGAAATCGTCGCCCGCTTCCATTCCGCGCAAGCGGCGGAGGACGCCTTGACCGATTTCGTCAATCGCTCCAAGGGCGGCATCCCGGATGAGATTGAAGAAGTGAGCCTGAGCGGCGCGCCGATGAGTATCGGCCAATTGTTGAAGCAAACCAATTTGTGCCCATCGACTGCCGAAGGGATGCGCATGGTCGAGCAGGGTGGCGTGCGCATCGACGGCGATGTGGTCAGCGATCGCGGCCTCAAGGTCGAG
Organism: Burkholderiaceae bacterium; assembly: GCA_031291325.1. Classification (GTDB taxonomy): domain Bacteria; phylum Pseudomonadota; class Gammaproteobacteria; order Burkholderiales; family Burkholderiaceae_D; genus PKWO01. Next base: position 29,551 of record JARLJG010000019.1, read on the forward strand.
GCCGGGACGTTTGTCGTGCAAGTCGGCAAGCGCAAGTTTGCGCGCGTGACCTTGTCCTGAGATGATCGCACTGCTGCAACGCGTGACGCACGCCAGCGTGACGGTCGATGGCGCGACGGTGGGCGCCATCGAGGCCGGCTTGCTGGTGCTGCTGTGCGCAGAACGCGGCGATAGCGAACGCGAGGCGGACGCGCTACTATCGAAGTTGTCGGCTTATCGCGTGTTCGCCGACGAAGCCGGCAAGATGAATCGCAGCGTGACCGATGTGGCCGGCGGCTTGTTGCTGGTGCCGCAATTCACGCTGGCAGCCGATACCCAATCGGGCACGCGGCCTTCGTTCACGCCGGCGGCAACGCCAGTTGAAGGGCTGCGCTTGTTCGATTATTTCGTGCGGCAGGCGCGTAGCCGCCACGCGAAGGTCGAGACCGGACAATTCGGCGCGCATATGCAAGTATCGTTGACCAACGATGGGCCAGTCACCTTCTGGCTGCAAACGAAGCCTCAAACCTAGCATCCTTTCAAGGAGACGGTAATGAAACTCTGGAGCGATTCATTCAAGGACGGCGCGGCAATTCCCGGCGAATTCGCTTTTTGCGTCATCGATCCGAATACCCATGTCGCCATGTCCGCCAATCGCAATCCGCATCTCGCCTGGTCCGGCGTGCCCGCCGCCGCCAAGTCGCTGGTCTTGATTTGCTGCGACGGCGACGTGCCCTCGCGCGGCGACGATGTCAATCAAGAAGGCAAGACCGTGCCGGCCGATTTGCCGCGCGTCGATTTCTTTCATTGGACGCTGATCGATTTGCCGGTCGGCACGGCGAGCATTGCCGCCGCCTCGTTTGCCGACGGCGTGACCGCGCGCGGCAAGGCCGGCCCGCAGATCGCCGCCGGCCCGGTTGCCGGCGCGCGGCACGGCTTGAACGACTATACCGGCTGGTTTGCCGGCGATGCCGACATGGGCGGCGATTATTTCGGCTACGACGGCCCGTGCCCGCCGTGGAACGATGCGCTCCTGCACCACTACGTGTTCACCTTGTATGCATTGGATATTGCGCGCGTGCCGGTCGACGGCAAATTTACCGGCCAGCAAGTGCGCGACGCGATCCGCAGCCATGTATTGGCACAAGCGTCGCTGACCGGCGTCTATACCTTGAATCCGGCACTGGCTCCTGCATGATCGAAATATTGCTGATCCGCCACGGCGAAACCGATTGGAATGCCGAAAAGCGCTTGCAAGGCCATCTGGACATCGACTTGAATGCCGAAGGCGTGCGGCAAGCGGCGCTATTGGGCGCGGCGTTGCGCGACGAGCATCTGGATGCGATTTTTTGCAGCGACTTGCGGCGCGCGCGCCAGACTGCGCAAGCGCTGGCCGATACGCGCACATTGCCGGTGCAGATCGAGAGCGGCTTGCGCGAACGTTGCTATGGCGCATTCGAGGGTCTGCGCTATGCGGAAATCGGCGCGCGCTATCCAGAAGCGCACCAACAGATGCTGGCGCGTGCACTGGATGCGCGCTACCCACCCGGTGTGAATGTGGCGGAAACGCTGCGCGAGTTTTCCGCGCGCTCGGTGGCGGCGTTGATGCGCTTGCTGGATAAGAGCACGCATAGCAAAATTGCCGTCGTGACACATGGCGGCGTGCTCGATTGCATCAACCGTGCGGCGCGCGGCATCGATTTTTCGCAGGCGCGCGACTTCGAGATTCCGAATGCCGGCATCAACCGGCTGTTGTGGAACGGCAGCAAGCTGCAAATAGCGCAATGGGCCGATGTTGCTCATTTGACTAGTGCTGCACTGGACGAAGTCGCCCGATAATTTATTCCGCAGTGATTAAGGAATAAGCAGGTTCTGGGGATAAAATAACGCTTTTCGCGTCCGATAGCGAATTGCCGTGAATATTGGCCCCTATACCCTCCCCAACAATGTTTTCGTCGCCCCGATGGCCGGGGTGACGGATCGTCCTTTCCGCCAATTGTGCAAGCAATTGGGGGCCGGGTACGCCGTGTCGGAGATGGCGGCGTCCAACCCGCGTCTGTGGGCCACCGAGAAGTCCACGCGGCGCATCGACCACGATGGCGAAATGGAGCCGAAGGCAGTGCAAATCGCCGGCGCCGATCCCGGCATGCTGGCCGACTGCGCGAAATTCAATGTCGATCGCGGCGCGCAAATCATCGACATCAACATGGGCTGCCCGGTCAAGAAGGTCTGCAATAGCTGGTGCGGTTCGGCCTTGTTGCAGGACGAGAAACTGGTTGCGCGGATTCTGGATGCAGTGGTCGCAGCGGTGGACGTGCCGGTCACGCTCAAATTCCGCACCGGCTGGGACCGGCAGCACAAGAATGCGCTGAACATTGCGCGCTTGGCGGAATCTGCCGGCATCGCCATGCTGACCTTGCACGGCCGCACGCGCGCCGACGGTTATCGCGGCGAGGCCGAATACGACACCATCGCTGCGGTCAAGGCGGCGGTCGCCATTCCGCTCGTGGCCAACGGCGACATCGCGACGCCGGAAAAGGCCAGGCAGGTCTTGGCATACACCAAGGCCGATGCGGTGATGATCGGCCGCGCGGCGCAGGGGCGGCCCTGGATCTGCCGGGAAATCGACCATTATCTGCGCACCGGCACAATCCTGCCGACGCCGCTGGTGGCCGAAGCGCAAGCATTGATGGACGAGCATTTGCGCGCGCATTACGCGTTTTACGGCGAATTCATGGGGGTGCGCACGGCGCGCAAGCATATCGGCTGGTATGTGCGCGAGCTGGCCGGCGGCGAGCAATTCCGGCAGCGCATGAACTTGCTGGAAGATTGCGAGCAACAACTTGCTGCGGTCAAAGGATTCTTTGAAATGCAGAAGACGCACGGGGAGCGGTTACAATACGGCCTGGCAGAACAAAAATTGGCTGCCTGATTTCTAAAACAATAAGGGTATGTTGAAATTTTCCGCCTGGCGCGCCAATCACAAGTTGGCTCACCTAGAGGGTTTTCGACCTGTCCACAAGATTACTATAGTGCAATGAGCAAAGAAAGCATTCAAGACGCCGTCAAGAAAAGCCTGGAAAAATACTTCAAGGATCTGGGCGAGCAGCAACCGTCGAACGTCTACGAAATGGTGGTGTTCACAGTCGAGAAACCGATCCTGGAGGCGGTCATGGCGCGCGCCGACGGCAATCAATCGCAGGCGGCCGACATGCTGGGGATCAATCGCAATACGCTGCGCAAAAAGCTGCAGCAGCACGGACTGATTTAACCTTAACCACACGCATACCATCATGATAAAACAAGCCCTCATCTCCGTTTCCGACAAGACCGGCGTCCTCGATTTCGCCCGCGCATTGAGCGCCATGGGCGTCAATATCCTGTCCACCGGCGGCACCGCCAAACTGTTGGCCGACAACGGCATCAAAGTGACCGAAGTGGCCGACTACACGGGCTTCCCGGAAATGCTGGATGGGCGCGTCAAGACCTTGCATCCGAAGGTGCACGGCGGCATCCTGGCGCGGCGCGATTTCCCCGAGCATATCGCCGCGTTGGAACAACACGGGATTCCGACCATCGACATGGTGGTGGTGAACCTGTATCCGTTCCAGCAAACGGTTGCCAAGGAACATTGCACGCTGGAAGACGCAATCGAGAACATCGATATCGGCGGCCCGGCCATGTTGCGTTCGTCGGCCAAGAACCACAAGGATGTGGTGGTGATTTGCGATCCGTCCGATTACGCGGTCGTGCTGGCCGAGCTGCAAGCGAACCGGGGCGAAGTGAATTACGAAACCAAGTTTGCCTTGGCCAAGAAGGTATTTGCGCATACCGCGCAATACGACGGCGCCATCACCAATTATTTTACTTCGCTGGGCGCAGACAAGCTGCACGCGACGCGCAGCGCGTTTCCGGCCACGCTGAATCTGCATTTCGAAAAAGTGCAGGAAATGCGCTACGGCGAAAACCCGCATCAGAGCGCAGCCTTCTATCGCGATACCGTGGTGCCGCACGGCGCCTTGGCCAACTACAAGCAGTTGCAAGGCAAGGAATTGTCATACAACAATATCGGCGATTCCGATGCTGCGTGGGAATGCGTGAAGACCTTCACCGAGAACACCTGCGTGATCGTCAAGCACGCCAATCCGTGCGGCGTGGCGGTCGGCGCCAGCGCCTTGGAAGCGTATAGCAAGGCATTGCAGACCGACCCGACTTCGGCCTTCGGCGGCATCATCGCCTTCAATTGCGAAGTCGACGGCAATGCAGCCGAAGCGATTGCCAAGCAATTCCTCGAAGTGTTGATCGCGCCGGCCTTTACCGATGCGGCGCGGCAAGTGTTCGCGGCCAAGCAAAACGTGCGTCTGCTGGAAGTGCCGCTGGGCAGCGGCGGCAATCTGTTCGACTTCAAGCGCGTCGGCGGCGGCTTGCTGGTGCAGTCGCCGGACGCGAAAAACGTAACGCTGGGCGATTTGAAAGTGGTCACCAAGAAACAGCCGACCCAGCAGCAATTGCAAGACTTGATGTTTGCCTGGCGCGTGGCCAAATTCGTCAAATCGAACGCCATCGTGTTTTGCGGCGACGGCATGACGCTGGGTGTCGGCGCCGGCCAGATGAGCCGTGTCGACTCGGCCCGGATTGCTTCGATCAAGGCGCAAAATGCCGGACTTTCGCTGGTCGGTTCTGCCGTGGCGTCGGATGCATTCTTCCCGTTCCGCGACGGCCTCGACGTGGTGGTGCAAGCCGGGGCGACTGCCGTGATCCAGCCGGGCGGCTCGATGCGCGACCAGGAAGTGATCGATGCTGCCGACGAACAGGGCGTGGTGATGCTATATACCGGAGCGCGCCATTTCCGTCATTGATCCGGCGAGTGCGCGCCTGTGAAAATCCTCGGCATCGACCCCGGTTTGCGCACCACCGGGTTCGGCGTGATCCGCAAGCAAGGCAATAAGCTCAGCTATATCGCTTCCGGCACCATCAAGACGCCCGATGCCGATCTGCCGCAACGCTTGAAGACCATCCTGGTCGGCGTTGCGGAAATCATCCGCACCTATACGCCCGACTGCGCGGCAATCGAAAAAGTGTTCGTCAACGTCAATCCGCAATCGACGCTATTGCTCGGCCAGGCGCGCGGCGCGGCGATTTGCGCGCTGGTCAGCGCCGATCTGGCGGTGGCGGAATATACCGCGCTGCAAGTCAAGCAAGCCGTGGTCGGCCACGGCAAGGCGCAAAAATCGCAAGTGCAGGATATGGTGCAGCGCTTGTTGCAGTTGTCCGGCATGCCCAGCACCGATGCCGCCGATGCGCTGGGCGTGGCGATTTGCCATGCGCATAGCGGCGAAGCGCTGGCGGCTCTTGGCGCATTGGCTCCCGGATTGGCGAAAAAGGGTTTGCGCGTGCGCGGCGGGCGGCTGGTCGGCTAGTCTCGCAGCGTTATCCTGTATGATTCAAGCAATATTGCATAGGATAGTTACCCCATGATAGGTCGTCTTTCCGGAACCCTGGTCGAAAAAAATCCGCCGCATTTGCTGGTCGATTGCCACGGCGTCGGCTATGAAGTCGATGTGCCGATGAGCACCTTCTACAACCTGCCGGGCCTCGGCGAAAAGGTGCTGTTGCTGACCCACCTGACGGTGCGCGAAGACGCGCATCTGCTGTACGGTTTCGGCAGCGCCGAAGAGCGCAACGTCTTCAAGCAGTTGATCAAGATTTCCGGTATCGGCGCGCGCACCGCGCTGTCGATCCTGTCCGGCATGTCGGTGTCCGATCTGGCGCAGGCGATCACGCTGCAAGAAGCCGGGCGCTTGACCAGGGTGCCGGGCATCGGCAAGAAAACCGCCGAACGGCTGCTGCTGGAATTGAAGGGCAAGCTGGGCGCGGACTTGGGCGCGATCGGCGGCGTGGTCCACAACGGCGCCACTTCCGATATCCTGAACGCATTGATCGCGCTCGGCTATTCGGACAAGGAAGCGATGCTGGCGCTGAAGCAGGTGCCAGCCGGCGCGGGCGTGTCGGACGGCATCAAGCTGGCTTTGAAAGCCTTGTCCAAGGCATAGGCGCAGACGCTGCATAGGAAACCATGAGCATCCAGACCGACAATTTCACCGAACAACGCATCATTGCGGCGACGCCGGCTTCGCCGAATGAAGAGGCGATCGAGCGGGCGCTGCGTCCCAAGCAACTGGATGAATACGTCGGCCAGGAAAAAGTGCGCGGACAATTGGAGATTTTCATCGCCGCTGCCCGCCAGCGGCGCGAAGCGCTGGATCATACGCTCTTGTTCGGCCCGCCGGGTTTGGGCAAGACCACGCTGGCGCATATCATCGCGCGCGAAATGGGCGTTAATTTGCGCCAGACTTCCGGCCCGGTGCTGGAGCGCGCCGGCGATCTGGCGGCGCTGTTGACCAACCTGGAAGCCAACGATGTGCTGTACATCGATGAAATCCATCGCCTGTCCCCGGTGGTCGAGGAAATCCTGTACCCGGCGCTGGAAGACTACCAGATCGACATCATGATCGGCGAAGGTCCGGCGGCGCGTTCGGTGCGGCTCGATCTGCAACCGTTTACGCTGGTTGGCGCGACTACGCGCGCCGGCATGTTGACCAATCCGCTGCGCGACCGCTTCGGCATCGTCGGACGGCTGGAATTTTATACGCCGCAGGAATTGACCAAGATCGTCACTCGGAGCGCCGCGCTGTTGAATGCGCCGATGGTGGCCGAAGGCGCATTTGAAATCGCCAAGCGCAGCCGTGGCACGCCGCGCATCGCCAACCGTTTGCTGCGCCGCGTGCGCGATTATGCCGAAGTCAAAGGCGACGGCAAAATCACCAAGGCGATGGCCGATGCGGCGCTGGTGATGCTCGATGTCGACGCAGTCGGCTTCGACTTGATGGACCGCAAGCTGCTGGAAGCGGTGTTGTTCAAATTCGGCGGCGGGCCGGTCGGCCTGGATAATCTGGCGGCGGCCATCGGCGAAGAGCGCGACACCATCGAAGATGTGCTGGAACCCTACCTGATACAACAGGGATTCCTGCAGCGCACGCCGCGCGGGCGCATCGCCACGCCGGCAGCGTACACGCACTTTGGCGTGACTGCGCCGCGCACCAATCCGAATGGCGATTTGTGGGGACAGCTGGTTTGATTGCGGCCATGCGATGAAAATCTGGGTCGATGCCGACGCCTGTCCAGGCGTCATCAAGGAAATCCTGTTCAGAGTGGCAGACCGCCTCGAAATCGAGGTCACGCTGGTTGCCAACAAATTGTTGCGCGTGCCGCCGTCGCGCTTCATCAAGGCGATCCAGGTGCCGGCTGGTTTCGACGTGGCCGACAATGAAATCGTGCGTTTGACTGAAACAGGCGACCTGGTCGTCACTGCCGACATTCCGTTGGCGTCCGATGTGCTGAAGAAAAGCGCGTATGCGTTGAATCCGCGCGGTGAATTTTATACGAATGACAATATTCAGCAATTTCTCAGCATGCGCAGCTTCATGGACGAGTTGCGCTCCAGTGGCGTCGATACTGGCGGGCCGGCGCCGTTCAGCCAGGCAGATCGACAGACGTTCGCCAATCAATTGGACCGGCATTTGACCCGGCATCGACGCCAATCTCCGTCAAATTGATGCATTTTTGCAATAATGATTGCAAATAAGCAATCAAATTGTATTGTTATCTGTTTTTTACATTAATTTCTCTGTATTTTGAATCCAGATTCGGCATAATCACTGCTCGGCCAGCCCATTTCGGCCGCCCATCCCTGGCCGGTCTGCCGGCTATATTTCCGCGCGAGTAATGAATGTTGATGTCTACCCAAGCCAACCGTTACGCACATCAATTGCTGGATGCGCGCGCCGGTGCGCAAACGCTTCCGCCGTTGTCCGCGCGCGAATCCTTGTCGATTGCCGACGGTTACGATATTGCCAAATGTGTATTGGAAGCCCGCATCGCACTCGGTGAAGTGCCGGTCGGTCGCAAGATCGGCTTTACCAACCGCAAGATCTGGTCGAAATACGGCCAGAGCGAGCCGATCCACATGCCGATCTGGACCACGATGTTCGATTCGACAGTGCGTTATATCGAAGACAACCGTGCAGTGCAAAGCCTGTTGGGCGCGGTGCAGCCGCGTCTCGGCCCGGAATTGGTGTTTCGGCTGGCCAAGACGCCGGCGCCCGATGCCAGCCTGGAAGAAGTCGCCGACTGCATCGAGTGGATGGCGCATGCGTTCGAGATCGTCACCTGTCCTTTCCGTGATTGGAAGTTCGAGGAAGTCGATGCGATCGCGGCCTTCGGCTTGCATGGCGCTTTGCTGATCGGCGAGCCGAAATCCCTGTCGGCGGCGTCGCGCCGCAGCTTGCCGCAGGTATTGGCCGGCGCCAGCGTGTCCTTGTCGTGCGGCGACCAGTTGCGCTCGGCCGGGTTTGGCAGCGATGTCTTGGGCAGCCCGGTGCATGCGCTGTGGCAATTGAATCAAATGCTGGCGGCGCAGCCGCAGTTCATGCCGTTGAGCGCTGGCGAAATCGTTACCACCGGCACCTGGGCCGACGTTTTGCCGGTTGCTGCGGGGGAGAATTGGGCGACAGCGTTTTCCGGCCTCAGCTTGCCGGGAATGACAATATCGTTTGCATGAAATTGGGCTTGCCGTAGCAAGCCCAACGATTACGCACAATAAGTACGAAGTAAGTCCCGCGCAACTACTCTTCGCGCAGCCAGATTTGCGAGCGGCCCAGCATCGGGATGCCGATATAGCCGCGCACATTCAATTTCTTGCCGCCGTCGGCCAGCGACAGCTTGCTGCGATAAACCTTGCCATTGTTTGGGTCGAGGATATTGCCGCCGTTAAATTCGTCGCCATCGCGCTTCATGCCGGACAAGATGGTCATGCCGAGCACCGGCTGATCCTTCTGCGCGCCTTCGCATTTGTCGCATTTGGGATTTTGATCTTCGTTGGGGTTCTTGAACAGCTTTTCGATCTTGCCCTTGAGTTCGCCGTTGCTTTCGGTGATGCGGATCAAGGCTTTCGGCTTGCCGGTTTCATCGTCGATGTTTTTCCACAAGCCAACCGGGCTGGCCTGTTGAGCCATCGCGCCGGCTGCGGCAGACATGGCTAGCGCTGCGATGAATAGTCGTTTCAATGTCGTCTCCTGAAATGGGGTTTTTGCGCGGTGCGCGATATGAATAAATCATCTCACGAAACCGCGCAAAAACCGGGTTTCCGGTCGCTTTGTAGACGGAAACCTCTATTTCAACTTATCGAATTGCTCGCGCAATTTGATTAGTGTAGCTCTAAATCCGGCGAGCCTTTCCTTCTCCTGTTCCACCACCTGGGCCGGTGCGCGGGCGACGAAACCCTCGTTGCCGAGCTTGGTTTCGGCCTTGGCGATTTCACCTTCCAGTCGCGCGATTTCCTTACCGATGCGTTCGCGTTCGGCGGCGATATCGATCTCCACTTTCAGCATCAGCTTGATTTCGCCGACGATGGAAACCGGCGCCGGCGATTCCGGCAGCGCATCGACCACTTGCACGTCCGAAAGCTTGGCCAGCGCCTGCAAGTACGGCGCGAAAGTCTGCAGCGCCGCCTGGGCGGACGGATGCGCGGCTTGCATAATCAACGGCACGCGCACGGCGGGCGACAATTGCATTTCGCCGCGCAAATTGCGGCAGGCGTCGGTCAAGGCTTTCAATTGCTCCATCCAGCCCTCGGCAAACGTGTCGATCTTTTGCGGCTGCGACAGCGGATACGCTTGCATCATGATCGAGTCGCCAGCCGGATTCAACACCTTGCCCGACAACGGCGCCACGGTTTGCCATAGCGCTTCGGTGATGAATGGAATCACCGGATGCGCCAGCCGCAAGACGCTTTCCAATATCTTCAACAGCGTGCGCCGCGTCGCGCGCTGCTGCGCGTCGCTGCCATGCTGGATTTGCACCTTGGCGATTTCCAGATACCAGTCGCAATATTCGTCCCAGATGAATTTATAAATGGCGGAGGCGATATTGTCGAAACGGTAGTCGGCAAAACCTTTTTCGACCTCAGCTTCGGTGCGCTGCAAGGCCGACGCAATCCAGCAGTCGGCCTGCGAAAATTCCAGGTAGGCGTCCGCCTCGGCAGAGCCGACCGGATATTCTTCGACGCCGCAATCCTTGCCTTCCGTATTCATCAGCACGAAGCGCGTCGCATTCCACAGCTTGTTGCAGAAATTGCGGTAGCCTTCGCAGCGGTTCAAGTCGAAATTGATGTTGCGGCCCAGGCTGGCGTAACTCGCCATCGTGAAGCGCAGCGCATCGGTGCCGAATGGCGCGATGCCGTTCGGGTACTCCTTGCGCGTGGCTTTTTCGATCTTCGGTGCCGCTTTCGGGTCCATCAAGCCGGTGGTGCGTTTCACCACCAAATCGTCGACCGCAATGCCGTCGATCAAGTCGATCGGATCGAGCGTATTGCCCTTCGACTTCGACATCTTCTGGCCGCTGCTGTCACGTATCAATCCATGCAAATACACCGTCTGGAACGGCACCTTGCCGGTGAAGTGGGTGGTCATCATGACCATCCGCGCGACCCAGAAGAAAATGATATCGAAGCCTGTGACCAATACGGAAGAGGGCAGGAAGGTCTTCATATCCGGTGTCTCTTCCGGCCAGCCTAGCGTCGAGAACGGCACCAGCGCCGACGAGAACCAGGTGTCGAGCACGTCGGCATCGCGCTTGATCGGCTTGCCGCCCGATTTCTGCAACGCTTCTTCCTCGCTGCGGGCGACATAGATATTGCCGGCATCGTCATACCATGCCGGAATCTGGTGGCCCCACCACAATTGACGCGACACGCACCAGTCCTGGATATTATTGAGCCACTGGTTATAGGTCGTGGTCCAGTTTTCCGGCACGAATTTGATCTCGCCGTTGGCTACCTTCTCCAGTGCCACTTCGGTGATCGACTTGCCGGGGAAGTGCGTGCCTTCCGGCGCCGGCTTGCTCATCGCGACAAACCATTGGTCGGTCAGCATCGGCTCCAGCACGACGCCGGTGCGGTCGCCGCGCGGCACCATCAATTTGTGCGGCTTGACTTCGGCCAGCAAGCCTTGCGCGTCCAGATCGGCGACGATTTGCTTGCGCGCGACGAAGCGATCCAAGCCCTGGTAGGCGGCAGGCGCGGCATCGCTGATCTTCGCATCCAGCGTCAACACGCTGATTTGCGCGAGCTTGTGGCGTTGACCCACTGCATAGTCGTTGAAGTCGTGCGCCGGCGTGATCTTCACGCAGCCAGTGCCGAATTCCTTGTCCACATAGTCGTCGGCGATGATCGGGATTTCGCGATCCGTCAGCGGCAGCTTCAACATCTTGCCGACCAGATGCAGATAGCGTTCGTCGGTCGGGTCGACCGCCACGGCGACGTCGCCCAGCAGGGTTTCCGGGCGCGTGGTGGCAACCGTCAGATTGCCGCTGCCATCGGCCAGAGGGTAGTGGATATACCACATGAAGCCGTCTTCTTCTTCCGACGCCACTTCCAGATCCGACACGGCGGTGCCCAATACCGGGTCCCAGTTCACCAGCCGCTTGCCGCGATAGATCAAGCCTTGTTCATACAGGCGCACGAACACTTCGGTCACGGTCTTCGACAGCTTGTCGTCCATCGTGAAATATTCGCGGGTCCAATCGGTCGATGCGCCCAGGCGGCGCATCTGGCCGGTGATGGTGGAGCCGGATTTCTCTTTCCACTCCCACACTTTTTCGACGAACTTTTCGCGCCCCAGATCGTGGCGCGAGACCTTTTGCGCGTCGAGCTGGCGCTCGACCACGATTTGCGTCGCAATGCCGGCGTGATCGGTGCCGGGAATCCACGCGGTGTTGTAGCCGCGCATCCGATGGTAGCGGGTCAAGCCGTCCATGATGGTTTGATTGAACGCATGGCCCATGTGCAGCGTGCCGGTTACGTTCGGCGGCGGCAACTGGATGCTGAACGCCGGCTTGTCGGCGTCGGTGGTGGCGGTGTAATAACCGCGCTTTTCCCATTCGGTGCGCCAAAAGGCTTCAATGTCGGCGGGGTCGAAAGACTTGGCTAATTCCATAATTGGCTTATTTGGCTTATGTTTTTGCGAAACCATCGATTATACCGAGCGGAATCGGCAAAGGCGTATAATTCCGCCATACCATTTGACGCCGGACGTTGCATTCGGATCAAGATGGCGATGCTAGGGGTCCTGGTTGCTTGCCTTATTGAAACTTTATAAGCGGTGATCGGGTGAGATACACCCTTGACCTGATCTGGATAATGCCAGCGAAGGGAAGCTATCGGGGCAAGTCCATTCCGTTCCCGACGGTCCTTCGCTACTAAAAATACGAGCAAAGGAGCGCAATGAACGCCAACCCGAAATTTCTCGCCGCCACCGCCCAGGTGGACGACGCAGCCATTCAACCATTGCCGAACTCCCGCAAGATTTACGTGCAAGGTTCGCGCTCGGATATCCGCGTGCCGATGCGCGAAATCAGCCAGTCCGACACGCCAGCCTCGTTTGGCGCGGAAAAAAATCCGCCGATTTACGTCTACGATACTTCCGGCCCGTACACCGAACCGGGCGTGAAGATCGACATCCGCTCCGGCCTGGCTGCGCCGCGCCTGCCGTGGATACTGGAGCGCGCCGATACCGAAGAATTGCCCGGCCCCAGTTCGCAATACGGCATCGAGCGCTTGAACGATCCTCAATTGGCCGAATTGCGTTTCAACCTGCACCGCAAGCCACGCCGCGCCCTGCCCGGCAAGAACGTGTCGCAAATGCATTATGCGCGGCAAGGCATCGTTACGCCGGAAATGGAATTCGTGGCGATCCGCGAAAACATGTGCCGCAGGGAATATCTCGAAAAGCTGAAGGCATCCGGGCCGATGGGCGGCAAACTGGCCGACTTGATGGGACGCCAGCATCCGGGGCAATCGTTCGGCGCGTCGATTCCGGCCGAGATCACGCCGGAATTCGTGCGCGAGGAAATCGCGCGCGGCCGCGCGATTATCCCCGCCAACATCAACCACCCGGAAATCGAGCCGATGATTATCGGCCGCAATTTCCTGGTCAAGATCAACGCCAATATCGGCAATTCGGCGGTGACTTCGTCGATTGGCGAAGAAGTCGAAAAAATGACCTGGGCGATCCGCTGGGGTGGCGACAACGTGATGGATCTGTCGACCGGCAAACATATCCACGAAACGCGCGAATGGATCATCCGCAATTCGCCGGTGCCGATCGGCACCGTGCCGATTTATCAGGCGCTGGAAAAGGTCAACGGCAAGGCTGAAGACCTGACCTGGGAAATCTTCCGCGATACGCTGATCGAGCAAGCCGAGCAGGGCGTCGACTATTTCACGATCCATGCCGGCGTATTGCTGCGCTATGTGCCGCTGACCGCCAAGCGCCTGACCGGCATCGTCTCGCGCGGCGGCTCGATCATGGCCAAGTGGTGTCTCGCGCATCATGAAGAATCCTTCCTGTATACGCATTTCGAGGAAATCTGCGCGATCATGAAGGCCTACGACGTCTCGTTCAGTCTCGGCGACGGCTTGCGTCCCGGCTCGATCTACGACGCCAACGACGAAGCGCAATTGGGCGAATTGAAGACCCTGGGCGAATTGACGCAAATCGCCTGGAAGCACGACGTGCAAGTAATGATCGAAGGCCCCGGCCACGTGCCGATGCATTTGATCAAGGAAAACATGGATCTGCAACTGGATCAATGCGGCGAAGCGCCGTTCTATACGCTGGGACCGTTGACCACCGACATCGCGCCGGGCTACGACCACATCACCTCGGGCATCGGCGCGGCGATGATAGGTTGGTACGGCACCGCGATGCTGTGCTACGTGACGCCGAAGGAACATCTGGGCCTGCCCAACAAGGCCGACGTCAAGGACGGCATCATCACCTACAAAATCGCCGCGCATGCAGCCGATCTGGCGAAGGGCCATCCGGGCGCGCAGATCCGCGACAATGCCTTGTCCAAGGCGCGCTTTGAATTCCGCTGGGAAGACCAGTTCAACATCGGACTCGACCCCGACAAGGCGCGTGAATTCCACGACGAAACCCTGCCCAAGGATTCGGCCAAGGTCGCGCACTTTTGCTCGATGTGCGGCCCGCATTTCTGCTCGATGAAGATCACGCAGGAAGTGCGCGACTATGCCGCCGCGCAGGGAATTTCCGAGGTCGCCGCCTTGAAGCAGGGGATGGAAGTCAAGGCCGTGGAGTTTGTGAAGAACGGCGCGGAAATCTATCGCAAGCAGTAAGGAACTGATGTTGCGCGCCCTACTCCCCTTTCCCGCAGGCGGGAGAGGGGGGCATAGTGAAGGAATCGTAACAGCATGATCGCCATTGAACTTAACGGCGAACCGCGCGACGTCGAACCGGGGCAGCATGTGCAAGGATTGATCGCCGCGCTGGCGTTGTCGAATCAGGCG
>JARLJG010000020.1 GCA_031291325.1 Burkholderiaceae bacterium
CAACACAGCGTCTTGCCGGACACACCGACAGTCAAGATCACCACCGACACCAACCAGGATGGCGTGATCAGCGCGCCCGAGATGAATTGTGCGACGAATGTGGCAGCGACGGTAACCCTGGACGCAACTGGAAAGACCGACCTGACCGCTGGCGGCACCGTGCATGTGACGGTAGTCGACGCCGGCACGACGACCAATTTGGCGCTGCACATGAGCCGTAGCAGCTTGATCGATGCCGGTGGCAACACCTACGGCTACAGTGGAGGCGTGATTACGCTAACGGAAGCAGCGCCGGGCAACGGCAACACGATCAGCGTCTCTGCAACAGAAACTGACGTGTACGGCAACGTCTCCGCGTCAGCTTCCGCCAGCGCAACGCAGCACAGCGTCTTGCCGGATACGCCGACAGTCAAGATCACCACCGACACCAATCAGGATGGCGTGATCAGCGCGCCCGAATTGAATGGCGCTACACATGTGACTGCCACGGTGACCCTCGATTCGACCGATCAGACCGACCTGACCGCAGGCGGCACCGTGCATGTGACGGTGGTCGACGCCGGCACGACGACCAACTTGGCGCTGCATCTGAGCGGCAGCAGCCTGATCGATGCCGGTGGCAGCACTTATGGCTATAGCAGCGGCGTGATCACCCTGAGCGAACTGGCGCCGGGCAACGGCAACACGATTAGCGTCACCGCAAGCGAAACCGACGTGTACGGCAATGTCTCGGCCTCGGCTTCCGCCAGTGCGCTTCAAAATACCACCTTGCCACCGACGCCGACTGTCTCGATTACCACCGACACCAATCAAGACGGGTATATCAGCGCCGCCGAGTTGAACGGCGCTACCACGGTGAGTGCGACGGTAACCTTGAGCTCCACTGCACAAACCGATCTGACCAATGGCGGATCCGTGCAAGTGACGGTAGTCGACGCCGGCGCCACGACCAATTTGGCGCTGCATCTCAATAGCAGCAGCGTGCTGGTCGACGCTTCCGGCAATACCTACGGGTACAGCGGCGGCGTGATTACCTTGAGTGAGGCTGCGCCCGGCAATGGCAACAGCATCTCCGTCAGCGCGACGGCAAGCGATGTCTACGGCAATGTTTCGGCCGCATCCACCGCGACCGCGCAGCAAGACGTGCTCGATGCTCCTGCGGTTGCCATTGCTTACCCTGCGCTGGTGTCGACTGGTTTGGCGTTGGACACCTGGGTCAACAATACGACGGTGAATGGCGCCCTGTACACAGGGACGCCAAATGGCGACGGCACCAACCCAGCCACGCTGATCAACGTGCTTAATGCAGCGGCCACAGGAACAACAAGTACGACTACGGCGGTCGCCAATTCAAATGTTGCTGCCGGAACCGCATCTGAAACCAGTGGATTAATTTATTTGCAGTCGGGGCATACCTACACATTCGCGGGAACCATCGACGATTCCTTTGCGCTGGTGATCGGAGGGAAATTAGTCGCCGATACCACTTGGGGAACAAATAACACCGGCGCATTTTCTGGAACCTTTACCGCCTCCGCGAGCGGTTGGTATACGCTCGCCGCATACCATGACAACCAGAGCGGCCCGGGAAACTACAACATCAATGTCAGCGACAACGGCGCCACCGCAGTGGCCTTGAATACCACCGATTTCGACTTGGTAGCCAGTACTGCCGCATTGACCAGCGCGGGGATTGCATTGAATGCCGAAGTCGTGACCACGACTACGACGAGCATTACCACCACCAATAACACCAGTTCGGCCGGTGGCACAGTCTCGACGACAGTTACCGGTGGCTATTACACCGAACAGCCGATTGCATCGGTCACCCTCGATAGCAACGACCAGAGTGTGTTGACGGCTGGAGGCAAGTTGGTCGTGACGGCAAGCGACGGGACCAATCTGACCCTGCATTTGAGCGGCTCGACCTTGGTAGATGGGTCGGGCACAACCCATGCCTATAGTGGTGGAGTGGTGTCCTTGCCGCTGAGCGCCAACCCAAGCACGCCGGTCGTCACAGTCAGCGCTACTGTCGACGATAGCCACGGCGTTCCATCGTTGACTACCACCACGACGGAGGTCTATTCGGGAAGCAATTCCATCACTGAATTGACAGGCGGCGATACGTTCAAGTTTGAACTGGCAGCCAACGGCACAGCAGGGACACCGCACGTCGAGACGATTTCCGCCTTCAACAGCAATGCGGCGAGCAACGGCGGCGACGTCCTCAATCTCGCCGATTTGCTGCAAGGCGCGACATCGTCGAATATTGGAAACTACCTGCATTTCACGTCATCGACCACTGCCGGCGTGACCACCACCGTGCTCCACGTCAGTGAAACGGGCGCTTATTCGTCGGGCTATTCGTCGTCGGCGGATACTGTGCAGATCGCTTTGACCAACGTCAACCTGTTGTTGAGCGCGGGCGTGACGCAAACCGATGCGCAAATCATCCAATCGTTGTTGAACAAAGGGAAATTGGTGGAGTGATCGGCGCGCGACCGGTTAGCGCGGCATTGCCGTTCGGTCACGCTTGAATCGGTAAGCGATCCCTGCACTGGCGGGGATCGCGGCGCGTCTTCACTGATGAGTCACGTATTGGCCAGTGCGACTGACACCCCCGGCCCGGTTGCACCATCGAATCCCAGCGTGGCCAGCGTATCCAGTTCGTCGCGCGTGGCAACGCCTTCGGCGAAAATCTTCAGTCCGATATTATGCGCAATGCCGATCAAGCCTTTGAGGAAAGTCTGGTTGCCGGGATTGGCATTGATATCGCGGATGAAGCTGGCGTCGACCTTTAGATAGTCCAGTTTTAAATCGTGCAACAGGCCGATTTGGCTGAATTGCCGGCCAAAGTGTTCAAGGCCTATGCGGCATCCGGTATCCGAAAATTGCTTGCAAAATTCGGTAAATGCATCGAAGTGCGCGTAAGCGCCGTTTTCCGGCACTTCCAGCCACAAGCGCTTGCTCGCGGCGGGATTGGCTAACAAGAGAATGCGCAAATTCTTCAGGAAACCTTCGTCTTCCAACGAACGCGCCGACAGATTGATCGCCAAGCCCGGCAGTTGCGCATCCGCATTCAACTCGTCGACGCCCAGCGCGATGGCGATCGCGTCCAGGGTTGCGCTCAGGCCCAGCCGCTCGGCGATCGGCAGGAAGCGTCCCGCAGGCAACCAGTCGTTGCCGAACATCAGGCGCAGCGGACATTCTCTGTGCACCAGGTGCTTGCTGAAATCGGCGACCGGATACGAGCCAAGTTTGGTTTCGCGTTGCTGCACGGCCTGCTGTATCAGTTTCAGCCATTGCTCGTTGCTGCGCGGCGCATCGTCCATGTTCAGCGCCGTTGCGTCGCGCACGGCATTGACGCCATCGGCTTCGGCGCCGGCTATTGCCGTGTCGACCTGCGTCATCAGGGTGCCGAGGTCGACGCCATAGTTGAACTTGCCGGCGCCGATAAACGCCACCGGCCCTTGCGGCACATAGGCCGAAGTCGCCGCCACCAAGGCGCGCAATAATTCGTCGGCAAGCGGTTGCGCTTCGGTAAAGGGCAGCAGCATGCCGAAGTCGGCGCCATTCAAGCGGGCCGCCAGCGCGTTCGGCACTTTATGGGCGTAGACGTTCAACACTTCCGCCACCGATTTGAGAAATTCGTCGGTTGCCGCGCGTCCCAAGTGCTTATTGACTTCGGCCAGATTGGCGATGCGGATCAGCAGGAGCGCGCCCGACTGCGCATCCTCGATTTCCACTGCGGCCAGCAATTGCGCCATGAAGTAACTGCGGTTCGAGAGGCCTGTCAGCGGATCGGTATTTGCTTCTTTGCGCACCGCTTCCAGCCGGGTCGCTTCGTCGGCGAACATTTTCTTCAGCAAAAGAACGGTGGAATTCATCGCCGAGGTCAATTGCCGCAATTCAGGCACGTTCGATTCCGGCGTCGTGACGAAATGGCGCTCGGCGATTGCCTGCGCTTGCGCAATCACCGCATTCAACGGTTGCTTGAGGCGGCGCAATATCAAGGTTCCCAGCCAGCCGCCCAAGAGACCTGCGAAGGCCAGCGCGCCCACCATGCGCGTAGTCGATTCCCATAAAGTCCGGTAGGCAAAACGAGTCGAACTGACAATGGTGACGGTCCCGACCTGGTTCCAGCCATTGCTGACTTGGGCCATGCCGGGCGCGGAAAACAGCGGCAGTGCATGCACAAACCAAATTGGCGCATCGAATTCGTCCGAGGTCGCCGCACGCGCTGCGATTTCCTTGCCAAGCGGGTCGACGACCTTGATCGATTCATAATGGCCATTATCGAATAGCGCGGAAACTGCCAGATCGATTTCGACCGCATCCGCCTTGCGCTGGCTGAGCGACAACGCCAGAGACGCCGCGTTATCGGTGTTTTTCATGCGCAATTGCTCTTCGAGATAATTGCGCGCGCTGAAGGTCGAAGCGAGCAGGGCGCCTGCCAGACTGAGTAGCGTCGTCAGAATCAGGGCCAGCCAAATTTGGCGATACATCGACATGGAACTCTCCTACCGTAACAAATTTACATTGATTGATCGGTGCGTCTGACTGCCAGCCCGTAGCGATGCATTAAAATCCCTCGGCGTGCGCGCGCTGCAGCAAGTCTGCCCAGCGCGACAAGCGACCGACTCCGCCCGGGCCGGCCGCCGCATCGGCGGCGGCGCCGGCATAAATTCCCTCGCTATTGAAACTGAACACCGGCTGCAAGTCGGCGCGCCGCGATGCGGGTCGGATATCGGTAATCAGGTTGTCCAGGACCAGCGGCTCCACCGTCGGCGACGAATAATACGCCAGCACCATGTGCGCCTGCTGGATCGCGCTTTCCGGGCCGCCGATGCGCGCCTTGACGTAGATCAGCCGCAATTGGCTGTCGGGCACATTCAATTCGCGCAAGACGAAATACTTCGCCATCGTATAGGCCACGCAATCTCCCCGGCCCTTGGCGAGCGATTCCATCGGCGTCGCCCAATGCTCCTTCTCGCCCCATACTTCGATGTCTTCCGCATACACGATATGGTGATTGAAAAATTCGTTGACGCGCTTGAGTTTTTCGGGGTTGGGAAGATCTCTTGCATCGACCAGCAATTTTTGCCAATCGAGCAAAGCCTGCGGGCGGCCCCCCAGGCTTTTGAAACTCGATTGGATCTGATTCATGTCGAAGGCAAAAGCCGAGCGCAACGCTTCAGTGCAAAGGCAAGCAGCCAAGATCGCCAAGACGATCGCCAGCGCGCCGACGCCATTGAACAGCTTCCGATTTGGATGGTTTGCCTTCAAATTGATACTCGATCGCCCAGTCAGGGATTTACATTTTGCTATTAGTCTTTCAATTGCGCAGGTGCTCTTAACTGTGATGCAGTCGTCGGCTTAGCGGGGGCACATCTATCGAGTCGGCGCAATTTCGCAACAAATTTCGGATTCGATTGGAGCGTAAAACATTAACTTTAGTCAAATATTGTTAATTGTTCCACATGACGGCAATTTCCTGTTATTTTTACGCTTCGTTAGTGTGCTGCACCACGCGACTGTCGCTCGTGTGGGGCGCAATTGCTACCCGCTTCACTCAATCATACAGAGTTCTGAATCATGAAGATTAGAAAATCCTTGCTCTTACTTGCGATTTTGCCAATGTTTGCGAATGCTCAAGTGATGACCATGAAAGAGTCTGCACAGCTAGCCATCACGACCAACCCGGAGGTGCAGGCCAAATGGCATGCGTTTCAGGCGGCCAATGGCGAACGCGACGTCGCATTCGGCGGCTATTTGCCGCATGCCGACTTGCAAGCCAGTGTCGCGCACGAAAGCCACAATGAGCCCTTGCTGGTCGATAATTTCAATTCCCGGTCGGAAGCGCTGACGCTCACGCAAATGCTGTACGACGGCTTTGCAACTGCCAACGATGTCGCGCGGCTCGACCATAACCGCCTTGCCCGGCTTTACGAACTCTACGACACCTCGGAAAGCACGACGCTCGAGGTCGTGCGCGCCCACCTCGACGTGCTGCGGTATCGCAAACTGGTCGCCTTGGCAGAGGAAAATTACGTCCAGCACCGCGCAGTATACGATCAAATTCAAAGCAAGGCGAAGGCAGGCGTGGGCCGGCGCGTCGATTTGGAGCAATCGGCCGGTCGCTTGGCGCTGGCGGAGGCAAATCTGCTGACCGAAACCTCGAACCTGCACGACGTCAGCGCGCGCTTTCAACGCCTGGTCGGCGTGCGTCCGGCCAAGGACTTGGACGAACCCCTGGGACTGGAAAACGGGCTGCCGCCCGACATCGGTGGCGCACTGAGATTCGCGGACAAGACGCATCCGGCGGTGCTGGCCGCGATTGAGAGTATCCGCGCAGCCGATAGCGAGGCGAGCACTCGTCGCGCAGCCTACCAACCGCGCCTCGACCTGCGCTTGAATGCTCAACATGGCAACAATATCAATAGCGAGATTGGCGTAACCAACGACAGAACCGCGCAAATCGTCATGACCTGGAATTTGTTCAACGGCTTGAGCGACCGCGCTCGACTGCATCAATTGGCCGATCAAATCAACGTCACGCGCGATTTGCGCGACAAGGTTTGCCGCGACTTGCGCCAGAACCTGGAAATCGCCTACAACGACAAGCGCAAGATAGCCGAATTGCTGACTTACCTGGACCAGCATCAATTGTCGATCGAAAAGGCGCGCGATGCATATAAGCAGCAATTCGATATCGGACAGCGCACCTTGCTCGATTTGCTCGATACCGAGAATGAGCTATTCCAGGCAAGGCGTTCCTTTGTCGAAGCACAGTACGACCAGTTGATCGCCTACGCGCGCGCGCAGGCCGGCATGGGCAACCTGTTCAAAGTGCTGGGACTGACGCGACCCGATGCCGGTCCCCTGCCCAATTTCGGCGATCGCACCGATGAAACAGACGCCAATAATTGCCCGGTCGAAGCGCCGGAAACCTATGTCGCCGACAAATCGGACTTGAATATCCGCGCCGTCGAATTATTGAAAGAGTCGGCTAGCGCCGCCGAAAACATCAGATCCGCTACAGTATCGCGCGATGCGGCGGCTCAGGTTTCGGCGCCGAACAATCCGAACAATCCGCACAAACTCGTTGCCGACGCGCTGATGGCGTGGAGTGCCGCCTGGTCGTCGCACGATCTGCAGGCTTATCTCAATTTCTATTCGCCGACCTTCCAGCCGAGCGCCACCATCAGTCGCGAACAATGGGCTGCCGGACGACGCGCCAAGATTTCCGCATCGCGGCAGATCAGCGTGGGACTCACCAACGTGAAATTCACGTTCCAGGATGCCAGCCACGCAACGGCGACGTTTCACCAGAGCTATCGCGGGGATGCGTATCGCGATGAAGTCGAAAAGGTCCTCGAGTGGGAAAACATCGGCGGACATTGGGTGATCACCGCCGAATCCAGCAAGCCCTAATGTGCACGGCAGGCGTCGCAACCGGCGATTGCCTGCACCCCTCCGTCTAGAAAGTCGATCTCGGCCCGGGCAATCCGGGCACGCCGCCAGTGTGCGCCGTCTCATTGGTTTGTGCAGCGCACGAATGCAAAAATCCTATTGTGGCGGTTATACTGTGCTGCGCTCGACAGAAAATGCCGGCGGCAAAATTGTTCTCGCCGGCGGCCATCATGTTTTTGGCGAACCGTCCCGATCTTCGGGGAGATAATCCGAAGGGGCAAGTTTCGCCGCACATTTCGGCGCGCGTCGGGTGCAAGGATTTGAGCGTATAGACTCAAAACGACCCACATATGGAGACACCATGAATCGCGATACTCATCGTCAGACGCTGGGCGACATTCTGCATCGAAGCGCCGCCAAGAATCCAAACAAATTGGCCATCGCCTGTGGCGACATCCGATGGACTTATGCCGAATTCGACCGCATTTGCAACCGCATAGCAGCCGGCTTGGCGCAGCAAAACGTCGTCAAAGGATCGCGTGTGGCAATCCTCGCCCGAAATTCGCATGCCTTTGTCGCGCTGCGTTTCGCGCTTGCACGGCTTGGCGCGGTCCTGGTGCCGATCAATTTCATGCTCAAAGACGAAGAGGTCGCTTACATTCTTCGTCATGCCGGGGTAACGATGCTGGCGACCGACAGTGCGTTGGCGCCGTTGGCGCGCGCGGCGGCGGCGTTGAATACGCAAGTGCGAGACCTGGTCTGGCTGCCGGCTGAAGAGCCGAGCGAGCCACAGGCCGACATGATTGGTTTCGACACGCTCGCTGCGTGCAGCGCGGCATTGCCGCAAGTCGCACTGTCCGGCAGCGATCTGCTGCAGATCGTCTACACCAGCGGAACGGAATCGTCGCCGAAGGGGGCGATGCTGACCCACGATGCGGTCTTGTGGGAGTACGTGAGTTGCGTCGTCGATCTTTCCTTCACCGCCGACAACGTCACCTTGCACGCGTTGCCTCTCTACCACTGCGCGCAGTTGGACGCCATGCTCGGCCCGTCGATCTATGTCGGCTCGACCAATATCGTCACGGCCCGTCCGGTGCCGGAGAATTTGCTGTCCTTGATCGCACGCCACGGCATCAGCTCTTTTTTTGCACCGCCGACGGTCTGGATTGCCTTGCTGCGTTCGCCGCTCTTCGATACTACCGACTTGTCTAGTTTGCACAAAGGTTACTACGGGGCCTCGATCATGCCGGTCGAAGTGCTGCGCGAATTGGCGGAGCGCCTGCCAAAGGTGCGTTTGTGGAACGTCTACGGGCAGACCGAAATTGCGCCATGCGCGACGACGCTCGGCCCCGAAGATCAGTTGCGTAAGCCTGGGTCGTGCGGACGCCCGATGTTCAATGTCGAAACCAGGGTCGTCGACGACGACATGCGCGACGTGCCGCCGGGGGCTGTCGGCGAAATCGTGCATCGCTCGCCGCACTTGATGCTCGGCTACCTGAACGATGCAGAGCGCACCGCCGCCGCATTCGAGGGCGGCTGGTTTCACTCCGGCGATTTGGCGACGATGGACGAGGAGGGCTATATCACGGTCGTCGATCGCAAGAAAGACATGATAAAAACCGGCGGCGAAAATGTCGCCAGCCGCGAAGTCGAAGAAGCGCTCTATCTGTTGCCGCAGGTTTCCGAAGTCGCGGTAGTGGGCCTGCCGCATCCGCGCTGGATCGAGGCGGTGGTCGCCGTCGTGGTGGTCAAAGCCGGACAAACCCTGAGCGAGTCGCAAGTGCTGACGCATTGCGGCGCAAGGATGGCGTCGTTCAAAGCGCCGAAAGGCGTCGTTTTTGTCGATGCGCTGCCGAAAAACCCGACCGGGAAGCTGCTCAAGCGGCAGCTTCGACTAACGTACGCCGAACTATTCGATGGCAACTGAAGCGCCACCGCGCCAGACGTTGCCAATTTCAAATAGCTTGACGACCGAGCCATTGCCGACAATTCATAGTCAACGGAGCCATCGATGGACAAAGCGGAACACATGATGCAGAGCATCGACACCCTGAAGAACATGGGACTCAGGGTCCTTGAGCAAAGCCCCAATGTCCTCAAGATTGCCATGCCTGCGGACGGCAATAGAAATCATTTGGGCGGGGTCTATGCCGGTGCGATCTTCACCCTGGCTGAATTTCCGTTCGGGATAATGTGCATCAGCCGGTTCGGCATGCAGGAAATCGTCCCGGTGGTGGGCGAAGTCACGATTCGCTTTTTAGCTCCCGCAAGTCGCGAATTGTTCGTCGAATTGACGATTCCAGACCAGGAATGGGACGAAATAGAGCGCGAGACCAAGGCGCACGGCAAATTCAAAATTGTCAAAGAGATCGAAGTCAAAGACGACACAGGCAAGGTCAATACGATCGTGAAAGCGACTTACTTTATGCTCGTCGTACGGAAGTAGAACCGATCGGGTCGAATTTCCTGCCCCATGCGCCACTTATGGCGCGTGCGTCAATAATCCAATATGGAAAATCGTTTAGCGGCTTGGCTATGCGTTACTCGCTTTCCGGTTCGATGCGGCACTGATTTTGGTCGCCGCATTTTTGGCAATATTCATCAGCGTGGACGAATCCATTCTCTTCGGGACGGCACCGCGCCGAAAGCCAGTATCCGATTCGACCCGCTTGTATAGCGCCAATTGCGGTCGGCGCTACCGGAAAACCGGTAGCGCAAATACCTAAAGCGCGGTATTTCGCGGAAACTCTTGCTCAAGCACAATCATTTCTGTTGCGGACCAGCCCGGTAGAGGAAAGGTTGCAACGGCGACGCTGCCGTCCGGTCAAGGAGAGGGGTGCATATTGCACGCCGCTAGACCGCGATCGATGCATGGCGTTGGTTGCGATCCACAAGGAGAGCGCCGAGCCGATTCGGATGGCGGAATTAGCGTAACTGAGCGTATCATAGCGGTGTGGTGCCATATGACCAGTCCGAACCGGATCTTGGGCGCATCCTTCGTCGAGGTCGCCGATGGATTTGGCCGGCGGGGGCAGGGTTCGCGTAGGATGCTGTGCATCGTCGATGCCGCGCGTGGCGATGCTCAAGCGGGTGCGCAACCTGGGTTTTCGGGTCAAATCACATGCGCACGAGCCGGACAGGCGTCATTGTGTGTTGGAGCTTTGAGAGGAACGCCATTGTGATACTCGATCAATCAGCGGACGTCGTCGAAATGGTGCGAGCGGTCGTCGATCGCTACGACGCCGACCCAAGCTATATGCTGCAGATTCTGCGCGAAATACAGGAGCAGAGCGGATGGCTCGCGCCGCCGATCATCGAGGCGCTGGTCGTGGCGCTGAAGGTGCCGCGCATCAAGATCGAAGCGGTCACCGGCTTTTATTCGTTTTTGTACACGCAACCCTGCGGTCGCTATCGTGTGTTGTTTAGCGACAACATCACCGACCAGATGCTCGGTAGTGTGCGCTTGCTTGATCGCATGCTCTTCAATCTCGGCGTCAAGCGCGGCGAGACTTCCGCCGACGGTTTGGTCAGCATCGACACCGCGTCGTGCACCGGCATGTGCGACCAGGGGCCGGCCATGTTGGTCAACAACCGGGCAATTACGCGCCTCTCCGAGGCCCGTATCGACGAAATCTGCGATCTGATACGCCGGCGAACGCCGCTTGATGCGTGGCCGGCGGCCTATTTCCAGGTGGAAGACAATATCCGGCGCAGCGGAATTTTGCTCAATGATCGCTACAAGCGCGGCGAAGCGATTGTCGGCGCTCTTGCGCTGGGTCGCGATGGCATGCTGGAGCAGGTGAAGTTGTCGAATCTGCGCGGGCGCGGCGGCGCCGGCTTTCGCACCGGACTCAAGTGGGAACTGTGCCGCAACGCGCCGGGCGATGCGCATTATGTGGTCTGCAACGCCGACGAAGGCGAACCGGGCACCTTCAAGGATCGCGTGCTGCTCAATTCCCATGCGGATCAAGTGTTTGAAGGCATGACCTTGTGCGCGTACGTGATCGGCGCCAAACGCGGCTTTCTGTACCTGCGCGGCGAATACCGTTATCTGCTGGAGCCGTTGAATGCAATTCTTGAGCAACGGCGCCGCGAAGGCTTGCTTGGCAAGAACATTATGGGAGCGCCAGACCTCGATTTCGACATCGAGATCCATCTCGGCGCCGGCGCCTATATTTGCGGCGAGGAATCGGCGCTGATCGAATCGCTCGAAGGCAAACGCGGCACGCCGCGCAATCGGCCGCCGTTTCCTGTGACCAATGGCTACCTTGGTCGGCCGACCGTGGTCGACAACGTCGAAACCCTGATTAACGGCTGCATGATCGCGCGGCGCGGCGGCAACTGGTTCGCCGGTATCGGCACCAGCCAATCGACCGGCACCAAGCTGTTAAGCATTTCCGGCGATTGTCCGCGGCCCGGCATCTATGAATACCCGTTCGGCGTCACTGTCGCCGACATGCTGGCCGACTGCGGGGCGACCAACGTGCAGGCGGTGCAGATCAGTGGCGCAGCCGGCGTCTGCATTGCGCCCGACGAGTTCGAGCGCGCGATCGCCTTTGAAGACATTCCGACCGCAGGCTCGGTGATGATATTCGACCAAAGCCGCGACATGTTCCAGGTGGCGCGCAATTTCACGCATTTTTTCGCGCACGAGAGTTGTGGTTTTTGCACGCCGTGCAGGGTCGGGACGACGTTGCTGGCAAACATGATGGACAAGCTCGACAACGGCAAGGGTTCGCCCTACGATTTCGAGGAAATCAAGCAGATGGACCGGCACCTGTTGACGCTGGCCCATTGCGGGCTGGGGCATTCGGCTTGCAACCCTGTGCTCGATACCATCGAAAAATTCCGCCCGGCCTATGAACGCCGGATGCTGCATAAGACCTTTGTGCCTTCGTTCGACCTCGACGGCGCGCTTACCGCCGCACGGCAGCTGACCAAGCGCGATGACAGCGACGCTCATTTGGATCAAGAATATGAATGAACTGACCCCAACTTTTACGCTGGACGGCAAGACCGTGCCGTTCGAGCCAGGACAAACCATTCTGCAAGCGGCGATGGATGCCGGTCACTATTTGCCATATCTGTGCTACCACCCGGACTTGAAGCCGCATGGCTCGTGCAAAGTGTGCTCGGTGAAGATCGGGCAGCAGATGGTGTCGTCGTGCACTACCGCCGCGCAACAGGGCCTGGTGGTGGAAAGCGACACGCATCAGTTGAAGGAAGAACGGCGCATAGTGATCCAGATGTTGTTTGTCGAAGGCAACCATTTTTGTCCGTCGTGTGAAAA
The DNA here is from genome assembly GCA_031291325.1 of Burkholderiaceae bacterium. Taxonomy (GTDB): domain Bacteria; phylum Pseudomonadota; class Gammaproteobacteria; order Burkholderiales; family Burkholderiaceae_D; genus PKWO01. Next base: position 12,704 of record JARLJG010000020.1, read on the forward strand.
AAGCGGCAATTGCCAGTTGCAGGCGATCGCTTACGACATGCAAATGCGCTCGCCGCATTACCCGCAATTTTTCCCGAATCGGTCGGTCGATGCATCGCATCCCGACTTCTTGCTCGACACCAACCGTTGCATCTTGTGCTCGCTGTGTGTGCGCGCCAGCCGCGATATCGACGGCAAGAACGTGTTCGGCTTGTCCGGGCGCGGCATCAATACCCGCCTGACCGTCAACGCGGCCTCCGGCAAGCTGGGCGACACCGATTTTTCGGCGGACGACAAAGCGGCGCATGTGTGTCCGGTCGGCGCCATCCTGCCCAAGCGCAAAGGCTTCATCGTGCCCATCGGCCAGCGCACTTACGACGACAAGCCGATCAGCCAGTTCACTGCGCTGGAACGAAAGGGGAACTGACGTGACCGCCACCACCGCCGCACCTGCAAGCGCCCCCGCCGCCAAGATCCGCGTCGCCACGACCTCGCTGGCCGGTTGCTTCGGCTGCCACATGTCCTTTCTCGATATCGACGAACGCTTGCTGCAATTGATCGATCTGGTCGAATTCGACCGTTCGCCGCTGACCGACATCAAGCATTGCGGCGCGTGCGACATCGGCATCATCGAAGGCGGCGTCTGCAATGCCGAAAACGTGCACGTGCTGCAGGAATTTCGCGCCAATTGCAAGACACTGATTGCCATCGGCGCCTGCGCGATCAACGGCGGCTTGCCCGCGCAACGCAACTCGTTGGCGCTCAAAGACATATTGGACGAAGTCTATGTCCACCGCCGCAATCTGTCCGGCGGTGGCGTTCCCAACGATCCGGAATTGCCGCTCTTGCTCGACAAGGTTTATCCGCTGCATGAAGTTGTCCATATCGACTACGCGATCCCCGGCTGCCCGCCGTCGGGCGACACCATCTGGCGCGTGTTGACCGAGTTGCTGGCCGGGCGCAGGCCTGGTCTCGACTACCGGATGTTCCATTTCGATTGAGACCCTTATGAACTTCAGCCTCGAAACAGCAACTCCCGCCGACAACTTGCGCCGGGTCGTCATCGAACCGGTGTCGCGCGTGGAAGGCCACGGCAAGGTCACGATCCTGCTCGATGCCGACAATCGCGTGCAGCAGGTGCGCCTGCATATCGTCGAATTCCGCGGCTTCGAGAAATTCATCCAGGGCCGCCCCTATTGGGAAGTCCCGGTCATGGTGCAGCGGCTGTGCGGAATTTGCCCGGTCAGCCACAACCTGGCAGCATCGAAAGCCTTCGACATCATCGTCGGCGCCAGGCAATTGACTCCGACAGCCGAAAAGATCCGGCGCCTGATGCATTATGGACAGATGCTGCAATCGCACGCGCTGCACATGTACTATCTTTGCTCGCCCGACTTGCTGTTCGGCTTCGACAGCGACATCGCGCATCGCAATATCGTCGGCGTCGCCGAGCGTTATCCCGACACCGCCAAGCAGGGCATCCTGCTGCGCAAATACGGCCAGGAAGTCATTCGCATCACGTCCGGCAAGCGCGTGCACGGCACCGGCGCCATTCCTGGCGGCATGAACAAGGGCATCAGCATCGAGGAACGCAACATCCTGAAAAAGGATATCGACGAGATCGTTGCCTGGGGTGCGGCTTCGGTGCAGATCGTCAAAGACCTGCACCGGCAAAACCCGGCGCTGTACGACCACTTCGGCAGTTTCCGTTCCGGCATGATGTCGCTGACCGGCAAGGACGGCGCGCTCGATTTCTACGACGGCACGCTGCGCGGGCGCGACGCGCAAGGCGCGGTGTTATACGACGGTATCGATTATCAGCAATACGACTCCCTGATCGAGGAAGAGGTCAAGCCCTGGACCTACATGAAGTTTCCCTATCTGAAGTCGATCGGCAGCAAGGACGGCTGGTATCGCGTCGGCCCTTTGTCGCGCATCCAGAACTGCTCGTTCATTTCGACGCCGTTGGCGGAGCAGGAGCGCAAGGAATTCATCGCCTATTCGGACGGCCCGATGCATGCGCCGCTCGGTTACCATTGGGCGCGCATGATCGAGCTGCTGCATGCGGCGGAAACCATCCGCGACTTGCTGGACGACCCCGAACTGCTGGGCGACGATTTGGTGACCAAGGGTGAGCGCGTGCGGGAAGGGGTCGGCGTGGTCGAAGCGCCGCGCGGCACCTTGATCCACCACTATCAAGTCAACGACGACGATCTGGTCACGATGTGCAATTTGATCGTCTCGACCACGCACAACAACCAGCCGATGAACGAGGCGATCCGCGCGGTCGCCCGCCAATACCTGAGCGGCCACGAGATTACCGAAGGCTTGCTCAATCACATCGAAGTCGCCATCCGCGCGTTCGACCCCTGCCTGTCATGCGCGACCCACGCGATCGGCAAAATGCCGTTGACTGCCGAATTGATCGACGCCGACGGCAATACGGTTCACAGCCTGACCCGCGATTGACGGGATAAACATGCGCGCGCCTACCCTCATCATCGGTTACGGCAATCCCAGCCGTGGCGACGACGCACTGGGGCCGACGGCGATCGCCGCGCTCGAACGGCGCATGGCGCGAAAGGTGGGACAGGCGCGGCCGGCACCGATCGAATACTTAACAGACTTTCAATTGCAGGTCGAATTCGTCACCGATCTGGCGGATCGCGAGCGTATCGTCTTCATCGATGCCGCAGCGAGCGGGGCGGAGCCGTTTTCGTTCGAGCCGCTGGTCGCGCGCGAGGGCGAACCGATAGCAAGCCATGCATTGTCGCCAGCTAGTTTATTGACGGTTTTTAAACATTATCATCGCCACGATCCGCCGCCCTGCTTTTTGCTTGCCGTGCGTGGTTATATGTTCGAGCTTGGCGCGCCGCTGTCGGCGCAAGCGCAGTGCAATCTCGACGCAGCACTGGCAATGCTGGAGGGGTGGATAGATAGGCCAGACGGCCTTGCCGCAGCGGAATTGGCGGCTGCCGACAGTACGCGTTCAATGCGCAATCTATACCGGAAAACAGGTATGGAAAATACGCGTTAGACGGTATATCGGGTGTCTTTGAAGTCAAGCAAAATAGGGCAAGTAATATAGGAAACAAACTTCAGACCTTGCAAGTGCCTTCGTTTTGCGTGGTGGATACATGGCGATGGCGTCAAGTCGGCTGTTTCCGTTGATGCCGACCCGCGTTCATCTTTCACCTGCCAATATGTCGGTCTTGGCGAGTCTTTACCTTCAAAAGGAATATCGTGAATATCCAAACTATCGGTATCATCGGTGCTGGGCAAATGGGCAACGGTATCGCACAAGTGTTCGCAACTGCGGGCTTGAATGTGATCATGCACGACATCAACGAGGCTGCGGTACGCGGCGGCATTGCGACCGTCACTGCAAATCTCGACCGGGCGCTGGCAAAATCGAAGATTACTGCCGAAGATAAACAGGCGACCTTGAGCCGGATCGTCGGAAGCGTGGAACTGAGTGGGCTGGCGGAGGCGGATTTCGTGATCGAAGCGGCAACGGAAAATCTTGAGCTGAAACAAAGCCTGCTCAAGAGCGTCGATGCGCTGATCAAACCCGGAACCATCGTGGCGACCAACACCTCGTCGATTTCGATTACACGGCTGGCGGCGCACATGTCGCATCCTGAGCAGTTTATCGGCTTGCATTTCTTCAATCCGGTGCCGGTAATGGCCTTGGTCGAGGTCGTGCGCGGCATGCAGACCAGCGACGAAACGGTTGCCGTTTCGCAGGAGCTTGCAAAAAAAGCAGGCAAATCGCCGATTTTGGTGAAAAATTCGCCGGGTTTCGTCGTCAACCGCTTGTTGGTTCCGATGATTAACGAAGCCGTGCTAGCATTGCAGGAAGGCTTGGCTGCTGCCGAGGAGATCGATGCCGGCATGAAGTTGGGCGCCAATCATCCGATCGGCCCGTTGGCGTTGGCCGATTTGATCGGACTCGATACCTGCCTGGCGATCATGGAAGTGTTTTATCGCGACTTCAACGATCCGAAATATCGCCCCGCGACCCTATTGCGCGAGATGGTCGATGCCGGATATCTTGGACGCAAGACGAAGAGGGGCTTTTATCAGTATTGATGCCGGCAATCGATTAACCGGCGGGCCTGACACCTGCGCGACGATGCGATGTTTGGGGCGCCAGGAGCGTCGCGCTTTAATGCTGCGCTCCGGTGATTTTGCCTGCAGGCCTGCCCGAATTGGCCGTGCTCGAATTGCACTGTAATTTCCGCAACCGCGAATTTTTGCAAGAAATCTATGGACAAACAAGTTTCACCCGTGCAGCCAACCGACCTTCAGCGCGAGGCTGCCAAGCAACTTGACGAAGCGTTTCGCTCGCAGATTGCGAAAAGCAGTCTGGGTGTGTTGCCAGTTTCGCTGTCCCTGGCTTATGCCGACTGGCTCATGCATCTGGCGGCATCTCCCGGGCAACAATTATTGCTCGTTCAGCAGGCGCGCGCGTTGTTGCAGGAAAGTTTGGTTCGCGCCTTTTCAGGGTTGCGCGTGGTGGACGCCGAAGGCAATCCGGTGAAGGAACTGGATCATCGTTTCAGCGACCCGAGCTGGAACGAGTGGCCGTACAATATTTTGAAGGAAGGTTTCAAGGCGGCCGATGCATGGTGGTCGGAGGCGACCGAAGTCGACGGCGTGTCGCGCCACAACCATCATCTGGTGAAATTCTTCACGCGCCAGTGGCTCGACGCATTGTCTCCTTCCAATTGGGCGCTTACCAATCCTGAAGTGCTCAAGACAGGCTGGGAGTCGATGGGGCAGAGCTGGCTTGATGGCTGCCGGAACTACGCCAAGGATTTGCTGGAATATCAAAAAAATGCCGCGCCCATTGCCGACGCCAGCCGGCTTGAACCCTTGGATTTCGAGGTTGGCAAGGATGTTGCCGTGACTCCCGGCAAGGTGGTATTCCGCAATCATCTGATCGAGCTGATCCAGTACACACCCACCACCAAGAAGGTGTTCCCGGAACCGCTGCTGATCGTGCCGTCTTGCATCATGAAGTATTACATCCTGGATCTGTCGCCCCACAACTCGATGGTGCGCTACCTGGTCGACAGTGGATACACGGTATTCATGATCTCCTGGTTCAATCCCGAGGCGTCCGATCGCGGGCTGGGGATGCAGGATTACCTGCAATCCGGCGTGATGCAAGCGATGGCCCAGGTCAAGGCGCACACCGGCGCGGCGCGCATTCATGCGATTGGCTACTGCCTGGGCGGAACCTTCCTGTCGATCGTGGCATCGGTGCTCGATCGGCACAACGAACTGGCGCAAGCTCCGCAACGGCGGCGCGAAGACGCAGCGCCCAACGATCAGCAAGGCAAGCTTCCGCAGCGCCGGCAGGCGGACGCGATTCGCTTCGACAACCTGCCCGAGCTTGCCACGGTCACGCTGCTGGCGGCGCAAACCGACTTCAGCGAACCGGGCGAAATCGGCGTGTTCATCGACGACGACCAGATCGAGTCGTTGCACGAGTCGATGGCTCGCACCGGCTTCCTGTCGGGGCAGCAGATGGGAAGCTCGTTCAAATTCTTGAATTCGCGCGATTTGATATGGTCGCGCAACACGCGCCGCTACCTGCTCGGGCAGGCGGAGGTGGGCAACGACATGATGAGCTGGAACGCCGACACCACGCGCCTGCCGGAACGCATGCACACGGAATACCTGTCGTCGCTGTTCCTCAACAACGCGCTGGCGGCGGGGCATTATCGCGTCGCCGGGGTTGGCGTGGCGCTCAACGATATCAAGTCGCCGTTGCTGGTAGTGGGCACGATGCGCGACACCGTCTCGCCGTGGCGCTCGGTCTACAAGATCCATTTGCTGACCGATACCCACACCACGTTCATTCTGGCGGCGGGCGGCCACAACGCCGGCATCGTCTCCGAGCCGGGGCATCCGCGTCGCACTTACCAGATCGACAGCGTCGAAAAAGGGCATGGCTGGGTCGAGCCGGACGCTTGGATCAAAAAGGCGCCGATGCGCGAAGGCTCGTGGTGGGAAGCCATGCATGCGTGGCTCAAGGAACGCTCGGGCGCCCCCATCGCGCCACCGGCTTTTAAGGGGGAGTCCCTTGGCGACGCTCCCGGAACCTACGTGTTTGTGCGCTATGCCGACTGACTCGCCCGCCATCCCCGACCAGGACGCCGCACGACTGCAGCGCATGCGCTCGTTGGTCGAAGACATCAACATGCGCGTGATTCGGCTGGCGCTTGCGCTTGACGTGCAATTGCAGAACGAGGCCGACGTGAAGCGGGTGCTTGCCCGGCGCACGGTTGCGGTGGCTGTTGAAACCGATCGAAGAACCAATTCGGACTCGGAAAAATCGCGCCAATGGGAAGAGTTGCGGGCGCTTCTGGTGTTGCGCTACGAGCTCGAGACGCGTTATGTCGATCAGGTGGGCGTCGGTGCGACGCGCCAAATTTTGATCGACGTCGAGGAACACCTCGTCGACAAGGGTTTCAAGTTTGGCGACGACGGCATTGGCATCGACTTGAACAGTCTGTTCAAGCCTTCTTGACGCCCTGCTGCAGGTTTCGCATTGCCTGCAGCATCCATCACACTCAGTTCTTTCATTAACCAGAGATCGCCATGAACCTGAACCTGAATACCGAGTTGATCGAAAACGTCACCTACGATGAAATCGCCATCGGTCAGAGCGCGCGTTTGCAACGCACCCTGACCTTGGCCGACATCCAGGCCTTCGCGGCGGTGTCGGGCGACACAAATCCTGCGCATTTGGACGCCGAATACGCGGCCGATACCCTGTTTCACGGCGTGATCGCGCACGGCATGTGGGGCGGCGCGCTGATTTCGGCTTTGCTCGGCACGCAGTTTCCCGGTCCCGGAACGATTTACGTCGATCAGGCCTTGCACTTCACCAAGCCGGTTCGCATCAGTGACACGCTCACCGTGACGGCGACCGTGGTCGGCAAGGACGACTTGAAGAAAATCGTCGAACTGGATTGCCAGGTCGTCAACCAGAAGGGCGAGCGCGTGCTGTACGGAACCGCCAAGGTGTTGGCGCCCACGCAAAAAGTCCGGCTGCCGCGCATCCATGCCCCGCTGATCCAGCTATTCGACCCGGAGGCGCGCTTCATGGAGTTGCTGGCGCGGGCCAAAGACATGCCCGCCGTGCGGTGCGCGGTGGTGCATCCGTGCGATGTCGAGTCGCTCAGCGGCGCGATCGACTCGGCCCGCTATAAGCTGATCATTCCCGTATTGATCGGTCCGGAAGCCCGCATCCGGCGTCTGGCCGAAGAAGGCGGCATCGATTTGAACGGGGTCGAAATCGTCTCGGTGCAGCACAGCCACGAGGCGGCCGAAACGGCGGTCGAGATGGCCGTCAAGGGGGACGTCGAGATACTGATGAAGGGCAGTCTGCACACCGACGAGTTGATCCACGCAGTGCTCTCGCGTGTCGCATTGCGCACCGAGCGGCGCATGTCGCACGTGTTCCGATTCGATATCCCGATGTACAGCAAGCCGCTGCTCATCACCGACGCCGCGCTCAACATACACCCCACCTTGCTGGAGAAAGTGGACATCGTGCAAAACGCGATCAATTTCGCGCGTCTGATGGGAACCACCGATCCCAAAGTAGCCATCCTGTCGGCCGTGGAAATGGTCAACCCGAACATTCCTTCCACGCTGGATGCAGCGGCGCTGTGCAAGATGGCTGAGCGCGGACAGATCACGGGCGGCATCCTGGACGGTCCGCTGGCGTTCGACAATGCCATTTCGCCCCACGCGGCGCTGGTCAAGCACATTACGTCGTCGGTGGCGGGCGATGCCGACATCCTGGTCGTGCCGGACCTGGAGTCGGGCAACATGCTGTCGAAGCAACTGGAGTATATGGCGGGCGCCAATAGCGCCGGCTTGGTGCTCGGCGCGCGCCTGCCGATTGCGTTGACCAGCCGCGCCGACGGGCCGATGGCCCGCGTTTCTTCGGCGTTGCTGGCGCGTCTGGCGGCTTACAACGCGCGCCGCGATCATCCGCGCTCGACTTGGTAGGCGGAGGACGAGATGGCCATACTTGCCGTCAATGCCGGCTCTTCTTCGTTGAAATTTTCGGTTCATCTGGTGCAGGACGGCGAGGCGCAGCCCAGCGTCCTGACCGGCAATTTTCAGGGACTCGAACCGGGCGGCACGGCGACGCTCGATTGGAGCTTCAACGGCGATAAACACAGTGTGAATTTGTCGCCGGACACGAAGCATCCGTTCACCGAGGCAATGCATCGACTGGTCGATTTGCTGGCAGCCGAACCTACGCTGCCGAGCATCAGGGCGATTGCCCATCGGGTAGTGCACGGCGGAAAGGATTTTTCCGTCAGTGTGATCGTGACCGAGGAAATACTTGCGCGCCTGGCCTCGCTCAATTCGCTGGCGCCCCTGCACCAGCCGCACAATCTGCAAGGCATCAGGGAATTTCAAAAAACCTTTCCCGACACGCCGCAAGTGGCATGTTTCGACACGTCGTTTCACGCCACCTTGAAGGACGCGGAATTCAGCTTTGCGTTGCCGCGCGAACTGACCGACCAAGGCGTGCGCCGTTACGGATTTCATGGCTTGTCGTACCAATTCATCACGAGCGCGCTGCGCCAGCACAGCGCGCGCGCGCAGGGCCGCGTGCTGATGGCCCATCTGGGCAATGGGGCCAGCCTTTGCGCGACCCGCGAAGGCCGCAGCTGCTCGACCACGATGGGTTTTTCGACGCTGGACGGCTTGATTATGGGAACCCGCAGCGGGGCGCTCGATCCAGGAGTGCTGCTGTATCTGCTGGAGCAGGGATGGGATCACGCGCGACTGCAAACCCTGCTATACAAGCAAAGCGGCCTGTTGGGTTTGTCAGGCATCTCCGCCGACATGCGCGCGCTGCGCGCCGATGCAAGCCCGGCGGCGCTGCGCGCGATCGAACTGTTCACGCATCGCGTGGCGCGCGAATCCGGCGCCCTGATCGCCTGCATCGGCGGGCTCGATGTGCTGACCTTCAGTGGCGGGATTGGCGAGCACGACGCCCAATTGCGCGCCGACGTCTGCGCGCAGCTCGCATGGATGGGAGTGCAGATCGACGCCGGGGCGAATCGGAATGCGATCGGCAACGCAGTCGCGCCGATTCAGAGTGCGGACAGCCGGGTTGAAGTGTGGGTGGTGCCGACCGACGAAGGAGTCGTGGCTGCGCGCGAGGCGGTTAAAGTAATCGGATCGGCGGCTACCGTTGAAATGAACAATCGCAGCTAGTCGAATTTCGCTGGCACCATGTTCCCTCCAGCCTGCAAAGCGGGCTGGTGAAATTATCCGCGCAATGCCGCGTTGCCACAAGACATTGAAAGATGCGGGCGACGTCACGCACGCATCGTTCGCTTACGTGATTGCCTGCCGAGTGATGGGCGCCAACACGCATTGCCAATAATCTCGATTTCATATTTCGGTTGTGCCGCCGGCATCGGTCGCCAGCGCTTCGTCCTGGAACGCGGGTTCAAAGGGCTCATTGCGGGCGCAGGACGGAGGGCAGGGCGATTCCCAGACCGAGGAGCTTCTTTGCGCGCACGCACCAAAGGTGATACATTTTGAACATATCCGCATCCCCGTCCGGGATTGAAAATCCAAGCGATATTCCAGAAAGTGCCGTAATGAAATTGCGCATTGTGCTTGCCGACGACCACCAGATGTTTCGCGACGCCCTCCGCAGTTTGCTGGAGCGGACAGGCGAGATGGAGGTCGTGGCCGAAACCGGCAACGGTCTTGAAGTCGTCAATCTGGTCGGCAAACACCAGCCCGACATTGTCTGCATGGATATCGGCATGCCAGGCATGAATGGCGTCGAAACCACCCGTTGCCTGCTCGCCGCCGATTCGACGGTCAAAGTGATCGCGCTGTCGGCCTACTCGGATCAGCGTTACGTGCTCGACATGATGCGCGCCGGCGCTTCGGCATACGTAACCAAGACGGAAGCCGGCGAAGAGTTGTTGCGTGCCATCAAGGCGGTGCGGCAAAACCGCCATTATTTTTGCGCCGACGTGGCCAATGTCGTCACCGGCGCCTTGTTCGGCGAGGGCGAACAAAGCAAGACGAGCGCGCAACTCGGACCCAGGGAACGTCATGTATTGCAGCTTGTGGCAGAAGGCCGCACCTCGGTTGAAATTGCGGAACAACTTCACATCGCGGCCTCCACCGTGGAAGTGCATCGGCGCAACATCATGCGCAAGCTGAATATGCATAATGTTGCAGAGCTTACCCGGTACGCAATTCATAGCGGGCTTGCGCCGAGCTAGAGGCTTGCGCTCTCCTTTGGGGGGCATCCTCGATCCGACCGGCCCTTCCAGTGTTGCCAAGCCAGCGCGTAGAGTGACTTCGCGGGGCGCGACACGTTCAATGAGCGTGGGCATTGTCGATGCGCAGAGTTGTGCGGATGGCGCCACGAATCGGCAGAATCGGCAATCAGGCGATGTCATCATTGTGAAACAACTTTTGCATAGGATGGCCGATATCGCGCCCGGCGATGCTCACGCCATTTTCTATTCCGACACGATCTTCCGCGAAGGATGCTGTCATAAGAACAAGAAAGACAGCCCCCGCTGTGGCTGGAAGTTGGTGCCGACATTTGCTGTCGCGCGGGATTTGACGCAGATCAAAACGCCAGTAATTTTCGGTTGTTACTCTTGCATTGTCGGCCATGGTTTCATGGGTTGCAGAGTAAACGGTGCTTCTGGACGCAGTGGTGGCTTTGACTTGAGGTCACGCGATGGGCCAGAACCCACTAATCGAAAGAACAATTTCATGACTGCCAAGCAAAAAAACGACCGCCGGAATGCGCGACAATCGTGCGCTGTAGCCGTCAGTGCAACGCCAAAAAGGCAATTGGTGGACGCATATGCGGGTGTTCCTGACAAGCTGTTACGCGAATTGAACGCGTCTCAGATCAAACTGGAAATGCAAAACGAGAATTTGCGCGAGGCGCAAGTTGAGTTGGAGGAATCTCGCGATCGATACCTCGACCTTTACGACTTTGCGCCGATCGGTTACTTGACGGTGAGTGAAAGAGGAATTGTGCTGGCAGCCAATCTTACCGCCAGTACGATGTTGGGCGTGGAGCGGGCAAAATTGCTGCATCACCGCTTTGATCGCTTCATCGCGGCAGAAGAAAAGAATCGATGGAATCTGCGCGTCGCGCATCTGCAACAGACCCAGAATGCCGACAACTTCGAATTGATGCTCGGACGTGCCGATGGAAGCCTGTTTCCGGCGATGTTGAGCGGCCGCTGGGCATCCAAGGACGGTCCCTCTTCCGGGCTGCGCCTGACACTAACCGATATCAGCGACGCCAGGGCCGCACGCGAACGATCCGCAATGGAGCAGGAAGTGGCAACCTATTCGCACGGCTTGGATATGGCGTCGCGTCGCTTGCTGGTCGCAGAGGAAGAAACCAAGCGCCGGCTTTCTGCAGCGCTGCACGATCGAACCAGCCCGAATCTCGCTGCGATCAAGCTCAACCTGAAATTTTTGGCAGCCGAGTTTTCGGCGGAAGACACCACGCGCTATCAGCGCCTGGAAGATTTGCGGGCGTTGATCGACGACACGGAAATCAGCGTGCGCGAAATCTGCGCGGAATTGCGCCCGCCGGTGCTGGACTACGCCGGCTTGCCGGCTGCCCTCGAACAATACGCGCACAGGTTCCGCAATCGCACCGGCATCGAAGTCGACTTTGTTTGCAGCGGCGACGAGGATAGATTGGAGTCCTCGGTAGAATCCACGCTTTTTCGGGTTTTCCAGGAAGCGCTGACCAACTGTGCCAAACATGCCGACGCGAAGTCTGTCAAGATCGCTTTGTCGATGGAAAAAGGTTGCGTCATGCTATCGATTGCCGACGACGGCACGGGGATGGATTTGCCATCGATGCAATCTAGCAAGAATATCCAGGGACTCGGTTTGCTCAACATGCGCGAAATGGTTGAGCTTTCCGGTGGTCATTTTTCGATAGAATCACTTCCCGGCAAGGGCACGCAAATCGCCGTCAGGCTTGCGTGCCTCGCTCAGGACGCACAGCCGAATGACTCTCTGCCGGCGTCCGGCGGCGGCAATGCGACGGAGGAGTATTTTCAACGGTTCTTCAATTTCATCCCAGAACTGGCATGCATCGTGACGGTTGACGGGCGCTTCCTGAAGATCAACACCATGTGGCAGGAAACGCTCGGCTATACCAACCAGGAAATTCTCTCTTCCTCCTTTTTCGACTTCATTCATCCCGAGGATCGGGAAGCGACCGTAAGAGGGGTGGAGCGTCAAGTCACGACCGAGTCGACCATGCAATTTGTCAACCGCTATCGGTGCAAGGACGGCAGCTACCGATGGCTCGAGTGGCGGTCGACGCCTGCGATTGGCGGAAAACTGCTTTTTTCTTCGGCACGCGACATCACGCGCAACAAGGAAGCGCACGATGTGCTGACCGACCTGCACGCTTTGCTCAATGAAGCCGAGGAAATTCCCAGGCTGGGCGGCTGGCGATACGATTGTGCGACCGGGCGCGTAACCTGGTCCGACGATGCTTACCACATTTACGGCGTGGGAAAGGATTACGATCCGAACGACGTGAACCGCGATTTCCAATTTTTTGCGGACCAGGATAAAGAGGCTGTCCAGCAGGCCTTCCAGCACGCTGTGTGCGAAGGAAAGCCGTATGACCTGGAGCTGCCGTTTGTTTGCCTCAACGGCGAGCGGATCTGGATTCGCACCATCGGAAAGCCGACCATCGAGGGCGGCAAGGTTGTCAACGTGACCGGCAGCATGATCGACATCACTGCGCGCAAGAAAATGGAGCCGCTCGGAGTGGACAGCGAGAAATGTTCGCACGAACCATCGGAGACTGAGGCGGACCCGATCTGGGTAAAGATGTTGCGATTTAATATGACGCAAGGCCAGCTCGGGATCGAGACGCTTGCGTTGTTGTCCGGATTCTTGCCTAACCCGAATAAATAGCGCTCAAATTTGCGCGCCGCAAGCGCATGCCAAGTCCGGTCTCGTGCATGATGGCAGGTCGGTGTAGAATTGGGGAAATATTGGGGCTTTCTCCGAAGGTTAACCAGTTCTCGAATTATCGATGGCGATGTCGAATAATTTCAATATCTCGGTGGATCAGCTTCGCGTCGGGATGTGCGTCGACCTCGATCTGAAGTGGTTCGGACATCCGTTCGCCTTCAGCCATTTCAAGTTCGTGAGCGACGAAGTCCACAATTATCTTAGCCCGCGCAAACGGATCAGCTATTATTTCGACGCAATCCATCAAGGGCGCGCAAGCGGATCCAAATGAGTGGATTTGCCCAACTCATGCTCGACCACAGTTCGCAGATGCTGCTGCTGGTCGAACCCACGGCAGGCCGTATCGTCGGCGCCAATCGGGCGGCGCAGGATGCGCTCGGCTATCCCCAGGAAAAATTACTTGCAATGACGATCGACGAGATCGAAAGCACGTTGAAAGACGTTTTTTACTGGGGAGATGTGCGTGCCGGCAGGTTTCAGGAGATCGTGGCGCAAGAGGATGAATATCGTTGTGCCGATGGCTCCATGCTGGCCGTTTCCAAGTCGATCAGCGTGGTTTCTCATGAGGGCAGGCAACTGCTCTTTATCCAGGCCAGCAATGCGGGCGAACGGCGGCAGAACGACAACATACTGGCGCAGACACTGTCGCAGTTGCAGGCTACACTGGAGTCGACCGGAAATGGGATTCTGGTGATCGATTGGGAGAGCAGGATCACCAACATGAACCGACTGCTGAGCATGATGTGGGAAATTCCCGATGCGTTGATGTTGGACCAGAATGACGCGGAAATCCTTGCCTTCATCGCCAACAACGTTGTGGAAACCGATGCCTGCCGCGCGCGTTTGCGGGAAGTCGTCGACCGCCATGAGGCACTGGACGTTTTGCACTTGAAGGACGGAAGGATCTTCGAATGCAGTTCGCGTCCGCAGTATCTTGGCGAACAGATTGTCGGTCGCGTATTCGGCTACAGCGATATCACCGCGCGCACGATGGCCGAGCAAGCGATTCGCGAATCGCGCGACATGCTGGAGGAGCGCGTGTATGAGCGAACCGCCGATCTGAGGAAGGCCAATGAAACGCTGGAGGTCGAGAAAAAACGGCAGGAAGTGTTGATCAAGCGGCTCGAGGATGCCCATAATCAATTGCTGCAGGCGGAGAAAATGGCTTCGCTCGGCCAACTTGCGGCTGGAGTCGCGCATGAGATAAACAATCCGGTCGGATTCGTCAACTCGAACCTGGGCACCTTGCAGCAATATAGCGACGACATGCTCAGGCTGTTGGCGGCCTATGAGCGATGGGAAAAGACTTTGGCGAAAGATGCGCAGCAAGAGATGGCGCGTTTGAAGGCGGAAATCGACGTCGACTTCCTGCGCGAAGACATAGGAAATCTGCTGAGCGAGTCGCTCGATGGCATGCAGCGCGTGCGCCGTATTGTGCAGGATTTGAAAGACTTTTCGCACGTCGACGAAGTCGGACGGCAATGGGCAAATCTGGAGAGCGGACTCGATAGCACGCTCAGGGTGATATGGAACGAACTCAAGTACAAGGCGGAAATTATCAAGGAATACGGCGCCATCTCCGACATCGAATGCCTGCCCTCCCAACTCAACCAGGTGTTCATGAATTTGTTGGTCAATGCCGCGCAGTCGATCGAGAATAGCGGCCGCATCACCATCCGAACCGGAGAGGAAGGAGAGGGTGTCTGGGTGGAAATCGAAGATACCGGGCATGGCATCAAGCCGGAACATCTGTCCAGAATTTTCGACCCGTTTTTTACCACCAAGCCGATCGGCAAGGGAACCGGACTCGGACTGTCGTTATCCTACGGAATCGTGCAAAAACACGATGGACGGATCGAAGTAAAGAGCGACGTGGGGAAGGGAACCGTTTTCAAGGTGCTATTGCCGAAACGCTCGGCGTCAGGCAGTGGCAAGAACTGACGCAATCCGGCAGCTTTGAAGACAAGGTCAGCCACGGCAGCACGGTCTTTACCCGACTTTACCGCGCATTAACTCAAATTAACATGTGGCTGGCGGAAAATAGCATTCATCGATTCGATGCATGCACCCCCCGCATTGTATCGTTTCGATTGTTGATGTAGTTTTTTGTTACATTCCCCCCAATTTTTGGGTTGCCCCGTGCGTCGCCCGACGCACGGGGATCTTTTGTTCCATCTTTCGCGCGTTCCCGATAATTGTTCGATGCCCGCGCCAACAGCGGCAGACACACTTTCCCTCGACGGCTAGCAATCGCGTTGCGAAGCCCACGCCTCCTGCATCCACATTCTCAGTAAGGTCTTTACTTCGGACAAATCGCTGTCGTTGCATTCCGGGAAAATTTGATGCATATTAAATACTTTGCAACTAGAAGTGACTATAGGTAGTTTTACTGATTCCAAAATACTGATAGGCAACTATACTATCTGCATCGGAGGAACGGTTCGTGGGCGCCTCTAAAAATTGCCAAAAGCGCCCAATCTCTCCCTTAATCCTAAAGTGAGGGGATCTACACCTACAAGCGGATACCGCTAGGAAGAGAGTCGGCATGCTGGCTGAGTTACCTGTCGCGCCATTGGGCACTTTCGACATTTCTTATAGATGCCTTTCTCTTAGGAGTGAATTGCTTGATTCAAATTGCAAAATTTCCTTGGACGAGGTCGATGCGCGCATAACGCGCACATGCTATTTGGCAAATCGTTACTCTGCAAGCCAGCTTCCTTGTCAAAGGATGACTGTCATATTGGGGGATATATGAAACCGCTACGGCTTGCTCTGCTGCGCTATGCGATTATCGTGTCGACGGCCGTTGCGGTCAGCGCGCTGCTGGCTTTTCTACTTAATCTCGTAGCGGACACGCTGGTGGGCCCAGGTGTGTCGGCGACGCTGGAGGCATTGTGCAGCGCGGCAATCGTGCTTGTGCTGATGCGGCAGACTACGCGCAACGACGGCGTCACGAAATTGGTGACCAAGGTAGGCAAGACAACCGATCAAATCATGATAGGCGCTGCCGAAACCTCGTATTTCGTCGATTCGGTCAAGAAGAAGATGGAGCAAGATGTGATGACCATCAATGAAGTGGTCGCCGGCTCCGAACAAAACGCCAACACCACGGAACACATTGCCGCCAATGCGGAGCGCGCGTCCCAGGTTGCCGCCGACGTCAGGAGCGAAAGCGTCGCCGGGCGCAGTGAAGTCGACCACGGATTGGAAGGCATCCGCGCTGCCACCAAGGATGCGGAATCGGCTTCGACCGTGATGAGGGGGCTGAAAGAGAAATCGAGCCGCATTCACGTGATCACCGAAGTCATCGAAGAGATTGCCGCCCGCACCAACTTGTTGGCCCTGAACGCGGCGATTGAAGCAGCACGCGCCGGCGAGCACGGGCGCGGCTTCGCGGTGGTGGCGGGTGAAGTGCGGCAGCTCGCGCAGCGCACCAAATCCGCCACCGATGAAATTGGCGTGATGGTGCGCGAAATCAATGAGCAGGCCGAAAAGGCCACCAGCGGCATGAATGCGCTGACCGACAAGGTTAATCACGCGGCACAAAACGTCGAACGCGTGCATGCGATGTTTCGCAATATCGAGCAGTCATCCGGCGTCTCCGAAGAGCAGATTCAGCAGATCGCTGCCGCTGCGCGCGAACACGTCGCCACCACGCGCGTCATTTCCGACGCCATGTTGCGCATTCGCGACAGCATGTTATCGACTGAGGTGGAATTGCCGCGTGCCACCAATTCGGCGATGGCCCTGGCCGAATTGGCGGAGGGAATCAGCAATGCGCTGGCCGAATCGAATGTCGAAACAATGCATGACCCGATCCGGGTGGCGGCGCAGACTGCCGCGCGGGAAATAGGGCGCATCTTCACCGAAGCCATCGCCAACGGACAAATCAGCCGCGACGCGCTGTTCGACCGTCAATACAAGCCGATCCCGCACACCAATCCGCAAAAATATACTTCTCGTTTCGACACATTCACCGATCGCGTGCTGCCGCCGGTGCAAGAAGCGTTGTTGGCTGCCATTCCGCAGATCGCGTTCGCCATTGCAGTCGACGACAAGGGTTATCTGCCGACTCACAACAAGAAATTCTCACAGCCGCTGACCGGCGATTACGAAACCGACCTGCTCAATAACCGCACCAAGCGTCATTTCAACGACCGTACCGGGGCGCGTTGTGGATCCAATACCAATGACTTCTTGCTGCAAACGTATAAGCGCGACACTGGCGAGGTGATGCACGATTTGTCGGCGCCGATTTACGTCGAAGGCAAGCATTGGGGCGGCTTCCGCATCGGTTACCGCTCTGCAGCGGCTGAAAATTCAGCGCTCGCGTCGACGCAGCCGAGCGCACAAATCGCTGCCAAGCCGGGGGCCGCCAAGCCGCTGAAGCTGACGCGCTCATAGGGGCAAAGGCCTGCCCCACAATTTTTAGATGTGCTCTTGATTTTGCCCGGGTGACGGCAAGTCGACTTGCTTGACACTGCGTTTATTCAAATCGATAAATGCTTCCAGTACCTTGAATAAGTCGGCGAAGATCTGCTTGCCGTAAGTCTGCTCGATATAGGAATATTGAAGGTCGATCAAGGGGCCGATTTGGCTCAACAGATGGGTTCCCTTTTGCGACAGGCGCACGATGACGCGCCGCTGATCTCCCGCAACGGGGCCGCGCGCAATCAACTCGATTTCTTCCATCCGCGACAACATGCCGGCCATGCTGGGACTCGATATCTGGCACAGTTCGCCGATTTCTTTCGGCTCCAGTTGTCCGTGCTCATCCAAGGCTCGCAAAATGCGCCATTGTTGTTCGGTGATATCGAAGCGGTTCAGGATGGGCCGAAAATTCGCCATCAAGCTGTCCCTCGCTTTGAGCATGCGCTGCGGCAGATTCGGGTAAGCGATCTGGTGTTTTTTCAACGGAACCCCCAACGAAATTTCGTATTGTCTCTCCATCAATCCATTTAAATCAATGTTAACGATCATATCGCCACGCTGATCGCGATAGGTATCGAACAACGAGGATATCGCTTGTCCAGCAGACTGAGGAGGAGGGTATCGTCTTTTTGCTCGCCGTGCGCTTGCTTCATCATATCGCTTGACTCACTAACATATTAGTGATTAATATTACTAACATGTTAGTGAATATACGTTATCACGTTTATGAATATCTTTCTGTAAATTGTGATTTTTATGGAATGACTTAACTTCCACCTACTTTGAAAAATGGAGACAAATCGCATGACCAATTCTGAAGAACGCATTCGCCTGCCCGCTTTGCGGCAGAAAATCACCAATGCAACATTGGCCGCGCAATGGATACGCGACGGCATGACAGTCGGAATGAGCGGCTTCACACGGGCTGGCGACGCCAAGGTGGTGCCGTTGGCGCTGGCGGAACGGGCCCGCCAGGAACAGTTGAAAATCACGTTGCTTACCGGCGCCTCGCTCGGCAGCGATGTCGACAAGACGTTGACCGAGGCGGGCGCGCTGGCGCGCCGGATGCCGTTCCAGAGCGATCCCGTGTTGCGCGCGGCGATCAATCGCGGCGACGTGATGTTCGTCGATCAGCATCTGTCGGAAACGGTGGAACTGTTGCGCACCAAACAGATGGCGCCGATCGACGTCGCCATCATCGAAGCAGTCGCCATTACCGAAACCGGCGCGATCGTGCCGACCACCTCGGTTGGCAACAGCGCCAGTTTTGCGATTCTGGCCGACAAGGTCATCGTGGAAATCAACCTGGCCCAGCCTCTGGCGCTGGAAGGTCTGCACGATATCAACATTCCGAAACACCGGCCCCGGCGCGAGCCGATCCTGCTGATGTCGCCCAGCGACCGGATCGGCAGCTTCGCCATCGAGATTCCGCCGGAGAAAATTGTCGCCATCGTGATTACGCAAAAGGCCGATAGCGCATCGAACATCTTGCCGCCCGACGAGGAAACCGCTGCCATCGCCGGCCATCTGGTGGATTTTTTCAATGACGAAATCAAGGCCGGACGCCTGACGGAAAAACTCATGCCGCTGCAAGCGGGGATCGGCACCATCGCCAATGCGGTCATGACCGGCTTTATCGACAGCCCTTTCGAGCATTTGACGATGTATTCGGAAGTCTTGCAAGACTCGACCTTCGATTTGTTCGATGCCGGCAAACTCGACTTTGCGTCAGGGTCGTCGATCACGCTGTCGCCGCAAAAGAGCAAGCAGGTTCTCGCCGATATTGAAAAGTACAAGGATCGCCTGGTATTGCGTCCGCAGGAAATGAGCAATCACCCCGAATTGATTCGCCGTCTCGGCATCATCGCCATCAATACGGCGCTGGAAGCGGACATTTACGGCAACGTGAATTCGACCCATGTGATGGGAACCGACATGATGAACGGCATCGGCGGATCGGGCGATTTTGCGCGCAACGCCTATTTGTCGATCTTCGCCACCAAATCGCTGGCCAAGGGCGGTCGCATTTCCAGCATCGTGCCGATGGTGACCCACGTTGACCACACCGAACACGATGTCGACATTCTCGTGACGGAGATCGGTTTGGCCGACCTGCGCGGGCTGGCGCCGCGCGAACGGGCGCAAGTCATTATCGAACACTGTGTTGCCGAGCCGTACCGGCAAATGCTGTTGAACTACGTCGAAGAGGCGACCCTGCGCGGCGGGCACACGCCGCATTTGTTGGAGCAGGCGTTTGCATGGCATACGCGGTATCGGGAAACCGGATCCATGTTGGAAGAGCAAAGAACGCTCTATGCCGTGAATAGTTAGACCAACCGTGCAAGGGTTTCCGCGCGGCCCGCGGTCGCGTCAAAACCCTTGCACTTTCCATCTGGATGGATTCAGCTTGCGCGCTTTGAGTCTAGGCATCGCGTGCAGGATCGGTGCCAGGTTCGGCATGGCGGTCGCCAAATCAACATATGGATATGCAAAAATATTACTTTCTTTGCAATTCCATTGCCTCTAGAATCATACGTCTCCCCTCTATCCTCCTAAGGATATAGATTTAGGCCCGCTATTCGTAGCGGGCTTTTTTTTACTCCGGCGTTGCCCTACGCAGCGCCAAATGAATTCGCATTCGCGCGGCTGTTATCTTGAAATTCTTTGCTGCAATGCGGCAGGAAATTAGTAAAAAATTTTTGCGAACGACCGTACTAAAATTATGCTATGCTGATAAATCAATGAGCAAACGACGTATTCCGAATACTTGTCGAAGCGGGATTTCGGCGATATGGTTTGCGCAAATGTTTTCAATATTTCAATCAAAATAGGAGACTCACATGGCCGACGCTGTCATCGTATCTACCGCCCGCACGGGCCTCGCCAAGTCCTGGAAAGGCGCGTTCAACATGACCCACGGCGCCACGCTGGGCGGGCACGTATTGAATGCCGCCATTACGCGCGCGCGCATCGAAGCCGGCGAGGTCGAAGACGTGCTGATCGGCTGTGCAACGCCGGAAGGCGCGACCGGCAGCAATATCGCGCGCCAGATTGCGCTGCGCGGCGGCTGCCCGGTAACTACCGGCGGTGTCACGGTTAACCGTTTTTGCTCATCTGGATTGCAGACTATTGCGATGGCGGCGCAGCGCGTCATCGCTGGCGAAGGCGATATCTTTGCCGCCGGCGGCGTCGAATCGATTTCCTGCGTGCAGCAGGAAGCCAACCAGCACATGATCGTCGAAAGCTGGTTGAAGGAAAACAAGCCGGCAGTCTACTGGCCGATGCTGCAGACAGCCGAAACGGTTGCCAAACGCTATAACATTTCGCGCGAGCGGCAAGACGAATACGGTGTGCAAAGCCAGTTGCGCGCAGCAGCGGCGCAGGCGGCCGGCAAGTTCAACGACGAAATCGTGCCGATGACCACCATCATGGGCGTGGCGGATAAAGCCAGCGGCATGCTGTTGAGCAAGGAAGTGACGATTTCCGCCGACGAAGGCATCCGTGCCGACACCACGCTGGAAGCAGTATCGAAGATCCGTTCGGCAGTGCCGGGCGGCGTGATTTCCGCCGGTAATGCCAGCCAATTCTCGGACGGCGCATCGATTGCGATTGTGATGAACAGCAAGGTCGCCGAAGCGAAGGGCTTGACGCCGCTGGGGATTTTCCGTGGCTTCGCAATCGCCGGTTGCGAACCGGACGAAATGGGTATCGGCCCGGTGTTTGCCATCCCCAAATTGCTGAAAAAGGCCGGGCTGAAGATCGAAGATATCGGCTTGTGGGAATTGAACGAAGCCTTTGCGGTGCAGGTGTTGTATTGCGCCGACACGCTGGGCATCCCGTTGGATCGCTTGAACGTCAACGGCGGCGCGATTGCCGTTGGACATCCTTACGGCGTATCCGGCGCCCGTCTGACCGGGCATGCATTGATCGAAGGCAAGCGCCGTGGCGTCAAATACGTGGTGGTCACCATGTGCATCGGCGGCGGCCAGGGTGCGGCAGGCTTGTTTGAAGTAGTCTAAGCTTGTATTGATGCGTGAGCGGTTGGGTTAGCTTGGTTCGCACGATCCGTTTGGTCGTGCGGCTGGACTGTCTCGACCGGCTATTCATTACCCCTATTTGCCACTCTTTGCAGGCCCCTCATGCAATCGAAAATCATTTCCCGGCGTGACCTCGATTTCCTGTTGTACGAATGGTTGCAGGTCGACACGCTGACGCAGCGCGAACGCTTCGCCGACCATACGCGCGAAACCTTTAGCGCCACACTCGACATCGCCGAGCAGATCGCCACCGACTTGTATGCGCCGCACAACAAGAAAAACGATCAGCAAGAGCCGCACTTCGACGGCGAAACCGTGCACATCATACCGGAAGTAAAAATCGCGCTGGATGCGTTTTGCCAAGCCGGTCTGATGGCCGCAGGACAAGACTACGACCTGGGCGGCATGCAATTGCCATCCACGTTGGAAAAGGCGGCGTCCGCGTATTTTACCGGCGCCAATGCCGGTACCTCGTCGTATACCTTTTTGACCATCGGCAACTCGAATACCCTGCTGAAATACGGCTCGCCGCAGCAGATCGACACCTTCGTCAAGCCGATGCTGGCGGGCCGTTTCTTCGGCACCATGTGTTTGTCGGAGCCGCAAGCCGGCTCCAGCTTGTCGGATATCACCACGAGAGCGGAATTGCAGGAAGACGGCAACTATCGCTTGACCGGCAACAAGATGTGGATATCGGCCGGCGAGCATGAACTGTCGGAAAACATCGTCCATCTGGTGCTGGCGAAAATCCCCGGCCCCGACGGCAAAACGATTCCCGGCGTCAAAGGCATTTCGCTGTTCATCGTCCCCAAAATCCTGGTCGGCGCCGATGGCACGCTGGGCGAGCGCAACGACGTGGTGCTGGCCGGACTGAACCACAAGATGGGCTATCGCGGCACCACCAATTGCCTGTTGAATTTCGGCGAAGGCAAGTTCAAGCCGCAGGGCAAGGCCGGCGCCATAGGCTATCTGGTCGGCGCGCCGCACAAGGGACTGGGTTACATGTTCCACATGATGAACGAGGCGCGCATCGGCGTCGGCCTGGGCGCTGTCGTGCTGGGCTATACCGGCTATCTGCATGCGCTCGACTACGCGCGCGACAGGCCGCAGGGCCGCCATCCGCAGGCGAAAGACCCGGCGCAGCCGCAGATACCGATCATCGAGCACACCGACGTCAAGCGCATGCTGCTGGCGCAAAAGACTTATGTCGAAGGCGGGCTGGCGCTGATCCTGTATTGCTCGCGCCTGGTCGACGAAGAAGAGACCGGCGCGACCGAAGAAGCGCGCCGGCACGCGACCATGCTGCTCGATATCCTGACGCCGATTGCCAAATCCTGGCCCTCGCAATGGTGCCTGGAAGCCAACAGCCTGGCGATCCAGGTGCATGGCGGTTACGGTTATACGCGTGAATACAATGTCGAGCAATTTTATCGCGACAACCGGCTCAATCCGATCCACGAAGGCACGCACGGCATCCACGGCCTCGATTTGCTGGGCCGCAAGGTGGTGCTTCTGGACGGCGCCTTGTTCAAGGCGCTGGGTGGCGAGATTCAAAAGACTATTATCGCGGCGATGGCAGTGCCGGAACTGGCTGGCTATGCCGGCAGCTTGGGTGCGGCATTGCAACGCATCGCAGCAGTCACGCAAAAGCTGCACGGTGCGGGCGACATGAACAAGACGCTGGCGAACGCCTCGCTGTATCTGGAAGCGACCGGGCATGCGGTGGTCGCCTGGATCTGGCTGCAACAAGCGCTGGTTGCGGTCGGTAAAGATGGCGTCGACGCCGATTTCTATCGCGGAAAATTGCAGGCTTGCCGTTACTTCTTCAACTGGGAATTGCCGAAGGTGCAGCAGCAATTGGATTTGCTGGAAAGCATCGATACCACGACGCTGGATATGCAAGACTCGTGGTTTTAGAAAAAATCAACTACATGGAGACTTTATGCGCACTACCAAAGAACTATTCGATTTGACCGGCAAGACGGCCTTGGTGACCGGCGGCTCGCGCGGCCTGGGATTGCAGATCGCCGAAGCCTTGGGCGAGCAGGGCGCGAAGATCGTGATCTCGTCGCGCAAGCAATCCGATCTGGATGAAGCGGTCGAACACTTGAAAAAGCGCGGCATTTCCGCCAGCGCGATTGCCGCCGATCTGTCGCAGGAAGCGGCAGTAGGCCCGCTGGTTGCAGAAACCTTGAAGCGCCTGGGACACATCGATATCTTGGTCAACAATGCAGGCGCAACCTGGGGCGCGCCCGCCGAAGATCATCCGGTGGAAGCTTGGGACAAGGTGATGAATCTGAACATCCGCAGCATCTTCTTGCTGAGCCAGGCGGTCGGCAAGCAATCGATGATTCCACGCGAATATGGCCGCATTATCAACGTCGCCTCGATCGCCGGCCTCTCCGGCAATGCGCCGGGCACGATGAAAACCATCGCCTACAATACGTCGAAAGGCGCAGTGGTCAACTTTACCCGCACACTGGCCGGCGAATGGGGGCAATACGGGATCACCGTGAATGCGTTGGCGCCGGGGTTCTTCCCGTCGAAGATGACCAAGGGCGTGCTGGAAGCCTTTGGTCGCGATGAACTGGCAAATCATGCGCCGCTGCAACGGATCGGCGACGACGAAGATTTGAAGGGTGCGGCGTTATTATTCGCTTCCGATGCTGGCAAGCACATCACCGGCCAGATTTTGGCGGTCGATGGCGGCGTTTCTGCGGTCTGAGGATAAGCCCGTGAGCGACGCGCAAAAGTCCCCGCCGCCTTCCGTTCCCCCCGTCCCATTCCCCAGCGAGATTCCATTCCTGCACGATCTTGGTGTGGAATTTCTCGGAATGGCCGACGGCGAGGCGCAAGTCGCGCTCAATCTTGAGCCACGGCATATGAATAGCTGGCAAGTGGCGCACGGCGGCGTGATCATGACGCTGCTCGATGTGGTGATGGCGATGGCCGGGCGTTCGCTCGACCCGGACGCGCGCGGCGGCGTGACGATTGAAATGAAAACCAGTTTCGTGCAACCGGGCGGGCATGCCGGCGGGCGCATCGTCGCCAAAGGCCATGCGTTTCATCGTTCTACCAGCATGTGTTTTTGCGAAGGCGATGTGTGGAACGGCGACAAGCTGGTGGCCAAGGCAATGGGCACCTTCAAATACCTGCGGCGTCTGGATGTTGCCAAGAAGCTGGAGCACGAATAGCACGCGCGGCACGCGTGGAACGAACGACTCCTCGATAAACAATTCTTGAAGCGAGATCGATATGACTACCTTTCAACGCATCGTGCTGGCATCGCGCCCGCACGGAGAAGTAAAGCCCGACAATTTTCGACTGGAAACCGTCGCGGTTCCAGCGCTGCAAGAGGGCCAGGTATTGGTGCGCAACCATTTCCTGTCGCTCGATCCGTATATGCGCGGACGCATGGAAGATGCCAAGAGCTATGCCGCGCCGCAAGCCATCGACGCCGTGATGATCGGCGGCACGGCGGGCGAGGTGGTCGAGTCGCGCAATCCGCATTTCGCAGCCGGCGACAAGGTGGTCGGCATGCAGGGCTGGGCCGAGATGGGCGTGGCCGAAGGTTCGATGCTGCGCAAGGTCGATACCGCACATGTGCCGCTGTCGGCCTATCTGGGTGCGGTCGGCATGCCGGGCATGACGGCCTGGTACGGCTTGACCCAGATCATGCTGCCCAAGCCGGGTGAAACCATCGTCGTATCGGCGGCCAGCGGCGCGGTCGGCAGCGTGGTCGGACAGTTGGCGAAGCTGCGCGGTTGCCGCGCAGTGGGGATTGCCGGCGGCGCCGACAAGTGCGCGTACGTAGTGGACGAATTGGGCTTCGACGCCTGCATCGACTACAAGGCCGGCAAACTGGTCGACGATCTGGCGGCGGCAACGCCGGACGGCGTCGATGCTTTGTTCGAGAATGTCGGCGGCCCGGTGTTCGACGCCGCGCTGGCGCGCATGAATCCGTTCGGACGCATCGCGTTATGCGGTTTGATTTCCGGCTATAACGGCGAGCCGATGGCGCTCAACAATGTGCGTCAGCTTTTGACCATGCGCCTGACGCTGCGCGGCTTCATCGTATCCGAACACATGGAGTTGTGGCCGCAAGGGCTGACCGAATTGGGCGGCCTGGTGGCGACCGGCAAGTTGAAATTTCGCGAGTCGGTGGCGCAGGGATTGGCCGCCGCGCCGGAGGCATTTATCGGCTTGCTGAAGGGGAAGAATTTCGGCAAGCAATTGGTCAAGATGTAGTCTCGGTGCAACCAACCAGCATCAACTGAATCGACAGGAGCAAGCGTGGCTGACATCATTTTGCATCATTATCGCAATTCGCCGTTTTCCGAGAAAATCCGCCTCATTCTCGGCTCCAAGAATCTGGCATGGAAGTCGGTCGACATTCCGCCGATCATGCCCAAGCCCGATCTGCTGCCGCTGACCGGCGGTTATCGCCGCACGCCGGTGATGCAGATTGGCGCTGACATTTATTGCGACACCGCGTTGATGGCCGACGTGCTGGAACGCATCCAGCCAGCGCCGTCGCTGTACCCACCGGCTTACGCCGGTTTGGACAGGATATTGGCGCAGTGGGCCGATTCGACCTTGTTCTGGACTGCGATCCCCTACAGTTTTCAGCCGCGAGGGCTTGCCAACATATTCAAGAATATGACGCCCGAACAAATGCAGGCGTTCTCCGCCGACCGCGCGAAATTTCGCGGCAACGCGCCGCGCATGGCGCTGCCGGAAGCAATCGGGCAGATGCGCGAGTTGGTGATGCGGCTGGAAGGCATGCTGGCCGACGGCAAACCGTATTTGCTCGGCGCGCAGCCAGGCATTGCAGACTTTTCCGTCTATCACGCGCTCTGGTTCGTGCACGATCTCGCAGGTTTGGCCGATATGTTGGCTGCAGCGCCAAACGTCGCCGCCTGGAAAGAACGCATTGCGGCAATCGGCCACGGCACGTTTGAGAAGATGACCGCCGAACAGGCGTTGACCGTTGCGCGCACCAGCACGCCGGCAGGCTTCGACGGCAGGCAATCGGACGACGTGTATGCCGCGCATCTGGGCCAACGCGTAACGATACAGCCCTCCGATTACGGCATCGATCCGGTCGAAGGCGAACTGGTATTTGCCGACGCGCAGGAATTTGCGTTGCGGCGCAGCGACGAGCGGGCGGGAACCGTAGTTGTGCATTTCCCGCGCCTGGGTTATCAATTAAAAAAATGTGAGACGACATGAAAAATTTCAAAGACAAGGTAGCGGTTATCACGGGCGGCGCCAGCGGTTTCGGCCACGAATTTGCCAAAATCGGCGCGAAGTTGGGCATGAAGCTGGTGCTGGCCGACGTGCAGCAGGATGCGCTCGACCAGGTGCGCGCCGAATTCGAGGCGCAAGGCGTGCCGGTGCTGGCGCTGCGTTGCGACGTCAGCAAGGCCGAGCAGGTGCAAGCCCTGGCCGACGCCACGATGGCCAAATTCGGTGCGGTGCATCTGGTATTCAATAATGCCGGCGTCGGCTCCGGCGGCTTGGTCTGGGAAAACACCCAGGCCGATTGGGAATGGGTGCTGGGCGTCAATCTGTGGGGCGTGATCCACGGCGTGCGCATCTTTACCCCGCTGATGCTGGAATGCGCGAAGCGCGAACCGGGTTACCAGGGGCATATCGTCAATACGGCGTCGATGGCCGGCTTGCTCAATGCGCCGACGATGGGCATCTACAACGTCTCCAAGCACGCCGTGGTGTCGCTGTCGGAAACCTTGTTCCAGGATTTGAAGCTGGTCGAAGCGCCCATCGGCGCCTCGGTGCTGTGTCCGTATTTCGTGCCGACCGGGATCGCCAAGTCGCACCGCAATCGTCCCGACGACTTGCAGAATCAAACGCCGACCGCCAGCCAGCGCGCCGCGCAAATCATGTCCGACAAAGCGGTCAACTCCGGCAAGGTCTCGGCTGCCGAAGTGGCGGAGCGCACCTTCGATGCGATTCGCGCCGATCAGTTCTACATCTACTCGCATCCCGATGCGCTGGGTAATGTGCAAAAGCGGATGGAAGACATCGTCGCGCAGCGCAATCCCGGCGATCCGTACGAGGCGACGCCGCATGTGCGCGAACGTCTGCAAAACGCGTTGAAGGCGTAGCGTTGCGGCGCAGCCGAGGAGGGGGCCTATGAGCGTGGAAATCCGCGACAATCAATTCGTCGAACTGTCCAACGGCATGCGCCTGCACTATGCGTCTGCCGGCGAACGGGGCAAGCCCTTGATCCTGTTCTTGCACGGCTTTCCGGAATTCTGGTATGCGTGGAATGCGCAATTGGCCGAGTTCGGGCAGGACTATTTTGTGGTGGCGCCCGATTTGCGCGGTTTCAATTTGTCCGACATGCCGGTCGATGTCGCCGCGTATAAGCCGCGCCATATCATGGAAGACTTGCGCTTGCTGGTTGCGCATTTCGGCTATGAAAAATTCGTCCTGGTCGCGCACGACTGGGGTGGCGCGATCGCGTGGAATATCGCCATTGCATTGCCGCAGCTGCTGCATAAGCTGATTATCGTCAATTCGCCGCATCCGTATTTATTTGCGCGCGCATTGACGGGCACTGCCAAACAGCAGCAAGCCAGCGAATACATGAACTGGCTGCGCGCCGAAGGTTCCGAGCAGGCGCTGGAAAAAGACGACTACGCGTTGATGGACGGATTTTTCCAGGGCATGGGCCAGCACGCTGCCACGTGGTACACAACCGAAGTCAGGCAGAAATATCATCAATGCTGGGCGCGCGGCTTGCGCGGCGGCGTCAATTACTACCGCGCTTCGCCGTTGCATCCGCCAACCGCAGCGCATGCGGGGGCATCCAAGCTGGAGATGCAAGCCAAGGATTTTTACGTCAGCGTTCCGACCAGGGTAATATGGGGCGAAGCCGACGTTGCGCTGCCTCCCACCCTGCTGGAAGGACTGGACGAAGTGGTCGGCGATTTGCAGGTGGAGCGGGTTGCCGGTTGCAACCATTGGATCATTCATGAACAGCCGGAAACGGTGAACCGGCTGTTGCGCAAATTTCTATCGGAATAGAACCCCGTCATGGCACGCGAAGATTTTGCTTTTTTCCACACCTTGCGGGTGCGCTG
The DNA here is from genome assembly GCA_031291325.1 of Burkholderiaceae bacterium. GTDB lineage: Bacteria > Pseudomonadota > Gammaproteobacteria > Burkholderiales > Burkholderiaceae_D > PKWO01. Next base: position 41,316 of record JARLJG010000020.1, read on the forward strand.
GTCCGAAGTCGACATGCAGGCTATCGTCTTCAACGGCCACTATTTGAATTATTTCGATGTCGCCTTTACCGAATACTGGCGCCATAGCGGCCTGCCGAACGTGTTGCAACAGGCGCGCGAGGGCCGCGAAATGTTTACCCGCAAGGCGACCGTCGAATACATTGCCCCTGCGCGCTTCGACGACAATCTGGAAATCGGTGTGCGCTGCGCCGGATTCGGTCGCTCGTCGATGCGTTTTGTCCTGGAAATATTCGTCGGCGACCAGCATTTGATCAGCGGCGAATTGGTCTATGTCTATGCCGAAGTCAGCATCCGCAAGGCGGTTGCCATTCCCGACGACTGGCGTGCGACAATAGCCGCCATCGAAAAACTTCCTCCATCGCAATCATGAATATCGAAGTTCGCATCGGCTCCTGGCGCGAGCAGCAAGCCGTGGCGCAAGCAATTCGCTATGCAGTATTTGTCATCGAGCAGAAAATTCCCGCCAGCCTCGAATGGGACGAGATGGATGCCGTGTGCATGCATGCGGTGGCTATCGACGAACAAGGCCACGGATTGGGAACCGGCCGCTTGCTGCCGGACGGCCATATCGGACGCATGGCCGTCAAGAAGGGCGCGCGCGGTTCCGGCGTCGGCGGCGTCATCTTGGAGGCACTGGTGAAAGCGGCGCAACAGCGCGGCGATACGGTTGTCAAGTTGAACGCACAGACCAGCGCCGAGGGTTTTTATGCGTCTCACGGATTTTCTCGCGACGGTGAGGAGTTTGTGGAAGCGGGCATTCCACACATCGGGATGCAGCGGGTTTTATCTGCGGAGTAGTAGGTTTTTCCGCAGTCCGATATTGCGTTGACAATTTTCCCGTGGCAGCATACGTTCATGTTTTTGCACGAAAGAAATCGCTATGTCGGTGGCTTCGAGCATTCTTTTTCTGGCGGTCGCGGCCCAGGCTGGGTGGGTCGAGATCGACTATAAAGATGCCGATGCGAGGTTTTACGTCAACACCGCCAGCATGCGCGTGGCGGGTGATAAAGTCTACTACTGGCAAAAGCTCGTCTATGCCCAAGCGCGCACCGTCGACGGCAAGCCGGTGTCGTCGGAATTCAACAATGCAGTGATCGACTGCGTCGCGGCGACCCAGGCATTCTTGTATCTCTCGTGGTACGAAGACGCGAATGCCAGCGGACCATTGAGCAAATATCAGTTCTTTTCGGAAAAGACGGTGGAATATCGTCCTATCGTCGCCGCTTCTCAAGCAGATATCGAACGCAAGCTGGTGTGCGGCGCACAAAATAAATAGATCGCTATTCGCACACTACACGGCTTCCGCGCGGAAGCGCTCGAATTCGGAATGAATGCGATCCATGAATTTGCCGGCAGCGACCAGATCGCCGTGTTTGGCTGCCGCTTCCATTTGCGCCGCGCAAGCCGCCAGCGCCATTGCGCCCATGTTGCCGCCGCCGCCTTTGATGCTGTGCGCATGCAGGATCACTTCCTCGGTGGAATTGCTTTGCAAGGCAGTGGCCAGGCTGGCGATGTTCTTCGGCAGTTCCTCCAGGGTCAGTTGCAGCATCGTCGCAAACAATTCTTCGTCGCCTTCCACACGCGACAGCAAGGAGGAACGATCGAATACCATCGGCGCCGGAGCGTCAGTATGAACTTCGTCGCGGGCGCTGATTGCCGGTTCGCTGGGCTGCGTTTCGATGTCGTGCGAGGGTGTGCCGTCGATTTGCTTCGCCTCGGGGGAGGGTGACGGCGGCTGGCTCGCGCCAAGCCAATGCGCCAACATTTCGCGCAACTTGCCCGGCTCTATCGGCTTGGTCAAATAGTCGTTCATCCCGGCCTCCAGGCAGCGCTCGCGATCTCCCTTGATCGCGTTGGCAGTCATCGCGATAATCGGTATCTTGCATCCTTGCGCGCGCAATTGTTGCGTCGCCTCATAGCCGTTCATGATTGGCATCTGACAATCCATCAGGATCGCATCGAACGGTTGTTCCTGGAATTTTGCGAGCGCTTCGCGGCCGTCGCCGGCTAGCGCGACATCGCGATAGCCTAGCTTGTGCAAGATGCCGACGGCAACCATCTGGTTGATCGCATTATCTTCAGCCAGCAACAGGCGAAAAGCTTGAACTTCGGAAGTCAACCCCGGCGCCGCTCCGGCAACGGGCGGTTGGCTTGTTTGCGGTACCGGCGCGCTCAATGCATTGGTTCGGATCGTCACCCAGAAGGTGGAGCCGCCTTTTTCATTTTGCCGCACGCCGATGTCGCCGCCCATCAATTCCGCCAACTGCTTGCTAATAGCCAGTCCCAGGCCGGTGCCGCCGAATTCCCGGGTGGTCGAGGTATCGGCCTGGATGAAAGCCGAAAACAGCTTGTCCTGCACTTCGGGCGGGATGCCGATGCCGGTGTCGACGATCTCGAAACGCAGCGAACCCGCAGTCGCTTCGTTTTGAACCGTGAGGCGGATATCGCCTTCGGAAGTGAACTTCAGCGCATTGCCCAGCAGGTTATTCAAAATCTGCCGCAGGCGGGTCTGGTCGCCGTTGATCCATTGTGGCACGGCGGGGTCGATCTGCAGCGTGAAAACCAGCCCCTTTTCGCTGGCCCTGATCGAATAGAGATGGGCCAGATCGTGCAATAGTTCATGCAAGTTGAAATCGCTTTGTTCCAGTTCTAGCTTGCCGGCTTCGACTTTGGAAAAATCCAGAATGTCGTTGATAATCGCCAGCAGCGATTGCGCACTTTTGGAAATGATTTTCGCCCGATGCCGCTGCTCTGCTGGCAATTCGTCGTCCAGCATCAGCCCGGCGATGCCGATCACGCCATTCATCGGTGTGCGTATTTCATGCGACATGTTGGCAAGAAACCTGCTCTTTGCCTCATTCGCCGATTCCGCGTTTTCCTTGGCCTGTTGCAATTCGCTGCGCACACGTTCAAGCACCGTCAACGAGCGGATCAACATGAAGAACAGGTAGACTGCGAATGCACTGATCGTGACAGCCAGCGCCAGCACCAGCTTACGATATGCGTAATACGGCGCCAGAACTTCGTTGACCCCCTCGCCGACGATGAAGTTCAAGCCGAATTCCGGCAGCCGGTAGTAGCCGAAAATGCGTTCCACCTGATCGACAGCGGAAACGAACCGCAAATTACCGCTGATCGGCGCCTTTGGCGACAAATAGGTGCGATTTGCCGGGACTTTGAGCATTCCCGATTCGATGGCCGGAAAGCGCGCCATGAACTGGCCGGAATTGCGCAGCATGGCAATCGAACTGTTGCCTCCCAAGTGCAATTTTTCGCCGAATTGCGCAAACAGATCGGGGCTGGCGGATATCACCAGCACGCCATTGAATTTGCCGTGATCGAGAATCGGGCGGGTAAACTGAATCGACCATTTCCCGGAAACCTTGCCCTTGACCGGCGCGCTGATAAACAGACGATCAGCGTCCCCCGCATTCTTGTGTACCAGGAAATGTTCCCGTTGGCTCAGATCGGTGTGTTCGGTCGGCTGCGCAAGATTGGAAAACGCCAGCACGCCGTCGCGGTCGATGACCGACACCTGGAAGGTGATATCGTCGATGTTCTCTTGCCGCCGCCGGATCAGGTCGGCAAAATTTTTCCAGTCGCCGGTCCATTGCGTGCGCGTGTCGAGCAGCACTTCATTGATACGTTTGATCGTCGAATGCGCATATTCGGAAAATAACTGCGCCTGAATTGCCGTGGTGACCTCGGCTTCGCGCAGATTGCCCTTTTCGCTGCGATCCAGTTCGTAAAATACAATCGACCAGACGAGCAACAAACCGATAACGACTACCGTAGTTATCTGGATGCGAAGCAGGGATCCGGGTCGATTCATACTCGACATAGTAACCTTTCCAGGTCTGCGGGAAAAGTGCTTGTCGCATTGTCCATGCACTACGCGCCTGGCCGCGTTGAAAATACGGATATTATTACAATAGAGGTTAATTAATAGACGTTAATTCAATCTCACGGGTGAATCACGTGTTCCAGCAATACCGGTTCGCAATCCCGATAAATTTGCACGACACTGGAAGAGCGCGTGCCGTAGGTCGGGGAATCGATGCAGACGGCGGAAAGCATGCGCTCCAGTTCGAGGTCGACTCCGGTTTTCGGCAGACGGCAATCGGATGCGCGCGTCGTGTCGGCCAACATTTCAAAGTAGGCTTCGCAAGGCGCACCTTGACATAACAGGCTGGCAAATTGCGCCTTGGTGCGCACCACCTTGGGCCACGACGTATCCAGCGAGCCGTTCGACAAGCCGTAGATGCCCGGCGCCAGCGGCTTGCCGTTGCGGCTGTCTTCAGACTCGCGGCTGTTGTACCAGATCATGCGTTCCCTTGTTCCGACGATCAGGTTGAAGCCGTTGTAGCGGTCGGCCTCGCCGGCGACTTCGGCAATATACGCCTCCGGCGTTGCGTCGCCGGTCAAATAGTCGGCCACCAGCATGCCGCGCGAGCGCACGTCGGTGCGGCGCTCGGATGGCGCGCGAATATTCGTCAACGCTGCGAAGCGGCCATCCCTGGTGATGCCGAGCCAGGTGCCGCCGCCCTCCAGGTCGCGTCCGGCGTACACTTGCGGATGATCTTGCCACCATGCGGCGGGGGCGGTCGGACGCTGGAAAAATTCGTCGCGATTGCCGGCCAACACAAACGGAATGCCGGGAACGACTTGCCAGGCGAATACGATCAGGCACATACGCTCATATCCCCAAAATGCGCGGCCAACGAGCCTGCGCGAACACGTTGGCAGGCTTCACGATGCGGGATCCGGCACGGCGTAAGGCAAGACTCCGAATTGCAGTAGCGGCCCGCTCGCGGAACCCAGATGGATGGCCGCGTCAGCGGCCGCAACCTGCAATTCGACCAGGCAGTCGACCCTGTCGGCAGCGCTGTTTTCGGCATTGACGATCATGCCGCACGGTTGGTCGGCGTTGTTGGCGGCAAATACTTCCATGCCTGCTTGCACCTGGCCGCTTGCCACCGACGCCAAGCGCGTCCGGCGCTTCAGCTTGCCCAGATATTGGCTGCGCGCGACGATTTCCTGGCCCGGATAGCAGCCCTTTTTGAAGTTTACCCCGCCGATCAATTCGAAGTTGATCATTTGCGGCACGAATTGTTCTTGCGTCGCCAGCGTGACGGAGGGCTGTCCTGCGCGAATTTCCGCCAGTCGCCAGGCTTGCGGACCCGTCGCCCGCAGGCGCTGCGCCAACCGGGGCCATGCTTGTATTGCCGTTGCGAGTGGGGCGATCCATTGAAAACGCGGTGCCTGGCCGGTATCGGCGACCCGGATCAAGGTTCCGGCCTGGCTATCGACCTTGTCGAAAGGAGCAGCAGGCAATTGCGCAAACCATGTTTGCAGCACGGTGGCGGCCGACTGTCCGGCCAGTCCGAGGATCGCAAATTCGTCGCTGGCGTCGCGCGGCTTGGCTTTTGCCCGCAGCACGAACATTTGCAAACGTTTCTGGATCGGCGCAAGGATTTGCTGCGGCAATTGCAGCAGGATCTGGTTGTCGGCACGCCAATACAGCATGGTAGCGAGCAATCTGCCCTTGGGCGAGCAATAGCCGCCCAGGCGCGCCTGGTCCGCGCCCAGGTTTTCGACATCGTTGCTTAATTGATTATGCAGAAAGTGCGCGGCCTCGTCGCCGGTCCAGGCGATCAGGCCCAGGTCGGTCAGCGGCGCGATAAAATCGTCCGGCGCGGCAAAATCCGCACCCTGTCCATTGAACCCGAGGAGCTGCGGTGCGGTCTCGCTGCTGAAGTCGGCGCCTTGTTGCGCAAGAAATTGCTGCCATTCGGTCATAAAAACACTCATAAAATCAATAAAAGGCTCAGTTAGCTATTATCATTATGGGTCGATTATAGTAGCGCCAGCAAAAAGGCGTCGGACTCCACCAAAAGTACGCATCTGGAATCAGCTTTGATAAACAAATTATTCGCCTCAGTTGTCATTCTTGCGATCCTCGCCGCCGGCGCATTCGTGTTCTGGGCGCAGCAACCGATACTCGATACGGATCAGGCGACGATCAAATTCACGATCGATGCCGGCAGTTCGGTGCGCGGTTCGACGCAGCAGATCGCCAATGCCGGGGTGCCGGTCAATCCGTGGTTGCTGGCCTGGCTGGCGCGCTTGACGGGAAAGTCGTCCAAATTGAAGGCCGGCAGTTACGAGCTGAAACCGGGGGCGACACCGTTATACCTGATCGAGCAACTGGTGCGCGGCGAATTTGCCCAGGAGTCCTTGGCGATCATCGAAGGCTGGACTTTCCAGCAAATGCGCCAGGCGATTGCCGCGCATCCCGCCTTGAAGCATGAAACGGCGCAGTGGACGGAAAAGGAATTGCTCGAAAAAGTGGCCCCCGACTTCAAGATGGCAGAGGGCTTGTTTTTCCCGGATACCTATTTATTTGCCAAGGGCGCGAGCGATTTGCAGATTTACAAACAAGCCAATGCGCAAATGCAAAAGCGTTTGAACGATGGCTGGAGCCGACGTGACACTTCAGTGCCTTTCAAGACGCCCTACGAGGCTTTAATCATGGCTTCCATTATCGAAAAGGAAACAGGTCAAAAATCCGAGCGGTCGATGATTGCCGGCGTATTCGCCAACCGCTTGCGGCGCGGCATGCTATTGCAGACCGATCCGACCGTGATCTATGGCATGGGCAACAAATATCAAGGGCAAATACACAAGCGCGATTTGCTGACCGATACGCCTTACAACACCTATACGCGGCTTGGGTTGCCGCCGACGCCGATTGCGCTGCCGGGCGCGGCTTCGCTGGCGGCGGCTTTGAACCCGGCCAAGACCGATGCGCTGTATTTCGTATCGCGCAACGATGGCACCAGCCAGTTTTCGGCGAATCTCGACGATCACAATCACGCAGTCAATCAATATCAAAAATAAAGAATCGGCACTTCATGTACCCAGGTAAATTCATCAGCTTCGAGGGCATCGACGGCGCCGGAAAGTCGACCCATATCGCCTATGTCGCCAACTGGCTGCGCGCGCGCGGCCATAACGTGGTGACGACCCGCGAACCGGGCGGAACCGCGCTCGGCGAGAAATTGCGCGAATTGTTGTTGCATGAAAAAATGCATCTGGAAACCGAAGCGCTGTTGATGTTCGCGGCGCGCCGCGAACACCTGGCGCAAGTGATCGAGCCGGCTTTGGCGCGCGGCGATTACGTCATCACGGATCGCTTCACCGACGCCAGCTTCGCCTATCAGGGCGGCGGGCGGAAACTGGATTTGCGTAAATTGGTTGCTCTGGAGCAATGGGTGCATCCGCATTTGCAGCCCGATTTGACGCTGTTGTTCGACGTGCCGCTGGAAGTCGCCCGGGCGCGGCTGGCCGCAACGCGGTCGCCGGATAAATTCGAGCAGGAAAAGGAAGATTTCTTTGCCGCCACGCGCGCAGAATATTTGCGGCGCGCGGCGGAGTTTCCGGGGCGATTCAGAGTGATCGACTCGACCCTGTCGATTCAAGACGTGGAAGCCGCGCTGGATCGCATCCTGGAATCGTTAATTGAATGACTAGTCCTCTCTATCCCTGGCAAGAAACCGCGTGGCTGCAATTGCAGCAAATGCGCGCGCGCTTGCCGCATGCGATTTTATTTTATGGCGCGGCTGGCATCGGCAAAACCGCGTTTGCCGAGCATTTCGCCCAATCGTTGTTGTGCCAAACACCGCAGGAAGACGGCCATCCGTGCGGGCGATGCCTGTCCTGCGGCTGGTTCAGCCAATACGCGCATCCCGATTTCCGGCGTGTGCGCCCGGAAGTGCTGGACGAGGACGGCGCAGAAGAGGGCGAAGACAGCGATAAGGGCAGTGAAGCGGCGGCGGACGGCAAAAAATCCGGCAAAGCGAGCAAGGCGCCGTCCAAGGATATCAAGATCGATCAAATCCGCGCCTTGGCCGACTTCATGAATATCTCGACCCATCGGCAAGGCTTGCGCGTGGTCGTGCTGTATCCGGCTGAAGCCTTGAACACGGCGTCAGCCAACGCGTTATTGAAGACGCTGGAAGAGCCGCCGCCATCGACGGTTTTTCTGTTGGTCTCGAATAGCCTGGATCGCCTGTTGCCGACGATCTTGTCGCGTTGCCGCAAATTCGCGCTCAATATGCCGTCGCGCGAGCAAGCGCTGGCTTGGCTTGACCTGCAAAAGGTCGAGCAAGCCGAAGCGTGGCTGGCCGAACAAGGCGGTGCGCCGTTGGCGGCTCTGGCGCAAGCGGAGTCCGGCACACAAGAGGCGATGGACGATTTTCTGCGTTATCTGGCGCGCCCCGGCATCGAGGGTGCATTGAAAACCGCCGATAAATTTCAGAAAACGGCGGTAATTGATTTGGTATCATGGTTGCAACGCTGGCAATACGACGTGTTTTCGCATAAACTTTCCGGGCATATCCGATATTTCCCACGATATCGCGCCGAGTTGACTGCGTTAGCGGGGCGGGTCGAGGTCGCAGCCTTGTTGAAAGCGCTAAAAAGCGCGAATGACCGGCGCGCGATAGCCGAACATCCGCTCTCGGCAAAACTCTTTATTGAGGATATGCTGCTTGAATACGCGTTACTTTTTTCCTGAAATGGATAGTCATGGCTGAAGTACCCGCAACTGCGACGGTGGCGCGTCCATCCGTATTGTCCTTGCCGATCAAGGAAAAAGCGGCCTTGTATGCCGCTTACATGCCGTTCCTGCAGAACGGCGGGATTTTCGTGCCCACTACCAAGCCGTACAAGATCGGCGACGAAATTTATTTGATTCTGACGCTGATGGAGGACGCCGCCAAATATCCGATCGCCGGAAAAATCGCGTGGATTACTCCGGCCGGCGCGAACAATAGCAAGGCGCAAGGGATCGGCGTTCATTTTTCCGCCGATGAAAGCGGTCGCCGGGTCAAGCAGCGGATCGAAGAAATTCTCGGTGCCGCACTGGGTTCGTCGCGCGCCACGCACACGTTGTAACCGTTTTCTTATCGTTAATTCAATGCCGCCATTGCACCGCCTTGCCCGTTTCGACGACTTGCCAGCCATCGTCGCCATTTACAACAGCACCATTGCATCGCGCCAAGTCACTGCCGATACCGAGCCGATCAGCGTCGAGTCGCGGCACGCCTGGTTTGCCGAGCATACGCCCGAGCGTAGGCCCTTGTGGGTGATCGAAACCGACGGCCAAGTGACCGGCTGGCTGTCGTACTCCAACTTTTACGGGCGTCCGGCTTACTCGGCAACTGCCGAATTGTCGATTTACCTGCACGAACAGGCGCGCGGCAAAGGCTTGGGGCGCTATTTCCTGGAACAGGCGATTGCCCATGCGCCGCAGATCGGCATCCACACCTTGCTGGGCTTCATTTTCGGCCACAATGAACCGAGCCTCAAGTTGTTTGAAGCATTTGCCTTCGAGCGGTGGGCGACGATGCCGCGCGTGGCCACCTTGGACGGCATCGAGCGCGACTTGATTATTCTCGGCAAGCGCGTTGCTTGATGGATGAACGGTTTGCTGCAAGCGTGCGCTTCCCGGCGTACAATGCCGGCCATGTATATCGACTCCCATTGCCATATCGATTTTCCAGAACTCGCGGCGCGACTGCCTGAGGTTCTCGGCAAAATGCAAGAGAACCATGTCAGCCACGCGTTGTGCGTGTCGGTGGATTTGCCGGACTTTCCACGGGTGCTGGAGTTGGCGGAAAAATATCCGCATATCTACGCATCGGTCGGCGTGCATCCCGATTACGAAAATACGCCGGAACCGACGGTCGACGAATTGGTGCGCCTGTCGCAACATCCGAAAATCGTCGCCATCGGCGAAACCGGCCTGGACTATTACCGCCTGCAGGGCGATCTGGAATGGCAGCGCGAACGTTTTCGCGTGCATATCCGCGCCTCGCGCGCGACCGGCAAGCCGCTGATAATCCATACTCGCGCGGCTGCCGACGACACCCTGCGCCTGCTGCGCGAGGAAGGCGCCGGCAGCGATGCCGGTGGCGCGGCAGGGGTCATGCATTGCTTTACCGAGTCGCTGGAGGTTGCCCAGGCCGCCATCGAGATGGGATTTTATATCTCGTTTTCCGGAATCGTTACCTTCAAGAGCGCCAGGCAATTGCAGGAAGTGGCGCAAGCGGTGCCGCTCGAACGCATGCTGATCGAAACCGACGCGCCGTATCTGGCGCCCGTGCCGCATCGGGGCAAAATGAACGAACCTGGCTTGGTCATGCATGTGGCTGAATTTCTGGCGAAGTTGAAGGGCCTGCCGTTAGACGTCGTGGCGCGGCAGACCAGTGAAAATTTCTTTGATCTATTTCGCATCGAAGAGGGAAACCGTGCTCTATAGCGTGCTTTGCGCCGGTTCGCAGCACGTGCTGCGGCTCTTTCTCTTGCTGTTTGCGCTGATTTCTTGCGCGCCTATTGCGGTGGCGGACGATGCCGGCGATTTCTTTTTCACCATCGAACGCAACAACGGCTATATGCTTGGAACAATGCTGGCGCGCGGCGTCGATCCGAATTTGAAAGAGCCAAAGCGGGGCGACCCTGGCCTGGTGCTGGCCTTGCGCGAGCATGCAATGAAATCATTCGCGGTGTTGCTCAACGCGCCGAAAATCGATCTGGAAGCGCAGTCGAACAATGGCGACACGGCATTGATGATCGCCAGTTATACCGGTAATCTCGATGCTGTGACCGCATTGCTGGACAAGGATGCAGAGGTCAACCGGCCCGGATGGACTGCGCTGCATTATGCGGCGACCATCGGGGATTGCGCCATCGTCAAGCTCTTGCTGGATCGGTTCGCCTATATCGACGCCGAATCGCCGAACAAAACCACCCCGATCATGATGGCGGCCCGCAGCGGCCAGCGCGCGGCGGTCAAACTACTGATGGAGGAGGGTGCCGACATCAGCCTCAAGAACGAACAGGGACTGAGCGCGACGGATTTTGCGATTAAAGGCGGTTACCGGGAAATCGCCGAAATGCTGCAATCCAAGAAACATTGATTTTGGGCAATTAAAGTTTCAATATCGTAAGGATACAAGCATGTAATGGCAGAGATCAATGCACTTGCCATGTCTTAAATTTAGTTAATGATCTTTGATATTCGATTGCCAGATTTTGCGAATGATTAGAATAGCCCTCAAGACGCTAGGCGACACCAATATCTGCAATTTTGCGTTTTTGTTTCGCAATTTGACTGTTACACTGAATAGCCTTTTTGTTGCATTATTCAATTTGCGTCGTTTGGATTGCATCGTATAGATCGTGTTGGTTAAAGCGGCGTGCCTGCGTCGGTTTCCTGAGCGAAACGAGAGCAAGGAAGAATACTGCAGAAGGTTTGTTGGACTTGTCTAGCTGGGGGAAATCATGAAATCATGGCAAGAAGACCATCTCAATTCGTTGCTGGCCATTGAATCTGAACAAGAATTATTCAATGAAATTGCCATACTCGCCAAAGATATGGGATTCGATTATTGCGCCTATGGCATTCAAATGTCGGTGCCGATTTCGCGGCCATTTGTCGCCTCGTTCAATAATTTCTCGAAGGACTGGCAAGTCTGTCAGCAGGAATACACTCCCTACATGGATGCGGAATCTGCCCCGCAGCCGGACATCAAGACGCCGCACGACAGCTTGATTGCGCTCAACGAAGTGTTCGTCGACGCTCCTGAGTTGTGGAACGAAGCGCGCACGCAAGGCTTGCATTACGGATGGACCCAATTTTCGCGCGATGCCAGCGGGTCGGTCGGCATGCTGACGTTGGCGCGCACGGTCGCGCATATGAGCGAATACGAGTTATTCGAAAACAAGATGAAGATGGTGTGGCTGGCGCAGTTTTCACATGCGACCATGTCGCGCCTGCTGGTTCCCAAGTATGCGCCCGAGACCTTGATTACCATGACCCTGCGGGAAAAGGAAGTCTTGCGCTGGACCGCCGAGGGCAAAACCGCCTACGAAATCGGGCAAATCCTGGACGTTTCCGAACGTACCGTCAATTTTCACATCAACAACGTGGTGACCAAGCTGGGCGCGTCGAACAAGACGCAGGCGGCGGTCAAGGCTGCGACGCTGGGCATGCTGGCTTGACGCTTATTGCATCGGGTGTGTGATTCAAAGTCGGGAGGAACTATCATTATTCCTCCGTCGTTCCCGCGAAGGCGGGAACCCATAGTGAGCCGCCTCGGGCGAATTCCCTATGGATCCCCGCCTTCGCGGGGACGACGGAGGGTTGTGCTGGCGTCTCCACCCACAAAATACTCGGATGAACCAAATTTCTTGGGCTTGATGGGAAAAATATTCAAGTTCGCAGCCTGTATCACACTTGGCATACTCCCTCAGCCTACGCGGCCCGCCCCGCCCCTCTCCCGCTTGCGGGCGAGGGGTGACGTACGCCACTTCAAGATGTGGGTAACGATTAGCGCCTTCGCGGGAACGACGGAGGTTTTTTACATTGAGTTGATATTTCCCGCACCGTTTGAATTACACCCTATTGCGTCAACGCCTTGATTTTTTCCTGTGTCTTGGCGTCGAGCTTGGGCCACATCTTGGCAAATTTTGCGCCGTTTTGCAGCAGGATCGTTTGCTCGGGTGTGGGTGCAGGGGCAACTGTGGTATTTGGGGCGGCGACCACGACCGGCGCCGGAATGCGCGGATAACCCAAAGCCGCCTGCCCGCCTAGCACCAGCAGGGAACTGCATAAGGAAATCGCGCCGGCTGCGCCGATCCAGCGCCAGGGCAGGGCGATTTTCTCCGGTGTGGCGGTCTTTATACTGGCGGCGCTCGGCTCTTCGACGGTTTGTCCCATCTGCAGCAGCAATTTCTTGACCCGATCGCCAGCTTCGATCAAGTGCGTGGTTTGCTCCTTGAGCTGGTCGGCTGCGCCTTGCAGATTGGCAATGTGTTGTTCCACGCATTCCGCCAAGACCGCTTCATTCAACGCCACCAGCGCAAAGATCGGGTCGCCGGTGTCGATCTTGATGCCGGTCTTGTCGAATACCAGGGTCCTTAGCTTGTTGAGATCCATGCAGCAGCCCTCACCAGTCGACTTCGTCGAGCTGCGCGAAAATATCGCGGTAGACGACTTTGATGCGTTGTTTTTCCATGATGTTGAACTTGTCGCTTTGCATGACTTCGTCCAGCGTCAGGCGCGCGGTATTCATCTTCTTGATGTCGGCGCCGAAGGTGTCCGAATTGCGTTGAGCCAGTTTGATGCGGCCTTTGACCTTGTCGCTATGGTCGTTGAAGCTTTGCGAGTCGATAAACGCCTTGCCGCTCGGCGTTTGCAGCAAGCCGAAGTATTCGTTTTCCCACAGGATCAGCGGAACCGGCGTCGACATGGCAGTCGAAATGAAACCGGACGCCGTGTCGTGCAAGGTGTCGCCGCCACCGACGATGCTGTGGATATAGACGGTGCGATTGGATTCGCGCAGCAATTCGAAGCAGGCATTTTCGATCAGATATGCCATCAAGGGCGAGAAGGTATTGGCGCCATTGTCGATCACGCAATTGCCATCGGATTCCAGGATGTCCAGCATCAACGCATCGAAACGCTTGGGGTCGATGGTGCGCGCATCCGTCATTACCGGCACGTGCTTGACATTCATCGCCTTGTAGCGGGAAAAGGTCGTGTTTTCTTGATCGGTATCGTAGCAACGCAAAAATTCCGGGTTCTTGCTTTTCATCCATTGCGCAATGATCGATGAGATAAAAGTTTTTCCGATTCCGCCTTTGCCCTGCAGAATGAAATGAACGGTGTTTTGCATGTGAATATCCGTATTCGACGATTCCAAGAAGATTGTGTCAGATTTTAATCTGGCGCCCGTGGTCGCGGTACACTTTTCGTGAATAAAAATTGCGGTTTGATAATTTATTCCGGGTTGAGCGAATTCCTGAGCGAATTGCGCAGGAATTGCGCAATACTTCGGACAACATGTTTAGAATGCATTAACGAATCGAAAAAGGCGTCTTATGTCCGAATCAACCCGCCTGCTGAAGCGGCTCGCAGACCAACTACCCTGTTCCCGTAGCGAAGCGGAGCAATATATCGTCGGTGGCTGGGTTAGCGTGGATGGCAGCGTGGTCGAAGCGCCGGGTTTTCGCGTGCAAGCGCAACAGACCGTCGCCTTATCCGAAAACGCCAGCCTGGAAGCGCTTGCGCCGGTTACCATTCTCTTGCACAAGCCCGCCGAGGTCGATGCTGCAGAGGCGTTGGAATTGGTCGTTGCCGAAAACCGGCTGGCGGACGATCGTTCCGGCCTTCGTTTCCTGCAGCGTCATCGCCACGAATTGCATTCGACCATACCGTTGGAAAAGACCGCCAGCGGTTTGCTGGCGCTGACCCAGGATTGGCATGTCAACCGCAAACTGGTGGAAGACGGCGCCCGGGTCGAAACCGAATACGTGGTCGAGGTGGCCGGCGAATTGGCGCCGGATGGATTGGCCGCGCTCAATAGCGGCTTGAGTTACAACGGCAGCCGCCCAGCCGCGATCAAGGTCAGCTGGCAAAACGAGACGCGCTTGCGCTTTGCCATCAAAGGCGTGCAAGCCGGACAGATCGAGCATCTGTGCAAAGTGGTCGGATTGACGGTATTGTCTGTCAAACGCATTCGTATCGGGCGCGTGCCGATGGCGGCGTTGCCGGTTGGACAATGGCGTTATCTGCTTGGCTATGAGCGTTTTTGAAACGCGCTTTTCCCGCATAGGCGGCCGGCGTTCCGCGCCAGCAGGGACCTGGAGGCGTAGATGATGGCAGTCGTCGGCACCAAAGACACAGTCAAGTGGTTGGCAGGCGTGGCGGGATTGGCTGTGATCTATTACGCTGCCGCGCGCCTGGGCTTGCTGTTCGCCTTTGCGAGCATCAATGCATCGTCGGTCTGGCCGCCTTCGGGCATCGCGCTGGCGGCGATTTTGTTGTTCGGATTTCGTCTGTGGCCGGGCATTTTCATCGGCGCATTTGCGGCCAATATTGCGGTTTTCATTGCCAATCACGTTGCCGGCAGCTTGACCACTTTCATCGTTTCGTTGGCGATTGCAAGTGGTAATACGCTCGAAGCCGTGGTATGCGCATTGCTGGTTCGCTATCTGATAGGCCGCCCGCTCGGCCTTGCGAAGCCGACCGATATCTACAAATTCGTGCTGACCGCTGTGCTCGCCGCAGCCCTCAGCGCCGGCATCGGCGCCGCCAGCTTGCGTCTGGGGCAGATCGCGCCGCCAGGCATCGCGTCGTGGACAATTGCCAGCATCTGGTGGGTCGGCGACACGTCGGGCATATTCGTGGTGACGCCCCTGCTGTTGGCGTGGGGGCGCGGCGCGTTGCCGCGGCCGTCCGTCCGATCCGCGATCGTCGTTGCCGCGTCGGCGCTGGTGACGGGGCTGATACTTGCGCTCATCTTCGGGCAGCATTTTGCTGCCGACGGCAGCAACCGTTGGTTAGCCTATCTGCTGCTGCCGTGCATAGGCTGGGCAGCCTATCGTTATGGTCAACGCGGCGTGACGCTGGTGGTGGCGGCGGTGGCCGGGACGGCGGTGTGGGCCACCACGCGCGGCCTGGGGCCATTTGCCTGCGGCACCTTGCACGATTCCCTGATTACGCTGGAAATATTCATTGCCATATGCAGTGTGGTCGGCATCGTGCTGGCCGCCGATATTAGCGAGAGAATCCGCATTCAACGCAGTTCTTCATCTGGCAAGCATGCGCAATCGCTGTTGCACTGGGCCAGCATGTTCGTGTTTCTGGGTATGACGATTGCGGCCTGGCACTTCATTTCCATAAGCACCGAACGACGTGCCGAGGATCGTTTCAATTTCATCGCGAACGACGTCAAGCAACGCATCGACGAACGCATGAATGCCTATGAGGGACTGTTGCATGCCGGGCAGGGGCTGTTCAGCGCGTCGTCAGGCGTGGAGCGCGGCGAATGGACGCAGTTTGTCGAGCATTTGAGGATCGATCGGGATTTCCCTGGCGTGCTCGGCATGGGCTACGGAAAGCGGATCGGTGCGGGCGAGATCTCTGCGCTTGTAGCCGATGCGCGCGCGGATGGCTTGAAAGATTTTCATGTCTGGCCGCCAGGCGAGCGGGAAGAATACGTCCCGGTATTCTACACTGAACCATTGTCGGCCAAGAACAGGCGGGCATTCGGCTACGACATGTTTTCCGAGCGGGTGCGGCACGCCGCAATGATCAAGGCCAGGGATAGCGGCGATGCGGCGATTTCCGGGAAAGTCACGTTGGCGCAGGAGGACAGTAACGACGCGCCGCCCGGATTTTTGATGTACGTGCCGGTGTATCGCAATGGCGCTGCCGTCTCCACGCGAGAGCAACGCATCGCGGCCCTGGAGGGGTACGTGTATTGCCCGTTCCGCATGAACGACTTGATGACCGGCATCATTGGCGGATCGTTGCCCGAAGTGGCGCTGCGAATTTATGACGGCGACAACGAAGACGATGCCGCGTTGATGTATGCCAGCGAACCCGGATCGGCGCATGGCATTGCCGACTACCCGAACGCTTTCACGTTGCGCAAATCGATCTCGGCAGTCAACGACGAGAAAAATTGGACTCTCAGGATCACCACGCTGCCGGCCTTCGAAGCGTCGATAGACCGGGATAAATCGCATATCGTCTTGATTGCCGGCGCCATGATAAGCCTGCTGTTTTTCGGTGTGGTCGGCAATTTGACCGCTACCCGCGACACCGCCAAGACGCTGGCCGACGAAATGACCGCCGCGCTGGAAGATACCAATCGCACCTTGCACCAATCCGAACAACGGTTTCGCCTGCTCACTTCCAGGGTGAAGGACTATTCGATCCTGTTGCTCGATCCCAAAGGCATTGTGTTGACCTGGAACGAAGGCGCCGAGCGATTGACGGGCTACTCGGAAGGTGAAATTATCGGCCGCTCGTTTGTATGCTTTTACACGGACGAGGATATTGCGGCCGGCAAGCCGGAAAAAGTGCTCGAACATGCCAGACGCGCGGGGCAAGACGAAAGCACGGGCTGGCGCAAGCGCAAGGATGGCAGCATGTTTTTTGCCGATACGCTGATGACGGCACTGCGCGACGATCAACAACGACTGATCGGCTTTGCCAAGATCACGCGCGACATCACGCAGGAAAAGCGCGTCGAGCAAGAGTTGCGCAGCGCGATCGAACAGGCCGAATCGGCCAGCCGCGCCAAGAGCGAATTCGTCGCCAACATGAGCCACGAATTGCGCACGCCGATGAACGCCGTGCTGGGCATGACTTACCTGCTGGGAAGTTCCAGGCTGTCGTCCGATCAGCGCAAATACCTGGACATGATCCGCGCATCGGGGCAGTCCTTGCTCGATATCTTGAACGACATTCTGGATTTTTCGAAGATCGAAGCGGGGCGCATGGAATTGTCGAATGCCGAATTTCGCCTGGGCGATGTGCTCGACGCCATTGCAACCATCATGAGCGTCAATGCCGGCGAAAAGGACCTGGAATTGGCCATCGGCATCGAGGCCGCCGTGCCGCAGATGCTGGTCGGCGATGCGCTGCGGCTGCAGCAGATCATGATTAATCTGGTCGGCAATGCGATCAAGTTTACCGAGAGCGGCGAGGTCAGCGTGCTGGTCGACATCGCCGAGCGGACAGGCGATGTCGTGAAGCTGCGCTTGCGGGTCCGCGATACCGGCATCGGCATGAGTCCCGAGCAGCAGGCACGTCTGTTTTCTCCGTTTACGCAGGCCGATTCTTCGACCACTCGCCGCTTTGGCGGCTCCGGCCTCGGATTGACGATTTGCCGGCGTCTGTGCGATTTGATGGATGGCGGCATCGAGTTGTCCAGCGCTTTGGGCGTGGGCAGTGAATTTTGCGTCAGCATTCCGCTGCGGATTGCCGGCGATCAGGAAGACCCGAAACGCTCGCGAAATGCGATGGGCGATCTGCGCATCTTGGTAGTCGACGACAACCGGACCAGCCGCGATTGTCTGCAGAAGACAGCCCAGGCATTGGGCTGGCAAGCCGATAACGCAGCTTGCGGCGCCGACGCGGTCGAACTAGTGCGCATGGCCGAGCGCACCGGGCTTGCATTCGACGCGGTACTGGTCGATTGGCAGATGCCGGATATGGATGGCATTGCGACCATGCAGGCAATCCGCGCAATACTGCCGCCGGGGTCCTGCATGCCGATCATCTTGATGGTCAGTGCATTCGGCCGCGGCAAGTTGATGAATCTGACCGATGCGCCGCAAGCGGATTTCATCTTGATTAAGCCGGTCACCACATGCAGCCTGTTCGATACGCTCCACGAATTGTTGACGCAAGGATCGAGTGGCAAGCAGATGGCCGCAGCCGATAGCGGCAAGCATGTGATGGAGCATCACCTGGAAGGTGTCAAAATACTGCTGGCCGAAGACAATACGATGAATCAGATTGTCGCAAAAGGAATGCTGGAGCAAGCCGGCGCCAGCGTCGATATCGTTGAAAACGGCCAATTGGCGGTCGATCTGCTGCGCGCCGCCCCCGAGCGCTATGCGATCGTGCTGATGGACGTGCAAATGCCGGTGATGGATGGATTCGCCGCCACGCGATTGATCCGTAGCGCGCTTGGATCGACTGTGCCGGTGCTGGCCATGACCGCCGGCGTCACCGAGTCCGAACGCAAGCAATGCATCGCGGCTGGAATGGACGATTTCATTGCCAAGCCGATCGATCTTGGGCAAATGTTTGCAACCATTGCGCGCTTTCTGCCGGTGCGCAGGATTTCTGCATCGGTCATCGCGACGTCAGCAAGCGACCCGCGGCCGAATCGTCCCTCCGAGGGCGAACATACGGTGCTCGCCCTCGATCAATTGATCGAGGTTGCGGTCGGCAATGCCGCTTACCGGGATACGATCCTGGACTTGTTGCGGCGCATCGTCGACCGGGGCGCAGCGCCCATCGACGCGACGCGCCGTGCCTGGCGTGAGGGGCGCACGGCCGAAGCCGCGCGCATTTTGCACTCGCTCAGGGGCGAAGTGGGCACCTTGGGAGCCGAGCGCTTTGCGCAAGCCACGCGCGATGCCGAGCGGGCGATTGCGAACAACGACGCGCAACACATTGAGTCATTGCTGGACGCTGCCGAACGGGAACTGGAGGTGGCGTTGTCCGCCACCCGCGATTGGCTTGATCGGCATGTGGATGCCAATGGGGAGGCGGACGGCGAACAGGTGTCATAAGCGTGCGCCGCCGCTATCATTTGCGCCCGCCGCGCAGCGCCTGCGCGGTCAACTTGCGCGGATTGCTTGGTCGCGTCGATGCGCGCGCAGGCGTGCGCACGACTGCGGCGCCCGGACGCGGCTTGTTTTGCCCGAATTTCTTCGCCAGTTTATCGGGGCCGGGTGTTTCCTTGCGCCGTTCGACCGCTGCCAGTGACGCGCTCGGCGTGTGACGCGGCACCAGATGCCGCTCGCTGCTGCCGATCAAATCGCCGCGTCCCATGCGCAGCAAGCCTTCGCGCAGGATTTCCCAGTTTTCCGGATCATGGTAGCGCAGGAAGGCCTTGTGCAGACGGCGAATTTTGCCGGTGCGCACGGTTTCCACCGCTTCCGAATCGGCAGTCACCTTGTGCAGCGGATTCTTGCGGCTGTGATACATCGCGGTCGCCAGCGCCATCGGCGTCGGCATGAAATTCTGCACCTGATCGAGGCGAAAATTGTTTTTCTTCAGCCACAGCGCCAGGTTCAACATATCTTCATCGGTGGTGCCGGGGTGCGCCGCGATGAAGTACGGAATCAGGTATTGCTCCTTGCCGGCTTCTTTCGAATAGCGGTCGAACAATTCCTTGAATTGATCGTAGGCGCCCATGCCGGGCTTCATCATCTTCGACAGCGGCCCGGCTTCGGAATGCTCGGGTGCGATCTTCAGCAGGCCGCCGACATGGTGGGTCACCAGTTCCTTCACGTATTCGGGCGAGCGCACCGCCAGGTCGTAGCGCAGCCCGGAACTCACCAGGATCTTTTTGATGCCGGGAATCGCCCGCGCCTTGCGGTACAACTGGATCAGCTTGCTGTGATCGGTGCCGAGATTGGAGCAGATGCTCGGATATACGCATGACAGGCGGCGGCAGGATTGCTCGATCTTCTTGTCCTTGCACGCCAGTCGGTACATGTTGGCGGTCGGGCCGCCCAGGTCGGAAATGGTGCCGGTGAAGCCTTTTGTTTTATCGCGGATCAGTTCGATTTCGCGCAGGATCGACGGTTCCGAACGGCTCTGGATGATCCGTCCCTCATGTTCGGTAATCGAGCAGAACGTGCAGCCGCCGAAACAGCCGCGCATGATATTCACCGAGAAACGAATCATTTCCCAGGCCGGGATAGCCGCCTTGCCATAGCTTGGATGCGGCGCGCGCGCATAGGGCATGTCATACACGCCATCCATCTCGTCCATCGCCAGCGGCAACGGCGGCGGATTGAGCCAGACGTCGCGTTCGCCATGCGCCTGCACCAGCGCGCGCGCGTTGCCGGGGTTCGATTCCAGATGGAACACCCGCGATGCATGCGCGTACAGCACCGGGTCGTCCTTGATTACATCATAAGAGGGCAGGCGCACCACGGTTTTTTCGCGCTGTTCCTGCAATGCGGCCTGCCGCTCTTCGCGGCTCAAGATCGACACCGGCTTTGCGACCGGCGCGGCGGCATTGCCGCTGTCGGTGGCGCAGGTGGCAACTTCCTTCGACTTCATTTCATACGGATCCGGGTGCGGCTCGATGCGGCCCGGCGTATCGACGCGGGTCGAATTGGCTTCGCTCCAGTCGGCAGCGGGTTTCCAGCCGGACGGCACCATGAAAGCGGTGCCGCGCAGATCGCGGATGGCCTTGATCGATTCGCCGGCGGCAACGCGGTGCGTCAACTCGACCAACGCGCGTTCGGCGTTGCCGAACAACAGGATATCGGCTTTGGAATCCGGCAATACCGAGCGCCGCACCTTGTCGGACCAGTAATCGTAATGGGCGATGCGGCGCAGGCTGGCCTCGATGCTGCCGATCACGATTTGGCTGTCCGGATAAGCTTCGCGTGCGCGCTGCGCATACACCACCAACGCGCGGTCGGGCCGCTTGTGCGGATCGCCGTTCGGCGTATAGGCATCCTCCGAGCGGATTTTGCGTTCCGAGGTATAGCGATTGACCATCGAATCCATATTTCCGGCGGTGATGCCGAAATACAAATTCGGCTTGCCGAGCGCGCGGAAAGCATCGGCCGACAGCCAGTCCGGCTGGCTGATGATGCCAACCCGGAAACCTTGTGCTTCCAGCAAGCGCCCCACCAGCGCCATGCCGAAGCTTGGATGGTCGATATAGGCATCGCCGGTCACCAGGATCACATCGCAACTATCCCAGCCGAGCGCGTCCATTTCTGCCTTCGACATAGGCAAAAAGCGCGCCGGTTTGACCATGTCCGGTCGGTGGCGGGGATAGGAAAACAGGTTTTTAGGCGATTGCATGATGACAGAATAGTCCAGGTGACCCGTCGAGCAAGAGCGGGTGAAGCGAACCCATCAGTATGACAGGTTTTGCTTTAGCATGCATTTGGCGTTGAATTGCGATTCTTGATTTAAACGTGCATTCGTCCAAAATATACTGTATATTTATCCAGTATAAAACAACCAAAAACGATCAAGTGATCCATTACTCTAGCCGAGATTGCCGTGCCATCTTACCCATCCACATCCTCGCCGGAGGAGCGCCGTTCCTCCGCGCATTTGCTGGCGGCATCGCTGCCGCATGCGCTGTGGCGCGGCGATACGATGGGGTCTTACCGCGCCAGTGGCCGGTCGACCGGCTACGCGGCGCTGGATAAGGAGTTGCCTGGCGGCGGCTGGCCGCCTTCGGTATTGACCGAGTTGCTATGGTCGCAACAGGGCAGCGGCGAATTCCGCTTGCTGGCCCCGACTTTGCGGGCCTTGTCGGCGGCTGGCGAAACGATCGTGCTGCTGGCGCCGCCGCATCGGGTGTTTGCCCCGGCCTTGGCGCAAATCGGCATCGATATCCGACACTTGCTGCTGGTGCAGTCGGAGAAACCTGCGGATCGCCTGTGGGCGGTCGAGCAAGTGTTGAAAAGCGCCAGTTTCGGCGCCTTGCTGTGCTGGTTGCCGCAAGCCCGGCCAGATCACTTGCGGCGCTTGCAATTGGCGGCTGGCAATAGCGAAGGCCTGGCTTTCGTGTTCCGTCCGGCGGCGGCGCAACTGGAATCGTCGCCCGCGCCGTTGCGCCTGCTCTGCAAGGCAGCGCCTGCGGGGCAGATTTCCTTGGAGATATTCAAGCGGCGCGGGCCGGTCGCGGCAGCGCCCGTATTGGTGACGCCGCAATTGCCGGCGGTCATTGTGCATGCGCTGCAGCGGCGGCAAGCGCCTGCGCCTTCTTCATCTACCTTGCCTAAAGAATTTTCTCATGTTGTGGATCGCCCTTTATCTGCCGCAATTGCCGCTGGACCTGGCATATCGTCGCTGGCCTGAGGCTTTGCACGATAGCCTCGATCGCACTGTGCGGATCGTGGTGGCCGAAGCCAAGCGCATCCGCTGGGCGAATCCCTGCGCGCGCGATGCCGGGATCGCCATCGGCATGCAGGAAAGCAGCGCCCACGCGCGGGCGGGCGATGTCGTCGTCGTGGCGCGCGACCTTGCTGCCGAAGCGCGCGCGGTGATCGAAGCGGCATTGTGGACGCTGCACTTCACGCCGCAAGTAAGCTTGCAGGCGGAGGGCGTGCTGCTGGAAGTGGCGGCCAGCGTGCGCCTGTTCGGCGGGCGCGACAACCTGCTGCAAAGCGTGCGCGCAGGCGTTTATGAGCTAGGTCTGACCCCGCAACTGGCGCTGGCGCCGACCGCGACCGCTGCCTGGCTGTTGGCGCAACAGGCCGATGCGCTGTATGCCGACGCGGAGTCGTGCGCCGCCATGCTGGATCGCTTGCCGGTGCATCTGCTGCAATCGGTGCAGGCGCATCTGGATACGCTGCAAGCAATCGGCTGCCAACAGATCGGGCAATTGCGCAATTTGCCGCGTCCCGGCATTACGAGGCGCTTCGGCGCGGCGGTGCTGACCGAGCTCGATACCGCCTTCGGCAGCGAGCCGGAAGCGCGGGCCTGGTACGAGCCGCCCGAGACCTTTTTTGCGCGGCTGGAGTTGCCGGCGCGGGTCGATAGCACCGAGGCCTTGCTGTTTGCAGCGCGCCGCCTGCTGCTGCAAATGACCGGCTGGCTGGTGGCACGGCATGCTGCGGTAGCGCGCTTTTCCCTGCTGCTGCATCACGAAACGCTGCGCCATCGCGAGAACACCACCACCACGGTGACCATTGCGCTGGGCAGCGCCAGCCGCGACCTCGCGCATTTGACGCTGCTGCTGCAAGAGCATCTGGCCAAGCTGACGCTGGCCGCATCGGTCATTGAATTGAGCCTGCAAGCCGAACAAATCGTGCCACTGGCCGCGCCGAATAGCGAATTATTCCCGACCACGGCGAGCCAGACCGAATCGCTGGGGCGCTTGATCGAGCGCCTGGCCAGCCGCCTGGGAGAAGACGCGATCAGCCGCTTTGCGCTGGCCGCCGACCACCGCCCGGAACGCAGTTCGACGCGCAGTCCGGCCCTCTCCGCGACGCCATCCCGCAATGCCCGTTCCGAGGCGTTGAACGCAGCTTTCCCGACGCGCCCAAGCTGGCTGCTGGCGCAACCGATCCCTTTGCTGATCCGCCAGCACAAGCCGTTCTATCAAAGCAGCTTGAGCCTGCTGGCCGGGCCGGAACGGATCGAAGCCGGCTGGTGGGACGATGCGCTGGCCACGCGCGACTATTTCATCGCCCGCAACGACGCGCATCTGCTGTTGTGGATTTACCGCGAAAGGCAGGTGACGCAAGAGGGCGAGCCTGTCTGGTTTTTGCATGGATTTTTTGCTTGAGCAGCATGATGTTTTCTGTTTATCCGAGTATTTTGTGGATCAAGATAATTTGGCTCGTGGCACAAATCTCCGTCATTCCCGCGCAGGCGGGAATCCATAGAGAGGTAATTGATGACACTGGCTTATGGATTCCCGCCTGCGCGGGAATGACGGAGGGATGATTTTTGCCAAACCTGCGTAAATGAGTCCTTTTTTCTATAAAAAATCGGAACAATCATGTACTCCATACTGCCGGCCTATGCCGAATTACACTGCTTGTCCAATTTCACTTTTCTAAGAGGCGCATCGCACCCCGAAGAACTGGTCGAACGCGCCTTCAATCTCGGATACGGCAGCCTGGCGATCACCGACGAGTGCTCGCTGGCCGGCGTGGTGCGCGCGCATGTCGAAGCCAGGAAGCAGGGTTTGCACCTGATCCTCGGCAGCGAGATGATCTTGTCGTGTGGTTTGAAGCTGGTGCTGCTGGCGATGCATCGGGACGGTTACGGCAACCTGTCCGAATGGATCACTCTCGGGCGCTGCCGCACCGTCAAAGGCAGCTACGATGTGCGGCGCGCCGATATCGGCGCACCCTTGACGCCTGGCGAGCCGTGCGGCTCCGCGCATCTGCGCGGCTTGCCGGATTGCATTGCGCTGTTCGTGCCCGATCATCGCGCCGACGAGGCAAGCTTGCATGAGCAAGCGGGCTGGGTTGCCGCCACCTTTCCGGGGCGTGCCTGGATCGCGCTGGAGTTGCTGCATCGGCTTGACGACGATTGCCGGCAAGAGCGCTTGACTGCGTTGTCGCAACGGCACGGCTTGCCGCTGGTCGCCAGCGGCGACGTCCACATGCATGTGCGCTCGCGCAAGCCCTTGCAGGATACGCTGACCGCGATCCGGTTCGGCCAACCCTTGAGCGAATGCGGACTGGCCTTGCAGCCGAATGCCGAGCAGCATTTGCGGCAGCGCCTGCGCCTGGCGCAAATTTATCCGCCCGCTTGCCTGCAGCAGACGCAGGCAATCGCCAAGCTATGCACATTCTCGCTGGAGGAATTGCGCTACCAATATCCCGAAGAAATCGTGCCGGTCGGCGAATCGATGAGCGCCTATTTGCGCCGCCTCACCTACGAAGGCGCGGTGACGCGCTTCCCGCTGGGGATACCGGCCAATGTGCAAGAGCAGGTCGAGAACGAACTGGCGCTGATCGCCGATCTGTCTTACGAGCCGTACTTCCTGACCGTGCACGACATCGTGCGCTTTGCGCGCAGCCAGCGCATCCTGTGCCAGGGGCGCGGCTCGGCGGCCAATTCGGCAGTGTGCTATTGCCTCGGCATTACCGAAGTCGATCCGGCCCGCACCCAGGTCTTGTTCGAGCGCTTTATTTCAAAGGAGCGCAACGAACCGCCGGATATCGATGTCGATTTCGAGCACGAGCGGCGCGAAGAAGTGATGCAATACATCTACCGAAAATATGGCCGCCATCGGGCCGCGTTGACAGCGGCCTTGATTACCTACCGCCCGCGCTCCGCGCTCAAGGATGTCGGCAAGGCGCTGGGCATGGATTTCGACAGCCTGAACCGGCTCTCGAAATTGCATCAATGGTGGGATGGCCGCAAACTCAGCAGCGAGCGCCTGCAGGAAAACGGCCTCGACCCGGACGCGCCGATAGTGCAAAAACTGCGTGAGTTGACGCAAACCCTGATCGGCTTTCCGCGCCACCTGTCGCAGCACAGCGGCGGCTTCGTGATCGCGCGCGACAGCCTGGCGCGCCTGGTGCCGATCGAAAACGCGGCAATGGCCGAGCGCAACGTGATCCAGTGGGACAAGGACGATCTGGATGCGATGGGCTTGCTCAAGATCGACGTGCTGGCGCTGGGCATGCTGTCGGCAATCCGCCGCGCGCTCGACCTGATCGGCATGCGGCGCGGCGAAACATTCGGCATGCAGGACGTGCCGGCGGAGGACCTCGCCACCTACAAGATGATTTCCAAGGCCGATACGGTCGGCGTATTCCAGATCGAATCGCGCGCGCAAATGTCGATGCTGCCGCGTCTGCGGCCGGAGAAATTCTACGACCTGGTGATCGAAGTCGCCATCGTGCGGCCAGGGCCGATCCAGGGCGGCATGGTGCATCCCTACCTGAAGCGGCGGCAGGGATTGGAGCCGGTCGATTACCCCAGCGCGGCAGTGCAGCAGGTGCTGGAGCGCACGCTTGGCATCCCGATTTTTCAGGAACAGGTGATGCAGATCGCGATGGTGGCCGCCGGCTTCAGCGGCGGCGAGGCCGACGATTTGCGCCGTTCGATGGCAGCCTGGAAGCGCAAGGGCGGGGTGGAGAAATTCCACGACAAGCTCATCAACGGCATGCTGGAGCGCGGTTATCAAGAGGATTTCGCCAAGCGCATCTTCAAGCAGATCGAAGGCTTCGGCGAATACGGTTTCCCGGAATCGCATGCCGCCAGTTTTGCGCTGCTGGTGTATGTCTCGGCGTGGATCAAGCGGCACGAACCGGCGGCATTCCTGGCGGCGCTGCTCAATTCGCAGCCGATGGGTTTTTATTCGCCGTCGCAACTGGTGCAGGACGCCAAGCGGCACCAGGTCGAAGTGCGCGCCGCTGATGTGACGATCAGCGATTGGGATTGCACGCTGGAAGAAATCGCGACCGCAGCGCAGCCCGCCGTGCGGCTCGGGTTGCGCCTGCTGAAAGGCTTGGCCGGCGGCGCGGTGGAACGCATCGCCGATGCACGCGCGATGCGGCCATTCGACAGCGTCGACGACTTGAGGCGGCGCGCCGAATTATCGTCCGACGATTTGCAGGCCCTGGCGCGCGCCAACGCGCTGCTGTCGTTAAGCGGGCATCGACGCCAGGCCGCCTGGCAAGTGGCCGGCATGCAGGCGATGCCGGCCTTGCTCAAGGACGCGCCGATAGAAGAAGCGCCGCTCATCCTGCCGCCCGCCTCGGAAGGGCAGGAAATCGTCGCCGACTACGCCAACCTCGGCCTGACCCTGCACCGCCATCCGCTGGCCTTGCTGCGCCCGCAGTTGCGCAAGATGAACCTGTCGAGCGCGCTGGAACTGCGATCCTTCCCCGACCGCAAGCTGGCCCGCACCACAGGCCTGGTCACCGTGCGCCAGCGCCCGCAAACTGCCAACGGCACGCTATTCGTGACCCTGGAAGACGAAACCGGCAACACCAACGTCATCGTCTGGCCGGCGCTATTGGAGCAGCAGCGCAAGGAGATATTGAATGCGCGCCTGATGACGGTCTACGGCATCTGGCAGCGCGAAGGAAGCGTCACCCATCTGGTGGCGAAACGGGTGGTCGATCATTCGGCGATGCTGGGGATGTTGAGCGTGGGGGCGCGGAATTTTCATTGAGATGCCGATTTGCCGGCATTGCTCCCGCCATTGGAAGAAATTTTGCTAGTCGTCCCGTATTTTACGGACCGCGCGACGGAGTTTGTCGAAGCGGTCCGCAAATTGACATTGCGCGAGACGGTATCGGCTCAGAATGTCTTCGAGAGAGATAAGACCAAGCGCGATTTGCCCAGGTCTTTTCGATCGGGGCCCGGGCCGACGTAGGCGTGGCTGTTCGTTCCGACGGCGGCGATGCCGACCGAAGCGAATTCAAAGTTCCTGGTCACGCCGATTTTCCAGTCGGTGTAATCGAACGCAGAATCATTGCGCACGCTTTGATGGCCGACATGCAGATTCAATTGCGTTTGCCGGGCAATGTCCCAATTCGCTCCAAGATCAAAGTAGCCGCTATTGCGGCTGTCGGCAAAGCCGAACAGGTTCGTCATCGACTGCGAATACTTGGCATAGATGGCCTTGTAGCTTAGCTGTCCGTACAATTCGGTCGTGTTGGCATTGGGATTGAGTGCATTGCCCGCATAAACGTAGGACAGGACACCAACGTCGTAAGCCACATCGGCAGTAAGGTCGCCGCGCCTCCCTGCATACAGATCCCATTCCACGCTCCCGCTGCCGCCTTGGTCGGTGATCCATTTGATCGTCGAGAGCCACGTGCCGGCATACAGGCCGGTCGGGTTGTTGATGTAGTCGGCGCCGCCTTGCAATGCCGGTTGCAACCGTGTCTGTGAGATGCCGCGATAGCTATAATCCGACACCAGGGCAGCGTTGCCGCTCCATTCGTTGTCCGGCTTGCTTTCCTGCGCTTGATTTGATGCGCTGGTCATGGCGATGACGGCAGCCAGGATCAAGTGGTATTTATTCATTATTTTCCTTTCGGTATTATGTGAGCGCATGCGCCGGCGGCTTTGGCCGCCCGAGCGGCATGCGCTTAGAATGATTCCCAGTCTCCGCCGACCGGCGCGTTGATGGCCAACTTTGTCCGACTGTCGCCGCCCGTCGGTTGTTTTGCGGTGCGGATCGCGGCGATCGAAGTAACGCGCGGTTTTGCCGCAACGTCGGCGCGCGCATTTTGCTGCTTTGCGGGCGCCGCAGCGTGGTGCCCATTGTCGGTCTTGAACATGGACACCGCCTGCACCAGGTTGGTTGCCTGCTCCTGCATAGAACCGGCTGCAGCAGCAGCTTCCTCCACCAACGCAGCGTTTTGCTGCGTGACTTGATCCATTTGCGTGATTGCCTGATTGATCTGTTCGATCCCTGTGGTTTGTTCATTGCTGGCAGCGGTGATCTCGTGGATGATGTCGCTCACCCGCTTGACGCTGGACACAACGTCCACCATCGTGGCGCCGGCTTTTTCGACCAGCTTGCTGCCGGCATCGACTTTTTCGACAGAATCGCCAATCAGCGTCTTGATCTCCTTGGCCGCACCGGCGCTGCGCTGGGCCAGGTTGCGCACCTCGGCCGCCACCACGGCAAAGCCGCGGCCTTGCTCGCCGGCACGGGCCGCTTCGACGGCGGCGTTGAGGGCGAGAATATTGGTTTGGAATGCAATGCCGTCGATTACGCTGATGATATCGACGATTTTCTTGGCTGAATCGTTGATCGCGCTCATGGTGCCCACCACCTGCGAGACAACTTCCCCTCCTTGTGTGGCGACCGCCGACGCGGTCTGCGCGAGCTGGTTCGCCTGACGCGCATTCTCGGCATTTTGTTTGACGGTCGACGTCATCTCTTCCATCGACGAAGCTGTTTCCTCCAGCGATGCGGCCTGCTGTTCGGTGCGCGAGGAAAGATCCAGATTGCCGGCGGCAATTTCCCCCGAAGCGGTGGCAATCATGTCGGTGCCGATTCGCACTTCACCGACGATGTTTTTCAAGCTGTCATTCATATCCTTGAGCGCCTGCAGCAACTGGCCGGTTTCGTCTTTTGATGTGACTTCGATGCGGTTGGTCAAATCACCCGATGCGACGCTTTGCGCGATCCGAACGGCTTGCATGATCGACCGGACGATCTTTCTGACCAGCAGCACACCCGTTGCGGCGATGAAGGCTATCGTCATCAGCGCGATGGCGATGGCAAACCAATTGGACTGCTTCAATGTCGCAGCAGCATCCTCCGATGCTTTCGTGCCGAGGTCGGCGTTATACTTTCGATGCGCTTCCAGTGCGTCGACGAGATTGTTGACCAACGCTTGATTGGCCGCAGAAAGATCGCGCGCTTCGTCAGGTTTGCCGTTTCTTGACAGCTCCAGCACTTGCTCGCGTTTGGCGTCATATGCCGCCACGGCGGTGCGATCGGCATCGAGCAGGGCCTTGTCGCGGGCAAGTTGCTCCGGCGGTTCATCACCCATATCCTCTTTTTCATACTTCTGCAGACCTGCCAGAATACTGTCGCGCGCGGCGGTGATGCCTTTTTCAATTTCTGCCTTCTTGTCATGGTCGGTCGTCAGGATATGTTGCAAGACGCCGACGCGCAACAGGTTGATCGGACGGGCTGCTTCATCGAGCGTCAGGATGCTGGGAACCGTGTTGATGTTGGTAAAATTTGTGGCTGTGTAGACTTTGTCCATTTGGTACATGCCGGCTGCTGCCAGCAACACCAAGCCCAAGACTGCGACGAAGATCAAGCCATATAAACGTTGTGCGATAGTCATGATAAATTCTCCAATGCGTTGCTGGCGTCAGGCCGCCAATTTTTCGGTGCTGTTGAGTTCGGCGCCTGCGAGCAGTGCGGTCGTGTCGATCAGGATCAGCATGCGCTGGTCGATGGTTCCGAGTCCGATGACATAATTGGACTCTGCGGCAACGCCTAATGCCGGCGCAGCCTTGATTTGATCGTCGGCAAGACCGATCACGTCCGATACACTGTCGACAACGAGTCCGACGACGCGATTGGCGAGGTTGACCACGATCACGACAGTGAATTGATCGTAGGTAGGATCGCTGAGCTGCATCTTGATCCGCATATCGACGATAGGGACAATGACGCCGCGCAGGTTGATGACGCCCTTGATGTAGTCTTCTGCAGTGGCGATGCGGGTTACAGAATCGTATCCGCGCAATTCCTGGACGCCTTGGATGGCGATGCCATACTCTTCTCCACCAAGGGCAAAGGTGAGGAATTCCTTGAGCACGTTTTGGGTTTGCGGCCCCGAACCGATTGCTTGTTGCGCTACGTTTGACATGATTCTTCCTTTCAGTTGCGAAGAATGTCAAAGCAGATGCAGTTGGCTATGCGCACAGGATAAACTGGCCCGATGCACAGCGCTATTGGCGCACACTGAACGCGAGCGCGCCTTCCCTCATCGATTCGACTATTCCTCAGCGTTTGTCATTGCATTGCGAGCAAAAGACAAAACGACAAAAATATTTGAAATTGAAAAATCGGCGTGGGTTTGGCCGAGGAATTACTAGCTGAAGCGCTGCGAATCAGGGCAGCGGAGGGCGAGAACTATTGAAGTGCAAATTATCTTCGGCACTTACGCCGTCGAAATAGAAGTCTCTAAAAGGGCGCAGTTCACACCAAATCATTCTACACCTTAATTGATGTAGGGCAAGATTTTTCTGAAATATTTCACTTTTATTTTCGTTGTTCTTAAAGTATCTATCAAGAAGATCAAGGCTGCTCGGCTGCAAAAGTGATTTCTGTATTTCAAAGTAATTAATATTTCGGCTCTACTTGAGTTCTTGGAACTATGGCATAGTCTGGGCACGAAAAAAATCGCTCGAGGTTTTGTCGATGCGACCAACAGAACACATACGGCGCGCAGCGTGGATACAATCGAGGAAGGGAGAGCAAGAATATGGATTTGCATGAATTGAGCGGTGGCTGTCACTGCGGCAACATTCGTTTCAAGCTGACGCTGACCGGCACGCTTGCGCAGCGCCATCCGCGCGCCTGCGATTGCGATTTTTGCCGCAAGCACGGCGCTTCTTATATTTCCGATCCGCAAGGCACGCTACGAATCGATGTCGCCGACGAAAGCCTCCTGCAGAAATACAAACAGGGCAGCGGAATTGCCGATTTTCTGATTTGCAAGGCGTGCGGCGTGCTGGTGGGCGTCAGCTATCAGGAAGAAGGGCGGGTCTATGCAACCGTCAACAGCAAGGCGATCGACGCCGGCCCGCAGTTCGCGCAAGAAACTCCCGTCTCGCCCAAACTGCTTGCAACAAGCAAAAAGCTGGAGCGCTGGCAGGAAAACTGGTTTCACGATGTCGTCTTGAAGGTCAATCGGAGCGTCGCGGATTGAGCCAGTTCCCTTTATCCCGGAAAGTTGCCACGGTTGCGATATCATGTACAGCAATTGACATGCATATACAAACACGGGATTGACGATGGACAATGGATTGACGAACGACGAGTACGACGCGCTGGGACAAATCGCGAAAGGGCAGAAAACCGCCAGGCTGTCGGCCTGTGTGGCGCGCAATGCCAAACGCTTGAGCGGATTGAAGCTGGCCGCTTACGGCAAGGACGGCAGCCTCAGCTTGACCGAAAAGGGCCAGCAAACCTTGTTTATCAAAAACTGCATCGACGGTCTGCGCGCGGTGGCAACCGATCCGCACGCGCCGCTGGACTCCACAGTCGTCACTTTTCTGCGCAAGAAGGCGCATATCGATGTCGACGCCGGCGGCGGATTTGCGCTGACCGAGCGCGGACGTGAGACGCTGGCCGATATCGATGCGCAGAAGTAGCGACGGACTCTAGCGTTGAAATGAGAAAGCTTAGGCGGTTGGACAATTGAAAACGCATTTACCTTCTATCCGGTTTTCGTGTTCTTTATGCATTGACTTGCCGCAAAACGCTTGACCCTGACGTAGTGTTAGGCTTTATAGTCTGACATTGAAGGAGGGTTGGCGATGCTGTTGAAAATCGGCGAATTGGCGAAGCGGATCGGCTTGACGGTCCGCACCCTGCATCATTACGACGCGATCGGGCTGGTGAAGCCTTCGACCCGCTCGGACGCCGGATATCGGCTCTACAATCGGAACGACGTTGCCCGCCTGCATCGGGTTCAAGCCTTGCGCGGCCTGGGCTTGTCGCTGTCCGAGACTGGCGACATGCTGGCAGGCGACGGCGCCGAATTGCATTCTGTCATTCGGCAACAGATTACCTCGCTGCAGCGGCAGATTTCGCAAGCCGTCGATTTGCGCGACCGGCTGCAAGCGATGGAAGCGCAACTGGCCGGGCCCGACGAACCCGATCTCGACGAATGGCTGTCGACGCTCGGCTTGATGACCACGCATCGCAAGTATTTCACCCCGGAAGAATTGGACATCCTGTATCGGCGCAAGGATATCGGCAACGAGCTTGCGCAATGGACGCTTACAGTGGCCAAGATACGCGACCACATGGATCGCGGAATAGCGCCGCAAAGCAAAGCGGCGCAAGCGTTGGCTGCGACCTGGCTGGATTTGCAAAGGCGCATCACGGGCGACGACCCGCGCTTCTTCGTCAAACTGAGCACCATGCATCGGACCGAATTCGACGTGCAGGCGTTGACTGGCGTCGATGGCGCCATGCTCGATTACGTGACGGCGGCGGTGCATGAATCGCGCTGCGAGAGCTACGCGCAGTATCTCGACGCGCATGAGCTTCTCCACTACCGCCGCAATTTTCCCAAATGCATGCACAAGTGGCTGGAGATTTTTGCCGAAGCGCGGCAAATGCTGGAACAGCGCATAGCGCCGGCAAGCGCCGACGCGCAGGCCATGTTCCACCGTTGGGAATTGCTGGCGCAGGCGACCTGGGGCAACGACCCGGTAACCCGGCACAAGGTGCGCGAGGCGCACCGGCTCGATTCGAGCCTGCTGGCCGGCTCCGGGATGACGCCGGACTTGCAGGCCTACGTCTCTCAAGGCATGGCCGTCTATACATCCAATTCAATGTCGAAAATGAAGTGATTTTTTGGAGGCAGCATGTACCCAGTCGTTCTCAAGCATGTCGGCAAGACCTATCACCTGGACGCCGTCGATGTGCCGGCCTTGGTCGATATCAACCTGGAAATCCGCTCCAATTGCTTTACCGTGATCTCGGGGCCGTCCGGCAGCGGCAAGACCACGTTGCTGAACCTGATCGGCTGCATCGATCGGGCTAATCAGGGCGAGATCGTGGTGGCGGGGCAGGAAGTGCAAAAGATGTCGGACGATGCGTTATCCGATTTTCGCGCGCGCCACCTCGGCTTCATTTTTCAGAATTTCAACTTGCTGCCGGTGTTGAGCGCCTATGAAAACATCGAATACCCATTGTTGCTGACTAAAATTCCCGCTGCCGAACGCAAGCAGCGCGTGCTGGCATTGCTGGATGCGGTCGGTCTGGCGGATCGGGCGCAGAACCGTCCCGGTCAACTATCCGGCGGGCAGCGGCAGCGGGTGGCGATTGCGCGCGCGTTGGCGACCGAGCCGAAACTGGTGCTGGCCGACGAGCCGACCGCCAACCTCGACAGCCACACCGGCGCGGCGATCATCGCGCTGATGCGCAAGATGCAGCGCGAGCATCATGTGTCCTTCGTGTTTTCGTCGCACGATCCGCAGGTGCAGGCTGAAGCCGACGATGCGATCTTTATCCGCGACGGTCGTATCACGCATGTCGAACGCCGCACCGACAACGTGGAGCTTACTGCATGAAAACCATTTCCCTCGCACTGCGCAATCTGTTGCGCAATCGGCGCCGTTCGCTGACTACGCTATTGGCGATGACCATCGGCCTGGTGGCGATCCTGGTGTTCGGCGGGTACAAGTCCAATATCACTTACGGCACCGAGACCGGCTTCGTGCAAGCCTATGGTCATTTGCAAATTCAGCACAAGGACTATTTCATCGAAGGCGGCGACAATCCGACTGCCTACGGCATCGCCGATTACCAGCGCATCATCGATGCGGTCAAGCGCGATCCGGTTCTGGCGCCGATGTTGACGGTGGTCACGCCAGCCTTACAATTGGGCGGCATTGCCGGCAACTTTTCCGCCGGCGTTTCGCGCTCGGTGATGGCTTCGGGCGTGGTTGTGGAGGATTACAACCAAATGCTGTTATGGAACGATTACGGCCTGAAAAGCTATGCGCTGCCGCTGCCGCTGGTCGGTTCCAGCCCGGACGCGGTGGTGATCGGCACCGGCGTTGCGCGCAAGTTGAAACTGTGCAATGCGCTCCAGGTCCCGAACTGCACGCAAACCGCAACGGTCGCCGTCGCCGAAGGCAAGTCGGCGCCGGACGATATCGCCGCCTTGTCCGCGCAGGAAAAAGCTGCCGCGCCGGCCCAGGATGACAACCGCATCGAGATGTTGGCGGCGACCGCGCATGGCGCCCCCAATGTCGCCAGCCTATCCGTGGTCAAGGCCAAGAACATGGGCTACAAAGCGGTCGACGACATGTATCTGGCAATGCACTTGGCGCAGGCGCAGAAGCTGATCTACGGTTCCGAGCAGCCGCAGGTCACAGCTATTGACATACAATTGCGCCATACCGACCAGATGCCCGTGGCGCGGGGACGCCTGACGCAGCTGCTGGCGACGCAATTCCAGGACCAGCCGCTGGAAGTGCTGGATTTTCGGAAGCTTAACCCGATGTTTGGGCAGACCGAGCAATTCATGAATTCGATGTTCGGATTCATTTCGATCCTGATCGGCGTCATTGTGTTGTTCACGATCGGCAATACGATGAGCACCGCCGTGGTGGAGCGCACGGTTGAGATCGGCACCTTGCGCGCGATCGGTTTGCGGCGCTCCGGCATCCGGCGTTTATTTCTGTGCGAGGGCGTGCTGTTGGGCTTGATCGGTTCGATATCCGGCGTGTTGTGCGCATCGTTCATCGCCTACTTGATCAACCATAGCGGCTTGTCGTGGACGCCGCCCGGCTACTCGTATGCCTACCTCATTCTGGTTAACGTATGGCAAGATCCGCATTTGGTCTTCGGCAGCGTGGTCGGATTGATTATCGTGACCGTCGTCTCCGCCGGGATGCCGGCCAACCGCGCGTCGAAGCTGATGATCGTCGATGCATTGCGTCACGTTTAAGAGGAAATATTGATGAAACCCTGGATCAAAAATTTGGCTGCATTTGCTGTTTTCGGCATGGCGATCGGCTTGGCAAACGCCACCCCGTCGGCGCAGGAAATTCTCGCCGCCAGCGATTTGGTGCGCAACCCCGATTTTCCGTTCGGCATGACCAATACCCTGGTCGAATACCGCAACGGCAAACAAACCGACAGCAGCACCTTGGGCATCTATTCCAAGGCGGATAACAAGAGCGGGCAGTTCCGCAGCCTGATCCGCTATCTGGCGCCGGTGCGCGACGCCAACAAGCTGATCCTGTACAGCGGCAAGGATTTGTGGTTCTACGACCCGTCCAGCAAGGCCAGCATCCGCCTGTCGCCGCAACAGCGCCTGCTCGGCCAGGCTTCCAACGGCGACGTGGTGACCATCAACCTGGCCAAGGATTACCAAGCCACCGCCGCAGTGGAAGAAGATACGCAAGACGGCGATCGGCAAACCAAGCATTGCTACAAGTTGACGCTGGGCGCCGCCACGCCGGACGCGACGTATCATCATATCGACATGTGGGTCGAAGTGGCGAATACGCATCCGGTCAAGGCGCGCTTCTATACAGAAAGCGGCAAGCTGTTGAAGAGCGCCTATTACCGTCATTATCAGAATGTGCTGGGCAGCGATCGTCCGACCGAAACAGTCATCATCGACGGCCTCGACCCGAATTGGGTCACGGTGATGCGTTTCTCCGACTGGATCAAGCGCGACGTGCCGGAAACCTGGTTGCAACGCGATTATCTGCCGCACTTCAAGCCCGAATGATGCGCCGCCCGATGACCTGGAAGCGGGCTGCCATCGCAGCGGCGATCCTGCTGGCGACCGGCGCGGCGCAGGCCGCCGAAGACCCCGATGCCGGCGCGTTGATGCTGGCCGACCAGACGCCGACCACGGTCGAAAAAAGCAGCGATTGGAGAGTCTTCGTCGAAGGCGCCTACGGCGGCGATACCGTGCGCAACCAGTCGACGGGGCAAGAGACGCGCCAGTCGAATCATCGGCTGTCGTTCGACGCGCAACTCGACGATACTTTCGCGCCGGGCTGGCGCGCCGTATTGTCCGACCGCCTGGACGTCGATTGGCCGCCGCAAAGCGGGGAGCAGAACAGCATCAACACGATCCGCGAAGCCTATCTCAGTTGGCAGCCGCAGAGCAACGAGATCGTCGATTTCGGTCGCATCAATCCGCGTTACGGCGTTGCCACCGGCTATAATCCGACCGACTTTTTTCGCACCGGCGCGGTGCGCTCCGAGGTGTCGGTCGACCCCAACAGCTTGAAGCAAAACCGCCAGGGCAGCGTGATGTTGCGCGGGCAAACCTTGTGGGAAGGCGGTTCCTTGACGGCGCTGTATGC
Source organism: Burkholderiaceae bacterium (assembly GCA_031291325.1). GTDB lineage: Bacteria > Pseudomonadota > Gammaproteobacteria > Burkholderiales > Burkholderiaceae_D > PKWO01. The sequence goes on from JARLJG010000020.1 coordinate 77,947, forward strand.
GCCGAAACTGAGCAAGCAGCCGGACGCCAACGACTTCAATCCCGACTGGGGCGCAACCAACAATCAAAACCGCGTGCTGGTCGCATTGAGCGAAAAATTCAATGACCACGTCAATCCGCAATTCCTGATATACAAGGCGCAGGATGCGTCGACCCAGCTCGGCTTCAACCTGACCGACTTGCTCAACGACAGCACGGTGGTGTTCGTCGAATGGTCGGGCGGGCACAGCGCGACGCTGCTAACGCAAGCGTTCGATCAGCACGGATTGCAGCGCGCCGACGATAACGCATTCCGTAATCGTTTGTCGACCGGATTGACCTATACCACTGCCAACAAGATTTCGTTGACCGGCGAACTCGAATACAACGGCGCAGGTCTCGACCAAAGCGACTGGATTGCATTGGGTCACGGCTCGCTGCCGGTCTACGGGCTGTATCGCAACTGGCTGCAGATCGGGCAAGAGTCGCCGACCAAGCCGGCGCTATTCTTTTACGGCATGTGGCAAGACGCGCTGATCAACCATCTCGACCTGAGCGCGATGGAACGCTATGACGCGGCAGACTACAGCCGCTTGACCTGGCTGGAAGCGCGCTACCACGACAAGCATGCCGAGTATGCATTGCAGTGGCAGCGCTACAGCGGCAAGGTTTGGAGCGATTATGGCGCAGTGCCGCAGGTCACGGGCTGGGATGTGGTGGCGCGCTACTACTTTTGAGCGCTTGAACAGATTCATGCATGTGCGCAATGCTGAAATGTAGCGATTTCAGCATTGCGCTGGTTCTTTACTAAATCCAGCCCAAGACCCCGGCAAACAGTGCCAGCGCGACGCCGACCCCGCCAGCCAGCGACGCCACGACCGTGATTTGCGATTTGCGCGAGCGCATATCGTGCACCCAGTAGGCGACGACGAAGAACGGCAGGTAGCCGATCAAGAAAATCAGCCAAGGTGCGCCGGCATTCCAGCCGCGCCAATCCCAGGTCAGTGCGCCGATATGATTGAGCCAGACTTCGACGCAGACGCACAGGATCGAATTGACGACCGCCATCACCCAGCGATTGTCGATCCCGGCAATCTTGAGATTGCGGTCGGGCGGCAACATGCGCACGGTGGCCAGCCCCATGAGCGCAAACATGAAACTGATTTCGATATTCAGCCCAATCAAAATCGTATAGGCCGAGCCGCCGGGCGTTCCCCAAACCGGGGCGAATCCGGAAAAGTGGAACACCAGGCCGTTCCAGATTTCATTGACCCAATCCATCAGCCAGAAAGCGAGTCCGGCCAGCACGACATTCCAGCGCTTTTCTGCGGCCTGTTCCGCGTAGGCGTAGACGACGATCAACAGCAGCGCGATCGCATACCATTGAAAATGCGACGAATCGCGAACCAATTGCTGCGCTTGTGCAGCCGATGCTGTCATCATGAAGTCTCCGTGGTATCGTTATTTTGGTATTTTGCCGCGCGCGGCTGCGGCGGGCAGGGGACACCATTGTAGGCGCAGGCGTGTTGCCGGGTCACGTGCAAGCGCCGATATTGGAGGACTTCCTCGAATATCGTTTGGTCGGCATTTGCGAGGAGGTCGCCCGCAGCGCAAGCTGCGGGGAAGGGCGGGACGAGGTTCGTCCGCGTCTGCTTTCTTATTGTCGGAAGCGCTCGTCGGCAGATTGCGCGGCAAATTTGATGTCTTCGATCATGCGTCGCACTTCGGTGCGGCGGCGCTGCACCGCAGCGTGCACCTCGGCCGACATCGGGGAAGTGGTCATCAACTCCGCCAGCTTCCTGTGATTGTGGATATTGTTTCTGATCTTTGGATTATTCATTGCTTGCTTTCGATTCAAAATATTCCCGGTTTGCTTGCTCTCGCTATTGCTGCCACGTTGACGTTCAACAGCGCTCGCCCGGAAACGGTGCATCGATTCTCTTCTCGTCGGCGCTGCGCGCCATTTCGATCAATTCCCAACCCAATTGGCGCCGTAATTCGTTATTTGACAGATGTGCAGTGCGGCGTATCGACTGCGGCCCGGTAATTGCAGATGGGCTATGGCTTGGATGCTCGTTATCGTCTCTATGCATAGTGGTCCACACGGTTGGCTTGCGGGAAGTCGACGATCAAATCCAAGCAATATCCTTGCCAAGCTTGCGCATTCCCTGGAAGCGAGTCCTCGACGTTCAATGCAAGATTAATCAAGTTCGCTTATGTTGCCAACGAATAAAAACGCAGTCTGATATTTGAATTTTGTTGATAGGCGATTCTGCGGCGCGATCAAACGCCAGGATTCCCTGCTTGGTCTGCGTCCGGCGTAAACGAAAGTGGATAGGCAAAAAAGAAGCCGCCGGCAGCGGCGCCGACAGCAAGAAACGCCACGGTCAAGCCAAGCTGCTTGCCAACCCACAGACTGCTGAACCAGTCGTCCATTTCCGGTGCGGGCAATCGTATCGAAAATTGGAAGCCCTTGGCGCTTTCGGGTATGCTGCCTCGACGACGCATGCGGACTTCGTCGGGACAAGCTGATCGCCCAGACTTTGCTCCACCGCATGCACAATTCATTTCCCAACCATAGGGGTCATTCGTGACTGAGCAAGCAAATTCGGCGACGGCGCATTTGGGTTTCGATACCAGCGCGTTCGCTTTCTTGCGCGAAATCTGGCAAGCCGTCGGCGGCGATGCCGATTTTGTGCGTCATCTGACGTTCGGCAGCGTCGTGCAATTGCGCTCGGTATTTGCGGTGAGCGACCTGGCGGCGGCTTCGATCGGCGCCGCAGGATTGGCCATCGCCGAATTGGTCGCGCAACTTGACGGCAAAATGCCTACGGTCACGGTCGACCGGCGCTTGTCGTCCTTTTGGTTTCAGACGTCGTTACGTCCGATTGCGTGGGAAGTTCCGCCCGCCTGGGATGCGGTCGCCGGCGATTATCGCAGCGCCGACGGCTGGATTCGATTGCACACCAACGCGCCGCATCACCGCGCAGCGGCGCTGGCGGTGCTGGGCGCAACTGCCAGCAAGGAAGAAGTCGCCAAGGCCGTCGCCAACTGGCGCGCGGTCGAACTGGAAAGTGCCATCGTCGCGGGCGGCGGTTGCGCGGCGGCGATGCGCACGCAGCAGCAATGGGCAGTGCATCCGCAAGGGCAAGCGGTCGCCGCCGAACCCTTGCTGCACATCGCATCGTTCGCCGATGCGGCAAAACCGTCGTGGCCGGGCTTAGGCGACGCCCATGCGCGACCGCTCGCCGGTATCCGCGTGCTGGATTTGACGCGGGTGCTTGCCGGCCCTGTGGCGACGCGTTTTCTTGCCGGTTACGGCGCCGAGGTGTTGCGCATCGATCCGCCAAGCTGGGACGAACCCGGCGTGGTGCAGGAAGTTGCGCTGGGCAAGCGTTTGGCGCGCCTCGATCTGCGCCAGGCGCAGGGGCGGGCAACGCTCGAGGCGCTGTTGCGCGAGGCCGACGTGCTGGTGCATGGCTACCGGGCCGACGCCTTGAGCCGGCTCGGCTTCGACGAGCAGGCGCGGCGGCGTCTCAATCCCGCTCTGATCGACGTTTGCCTGAATGCGTACGGCTGGAGCGGGCCTTGGCTGGGGCGGCGCGGTTTCGACAGTTTGGTGCAAATGAGTTGCGGCATCGCCGATGCCGGCATGCAGTGCTGGCAGCGCGAGCAGCCGACGCCGTTGCCGGTGCAGGCGCTCGATCATGCTACCGGTTATCTGATGGCGGCAGCGGCGATTCGGGGATTGACGCGCCGCTTGCAATCTGGCGCCGGCAGCGCAATGCGGGCGTCGCTGGCACGCACGGCGTTGTTGCTGACGCAGCATCCGGCGCCGACTGACCATGTGGATTTCGACGCGGAAAACAGCGGCGATTGCGCCGCCGTTATCGAAGCGACTGCATGGGGCGATGCCCGTCGCCTCAAAGCGCCGGTTACGGTCGCCGGCGTGCCGATGCAATGGGAGCGCGCGGCAGCACAGCTCGGCAGTTCGCCGCCAGCGTGGTGATTGCAGTGGTGTAGACCGTTATGCGCGAAGCCTGGTTTTGATGGCTTCGCACAGTTCGTCGGCCTGCTCGTTTGAAATTCCCAACGCCTGCGTGGCTGCGACGCCGCCCTCGATCCATTCGAGCGATTCGAGTTCGCCACGAAATTTCTGAATCGCCCGTTCCACCAGATAATTCAGCGCCGCCAAGGTGCGCGTGGTGGCGGGGATGGTTTCGTCATACAGGATATCGTGATTGTGATGCATGCTGATGGCCGCCACCACATCGTCGGAAATCGACCATTGTTGCGCCAGCAATGCGCCGACATAGGCATGGTGTAGTCCATGCCGTTCGTGTTCCACTTCAAGGAATTTGATGTCGCCCATAAGATTGGCGATGGATAGCGTTTCCAGATAAGCGGGAAAGGCCGCTTTCAGCAATGGGATGCCGATATCGCAAAACAGGCCGAAGCTGTAGGCGATTTCAGGCTTTGCGGCGCGCAATTCCTTGGCCAGGTAACTCATTCCCTTGGCGCGCTTCTCCGACACGTCCCAGAAGCGGGCCATCATCATGGCTCCCGAAGCGAGCGTCTTTTTCGTGATGAAGCCGGTCATGACGGCGGTGCATTGATCCATGCCGATCATCGCGATCGCATCTTGCACCGTGGTGATTTGGCGTCTGGTGTTGAAAAAGGCCGAATTGCTGGTTTCCAGAAGGCGGCTGGCCATCGCCACATCGCGATTGATCAATTCGGCGATTTTCCTGACGTCCGGTTCTTCCCTTTGAATTTCTCGTTGCAGTGCCATGAAAAGTGCCGGACGCGGGGGAATATTGACCGACAGGGCAATTTTGTTTGGTTCCGCGAGCGCGGAAGGATTAGTCGGATTCTCGAGCATGATGCCTCTATATTACATGGCGGCAGCTACAACGCCAAAGACAGAAACGGGTGGTGGTCGATCATGCAAGGCAATGACGGATTCCCCGACATTCAATTCATCGCGGGCATCGGCTTTGCTTTGGATCATACACGCATATCGGCAATTGTTCAGCGCAGGTTGCGGTCGCCATCCTGAAGGCGCCGCCTCGCATCGCAAACTCCTTGACCCTTCCGCAACGTGAGGCCCTACACTGCATGAATCGAGGAAACGCATCGATTCCCTCCATTTCCTCCGACGGCTGAATAATCAAATAAAGGGATAAGTCATGACGGAACAGGCCAAGCAAGCGCCGCAAATTCCCCCTGAAGTATTGCGCTATCTCAACGGTGCGCCGCCCGAAAGCCGGCAATTCGATTTCCTGATAGGCGATTGGAATGTCGCGAGTACGCGCTATCACGCGGATGGCTCGGTCCTGATGCAATACAACGCGAGATGGAGCGCCAAACACCTGAACGGCGGCAGCATGATCGTCGACGATTTCCAGATGCTCGCGCCGACCGGGCAGGAGGTATCGTCCTATGTTACTCTGCGTACCTATTGCGAATCGACCGGGCGGTGGGAAATGGCAGGGTTATCCGCGCTGCAACCGGCAGTCAATGCGGAGTGGTATGGACAATGGCAAGACGGCGAGATGCGCGTGGATGTCGTTGGCGCCGCGCCCGACGGTGGTATTTATAGAAACCGGATTCTTTTTTTCAATATCCAGGAAAGCAGCTTCGAATGGGAAAGCAATATCAGTCGGGACGACGGCGTTACGTGGCTGGGTGCAGTTTTAATGCTTGCAACTCGAGCAATGCTATAGCTCTGTTTTGGTGAATTGCCGATGAACTGGAAGTCGCAACTGATCTCGATCGCTAGTGCCGACGGGCACGACGATGGCGCGCACGACCTGCAGCATTTGCATCGTGTCTGGCGGCTGGCGCAAGCGCTGCTGGCGGAATATCCGCAAGCGGATGCGATGATCGTGCAAGCGGCTTGTTATTTGCACGATTTGGTGAATGTTCCGAAGGATCATCCCGACCGCGCGCAGGCTTCCACCCTGGCAGCAGGTCTTGCCTGCGCAAAATTGGAGCGAATCGGCTTTCCGTCGGAAAAACTGGCGGGCGTTGCGCATGCGATCGAAGCGCATAGTTTTTCCGCTTCGATCGCGCCGACAACGATTGAAGCCAGGATTGTGCAGGATGCGGATCGCCTCGACGCGCTCGGCGCGGTCGGGCTGGCGCGCCTGTTCTATACTGCCGGACGCATGGGGTCGGCGCTCGCGCATCCGACCGACCCGCTGGGCGCACAACGCGCCCTCGATGATCGTCAATTTGCGCTTGACCATATCGAAGTCAAGCTGGCCAAGCTTCCTGGCAGCATGCAAACTGCCGCCGCCCGCAAGATCGGCGCGGCGCGATTGGATCAATTGAGAAGGTTTCGCGAGGATTTCGTCGATGAATGGTCGTAGCCCGAAAGCCACATCTCGTTTGGCGGGGCGATTGATTTAAATGCAAGTCCGATACAGGGGCTTTTCATAGGAGGAGATCAAGCGATGCGCACATACCGACCTACTGGCAACAGATTCTGATCGTGCCGGCAGACCCTCAATGACTTCGGCGCATAGCTCGCTTATAATGATCTGATACCCGGCGCGCGCCAATGGCGGCGTTTAGCGCATGTTCGCTTGTATTGCAGTTCGCCCATTCACCTTGTGGTATCAGCCAATGACTATTTCCTTGCCCGTTTATCAGCATCCGACTTCGGTGGTCTTGGTCGACGATAGTGCGTCGTTCATTGCCAGCGTCGAATACCAGTTGAATCCGAACCTGGCCGTCAAGAGTTTTCAAGACGCGCACGAGGCCCTAGGCTGGTTGGGCAGCTTGTATCATGCAGACGACGGCAAATGCCTGCCGATCCGCGTCGGTTACGACGAACAGACTTTTTCATTCGAGCGCCGCACGATTGCGCTCGATGTCGATCAAGTCTATCGCATCGTGCTCGACGCCGAACGCTTCAATACCGCTGCGGTGGTGGTGGTCGATTATGCGATGTCGGTCATCAACGGGCTCGATTTTTGCCGCGCGCTGCGGGGCTTGCCGTGCAAGAAGATCCTGTTTACCGGCGAAGCGAATGAAATGATCGCGGTCGAAGCGTTCAATCAGGGCTTGATCGATCGCTATCTGAAAAAGAGCGATCCGAGCGCGATGGATAGGCTGGAGTCCGAAATCGCGGTGCTGGAGCGCGAATACTTTATCGAAAAGTCCGGCACCTTGAAGGACTTGCTGGTGCAGCATACCTATTCCTTCGTCTCCGACGAGGCGTTGGTCAAATTGGTCGATACCCTGATCGCACGGCACGGTTTCGTCGAGTATTACCTGTTCCCCGATCCCGCCGGCATCTTGTTTTTCGACGCCGACGGCAAGCCGACGCTGATGGTGGTCGAAACCCGCGCCGGACTGATCTCGCATCTGGAAACGGCGCAGGACTACAGCGCGCCGCCGGAATTGAGAGCGGCATTGCGCGATGCGCAAGTAGTGCCGTTCTTTTGGAAGAGTGGCGGCATGTATACCGAAAAGAGTATCAATTGGGAACAATTTTGCCTGCCGGCGCAAATTTGCACCGGACGGGAAAACTATTACTGGGCTTTATTCGATTTGCCGGAGGGCTTTTTGCAGGGGCCGGTTTATTCGTATAACAAATTCATGGCCGATCGCCTGGCGGCACCGAACAAGAATGGGTAAATTTGCTGCTTCCCGTAGATTCAAGATATCCGCGCCGATGCCGTAGATTGAGGAAGGGCGTTATTTCGAGGAGCGATGCGATGTCAGTCAATAGTATAGCCAGTTTGTCAACGGTAATGGCTGCGACCCAGACCAACCAGGATATTGGCGTGGCGATGCTCAAGAAGTCCATCGATGCCGCCAGCAACAGCGCGTCCGAACTCTTATCCGCGATTGCGGCCCCAGTGCCGGCAAGCAATTTGCCCGCCAATCTTGGTCAAAATATCAACACGATCGCTTGAAAACGTCGAAATGATCAAATTGTCCCCTGTCAAATCTGACAGTGGTGCAATTGCCAATTTGCAAGTATCATTATTTTATCGGTAATGCCATTATTGTTGAGCATCCTTGCTTGGCATTCAGGCAATTTCGTCATTTCTAAATGCAAAACATTGTTTCTTGACGAAAAAATACCTTATTTATGGGATGGCGCTGCGTGGCGCATAGGTGTCAAATAGTTTGCAGTTTGCCGCAGGATGTCGATGTCACGCGGTTGTGCATTGATTCATTGCGCTGAAGAGGTTTTAGATGTCATATGCTCGCTACAAATTCAATAAGGCCGTGCAATCCCTGCGCGAAGCCGGCGCCAGGCGGCGCGAGTGGCTGGCCAGCGATCACGCCTACCGATTGTTACGCTTGACTTCGGCGGATATCCCGGTCGAGCTGGAACACGAATTTCAATTGTTCGTGCGAGAAATAAAACCTATCCTGAGCGCCAGCGAAACGGGCGCACGTCAATGGGATACCGTGTGGTCGGTGGACGAGGCGACGGTCGGCAGGATTATCGACCGCATCATGTATATGCATGAAGTGATCGAGTCGAAGGGCGAACGCAAGCAGGTCGTGCCAGATTGCTTCTCCGACGATACGTAGCCACTGGAAAACGTCATTTCTTGTCGATTGCACATGACGCAGGCTTTGGCTCGCAACGGGCCTTGGAATTGTCGTATACTTCCTCACTGTCTCTCGTTCGATAAGACCGAGAACTCTTCGTTTCCCCCGTCGTTTCCCGAATTTGAATAGGGCTTCACCATGTTTGTTTCCTTGCGGCCACTTGCGCCTGCGAAAGGTCTTTCTTGAGTGGCGTTTCGCAACGCTTGTTGCGCAAGCGGGTTGTATTGTGGGGGCTGGGCATCGGCGCGAGCGGCGTCGCGTTGCTCTTGCTATTTGTCGGTTACGTGTATTTGCTCGTGATACCGAGCCTGCCGACGCTGGAAGCGCTGACCGATTATCGGCCGAAAATACCGTTGCGGGTGTACACCGCCGACAATGCATTGATCGGCGAATTCGGCGAAGAGCATCGCAATTTCGTGCCGATCAAGCAAATGCCGGACGTGATGAAGAAGGCGTTGCTGGCGGCGGAAGATGCGCACTTCTACGAACACGGCGCTATCGATCCGAAAGGTGTCGTGCGCGCGCTCGCAGCCGATGTCGTGTCGCTGTCGTTCAAGCAAGGGGCCGGCACCATCACGATGCAGGTGGCGCGCGAGTTCTTCCTGACCCGGCAAAAATTTCTGTTCCGAAAACTGATCGAAATCCTGTTGTCGTATCGGATCGAAGCGGCGCTTTCCAAGGACCAGATTCTTGAACTGTACATGAATCAGATGTATCTGGGCGAGCATACGTATGGCTTCGGCAGCGCGTCGCAAGTGTATTTCGGCAAGCCCATTGCGGAAGTGACGCTGGCAGAAGCGGCGATGCTGGCCGGCTTGCCGCAGGGGCCGTCGAAGAACAATCCGATTGTCAACCCGAAACGCGCCAACCAACGGCAGCAACATATTTTGGCGCATATGCACGATCTCGGATGGATTACCGATGCGCAATTCGCGCAAGCCGCGCAGGAAGCGGTGCGCGTAAAAACCGGCGGCCAAGTCTTCAGCACGCACGCCGAATATGCGGCGGAGCTGGTGCGCCAGCAGATCTACAAGCAGTTCAAGGACGATGCCTATACCCACGGTTACATCGTCTACACAACGCTCTCCAAGGCGGCGCAGGACGCGGCCTACGACGCGGTGCGCCGCAACGTGATCGAATACGACCATCGCCACGGATATCGCGGCCCGGAAGCCACCATCGATTTGCCTACCGGCGAGCAGGAGCGCGAAGATGCGATCGACGAAGCGCTGGGCGATCATCCCGCCAGCGACAACTTGTTGCCAGCGGTCGTCTTGGCGGCGTCGCCGAAGCAGGTGCGTGCAGAACTGGCCAGCGGAGAGACCATCGAAATCGGCGGCGACGGTTTGCGTTTCGCAGCGGCAGGCCTCGGCGTCAATGTTGCAGAGCAAAAGCGGATACGGCCCGGCGCGCTGATTCGCGTGAGCCAGGATGGCAAAGGCAAATGGTCGATCAGCCAGTTGCCGGAAGTCGCTGCCGCCTTCGTCTCGATCGATGCGGACGACGGCGCGTACAAGGCCTTGGTCGGCGGCTTCGATTTCAATCTCAATAAATTCGATCACGTCAGCCAGGCCTGGCGTCAGCCGGGATCGTCGTTCAAGCCTTTCGTGTATTCGGCGGCGCTGGAAAAGGGATTCTCTCCGGGAACCTTGATCAACGATGTGCCGCTCACTGTGACCACGGCGGAAAGCGGCGGCCCGCTATGGCAGCCGCAAAACGACGAGCCGTTTGAAAATCGTCCGGTCACGCTGCGCTACGCGTTGGCGAAGTCGATGAACGTGCCGGCGGTGCGCATCTTGCGCGCGATCACGCCGGCCTATGCGCAGCCGTATGTGACCCGCTTCGGCTTCGATCCGGCCAAGCAGCCGCAGAACCTGACGATGGCGCTGGGCACCGGCTCGGTGACGCCGCTGCAAATGGCGGGGGCCTACGCGATATTCGCCAACGGCGGCTTCCAGATTCCGCCTTACCTGGTGCAAAAAGTGGTCGATATCCACGGCACAGTCATTTCCGAAACCAAGCCCACCCATGCTGGGCAAGAGAGCGAGCGCGCCATCGACCCGCGCAATGCGTTCATCATGGATAGCCTGCTGCATCAAGTGGTGGTGAGCGGCACCGGCGCGGCGGCGACGCAAAAATTGGGACGCCCCGACCTGGCCGGCAAGACCGGCACCACCAGCGACGCGGTCGACGGCTGGTTTGCCGGCTACAGCGGCAACCTGGTGGCGGTGTCGTGGATGGGTTACGACGATCCGAAGTCGCTGGGCAGCCGCGAATTCGGCGCGACCTTGGCGTTGCCGGCCTGGATCGACTTTATGCGCGTGGCCTTGAAGGGCAAGCCGATTTTTCAGCGCGCCGCGCCGGACGGCGTCGTGCAAAACGACGGCGACTGGATGTATAGCGAATTCGTCGCGCAAGGCGCAGTGAAATCGCTGGCGATGGACGAAGCGCCGGCGACCGACAATTCAGGCAATGCCACACCAGCGCCAGTCGCGCCGGCTCCTGGCGCGCCTCCAGGCAATCCGCCGTCTCCGGCAAATCCGCCTCCGGCCAATGACTCCGAACGGCAGAAGGCGATCGACATGTTCAAGAACGGCTAACCGCGTAGCGCAGACGATGCCGGGAATTGCCGGTACGCCTTGCAATGCGTACCGGCTCAAGGTTCAATACTTAAAATCCAAGACTCAAAACTTGATGGTCACGGCGGTGTTGATCGAACGTCCCATGCCCGGAACTTGTATGCCCCACGGAATGCTGTTGATTCCCATCGTCATCCCTTGTCCGACATAAGCTCCGCCGAGCGGCAACGAGTAAAACTTGTTGAAAAGATTGTCGATGCCGATGTCGACGCGCACCTGTTTCCATACATAGCTGCTGCGCAGATTGAACAGTCCATAACCGCCGGTCTGGTTTTCATCCCTGACTTGGGAGACGTTGTTCTTGGCTGCGACCAGTTGTGCCTCCGCAGTATTGGTCCAGTTGCCGATGCTTTGTACGACGGCAAGCTTGGCATCGAGCGGCATGACGTTGTACAAATTGTCGCCGGTGGTCAGATTTTCGCCCCGCACGTAACTCAGCACGCCGGTTCCGGTGAAATTGCCGTAGTCGGCGGTCTTCGCTAACAGCATATGGCCGGAAATATCGATGCCGTACAGTTGCGCGGATTGATTCACGTACTGGAGATTGACGAAACCCGTGGTCGCGCTCTGGTTCTTGAGCACGGCGGCACTGCTGCCACAGACCGAAAGCGGGCAACGCTGCGCATCGATGTAGTCCGATACGTAGGTATAGTACGGGGTGATTTTCAGATCCCATTTTTCCTGGTCGGCATCATGCCAATCGGCAGTGGCGCTGAGGGTATGTGCCACTTCGGGTTTCAGGTTGATATTCCCGATATAGCTGTTGCCGTCGCCGACGAAATTGTTCATGATGGTCGCCATCGAACTGGTCGACCAGGTGTAGCGCTCGTACAGGTTGGGCGACCGGGTCTTTTGCGCATACCCTGCCTCGAACGATCGCGTGGCCCCCGGCGTGTAGCGGGCCAATGCGGTCAGATCCCAATTGTGATCGGTGCGCTGGTGGTTCTGGTTGTCGAAGGTGCTTGCCGGATGGATCGGCGCCGGATCGTACATCATGCTATAGCCGTGCACCGCGCCGGTATTCATGTCGACCGTATCGCTGCGCAAGCCAAGCTGGCTTAACCATTGGGGACTCCAGCGCGCCTCCCATTCGCCGAAGACATCGAATCGATTTCGCTTGCCATCGTTGATGTTTTGGAAGGTATTCGGCCCCATGCCCTCCATTCCTGTGTAGCCTGGCGGCGGAACGGAAGGCGAGGGCGGCCACCAATCGTTGAGCCGGTAGTCTTGGAGTTCTGCGCCAACCCGCAGAATATCCCGCTCCGACAACACGATGTTGCCCTTGACCGAGGCCCCGGTCGTTTTGCCATCCGTATTCATTGGCATGCCGGGCGCCAGCAGCGTGGCGGCCGAACCGTACCAGTATTGCTTGTCGTCGCCGAAATTCATGCTGTGATTGGTGGTCTGATAGTACGCGCGCGCTTCCAGATTGCCCCATCCGAACTGGCCCGTGTAGCGCAGATTGACGTTGGTATCGGTGTTGGCCGTCATATCCATGCGCTGATTCGGGAACCCTTCGTACGGAACGTCTTGCACGCCGACTTGCAGCTCCAGCAAATGGCTGTCGTGGCGCAGCGCCAAGCCGAGTGCCTGATTTTCCGACTTATAGGCGGTCGAGCCGACCGCATCGCCGTCCAACCAGCCTTGACCCATAGCCGCCAGTCCCGCCTGCTTGAAACTTTCTGCCGCCTTGTAATTGTCCGATTGTGCAGTGGAACCGTTGTAGGTCACATTCAGGTTCTCGCTGGCATAGCTTGCAAAGAGATTGGCGCCATAGCCGTCGCCGTTGCTGCGATAAAATGCCCCGGCCTGTCCAGTGAAAAGGTTCGGCTGTCCGGCTTGGGCAAATTGCGGCGCAGCCGAATTCACTTGTATGGTGCCGCCGATGCTGTCGCCGCCGACGCTGACAGGGGTGATGCCGGCAAATACCTTGATGCTGTCCACGTTGGTCGGATCGATATACGACAGCGGCGAATTCATATGGTTGGGGCAGGCCGGCATCAAGGTCATGCCATCGACTTGTACACGCACGCGGTCGTCGGCCATGCCATGCAGCGCAGGCAGGCTCGAGACGCCGCCGGCACCGTACAGGCTGACTCCGGCGATGTCTTGGAGCAGGCGCGCAGTATCGCTGCTTGAGAGACGCCGCGAGGCCACGCCCGCTGCGTCGGAATTGGATGAATCGAGCAATTGGACATCTGCTTTCTGCGCGGTGATGACCACTGTCGGTAGCGCCGTTTCCTGGGCCAGTGCGACAAACGGCGCGGCGGCCAGCAGAGCAGCGATAGGTTTTAGAGGGAATTTCATGAGCGTTTTTCCTAAGAAGTGAATGCGCTGCGAATGCGTTAAGAGCGTCTTCAGCGAGCGCACAAATGCGCGCGACCGCACCGCTATTCGGGGCGGAGGCGATTGCTAACCTGGTTGACGGAACAATCTTTTGTGTCGAATGACGATGGCAGAGGCGCGAGCGAACTCAGCGCCGCCGACCGCCGGCAACACCTATAAAAATCGGCGGAAATCAGGAAGCGATAGGAGGAGCGCGGGACTGCGCAGCGGCCCATATGAAAAGCGGGCGCGGTGCTTGGTAGAAAAGAGCGGGCGACAGGACCGACCTGCTTGCGGCGGGGATGGAAAATACTGCGGTCGGCAGCAAACCGAAGGACCCGGCATGGGTGAAGCAGAAGGGGCAATGCTCGGAGTGGGTCGCCGTTCCCGCTGGGGTAGACGGCTTGGCCGGGGCGCGGTTGTCGGACACTTTACCAACAACCTTGATCGACTTGAGACCTGCTACCGAGCATATCTCGAACTCGGAAATATCGGAACCTGCGCTCGCTGCCAATGCATAGGAAATCGAGGGGGCAAGCGACGCCAGAAGAATCGCCAAACATGCGATCCATGCGGTAAAACGTCGCGCAGCCTTGTTCATTCCCATAGGAGAATGGTATCACAGAGGCCTATCGAAATGAAGCCGTTGCATGAACGAATTGGGGAATGCGCAACACATTCGTCGCGCTTGAATCATCTGGAATCAGAGTGATTCTCTTGCCACGTTTTTCATCCGAGGAGGCAAATTTCTGCGACGCGGTATTGAAATTTTGGTTCATCCGAGGATTTTGTGGGTAGAAACGCTAGCATAACCCTCCGTCGTCCCCGCGAAGGCGGGGACCCATAGGGAATTCGCTCGAGCTATGTCACTATGGATTCCCGCGGGGCGGCCTCCCGCCTTCGCGGGAACGACGAGGTTTTTGCATAACTTGCGCGAACGCGTTTCCTTACCCACAGAAAAGTCGGAACAAC
>JARLJG010000021.1 GCA_031291325.1 Burkholderiaceae bacterium
CACAGAGTCACCCAAAGCAACAGCCAAATCTGCAGAATCACCGAAGACAACAGAGATATTCCGATGCACCCAAGCAGACGGAAAACGCATCTACCAAAACACGCCATGCACAGAAACAGAGTTTGCAATAGACCCTAACGGACCAAGTCCAATATGCGTCAGCCCGCAAAACGTACGCGTGACTTGCCCTGCGAGTGTTATTGCAGCCAATCAAGCAAGGATGCGCGCCAACGCGGCGTACTTCGCCATGCACCGCGCCTATCCCCCGAGTAGTGAAGCAGATTTTCAGGCTTGCGTCGCAAAGTCGAAATATCCCGCATGGGCTAACAAGCATTTCCGCGCTGAAGGTGGATGCTGGTAATAGACCCTTCGGCATATCAAGGAAGACATGCAGAAAACCAGTGAAAAGCGTTCAGCTTACCCAACAGGAAACAGGCCGCATTAACTAAGGCAGGCACGCCGAAAACCAGTGAAAAGCATTCGGCTTGTCGGCGTATTGCGCAATGTCGCTATAGCCTTTGGGTGCCGAAAAATATTTCAGATGGAGGTCACGTGACGAAGAGCGCCAATGCGTCAAGAGCCGGCCATTTAAAACGCAAAGAATTTGGGCGCCTGTCGTCGGCAAAACCTTCGTTGCGGAGCTTGGCAACGCAGGTACTTTTTCGACGTTGCTCTAAGTCAGCCGGCGCCTGAACAGCCAAGCCGCCCCGAATAGCGTGAAGAATCCGATCATGACGAGCGGAACAAAATCCGGAATCAGCGTGGCAAACTCCGCATCTTCCAAATATACGCGCTTGGTAATGTCGAGCGCGTAATGCAACGGATTGATGACCATGACGGATTGCAGCACCTGCGGCATGCTGCTGAATGGCGTTGCCAAGCCGGACAATAGGGTGAACGGAAACATCAGCAGGAACGCATACAACACGGCCTGCTGCATGGTGGCGGAAATCGATGAAACAAACAATCCGAGACCGGCGGCCGCCAGCAAAAATAGCGCCAGGCCAAAGTAGAGAAGCAGAAACGATCCTTGGAACGGAATATGGAACCAATATTGAGCCATCAACAATATCGTAGTCGATTGCCCCAAGCCGATGATCATATTGGGGATGGCTTTCCCTGTCATGATCTCCGAAGGCCGAAAAGGCGTGATCAGCAACTGGTCGAAAGTTCCCTGTTCGCGTTCGCGCGCTACCGACAATGCGGTTAACATGATCGTGCCCATCATGGTTATTGTGCCGACCAGACTGGGTATCATGCTCCAGCGCGAGTCCAGGGTGGGGTTGTACCACGCGCGCATGACCACGGAAACGGTCGGGCTTGCGTGGCCGTGGCGGGATTGCCAGTCGTTATTGAAGCGTTCGACCACACTGCCTAAATAGCCCAGTGCGGTGCCTGCTGTATTTGAATTGCGACCATCGGCGGCGACTTCGATTGGCGCAGACTGACCGCTTTGCAGCCGGCGTTCAAAATTCTGGTCGATCTGGATCACCAACAAAGCCCGCCCACTGTCGATCCAGTCGGCGATATCTGTAGCACGTGCCAAATCTGCCTGCCGCCGGAACACGCCGGACCCATCCAAGCGTGCCAGTAAGGCAAACGACGCTGCACTGTGGTCCTGATCGAGGACAGCATATGGAACAGAGTTGAGATCGAGGCTGGCAGCGTAGCCAAAAATCAGGCATTGCAACATCGGTGGCACAAAAATGATGAATCGACTGCGCGGATCTTTCAAAACTGCGAGAAATTCCTTCTGAATCAGTGCCAGGATGCGAAGTAAAGATGAGCGCATGCGAGCTCCTCAGGAAAGTTGTTTGCGGGTGACCAGCCGAGTGGCGACCACCAGTGCGATAGCCATGGCCGACAAGATCGCGAGATTAATCCAGATGACGGCGCCAACATCGCCTGCAAGATAAAGTGTCTGCAGCAACGCGACCGCGTATCTGGCCGGCAGTACATAAGTAATGACTTGAACGGCGATCGGCATGCTGCGCAGGTCGTATAGGAATCCTGAAAGCATCATGGCCGGCAAGAAGGTCAATAGCATTGCCAGTTGACTGGCAAGGAATTGACTCTTGACCAAGGTCGATACCAGCAAACCGATGCCCAATGCCACCACCAAGTAAATCATCGATGCCAGGCAAAGCAGGAAAAGCGACCCGCGCAGCGGCACGTGAAATAGAAATTGCCCTGCCAGCAGGCACAACACGAAACCAATCATACCCAAACCAAAGTAGGGAATGAATTTGCTTGCCAGGAATTCACCGGCCCGCATGGGCGTGACAAATAGGGCTTCCAGTGTGCCACGTTCCCATTCGCGTGCCACTACCATGGCCGTTAGGAAGGCGCCGATGATCGTCATCACCAATACGATCAAGCCTGGTATCAGGAAAAAATGGCTGTCATTGGCCGAATTAAACCACATGCGGCTAGTGACGATTACGCTACCTACTGCGACGTTTGATCCGGATGCCGGTCGAGCCGCACCCCACGTGCCGACAGGCCCTTGCGCATAAGCCTGCATGATGCGGGCCTGGTTGGCATCCGTGCCATTGACCAGTATCTGAATTTGCGCTCCGCCGCTATGCAACTTGCGGCTGAAATTGGAAGGAATCTGCAATATCCCGTCGACCGTGCGATCCATCGCCAGCTTTTCTGCTTCTCCCAACGAATGCGTTACCGTCAAATTGAAATACGGCGAAAGCCGGAAAGCTCCAATCAAACCAGCGCTTTCGGCAGAGGCATCATTGTCGAGCACCGCGACGGAGACTTTGGTTACATCGAGCGATAGGCCGTAACCGAACAACAATATCATCATCAACGGGAAGATGATTCCGATTGCGATACTGCTTGGGTCGCGCAATATCTGCCGCGTTTCCTTCAGCGTCAGCGCGCGAATCCGGCGCCACTTTGCCAAGTTGTCATTCATGCTGCAGCTCCGTTTTCGCGCGGGCCTTCTCGACCACGGCGATGAAGGCATCCTCTATCGTTACGGTTCCCGCATCGCGGCCGAAGGCAGGCGGCGCCAGGGATCGCAACTCGGTCGGTGTCCCTTGGGCCAGCACCTTGCCGCCGTCGAGGATCAGTGCGCGGTCGCAATACTCGGCCTCAGACAAGAAATGGGTGGTCACGATAACGGTTACGCCTTCAGCGGCCAAGGCAGTGATGCGCTGCCAGAATTCGCGACGCGCGAACGGATCCGCACCGCTGGTCGGTTCGTCCAGGAACAGAATCTGCGGCGAATGCATCAGCGCCGCCGCCATCGCCAGGCGTTGCTTGAAGCCGCCCGGCAACTGTGCGCTGGGAAGTCGCAAGAAAGGCTTCAGGTTGAACTGGCTCACTGCCCAGTCGACGCGTTCGCGCTTCTTATCGCCTCCCAGTCCATAGGCGCGGGCAAAGAAATCCAGATTTTCGGCTACCGTCAACTGTCCATAAAGTGAAAATTTTTGCGCCACGTAACCAAGATTCTGCCGCGCCGACGCCCTGCTTTGCCGAACGTCGACGCCAGCCACTTTCAGGGTGCCGCCGCTCGCCGCCAATAATCCGCACAACATGCGGAAAGTCGTGGTTTTGCCAGCCCCGTTGGGGCCGAGCAAGCCGAAAATTTCGCCACGTTTGACCGAAAAACTCACGTGGTCGACAGCGACAAATTGGCCGAAGCGCCGCACCAGATCGCTGACCTCGACGACCAACTCGCCACCGCGATTGTCACCGATGATAGCCATGGAGTTGTTGGCTGCAACGGCGCTCCCCTCTTCCGCGGCGACTTCCTTATTTGATTGTCCAGCCGCTAATGCCTGATGCAGCAGCACCATGAATCCATCCTCGAAGCGAGGTGGCGTCGGCTGTGCGGTAACGCCGAGAAACACAGCGGAACCGACACTGCCCGTGCTGACTAACCGCACATGGGCGCACTCTGGAACAGCGTCGACGACGTTTGGTTCTTGCAAGATGCGAGCCTGGAAGTCGCGCGCTTTGACGTCTGTTGGCGGCTGAATCAGGAAAGTGCGGTTTTGCGCCAGCGCACTGATTTGCTTCGGCGGAGCTTCCGCCAGCTTTTTCCCGTCGTTTAGCACCAATACGCAATCGCAAGCTTCGGCTTCCTCTGGATCGCTGCTACTTAACAAGACAGTCAAGCCATCTTTGATCAATCGACGAATGATTTCCCACAATTCATGGCGCGATAACGGGTCAACCCCCACGGTCGGTTCGTCTAACAGCAGTAATTCCGGTGAACGGACTAGCGTACAGGCCAATCCGAGTTTTTGTTTCATGCCGCCGGAGAGTTGTCCCGCCAGCCGCTTTTGAAACTGGCCAAGACCCGTCATTTCCATTAGGCGAGCATATTGGGTTTGGCGTTCCTCTTTCGATACGCCGTGCATGTCCGAGTAAAGATCCAGATTTTCCAGGACCGTCAAGTCCTCATACAAGCCAAAACGTTGTGGCATATAGGAAATGCGCGATTGAATCGCTTGTGGGTCTTGCGCCGCATCGATTCCCAGCACATGCACGGTGCCGCCATCCGCTTTCATCAGGCCGGCAAGCAGGCGCAGGAGCGTCGTCTTACCGCCGCCGTCCGGTCCGACTAGGGCCGCAAGCCCACCTTGGCGCACCAAGAATGAGATATCGTCGAGAGCTACAACGGCTTCGCCGGTCTCGCGTCGAAACACTTTGCGAACTGCATCCAGCTGCAACGCCGGAACGCTAGAGGAGGCAGTTGCGGTCGCGTTCATCGCGCCGGTGGATGCGAGGAGTTTGTAGACACTTCTGTAGGCGGGGTCGTCGACACCGGCGGCAACGATTCCCAGCCGCCACCGAGTGACTTGTAGAGTACGATTAAATCGAGTGCCACTGCTTGATCACTTGTCGCCAATTGGTCGTTGGCTTGGTACAGCGTGCGTTGCACATCCAACACGTCTAGATAATTGACGCGCCCTTTGCGATACAGACTTGTGACCAATTCCAGAGACCGTTGATTGTCCTCTACGGCGTCGGCCAACGCGCGATGACGATTCTGTTCCTGCGCATAGGCAACCATCGCGCTTTCAACTTCCTGCAGCGAAGTCAGCACGGCTTTCTGATAGGTTGCCAATGCCGCTTCTTGCACCGCAGTTTGCGCGTTGACTTCTGCGCGGATCCGGCCGAAGTCGAAAATGCGCCATTGGAAGCTGGGGCCGAACGACCAGAAGCGGCTATTTGGCGTGAACCATTGGCCGGTGGTGACACTTTCCGAGCCGATGTCGCCGGTAAGCGAAAATTTCGGAAACCAATCCGATTTGGCGACGCCGATGCGCGCCGTCTCTGCCGCCAGTTGTCTTTCGGCGCGCCGCACGTCCGGGCGCCGCTGCAACAGCGACGACGGCAGCCCGATCGGCACCTGCGGCGGCCCCAGTGGCACGGCCGCGGCGGGAGCAAGTTCGGCTACCAATTCGCCTGATTGGAGGCCAAGCAAGGTTGCCAAGCCGTATATTGAGGCCCGCACTTTGGCTTCCAGCGGCGCCAAGCTTGCTCGCATGCTGTCTTCCAACGCCGATGCACTGCGCAAATCAAGATCGGTGGCGATCCCGCCGCGCACGCGCGCATCGATGAGTTCTATTGTTTCATTTTGCAAGACAAGATCGCGCCGGACGATCTCCAGGCGCTGCTGTGCGCCCCGCAATTCGACGTAATTGCGCGCCACTTCGGCCAGCAGGCTGACCAGCACATCATTGCGCGTTTCGATCGCGCTTTGCCATTCGGCGTCAGCGGCATCCAACGCGCGTCGCTTGCCACCGAACAGATCAATCTCCCATGCGGCATCGAAGCCAGCCTGATAAACTTTGTATTCAGGTGAAACGTTCGCGGGCAACAGCAGCGAGCCGACCAAAGGTTGATCCAGGCTTTGCCGCTGTCTGTATGCGGAGACATTGGTATCGATGGTCGGTCCAAATTCTGCAGCGCTGGCGGCGCGAATAGCCCGCGCTTGGCGCAAGCGCGCCTCCGCCACAAGCAAATCCAGGTTCGATTGCTCGGCGCGCTGAATCAACGAGTCGAGCTCCGGATCGTGGAACGCCATCCACCAGGTCGACGGAACGACGCCGCCCGCATCGATGCCGTTTTCCTGTGGAGAACTCCAAGCCATCGGGACATGCGGGTCGACCCGGCGATAGTCTGGTCCAACCACGCAGCCTCCAAGCAAGCCGATTGCCATGCAAAGCGCTGCACCGCGTCCAATTATTCTTATCCGCGCCATGGTCGCTCTCATTTGCTAAGGATGACTATTGGTGCCGGGGTCCGAGTCCAGCTGGACCGTTGCTGGCATACCCAGACGCAACTGATCTTGCGGATCTTGAACAAAGATGCGAATTTCATAGACCAAACTCGAACGCAACTCCACGGTCTCGACTGTCTTCGGCGTAAATTCCGCGACAGAGGAAATGAACCCGACCCAACCAGCAAACGACCGCCCCGGAAAACTGTCGCTGGTGATCGACGCTTTCATCCTGCCATGAACCTTGCCGAGATCGGCTTCGGAAAGATATGCCCTGATCCATTTCGGATCGACAATCGCCAAATTGAACACGGGTCTTTGCGGAGAAGACATCTCACCCGGTTCCAGCAGACGCGAGCGAACCACGGCATTGCTGGGCGCCACCAATTCGGCGTCGGCAAATTGTTGCTGCAAGATCGAAAACTGGGCCTGTTTGACGCGCAATAACGCCTCCGCTTCGGCAATATCTTCCTTGCGCGGTCCGATGGTTGCCAGGTCAAGACTCTTTTGCGCCACTACCAAGTGCGCCTGTGCGATGTCCATTGCGTCCTTGGCGCTTTCAATATCTTGCTGACTGATTGCCCGGCCTGTCGTCAGCGAAGCAAGCGCAGTCAAACGCCTCCATTGCTGCAAGGTATTGATTTGGTCAGCCTTGGCGGCCGCCACATTTGCCTGGGCTTGAGCGATTTCCTGAGGGCGACTGCCATGATGCAATTTTTCCATGGCCGCTTGTTGTGCCTCCATATCAGCCTTCGCGCTTGCAGCTTGCGGTGTAAGTCGACTCGTGTCCAGGCGCGCCAACTGCTGACCGCGGACGACCTTGTCTCCTTCCTGTACCAACACTTCGCTGATGCGTTCGCTATTATTGAAAGCCAGATCAACCTGACGCAAATCGACATTCCCATAGAGCACGATTCGATTGGGATTCTTGGCACCACCTCCGAACATGCCCTCGTGCCAGGCGATTGCAACGGCAATCACGAGGACGACGGCAAGAACCAGCGCGGCATTACGACGGCTGAAAATGGAACGATCGGATGTTGCCGGATTTACGGGAACAGCTGGCTCTGCGGGAACAGTATTCTCTATAGGAGCTCGCTGATTTGCGGGAATTTCATGTGTTATTGGTTCCATTAATCCATCGCCCGATCTTTTAGTGACGCCCGTATTGCGGCGAATATTTCGACCAAGCTATGCGACGACGTAAGTCGCATCATACAGGTTACAAGCAACAGATTAAGGCATGCAAGGCTGCGCAAACGACGCAGATTCGGTCAGGTATGTGTCGCAGACTGTAATCAATTCAATCGAACTTTACGTTGACATACATCAAACTGAATATGTCAAGTCCCATCGTAGTGGCAATAACGGTCGACAAGACGATAACCCGAAGGAGCGACAAAAGCGATTTGTATAGCGAAATGCCAATCTCCTTCACGAAACGCAACTCCCGCCACCCCGCCATCCCCTTTAGCGCCAACATTGCATTTTCGGCGGACATCGGGCTTGACCCTTGGCGTTCGTCCCGCCATGTGACTGCAACGGTCTCTTCATTTTCCAGGAGAATTCCCACCGTGGAAGCGTCCGAACAGGCGCGCGGATATCATCGCCATGAGCAGCGCCCCCAACCCCACGACTGCCGCATCGACTGGATCCCGCAGGTCGAAATTGCCGACTTGGCCGATGAGCAGATAGCCTATTGCGATGTTGAAGGCTCCCCATAGCACGTTGATGGTCGACGAGGATAACCCTTCACCAGAAGGCGTCGCGAACGGGCTCTGGAATGCTTGGCCCATCGTCCCGCTCACGAAATGTGGAATGGCGTTGGAGATGAACGCCCCGCCAAAAAAATAAGACGCAGAATGTAGCCAATTCATATTTGATTCCTTTCTGGATTAATCAAAATGGCAATGGACCCGACCAGCGGAAAGCCAAGTGCCATGCCTGCATCAGCTCCATCGAGGAGTCGGCGCACGCTGTCACGCTCCCTGCCATTCAAGGCAGGGTGAGCTTTAGTCGGCACATTTTTGCATTAGACAGGACAACTTGCAAGTTATATTTGCAAGTTTAACTGTCATTGTGTATATTTCGATTCATCGCAACCGAGAAAAGCATCCCAGCCATGTCACCAGACGACCTAGAAGCCGCAACATCCGAATTCATCCAGGCCGTCGGGCTGCTCGTGCGCCGCGTCCGAGCCGCCGCCGCGTCGCAGGAACTCTCCATGACCGAATCCACCGTATTGGCGCGCTTGGACAAGAACGGGCCGGCGACGATCGCTGACCTGGCGCGCGCTGAAGGCATAAAGCCACAGTCCATGGGCGCGACCATATCGTCGCTCGAGGAAATGGGCTTGGTCGAGCGCAAGCCACACCCCACCGACGGCCGACAAATGAACATCGAGCTGACCTCCAATGGCCTTGCCCTTCGCAAGGCCACCTACGCTGCGAAGAGGAGTTGGCTGACTCAGGCCATCGCGCAGCTCGAAGAATCGGAGCGGGAGACGCTATTCAAAGCCGGAGAAATCGTTCAGCGCCTGGCAGAAAAATGACCGACGCCGAGAAGATCGCGGCGGCAGCGCACGGCATCGATCCCAGCGCAGGGAAAGTTGCGGCCGTCGTAGTCGTCGGCCCGTTCATGACGCAGATGGACGCGACAGCCGTGAACGTCTCGCTGACGGCAATTCGCCAAGAATTGCATTCGTCGATTGCGACCTCGCAGTGGATTGTCAGCGGCTACTTGGGGTACCATACTGCCGCAAGTTGGCCCGGTCACAAGGTTCGCCGATGCCGGATGCGACATGCTCGGCAATTGCATTCGGTACTTGGTGCGCAGGTCGACACAACCACCGCGAACGTACGGTTGTTATTAGGATCCCGCTCAAGGGCGGCAAACCATTACTCCTGTATTAGACCCGTATGAAGACTCAATCCCCTGTTGCTCTTGTCACCGGCTCGACTTCCGGTATCGGTGCCGCCATCGCTCGCCGACTCTCAATGGAGGGTTTCTCAATCGTCTTGCATTCGCGCAGTTCGGCCGAAGCGGGACATGCGTTGGCCCGTGAACTCGGCTCGGCAGCTTATGTGCAAGCCGATCTGGCCGACGACGCGGACAGAGTGAGGCTCATCCGCGAAGCAATTGCCGTATGGGGCCAACTCGACGTTCTGGTCAACAACGCCGGAATCAGTCGAGTTATTCCACACGCAGATCTGGCTGCGGCCACGTCGGACGTCTGGCAGGAACTGCATGAGGTCAATGTCGTTGCACCTTTTCGCTTGGTAGCCGAAGCGGAATCTGCGCTCCGTGATGCTGCTGCACGAGGGAGGCCTGGCTGCGTCGTTAACGTCAGTTCGCACGCTGGCATCCGGCCAAAAGGGGCGTCAATTCCTTACGCCGCGACCAAGGCCGCGTTAAATCATGTGACCCGATTGCTCGCTCTTTCACTTGCCCCAGATATCCGCGTGAATGCTGTCGCTCCCGGATTAGTAAATACGCCTCTTACGGCAACCTGGACGCAGGCGCAGCAACTTTGGAAGGAGCACGCACCTATGCGCCGAGCGGCTAGCCCCGAGGATATTGCGCAGGCTGTGGCATTGCTGGTCGCCTCGGACTACGTGACGGGAGAAATTCTGCTTTTGGATGGCGGATTGAATCTCACGTAGCAAGCGCGGGTTGACCGACCGGCCGCTTTGGGGCATGTTGATCGTCCGAAGCGGGTCGAGACTGCCTGTCATGGTCAAGTTCAAAACTTGATTCCGTGGCCGTTTTCGCCTGTTACTCATTTGGCGGTGCTTGTAACCGGCTATGGCATGGTGCCGCGAGGCTACCTCTGGTTCAACACCGTGTTCGTCCCCACGCCGTTTCGCGAAGGCCCCGTGACGCATACCCTGTTTATGCTTCATAAAATTGCCTGCGCCATTCTTGCTTCCCTGGCCGCACTGCATATTTTCGCCGCCATCAAACACCAGATTGCCTCGCGCGGGGACTTGCTCAAGCGGATGTTTTGAGTCTGTTGAAATGACCGTGTCATTGGCCTTTTTGCGGTAATCCAGCCTGGTCCGATCCCGATGTTAAAAAATTTATCGCGTCAATTGAATCAATTGATTGGATAAATTGTTCGTTGCAACATATCATTCGCCTATCGGATTTAAAGAAATGATAGTTTTTCCAACCAGCCACAACCAAGGAGTAACATAATGTCGCTTATCAACACCCAAGTCGCCCCGTTCAAGGCACAAGCTTTTCACAATGGCAAGTTCATTGAAGTCACCGAGCAATCGCTGCAAGGCAAATGGTCTGTGCTAATTTTCATGCCGGCGGCTTTCACCTTCAACTGCCCTACCGAAGTCGAAGATGCAGCGGACAACTATGCCGAATTCCAGAAGGCTGGCGCTGAAGTCTACATCGTGACCACCGACACGCATTTCGCGCACAAAGTGTGGCATGAGACCAGCCCTGCCGTCAGCAAGGCGCGCTTCCCGCTGATCGGCGATCCGACGCACCAGTTGACCAACGCCTTCGGCGTGCATATCGCTGAAGAAGGACTGGCTCTGCGCGGCACCTTCGTCATCAACCCGGAAGGCGTGATCAAGACATTGGAAATCCACGACAACGCGATTGCCCGCGATGTGCAGGAAACCTTGCGCAAGCTCAAGGCTGCCCAATACGTGGCCAACAACCCCGGCCAGGTTTGCCCGGCCAAATGGAAGGAAGGCGCCAAAACCATCGCTCCGTCGCTGGATTTGGTCGGCAAGATCTAAACAGATTTACACCGTAGTTTCGGTCGCCGTCGAGGTGGCGACCGACCAAAGGCGCGAGGCGGCTATCGGCCTCGCGCAATTTCGCAAATTTCGCAGCCTTGAGCTTTCGCTCTCTGCGCCCAAACACAATGGAGAAACGCATCATGTTGGACGGCAATATCAAGGGCCAGCTCAAGGCTTACCTGGAACGCTTGCAGCGCCCTATCGAACTCGTCACCGCTTACGACGGCAGCCCCGCGAGCGAAGAGCTGCGCGCAATGGTCGCCGACATTGCCGAATGCTCGACTAACGTCGGCATCCGCGAAGATGCATCGGCGGCGCGCAAGCCGTCTTTCGGCATCGCCGCCAAGGGCGAAGCGGCGCGCGTGGAGTTCGCCGGCATCCCCATGGGCCACGAGTTTACCTCCCTTGTCCTTGCGCTGCTGCAAGTCGGTGGCCATCCGCCCAAGGTCGAGGCCGACGTCGTCGAGCAGATCCGCGCCATCTCGCAGCCGCTGCATTTCGAAGTTTTCATGTCGCTCTCCTGCCACAACTGCCCGGACGTGGTTCAGGCGCTGAACCTGTTGGCCGCGCTGAACCCGAATATCCGCACAACCGTCATCGACGGCGCATTGTTCCAGGAAGAGGTCGAGCGGCGCAACGTCATGGCGGTGCCGATGGTATTCCTGAATGGCGAGAACTTCGCGTCCGGCCGCATGAGCGTGGAAGAGATTCTCGCCAAGCTCGACACCAACGCCGGCGCGCGCGAAGCCGCCAAGCTCAATGCGCAAGCGCCATTTGACGTGCTGGTGGTCGGCGGAGGCCCGGCCGGGTCCGCTGCCGCCATCTATGCCGCCCGCAAGGGCATCCGCACCGGCGTGCTGGCCGAGCGTCTGGGCGGCCAGACCAACGATACGATGGGGATTGAGAACTATATCTCCGTGCTGGAAACCCAGGGCCCCAAGTTCTCGGCAGACCTGGAAAGCCATGTGCGTCAATATGGCGTGGAAGTGATGACACGGCAGCGCGCCAGCCGCCTGGTGCCGGCTTCCGATCCTGGAAACTATATCGAAGTCCATACTGCGGACGGCGGCATGCTCAAGGCGCGCTCGGTCATCCTCGCCACCGGGGCGCGCTGGCGCAACGTCAACGTGCCGGGCGAACAGGAATATCGGAATCGCGGCGTGGCCTATTGCCCGCACTGCGATGGCCC
This sequence comes from Burkholderiaceae bacterium, assembly GCA_031291325.1. Taxonomy (GTDB): domain Bacteria; phylum Pseudomonadota; class Gammaproteobacteria; order Burkholderiales; family Burkholderiaceae_D; genus PKWO01. The sequence goes on from JARLJG010000021.1 coordinate 12,203, forward strand.
GCTCTTCAAAGGCAAGCGCGTTGCCGTCATCGGCGGCGGCAACTCCGGCGTGGAAGCGGCTATCGACCTGGCGGGCGTGGTCGCGCACGTCACCGTGCTCGAATTCGGCGCGGAACTGAGAGCCGATGCCGTGCTGGTGCAGAAATTGAATAGCTTGTCCAACGTGACAGTGAAGACCCAGGCACAAACCACGGAAATCACCGGCGACGGCAATCGCGTCAACGGTCTCGCTTTCACCGATCGCACATCGGGCGCGTCGCAGCAGGTCGAGCTGGAAGGCGTGTTCGTGCAGATCGGGCTCGTGCCCAATACCGAATTCCTGAAGGATGTGGTGGAACTCAACCGCTTTGGGGAAATCGTCATCGATGCGAAGTGCCACACCAGCGTCGAAGGCGTATTCGCCGCAGGCGATGCGACGACCGTGCCGTACAAGCAAATCGTCATCTCCGCTGGCGAGGGGGCAAAGGCGTCACTGAGCGCGTTCGATCACTTGATTCGCACTTCCTTGCCGAAGGCGGCATAAATCGTGTGCTTGCCCTGAAATAACAGGGCAAGCCCGTGTGGATTTAGCTTAGAGCGCCCTACTTCACTTGCTGCTTCTCGAGTTTGCGCGCCAGGGTGCGCCGATGCATTCCGAGCCGGCGCGCGGTTTCTGAAATATTGAAACCGGTCTCCACCAGCACTTCGTGAATGCGCTCCCATTCCAGCGTCTTGATCGAGGTCGAGCGATTGGTCAATTCGACCTCGACGACGCCGGCAATGTGGCCGAAGGCGGCTTCGATGTCGTCCGTATTCGATGGCTTGGCCAGGTATTGGCAGGCGCCGAGTTTGATGGCTTCGACGGCGGTGGTAATGCTGGCAAAGCCGGTCAAGACGACGATCAACATTTTCGGGTCGTGCCGATGCAGCAATTTGACGCACGCCAGGCCGGAGGTGCTGCCGTTCAATTTAAGGTCGACCACTGCATAACCCGGCGAATGCTGTTGCAACAACGTTGCGGCTTGTTCCATGGTGGCGGCCTGCAATACCTTGTATTTGCGCCGCTCGAAGGAGCGGCCAAGCGTGCGCGCGAAGGCGGCATCGTCTTCGATGATGAGCAATAAGCGTTCAGGCGGCATGTTGCTCTTCATATTCAAGACTGATGGAGGCAAGCGGCAGGCTGAGTCGCACTGCGGCTCCGCCCTCTTCCCGATTGCGCGCGCTCACGCTTCCGCCTAATTTGCGCGCAACATTGACGACGAAAAACAAGCCCAGGCCGCTGCCGGGACGTCTCTTCGTCGATTGATAAGGCTTGCCTAGTTGCTCCAGCATTCCCGCGGCGAAACCGTGGCCGCTGTCGGTCACCGACAGGCTCAATGTTTCTCCATCGCGCACGGCTTCAAGGCGTACCCATTGCGGCGACGCTTCGAGCGCATTGTCGAGCACGTTGTAGATCATTTGCTTGAGCGCGGAGTCGAAGGCGACGGGAATATCGTTTCCAAACCGATTCTCATACACAAACGCTTGAATCTGCCGTGTTGCGCGCCACTCGCCCACAATCTCGTCCAAAAACGTGTTGATCGTGGTCTTGATCGACGATTCGCCGCGCGCTTCCCCTGCCGACAGCAAAATGCCGCTGACGATGCTCTTGCAGCGCTGTAACTGGAGCTGCATTTCGCCGATTTCCTCCAGCAATTCACTATTCTTGCCAAATTCGGGCATGCGCTTCCAGTCGCCCAGGATCACCGACAAGGTCGCCAGCGGCGTGCCGAGTTCATGCGCCGCGCCGGAGGCCAGCAAGCCCATGCGCACGATGTGCTCTTCTTCGACCGCTTGCTGGCGCAGCGCGGCAAGTTGGACTTCTCCGGCGCGATGATTTTCGCCGATGCGGGTGATGTAGACGACCAGCAAGGCGGCATCGAGGGCAAAGCAGATCAGCAAGCCGGCCACGTAGATGTGGGACAAGCCGTTGCCGTTGTCCGGCGACAGGACGAGCGGCTTGGAGAACCACGAAAGCCCGGCCAGGCAGGTGCTGGTGACGGCGACAATGGTCCAGGTCGACCAGGTTTCCAGCAGCACGGCGCTGAGAATGATTTGCAGCAGGTAGAGAAATGCAAAGGGATTGGCCGTGCCGCCGCTCAGATACAATTGCGCTGTCAACGCGCCGACATCGACCAACAGCGCAAGGAATAGCTCGTTGTTGTTCGCCACTCCGGTTTCGTGCCAACGCAAATGGCTGGCGATGTTGAACGCAATCAAACATGCCAGCACGGCAAGCATCTGCGGCATCGGCAGACGGATGCCGAGCGCCAGCGTTACCACCGTGATGGTGGTGATTTGCCCAACCACGGCGATCCAGCGCAATTGAATCAACTGCAACATGTTCTGGTGGCCGACCGCTGGTTCGACGCCAGATGTTACCGGAAACGGTTGTCTATGGCTTTTCCGATTTTCGAGACTCTTTATTTCGCTTGGCATCTTCACTTTCTCGGCTACGGCTATCGAGGTCATTCTTGCACTGTCGTGCCGACCTCCGCTCTTCGCGCATAACCCACCAACAAGCGCCCGCGACCATCGCGGCGAGCGCATACCAAGTCATAGCATATACCAAATGATTATTTTGGAAGGAGACCACCGTCAATCCGCCAATCGGGCGGTCGGCAGGGTCATCCAACCTGTTTTCTGTTTTCGCTCCGGCATCGGCGTCCACAAAATACGGTGCTACCGAGTGCAGGTCGCGCGCCAGCGCGATGGCTTGCACATCGCGCGAATACCAGCGATTGGCAACCGCATCGTTGCGGCGCAAAAATGCGCCGCCCGGTTCGCTGATGCGCAGCAGCCCCGTCACGCTGGGTTCACCGGACTCTGCAGGATGCGCATCGATTTGAGCGCCAACGGTTTTTCGGCCCGCTACCGCAGCCGCTTGCTCAGGAACGAAGCCGCGATTGACGAGGACGATGTCACCGTCCGCTTGACGCAGCGGCGTCAGCAGCCAGAAGCCGCTGCCCAACACCGTGGATGCGCGAACGCGTGTGGTGCGATCGTACAAAAAAGTGCCACTAACGCGCACATGCCGGTATTCGTCGGCAGCTGCGGTAATGTTCTTCCAACGCGCGCGCGCCGGGGCCGCTGTCGCAGCCGCATGCACGCGTTGATCTACGCGTTCGATCAAGTCGAGCTTCCATTGCAAGCGCACAACTTGCCATGTGCCAAGACCCAATAATAACGCAAATGCCAGCGCGGCGCTGGCGACCAAAATCAAGCGCGCGGCGAACGAGCGGCGGCGAGGAGAGACTTCCAGCGCGTCCGCGCCGATTTGCGCCGCGTGTTGCGCAAGTCCCTCCTCCGGGTTCATGGCATCTTGCTGTTGTCGGGCATGGAAATCGACTGCGGCACCGTTTCGGTTTCGTTCATCACGCCAGGCATCATATTATGGTCGAGATGGTACATGACCCACAGCGAGCCGCTCAGCATGATGAAGACCATCATCGCGGTAAACAACAGCGCCAGCATCGACCAGCCGCCTTCGGATTTGCTGTTCATGTGCAGGAAATAAATCATGTGCACCACGACCTGCACCGCAGCCAAGGCCAGCAAAACGATGCCGGTCGTGCTCGACTTGTCGAATACTTTGCCCATCACCAGCCAGAACGGGATGGCAGTCAGGATTACGGCCAGCACGAAGCCGGTGACGTAGCTCTTGAAGGTGCCATGACTTGCATGATCGTCGTGACCGCCGTGCTGGTCGTGGCCGGCGCCGTGCGCCGAAGGTTCTTGATGCGCGCTCATGGCAACACTCCCATCAGGTAGACAAAGGTAAAGACGCCGATCCAGACCACGTCCAGAAAGTGCCAGAACATCGACAGGCACATCAGGCGCCGCTGGTTTTCGGCGGAGAGGCCATGCCGACCGAGTTGAAACATCAGGGTAATCAGCCAAACGATGCCGAACGTGACGTGCAAGCCGTGGGTGCCGACCAGCGCGAAGAACGAGGTCAAGAAGCCGCTGCGCTGCGGGCCGTTGCCTTCGTGGATCAGGTGCGCGAACTCGGACAGTTCGAAGCCGATAAAGCAGGCGCCGAGCAGCCCGGTCACGGCCAGCCAGATCAAGGTATTGCGCACGCGCTTGTGCTGCATTTCCAGCATCGCGAAGCCGTAGGTGATCGACGACAGCAGCAGCAGCGCGGTATTGACCGCGACCACCGGCAGCTCGAACGCTTCCGCGCCCGATGGGCCGCCGGCATAGTTGCGGCCCAGCACGGCATAGGTCGCGAACAGGCAAGCGAAAATCAGGCAGTCGCTCATCAGGTAGATCCAGAACCCGAGCAGCGTGCCGTTCTCGGGATGATGTTCGCGCACCCAGAAGCGCGAACTTGGATTGGTAATCATCGCGCCAGCGGCCGACGATGGGTTATGTGCAGTGATCTCAGACATGGCTTTCCAGCAAACGTGTGCGTTCACCTTCGGTGCGGACGACTTCGTCCGCCGGGATATGGTAATCGCGGTTGTAGTTGAAGGTGTGGATGATGACGGCGGCCAGCATGGCAGCAAAGCTTAGACCGGCCAGCAGCCACATCTGCCAGATCAACGCAAAACCGACCACTGCGCTGAACGCGGCGATGATGAATCCGGCTGCGGTGTTCTTCGGCATATGGATGGCGTTGAAGCCTTCCGTCGGCCGGGCGTAACCGTTGTGTTTCATGTCGGCCCAGGCGTCGATATCGTATACCTTGGGTGTGAAGGCGAAATTGTAGGCCGGCGGCGGCGACGAAGTCGACCATTCCAGCGTGCGTCCACCCCACGGATCGCCGGTGGTGTCGCGCAAGGCTTCGCGGCGCTGGAAGCTGACTGCCAGCTGGATCAGGAAGCAGCCGATGCCGCAAGCAATCAAGAGTGCGCCCACAGCCGCGATCTGGAACCAGATTTGCAGCGACGGGTCGTCGAAATGGCTCAGGCGACGCGTCACGCCCATCAAGCCCAGCACGTACAGCGGCATGAAGGCAAGGTAAAAGCCGACGAACCAGAACCAGAACGAGCACTTGCCCCAGAAGGTATCGAGCTTGTATCCGAAGGCTTTCGGAAACCAGTAGTTGATGCCGGCAAACATGCCGAACACGACGCCGCCGATAATCACGTTATGGAAGTGCGCAATCAGGAACAAGCTGTTGTGCAGCACGAAGTCGGCTGGCGGCACCGCCAGCAAGACCCCGGTCATGCCGCCGATGACGAAAGTCACCATGAAGCCGATGGTCCACAGCATCGGCGGCTCGAAGCGGATGCGGCCGCGATACATGGTAAACAGCCAGTTGAACATCTTGGCGCCGGTCGGAATCGAGATGATCATCGTCGTAATGCCGAAGAACGAATTGACGCTGGCGCCGGAACCCATCGTGAAAAAGTGATGCAGCCAAACCAGATAAGACAAAATCGTAATCACCACCGATGCATACACCATCGAGGTATAGCCGAACAGGCGCTTGCCGCAGAAGGTCGAGACCACTTCGGAGAATACGCCGAAGATCGGCAGCACCAGAATGTACACTTCCGGGTGGCCCCAGATCCAGATCAGATTGACGTACATCATGGGATTGCCGCCCATGTCGTTGGTGAAGAAATTGGTTCCCGCCAGACGATCCAGCGAGAGCATCGCGAGCACGGCGGTCAGCACCGGGAAAGCGGCCACGATCAACACGTTGGTGCACAATGCGGTCCAGGTGAAGACCGGCATCTTCATCATGCTCATGCCCGGCGCGCGCATCTTGACGATGGTGGCGATCAGGTTAATGCCCGACAACAAGGTCCCTACCCCGGCGATCTGCAGCGACCAGATATAGTAGTCGACGCCCACATCGGGGCTGGCGAGTATGCCCGACAGCGGCGGATAGGCGAGCCAGCCAGTGCGCGCGAATTCGCCGACGAACAGCGAAATCATGACCAGGATGCCGCCGAAGGTGGTCATCCAGAAACTGAAATTATTCAAGAATGGGAAGGCAACGTCGCGCGCACCGATTTGCAGCGGCACCACGAAGTTCATCAACCCGGTCACGAAAGGCATCGCCACGAAAAAGATCATGATGACGCCATGCGCGGTGAAAACCTGGTCATAGTGATGCGGCGGCAGGAAGCCGGCCGAACCGCCGAAGGCAACTGCCTGTTGCGCGCGCATCATCAACGCATCGGCAAAGCCGCGCAGCATCATCACCAGACCCAAAACGACGTACATGATGCCGATTTTCTTGTGGTCGATGCTGGTGAACCAGTCGCGCCACAAGATGCCCCACAGGCGGAAATAGGTAATGGCGCCGACAACCGCCAGGCCGCCGAGTGCAACGGCGGCAAAGGTCGCCAGCAGAATCGGCTCGTGAAAGGGAATCGCATCCCAGGTCAGACGGCCGAAGATCAGCTTCGTCAAATCGATATGCTCAAGCATGGTAACTTTCCGTGAAAAAAGGGGCGCGGCGCACTACGCTGCGCCGATGCCGGCGCCGTGAAAGCGGCGCTACTTAGTCTTCTTGCAATGCCTACTTTATCTGCGGGGTCGGCTGATCTTTCCGTTCGGATCGATTGCCGTCCTCTTGTTTGGCGATACACAACGCCTGGTCACTCTTCGCGTTCATGTTGTAGGCCATCATCTTGTCCAGGCAAACCTTGCCCGACTCGACGCAGCGATTGAGGACCGCGTGAAAGAGTTCCGCATCGACCGTGCCGAAACGGCGCACAGGATCGCGCAAGCTCGGCTTTTCGAGCTGCAGGTAATCGGCACGATTCAATGCCGTCGTTTCTGCTTTCGACGCTTGCACCCAATGCGCAAAGTCTTCTGCCTTCATGCTGTGGAACTTGAAATGCATGTCGGAAAATCCCGCGCCACTGTAGTTCGCCGAAAAGCCGTCGAAATCGCCAGGATGGTTGATGACCGCATTGAGCGTGGTTTGCATGCCCGGCATCGCGTAGATCTGACCGGCCAGCGCCGGAATATAAAACGAATTCATCACCGTCGACGACGTGATTTTGAAGCGGATCGGCACATCCACCGGCGCGGCCAGTTCGTTGACGGTCGCAATCCCGAGGTCTGGGTAAATGAACAGCCATTTCCAGTCGAGTGCGACCACTTCGACATTGAGCGGCTTGGTTTCCGCCGGAATCGGGCGCTTGTCATCGAGGCGCGACAACGGACGATATGGGTCCAGCGTGTGCGTGTTAATCCATGTCAACAAGCCAAGCGCGACAATAATCAGCAAAGGTGCGCCCCAGATGACCAACTCGAGCTGGGTCGAATGGTCCCAGTCAGGCTCGTAACGTGCCTCTGTATTACCTTTTCGGTAACGCCACGCAAAAACCAGGGTTAAAACAATGACGGGAATGATAATCAACAGCATCAAAATTGTCGAAACAATAATAAGATGTGCTTGTTGAGAAGCAATATCTCCGGAGGGATTCATGACGACTGTGTTACAGCCAGCCAACAGAATTGCCGATAAAACGGCTAATACGCGACGCGCTCTGGGAGGCAACATATCGGAAAATTCCTAGCCAATGACAAAAGCGTGCTAATGTAATCGAAGTGGTCAGCATTGGCGATTGGACGTTTTGTCCTACCCCATCGGGCGCAATTCGATCGGGTTGGAAGCGTTTGACGACCAAACCCTATAACGAGGAGACGATTATGATGCCCAACACCCCTAGCCACAGCGGCGGTATTTCCGCCGTCTTGCAACAATCTTCGCTCAATAATTCAGCTAGAAACACCAAATCCGACCATTCCACGATCGCGCCGGGTGAGATCGCCATTGGCGTTGTCATTGGGCGCGCCTCCGAGTATTTCGATTTCTTCGTCTACGCGATGGCTTCCGTGCTGGTGTTTCCGTCAGTCTTCTTTCCGTTTGAGCAAAGATTGGAAGGCACGCTGTACGCATTTACCATTTTCTCATTTGCCTTTTTGGCAAGGCCATTCGGCACGGTTCTCTTCATGGCCTTGCAACAACGTTTCGGGCGCGAGGCCAAGCTGATGGCCGCGCTCTTTCTGCTCGGCATCTCGACGGCGGGGATGGCATTCCTGCCGACTTATTCGCACCTCGGTTTTGCGTCGATTGTGCTGCTGTCGCTGTTGCGGGTGGGACAAGGAATTGCGCTGGGTGGCTCGTGGGACGGCTTGCCTTCTCTCCTGGCGTTGAACGCGCCGCGAAATCGGCGCGGCTGGTATGCGATGCTGGGGCAACTCGGCGCTCCGGTCGGCTTCATGATGGCCGGCGGTTTGTTCGCCTACCTGTTATCCGATCTGACGACCGAAGATTTCCTCGACTGGGGCTGGCGCTACCCGTTCTACGTGGCGTTTGCAATCAATGTCGTTGCCTTGTTTGCCCGCCTGCGGCTGGTGTCGACCAATGAATATGCGCATTTGCTCGACGAAAAGGAATTGGAGCCGACCAGTGTCCTGGAGGTGACGCGCTCGCAAGGCCGCAACGTGTTGATCGGCGCCTTGGCGGCCTTGGCCAGCTACGCGTTGTTTCACCTGGTTACGGTGTTTCCGCTGTCGTGGATCAGACTGTATTCGCCGCGCTCGCTCAGCGGATTTCTACTGATACAGATTTGCGGCGCCGCGCTGATGGCCGTCGGCGTGGTCGCCTCCGGCTTGATCGCAGATCGCCTGGGTCGGCGCACTACCCTGGGTTCCGTTGCAGTGCTCATTGCAGTGTTGAGCGCATTCGTGCCGGCCTTGATGAAAGGCGGAGAACTGGGGGAAAACATCTTCATCTTGCTGGGTTTCAGCCTGCTCGGATTATCCTACGGCCAGGCGGCTGGTGCGGTGACTGCCAACTTCCCTGCGAAGTATCGCTACACCGGCGCGGCCTTGACTTCCGATCTATCCTGGCTGGTCGGCGCCGGCTTTGCACCCTTGGTAGCGCTTGGCCTATCGGCGCATTTCGGTTTGGCCTACGTCAGCCTCTACTTGCTGTCGGGGTCGGTATGCTCGCTGGCTGCGCTCAGTCTCAATCGCGCGTTGGAGATTCAAAACTGATGCTACGCGCAGCGCTCCCCTCGCCCGCAGGCGGGAGAGGGGACGGGGCGGGCCGCGTAGGCTGAGGCCGGTTGATCGAAGAAAGAAAAGAATAATTGTGATGCACTTCCGAGCTTCGTGGTGGGCAATATCCAGACGGCAATGAAAGCGATTTATCGCGTGTTGACGACTTCTCTTCGATCAACCGCCCTCACCCCCGACCCCTCTCCCACCTGCGGGCGAGGGGAGCAGAGCGCGTAAAACAGCCGTCGTTTCAAAGCGCTTTGATGCACTGTGGACAAATTTCCACAGTAGCGCAAGTCGGTATCATTTCCACTTGCCGAAAGCATATCCGAGTGCGAGTGTGATCAAAGGGACAAATATATTCCAAGTCCCCCGTAATGCATTCACCAACTCGGCACTGTCTTTGCTTAGTGAATATACCCACCACGATATCAAGAGACCGCAACAAAAACTAGCAAGAATAACGACGCCAACAAATGTTTCTTTGGCAAATACCCCACTGCCAAAAAAACGCGCAAGCCATCCGGGACTATCCCCAACTTCCTTTTGAATCCGCTTCGTTGCCGTGGCGCGAGGTACCCCGCCGTCCGCAGGACGCGGAGGCACTGAACTAATGACCTTCCCGCCTTCGTCGCTCATAATAAGGCGCTCGCCATAGCACCACCGATAATACCGGTTCCCACAGGAATGCTTTTGAACAGACAATACTCAACACGAAAACCGCTTTGTCCCGTGGGGCGCGACGCAAAATAAGTTAAATAAAGTCTAGCACCGTCCGTATAGCTTGCTATCTCAAACGGCACCAACAGGCCGCTCCCAAGCGGATTACCGTGGTTGAAGAGCCTAATCAAAAGCGTACCCGCTTCATCAACAGCGTCCAAACGAGTCTCGCCAGCGTCAAACAAGAACTGCCATCTATAGCGCAACACCCCAATAGTCATCGATATTTGCTGGTCAGGCGGGACGTGGATAACACCCGACTCGACCAAATTCAAATCCCCCACGGAAACAGAGATACCGCCAACTGAGGCGCTGTTCGGAAGCAAATACATCAAATACCCCCAAGAATTCAAAAAAAAGAAATAATACCGCGTATGCGCATACAGGTGTCCTAATTAAAATGAAGAAATAGGCCGAAACTTGCAAAGAACCAAATTTACGGAAGACAAGCAGAAAACCAGAATAAGAAAGTGACTTTCGCATTCAAGCGCGCGTAAAACAGCCGTCTTTTCAAAGCGCTTTGGTGCAGAGCTTGACGTCGGGATCGTCCTCGCTGGGTTTGATCTGAAAATCAAGCGCGCGCATCAGTTTCAACATGTTCACGTTCTTGGTGAGCACCAATCCCTCCATCGTCGCCAAGCCCTTGCTGCGGGCGACATCGAGGATCGCCAGCATCATGCGCGAACCGATGCCCTGGCCGCTGAATTCGTCGGCCACCACCAGCGCGAATTCGCAGGTGCTTTTATCCGGGTTGGTCACGTAGCGCGACACGCCGATGATGCGCTCGGTCTCGTCGAAACCGCCTTCGGCGTTGGGTTTGCGTTCCGGGTAGATCGCCACCAAGGCCATTTCGCGGTCGTAGTCGATCAAGGTAAAGCGCGCCAGCATGCGGTCCGAAAGTTCGTGCATCGACGAAAAATAACGGAAGTAACGACTTTCCGGCGACAAGCCGCGCACCAGGCTTTGCAGCATCTCGGCGTCGTGCGGATGCACGGGACGGATGATGTAGCGGCTGCCGTTGCGCATCGGCCATTCGGTTTCGCGGTCGGACGGATACGGCAAGATCGCCAGATGCTGGTAATTTCCCGGACTCGCCTGCGTGCGCTCGACCACGATGCGGGCGTCGACAACCAGCGCGCCGTTGGCATCGGCAATGACCGGATTGATATCCATTTCGCGCAGTTGCGGCAATGCGCAAACCATTTCCGACACGCGCAGCAAAATCTGCTCCAACGCATCGCGATTGACCGCCGCCGCGCCGCGCCAGGGGCCCAGCATTTCCGAGGCGCGCACGCGGTCGATCAGGCGATGCGCCAGGAATTGGTTCAAGGGCGGCAATTCGATCGCGCGGTCGCTGATCAATTCGATCATGGTGCCGCCAGCGCCGAAGGCGATGACCGGGCCGAACGGCTCATCGGTTATCACGCCGATATAAAATTCGCGCCCTTCCGGCTTGCCCGACATATTCTGCACCGAGACGCCGTTGACCTGCGCATCGGGGCGCAAGCGACTGACCGTCGCCATCATGTCTTGCCAGGTATCGCGCACTGCCGTGGCGTTCGGCACATTCAACACCACGCCATGCACATCGGATTTGTGCGAGATGTCGGGCGAGTCGATTTTCAGCGCGACCGGATAACCGAGCTGGTTGGCAACCAGGATCGCTTCGTTGGCGCTGCGCGCCAATATCGTTTTGGTCACCGGGATATGGAAGGACGAAAGCAGCGCCTTCGACTCCATTTCCGTCAATACCTTGCGCCGTTCGGCCAATACGTTTTCGATCAACAGGCGCGCGCCTTCGATATCGGGTTTGGCCAGTTGCGACAACGGCGGCGGCACCTGATGCAGCATTTGCTGGTTCTGATGAAACGACGCGATATTGTTGAACGCATCGACTGCGGCCTCCGGCGTGCGGAAGGTCGGGATTGCTGCGGCATTGAGGATGTGGCGGCCGGCGCTGACTTCGTCTTCTCCCATCCAGCAGGTAATCAACGGTTTTCCGACCGAGGGTTGCAAGTCGGCCAAGGCTTGCGCAATTGCGCTGCTGTCGAGTCCCGGTTTGGGCGACAAAATCACCAGGATGCCGTCAACTTCGCCAAGCTTGGAACAGGCGCCGACTGCCGCGCGGAAATGAGCCGCATCGGCATCTTCGGCCAGATCGATCAAGTCGTGCAGCGTGGCCAGCGGCGACAACTGCGGCGCCAGCGCGGCCACCGCGTTGGCCGGCAACGTGGCCAATGCCAGATTGCGGTCGTTGACCCAGTCCGCAGCCAGCACGCCCGGTCCGCCGCCATTGGAGATGATCGCCAGTCGCTTGCCGACCGGCAAGTAGCGCGAACTCAGACACTTGGCCGCCGAAAAAAGTTGAACGAAGGCGCGCACCCGCACCGCCCCTGCCCTGCGCAACGCGGCATCGAATACTTCGTCGCTGCCGACGATTGCTCCCGAGTGCGTCAACGCGGCCTTCGATCCGGCCGGTTTGCGTCCCGATTTCAGCACAATGACTGGCTTGGCGCTGGCGGCCGCGCGCAACGCGCTCATGAAGCGGCGGGCATCGCGGATGCCTTCCAGATACACGACGATACTATGCGTGTCGCGGTCCTCCGCCAGGAAATCGAGCACGTGCGCGATGTCGACCACGGCATTGCGGCCCAGGGAAACGACGGCAGAAAAACCGACTCCGTTCTTGATCGCCCAGTCAAGCGTGGATGCGCACAGCGCCCCCGACTGCGAGACCAAGGCAATCGCACCCGGCTGCGCCAAGCGCCCCAGCGAACTGGCGTTGAGCTTCAACTTCGGACGCTGGAAGCCCATGCAATTCGGGCCGAGCAGGTACATCCCATGCTGGCGCGCGATGGCTTGCAACTCCCCCGACAATGCGGCGTCGATGCCGCTGCCGACGATCATCGCGGCCTTGCATTGAATCCGCCCCGCCACCTCCAGTGCCGCAAGAAGCTGGTCGCTCGGCAGCGCGATCACTGCCAGGTCGGCACGCGAATGCGCCAGATCGCTGAGCGTTCCGCGCATGCCGATATCGAGGAATGTGATCGGCCCGGCAAAACCGCCCTCTTGCAGATCTTTCACTACCTGCTGCGCGGTGGTGCTTTGCGATTCGGCAACGCCCGGCTCACCAGCGAAAACCACAATCGAATGCGGGGAAAACAACGACGAGAGATAGTGTTTATCCATATGACTTTCCCAATATTGGCGCAATAAGGTTCAAGACCGGCCCATTAATCGACGCCGGTCAACACGCGAATATGCGCGAGGACGCTGCGCGCAAGCGGAGAAAGTTCGTAGCCGCCTTCGAGGCAGGATACGATGCGCCCCTTGGCGTGCCGCTGCGCTACCTGAACGATCTGCTGCGTAACCCATGCATAGTCCGCTTCCAGCAATCCGATATTGCCCATGTAATCGTCGCGATGGCCGTCGAAGCCGGCAGAGATGAATACCATCTGCGGTTTGAAGGCTTCCAGCGCAGGCAACCAGTGCGTTTCCACCGCTGCCCGAAAAGCGTCGCGGCCGGAACGCGACGGCAAGCCGACATTGATCATGTTCGGGCCGCGCGGGTTGGAACCGCAAAACGGATAGATGCCTTTCTCGAAGGTCGAACACATCAACACGCGTGGGTCGTCGAACAAGATGTCTTCGCTGCCATTGCCGTGATGCACATCGAAATCGACCAATGCGACCCGTTCCAGACCGTGCTCGTCGAGCGCATGGCGCATTCCGACGACCGCGTTATTGAAAAAGCAGAAACCGCCGGCGGCCGCGCGTTCGGCATGGTGTCCGGGAGGGCGCACATTGCAAAAAGCCACCGGCGCCTTGCCGCCCAGGACCATGTCGGTAGCCAGCACCGCTGCGCCGGCGGCCCGCAGCGCCGCAGTATAGGTATGCGGATTCATCAACGTGTCGGGGTCGATATGGATATGTCCCGACTGCGGCGACAACGCCGCCAGCTCGTGCACGTACAAAAGCGAATGGGCGCGGCCTAGCTGTTGCTCGGTCGCCAGCGGCGCCTGTTGGCAGTCCATGTAGTCCAGCATGCCTTTGACCAGCAACAAGTCGTGTATCGCGCCGATGCGTTCAGGACATTCCGGGTGATCGCTACCCATTTCGTGTTTGACGCAGTCTTGATGAGTGATATATGCAGCCAGCATGCCTGTCCTTGGTGTTGAGCTAGGAGTTGTTTTGCGCAGCACACCCGCCATCGCAGCTGCGCAACGCGCTTGGACACCTCTAAAAAACGCGGCGAGCGGCCCAAGATCAGGTCGCGCAGGAGATTTTAGAGGCCCCACTATTCCTTCATCGTCTGCGCACGGTAGTGCTTGCGCCGATTCGTTTCAAAGGTGAACTCTTCCAGATCCGGATCCAGTGCATTTCGCGCCGAGACGATTCCGACCGGCTTGCCCTCGCTCACCACGGGGACGTGCCGGAAGCCGCGCTCGTGCATGACCAATAATGCCACGCCGAACGCGGTATCGGGATCGACCGTAAACGGCGAAACCGTCATCACTTCCCGCAACAGCGTGGTGCGGACATCGCAACCCTTGGCAATGACCCGAAACACGGCGTCCCGCTCGGTAAAAATCCCGACCAGGCTTTCTTTTTCAACAACCATCACAGCACCGACATTTTGCTTCGCCATCAATGCAGCAGCATCGATCACGCTCATCTCAGGTGGCGCAATCAGCACTTTCTTGTCGTCCATGACGCTGCCAACCGGTAAATCAAACATGCAACACCTTATTCAATCGTTTAAATTAGAATGCAAAATCGTCGTATTGAAATCCAGGCGGCGTTCGATAAATGTTTGCGCACCGCAACCCAAAGCGAGCAACCGCTCTCCCGGATGTTTTCAACATCGTAACAGTTACATCGACCATATCCTTGACCTGGATCAAGTTTTTGAACCGAGAGAGGGGCGAAACCGGTTGTTTTGCGGCATTTATCGCACTGGATTGGAGCGATAAAGCAAGTGATACAACATTGGAGAAGTGTTTGTAAATATTGCAAAAGCAGCAAAAGATGAAGGTGTTCTGCAACGAGCATGCAATGCCGGCGCTGCCGACCAGCCGGAAAAGCATGTCGGCAGCGCGAACAAGGCCGCTTGTCTGCGGCCTTGTTCGCGCTGAAAGACTCGGCGTGATCTTAGATATGCAGCGCGTGCCCCAGCGCGCGCAGTGCCGCTTCCTGCACCGCTTCGCCCAGCGTCGGATGGGCGTGAATGGTGCCGGCTACGTCTTCCAGGGTCGCGCCCATCTCGATCGAGTGACCAAACGCGGTGCTGAGTTCGGACACGCTGCGACCTACAGCCTGCCAGCCGACGATCAAGTGATTGTCGCGCCGCGCCACCACGCGCACGAAACCTTCGGTCGATTCGAGCGTCATCGAACGGCCATTGGCAGCAAAGGGAAATAGCGCATGGATGCAATCCAGTCCCGCCTGTTGCGATTCGTCCGGGGATTTGCCGACCACCACCACTTCGGGATCGGTAAAGCAGACCGCCGGCATCGCTGCCGGCATGAAATGACGGCGCTTGCCGGCGATGATCTCGGCCACCATTTCGCCTTGCGCCATGGCCCGGTGCGCCAGCATCGGCTCGCCGGTCAAGTCACCGATGGCCCACACGTCACGCATCGAGGTGCGGCATTGGTCGTCGATCTTGACCGCGCGGCCTGCCATGTCCAGCATCAGGCTTTCCAGGCCCCAGCCTTCGGTATGCGGACGCCGCCCGACCGCCACCAAGACCAGATCGGCCGGCAACGCGATTTCCTGTCCTTGCGTGTCGCGCACCCGCACCGCGTCGCCGCTGGCGTTCAAACCCTGCACCGTGCAACCGAGATGCAGCTTGACCCCCATCTTCAGCAGGGACGCCTGCACCGGCTTGGTCAACTCGGCATCGTAAGCCGGCAATACGCGCTCGAGCGACTCGACCATGCCGACTTCGACGCCCAGCTTGCGATAAACCGTGCCCAGTTCGAGGCCGATATAGCCGCCGCCGACCACTACCAGGCGCTGCGGCAGCGAGGCTGGCGATAGTGCGGCAGTCGAGCTGATTACCCGACCGCCGAACGGCATGTTCGGCAGCGCCACCGGCACGGAACCGGGCGCCAGCAGCAAATGGCGGCAACTGATCGTCAACGCTTCGCCGCCCTCGGCCTGCAGGACTTCGACGGTCTTGCCGTCGACGATCCTGGCCCAACCTTTGACCACGGTTACCTTGTTTTTGCGCAGCAGCGCGCCGACGCCGCCGGTCAGCTTGGCGACAATGCCATCTTTCCAGCGCACCGTTTTCTCGATATCGATGTGCGGCGCCTGCACACGGATGCCCAACGGCGAGTCGCCGGCAAATTCAAGCGTCTTGGCAAACTCGTCGGCGGCGTGGATCATTGCCTTCGACGGAATGCAGCCGATGTTCAGGCAAGTGCCGCCAAGTTCGCCGCCTTCCACCAGCGTGGTCGGGATACCCAGCTGCGCGGCGCGAATGGCGGCGACGTAACCGCCCGGCCCGCCGCCGATAATCAATAGAGTCGTTGTTTGTGTACTCATCGCTCACTCCGTAAACAGCGTCGCCGGGCATTCGAGGTAACCGCGAATCGCCTGGATGAATTCAGCCGCATGCATGCCGTCGACCACCCGGTGATCGAACGACGACGACAAGTTCATCATCTGCCGCGCCACCACCGCGCCGCCACGGATCATGGGGCGCAACACCATGCGGTTGACGCCGACGATCGCCACTTCGGGATGATTGATGACCGGCGTCGAGACGATGCCGCCCAGCGAACCCAAGCTGGTTAGCGTAATGGTCGAGCCGGACAGGTCTTCGCGCAGCGCCTTGCCGCTGCGCGCGGCGTCGGCTTGCCGCGTGACTTCCGCCGCGCTGGCCCACAGGTCGAGCGACTCGGCATGCCGCACCACCGGCACCATCAAGCCGCTTTCGGTTTGCGTGGCTATGCCGATATGCACCGCGCCGTAGCGCGTGACAATGCCGGCATCGTCGTCGAAGCGCGCATTGATCTGTGGAAATTCGCGCACCGCCAACACCATCGCCCGCATCAAAAACGGCAAGATCGTCAAGCGCCCGCGCTCTTTGCCCCATTTGTTGTTGAGGTTGGTGCGCAAGGCTTCCAACTCGGTCATATCGATTTCTTCGACATAGGTGAAATGCGGGATACGGCGTTTCGATTCCTGCATTTTCTGCGCAATTTTCCGCCGCAAGCCGATAACAGGGATAGCCTCTTCATCGTGCCGCTGCACGGCGCGCCCTGCCCCGCCGACGGCAGGTTGTTGCGCGCCGCGCGCTACATACTCGTCCAGATCGGACTGCTGGATGCGGCCAGCGGGGCCGCTGCCATGCACGAATTGCAGATCGACGCCAAGATCCCAGGCGCGCCGCCGCAGTGCCGGCGAAGCGATCGGTTTCTCGCCAGCTTGGCGTGCAACCGACACCGGATGCGCGGCCACAGCTTTATCTGCTTTCGCTGGCGCTACGGCGACCTCGGCCTTGGCCGCGGCAGGTGTGGCAGGCGCGGGATTTGCTGCTACTGTGGGAGCCGCTGCTGCCGGCAACGGCGCAGCGGGCGTGGCTGAAGCCGCCGTCGCGTCGACATTGCCCTTGCCTTCGACTTCGATACGGATCATCTCCGCGCCCACCGCCATCAACTCGCCGGCTTTGCCGCCCAGAGCCATCACCGTCCCCGCTACCGGCGACGGAATCTCGATGGTCGCCTTGTCGGTCATCACGTCGGCCAGGATCTGGTCTTCCTTGATCGCTTCGCCCGGCTGCACGCGCCAGACTACCACTTCCACTTCTGCAATGCCTTCGCCGATGTCCGGCATCTTGATTACGTGTATGCCCATCTTATGCCTCCATCGATCGTTTGAATGCCGCCGCCACGCGCTCCGGGCCGGGGAAATAAGCCCATTCCTGCGCATGCGGATAAGGCGTGTCCCAACCGGTCACGCGCTCGATCGGCGCTTCAAGATGATAGAAACAATGCTCCTGCACCAGCGCCGCCAATTCGGCGCCGAAGCCGCTGGTATGGGTGGCTTCATGCACGATCACGCAGCGCCCGGTCTTCTTGACCGAGGCCACGATGGTCTCGAGGTCGAGCGGCCAGATGCTGCGCAAGTCGATGATTTCGGCGTCGACGCCGCTTTCGTTGGCGGCGGCTTCCGCCACATAGACCATCGTGCCATAGGCGATCACGGTCAGGTCGGAGCCGGGACGGTAGATCGATGCGCTTTCCAGCGGCACCGTGTAATAGCCTTCCGGCACCTCGCCCAGCGGATGCTTGGACCACGGCACCACCGGCTTGTCGTGATGGCCGTCGAACGGGCCGTTATACAAGCGCTTGGGCTCCAGGAAAATTACCGGATCGTCGCTTTCGATGCAAGAGATCAGCAAACCCTTGGCGTCGTAGGGATTGGATGGCATCACCGTGCGCAAGCCGCAGACGTGGGTAAACATCGCCTCCGGGCTTTGGCTATGCGTTTGTCCGCCATAGATGCCGCCGCCGCAAGGCATGCGGATGGTCAGCGGCGCGATGAACTGGCCCACCGAACGGTAACGCAAACGTGCCGCTTCCGACACGATCTGGTCGCAAGCCGGGTAAAAATAATCGGCAAACTGGATTTCCACGACCGGGCGCAAACCGTACGCACCCATGCCGACCGCCACGCCGACGATGCCGCCTTCGGAAATCGGCGTATCGAATACGCGCGATTTGCCGAACTTCTGTTGCAAGCCTTCGGTGCAGCGAAATACGCCGCCGAAATAACCGACATCCTGCCCGAATACCACCACGTTGTTGTCGCGCTCCAGCATCACGTCCATCGCCGACCGCAGCGCCTGGATCATGGTCATCGGCGTCTTCTTTTGCGCGGCGTCGTTCTCCGCGCTCGTATTCTGTTCTACGCTCATAGTCTTGTCCGCACTCACGATTACACTCCCAATTGCTGGCGTTGGCGGCGCAAATGTTCCGGCATGTCTTTATAGACATCGTTGAACATGTCTGCGGCGTTCGGGGCATAGCCGCTGCTCAGGGTGCCGTACTGCTCGGCTTCCTTTTGCGCGGCAATCACTTGCGCTTCCAATTCTTTTTGCGTGTCTTCGTGCTCTTGTTCGGACCATGCGCCGATGCCGATCAAGTGCTTCTTCAGGCGGGCGATCGGGTCGCCCAGCGGGAAACAAGCCCAATCGTCGGCGGGCCGGTATTTCGACGGATCGTCCGAGGTCGAGTGCGGGCCGGCGCGGTAGGTGACCCATTCGATCAGAGTCGGGCCGAAATTATTGCGCGCGCGTTCCGCCGCCCATTTCGACGCTGCATAGACAGCCAGGAAGTCGTTGCCGTCGACCCGCAGCGAAGCGATGCCGCAGCCTACCCCGCGTGCCGCGAAGGTGGTGTTTTCACCGCCGGCAATCGCCTGGAAGGTCGAAATCGCCCACTGGTTGTTGACCACATTGAGAATCACCGGCGCCCGATAGACGTGCGCGAAGGTCAGGCCGGTATCGAAATCCGCTTCGGCAGTAGCGCCGTCGCCGATCCAGGCCGACGCAATCTTGGTATCGCCCTTGATGGCGGAAGCCATGCCCCAGCCGACCGCTTGCACAAACTGCGTAGCCAGATTCCCCGAAATCGAGAAAAAGCCCGCCTCGCGCACCGAGTACATGACCGGCAGTTGCCGCCCCTTGAGCGGATCGCGCGCGTTCGACATCAATTGACAGATCAAGTCCACCAACGGCACGTTGCGCGCCATCAGCAGGCTTTGCTGCCGATAGGTGGGAAAGCACATGTCGCCGTCTTGCAGCGCCAGCGCATGCGCCGTGCCGATGGCCTCTTCGCCCAGGCTCTGCATGTAAAACGACATCTTTTTCTGGCGCTGCGCAATCAGCATGCGGCCATCGTAGACGCGCGTCTTGATCATCGCCCGCAAGCCGGCGCGCAGCGTTTGCACATCGATTTCCTGCGCCCACGGGCCGACGGCATTGCCGTCGTCGTCCAGCACCCGCACCAACGCAAAAGCCATGTCGCTGGTTTCGACCGGCAAGACGTCTATCGGGGGGCGGCGAACGTCGCCGGCGCGTGAAAGATGTAAATAGGAAAAGTCTGTCGCCTGGCCTGGGCGCCCGGTAGGCTCCGGCACGTGCAGACGCAGTGGTGGGGTCTGGCTCATTGAAATGCTCCTCGCTCGATTATGTCTCGCGGTTTGTCAGGACTTCGCGTCGACGCACAGTGGGTAACCGTTGCCGCAGCGCTTTTAACGGATGTTGGCGAGATGGCCGCAAACATCCTCTATTTTGATCCAAATTTGATTGAATCGGCGGAAGTATCCACGTCTGACGCGAATATGTCAATTCATGCTGCGCGGAAAATGAGGCAGGGATTGCGAACGACCGCTCGACCTGCCCTGTCCATTGCATAGGGACTCGCGCCCGGAGTTGTTGGTTCTTGCTGGAGACAATCTCGAGCCGGCCAGACTCGCCAGGCCGATAACTCCTCCTGCCTGAGACGCTGCAAACGACGGGTCGCAGCTGTTTTGTTGCTTGGACTGTCGGACTACGGACAAGCAGGCATTCCGTAGGCGTCGACCAGCTTATCGACTCCATCGGCTCTGAGAAACTTGATCGTAGTTCCAGTTCCGACCATGTAGAACTTCTTCTGCCCGGAACCTTCCGAACCGGTATCCGCACAATCGGCTGAGATAAGTGGTGCGCGCTGGTGTATGATAAAATGACATGATAAAGTTTACAATATATTTTATGGTTATTCCGACTTTTCTGTGGGTAAGGAAACGCGTTCGCGCAAGTTATGCAAAAACCTCGTCGTTCCCGCGAAGGCGGGAATCTATAGTGACATCGCTCGAGCGAATTCCCTATGGGTCCCCGCCTTCGCGGGGACGACG
>JARLJG010000022.1 GCA_031291325.1 Burkholderiaceae bacterium
GGGTTAGGCCGCCCCGTTAAATAGGTTTGTGGGGGGGGCGGGTTTTGGGCCCCCGGGGGAGCGGGCGTCGGGGGGCCAAAAAAGGGGCCCCCACCCTACTGCCATTGCCCTACAAATTGCCGTTGCATCTCACCCGCACCGATCATTCCAAGCACCCGAAAAACAAAACGGGGCAGTGGTGTTAGCCCTCTGCCCCGCCCGGATATTTTCGGCGTCGCCAGCTTGCGCGACGCCCACAACGATATCAATTACGCAGCGATGTTGGCCTTCACCCGATTGACAATCGCGGCAAACGCCGGCTTGTCCATCACTGCCATATCGGCCAGAACCTTGCGGTCCAGTTCGATCGAGGCGCGCTTCAAGCCATTCATGAACACGCTGTAAGTCATGCCATGCTCGCGCGAAGCCGCATTGATACGGGTGATCCACAAAGCGCGGAACACGCGTTTCTTGTTGCGGCGATCGCGGTAGGCATATTGACCAGCGCGCATGACCGCTTGCTTGGCGATGCGATAGACTTTGCTGCGACGACCACGGTAGCCTTTGGCTTGGTCGAGGACTTTTTTATGACGGGCCCGTGCTGTGACCCCACGTTTTACTCTAGGCATGGTTACTCCTTAATAGTGGTGAGGTTAAGCGAACGGCATCATCGCACGAACGGAAACCATGTTTGTGTCATGGACTTCTGTCGAACCGCGCAATTGACGTTTGGTTTTGGTGGTCTTCTTGGTCAGGATGTGGCGTTTGAACGCTTGACCGCGTTTAACGGTTCCACCTGGACGCACGCGAAAGCGCTTTTTCGCGCTGCTTTTCGTTTTCATCTTTGGCATAGCAAGTTCTGTCCTCTGGACAGCTCCATTTTTACATGATTGCAGGTGGCAACATTTCGTTGCGCTTGGATGCCTGCTTTCACTTGTTATCAGCGGAATCGAGTCCGCTGGTATTGTGCAAGATGCCCACCCGGAAGTGGGCAGCCTGCTCAAATCTGTGCGGCGAGAGAACCGGGCAAAGCGCCCTATCCTCTTGATCGCCGACGGCATTCAATGTTACTTTTTCTTCTTCGGCGCCAGCACCATAATCATCTGGCGGCCTTCCATCTTGGGCCACTGCTCGACTTGGCCATATTGCTCCAGATCGAGTTTCAAACGCTCCAACATGCGCACGCCGATATCCTGATGCGCCATTTCACGACCGCGAAAACGCAGCGTGATCTTGGTCTTATCGCCCTCATCCAAAAACTTGATGAGGTTGCGCAGCTTGATGTTGTAATCACCATCATCGGTGCCGGGACGGAATTTGACTTCCTTGACCAGAATCACCTTCTGCTTCAGCTTGGCCTCATGAGCTTTCTTTTGCTCAGAATACTTGAACTTGCCGTAATCCATCAGCCGGCATACTGGCGGTTGTGCGGTCGGTGCGATTTCCACCAGATCCACGTTCGCCTCTTCCGCCAGGCGGAAGGCTTCTGCCAAACTCACGATACCCAGAGGTTCGTTCTCGACCCCACTTAGACGCAATTCCGGCGCGGTAATTTCGCCGTTGATGCGATGCGACTTGTCAGTAGCTATTGTAGTTTCCTTTTAAAATCAAATAATTAAGCCGTGCTGCATTTCAGGCTTTGGTGTCGAGATCGCTCTTCAAGCGCTCCACCAACACGTCGACGGGCATCACACCCAGATCGACATTGCCCCGCGCACGCACGGCCACTGTGTTTGCATCCCGCTCCTTATCGCCGACCACCACGATATAAGGAAGCTTCTGAACCGAATGCTCGCGTATTTTAAAGGTTATTTTCTCATTACGCAAATCAAGATGCACTCTAAACCCTTGTTTCTTCAGGTTTTCTGCAACAGCGTGCGCATAGTCGGCTTGCGCTTCGGAAATATTTACCACCGAAACTTGCACGGGAGCAAGCCACAAAGGCAAGGCTCCTGCGTGATTTTCGATCAACATGCCGATAAAACGCTCTAACGAGCCGAGAATTGCCCGATGCAGCATTACCGGAATCTGGCGGCTGTTGTCTTGCGCGACATATTCCGCGCCCAGGCGCACCGGCATCGAGAAATCGACTTGCATCGTGCCGCATTGCCACATGCGGCCAATCGCATCCTTCAGCGTATATTCGATCTTCGGGCCGTAGAACGCGCCCTCGCCCGGCGAAATCTCGTATTGGCAGCCGGAGCGGTCGAGCGAGGCGATCAACGCGTTTTCCGCCTTGTCCCAGGCTTCGTCGGAGCCGACGCGTTTTTCCGGACGCGTTGCAATCTTGTAAATGATGTCGGTAAAGCCGAAGTCCTTGTACACTTTTTGCAACAAAGCGGTGTAGGCGACGCATTCGTCCAAAATCTGGTCTTCGGTACAGAAGATGTGGCCGTCGTCCTGCGTAAAACCGCGCACCCGCATCATGCCGTGCAGCGAACCGGACGGCTCGTTGCGATGGCATTGGCCGAACTCGCCGTAGCGCAGCGGCAATTCGCGGTAGGAGTGCATGTTCGAGCGGAAAATCTGGATATGGCCGGGGCAATTCATCGGCTTCAACGCGTACGAGCGATTTTCCGACTCGGTCGTAAACATGTTGTCTTTATAGTTTTCCCAGTGGCCGGATTTTTCCCACAGGCTGCGATCCAGAATTTGCGGCGCTTTCACTTCCTGATAGCCGTTGTCCTGATACACGCGACGCATGTATTGCTCGACCTGTTGCCAGACCACCCAACCCTTCGGATGCCAGAAGATCAAGCCCGGCGCTTCTTCCTGGAAATGGAACAGGTCGAGCGCGCGGCCCAGCTTGCGATGGTCGCGCTTGTCCGCCTCTTCCAGCATGTGCAGATAGGCTTCCTGCTCTTCCTTCTTGGCCCAGGCGGTGCCGTAGACACGCTGCAGCATCTCGTTCTTGGAGTCGCCGCGCCAGTAGGCGCCGGCCAGCTTCATCAGCTTGAAGACCTTCAGCTTGCCAGTCGACGGCACGTGCGGGCCACGGCACAAGTCGGTGAATTTACCCTCGGTGTACAGCGACACGTCTTGATCTGCCGGGATCGATTCGATGATCTCCGCCTTGTAGGCTTCGCCGATGGACTTGAAGTAGGCGACCGCCTCGTCGCGCGGCAAGACTTTGCGCGTGACCGGCTCATCCTTCTTGGCCAATTCCGCCATCTTCTTTTCGATGGCTTCCAGGTCTTCCGGCGTAAAGGGGCGCTTGTAGGAAAAATCGTAGTAAAAGCCGTTTTCGATCACCGGGCCGATGGTCACTTGCGCGTCGGGGAACAATTCCTTGACCGCGTAAGCCAGCAAGTGGGCGGTCGAATGACGGATCACTTCGAGGCCGTCGGCATCCTTGTCGGTGACGATGGACAGATCGATATCATGATCGATCAGATAAGACGTATCCACCACCTTGCCGTCGACCTTGCCGGCCAGCGCCGCCTTGGCCAGACCGGCGCCGATGCTGGCAGCCACTTGCGCCACAGTCAGCGGCGCGTTGAATTGACGTTGCGATCCATCGGGAAGTCGTACAGTTACCATGTTGAGGCTCCATGTCGGCAGTGTGCTGCCGAAGCTAAATCAATAAAATTGGGGAATAAAAAATTGAAGCAAGAATTTTGGACGAAAAAAAACGCGGACTAGCCGCGCTTTTTCCAATGCAGAACGAAAAAGATCCCGACTAGCGTCGCTGTCCAACCGTGGTGGTGGTAGTTCGCGGTGTCATAACCGAATCGCCTTTCTCGCTCTTACATAAAATGGGGTGGTTCGTCGGAATTGCGGCAAAAGCTTCCACGCCGTAACTCAGCACTGACTTACATATTATCACAAAATCCACCAATGACAACGCCTGCACAGATTCTCGCTATTGCTGCATTCCCATTGCCTCTCGCTTCTAGCTATAATCTGGTGCCTGTTGCACCCTGCACCCTAGATCGAGCAATTCAAGGAGTCTTACGGATGGAAGAAGACCAAACGCAATTTGTCGCGTGGCTGCGCTCGGTCGCGCCTTATGTGCATGCGTTCCGTGGCAAGACCTTCGTGGTGGCCTTCCCCGGCGAACTGGTGTTGAATGGCGGTTTGGCCGAATTGGCGCAGGATTTGTCGCTGCTGCATGCGGTCGGCATCAAGGTGGTGGTGGTGCACGGCTCGCGTCCGCAAGTGGCCCAGCAACTGGCGCTGCGCAATGTCGAGGCGCGCATGCACAACGATATCCGCATCACCGACACCGCCGCGCTGGAATGCGCAAAGGAAGCCGCCGGCGAATTGCGGCTCGACATCGAGGCCGCATTCAGCCAGGGCTTGCCGAATACGCCGATGGCGCACGCGACGATCCGCATCATCTCCGGCAATTTCATTACCGCGCGCCCGATGGGCGTGATCGACGGCGTCGACCTCGGCTTTACCGGCGTGGTGCGCAAAGTGGCTGCGGAAACCATCCACTCGATCCTCGGCACCGGCGCGCTGGTGCTGCTGTCGCCGCTGGGCTTTTCGCCGACCGGCGAAGCGTTCAACCTGACGATGGAAGACGTGGCGGTTTCCGCCGCCATCGCGCTGCACGCCGACAAGCTGGTGTTCATCAATGAAACCCCGATGTTCGTCGACCAGGGCGGCACGGAAATCCGCGAAGTGTCGTCGCACCAGGCCGAAGCGGTGCTGTTAGCGGGATTTTTACCGCCCGACTCGGCTTTTTACCTGAAGCATGCGATCAAGGCCTGCAACAACGGCGTGCCGCGCGCGCATATCGTGCCGTTTTCGACCGACGGTTCGTCGCTGCTGGAAGTCTTCACGCACGATGGCGTCGGCACCATGATTAGCTATGAAAACCTGAACAGCCTGCGCGAAGCGACGATTGAAGACCTCGGCGGCATCATTCAGTTGATCGAACCGTTCGAGGAAGACGGCACGCTGGTCAAGCGCGGGCGCGAGTTGATCGAACGCGAAATCGAGAATTTCTCGGTGTTGGAGCACGACGGCGTGATCTTCGGCTGCGGTGCGCTGTACCCGTTCCCTGAAGAGAAAATGGCCGAAGTCGCCGTCCTGGCCGTCAATCCCGAAGTGCAGGAGCAAGGCGACGGCGAATGCATCTTGCAGCATATCGAAAACCGCGCGCGCTCGGCCGGCTTTACCAAGTTGTTCGTCCTCATTACGCGCAACGCCCATTGGTTCTTGAAACGCGGCTATGCCCTCTCCACCATCTATGCATTGCCGCAAGACCGCCAGCACCTGTACAACTGGCAGCGCAAGTCGCAGGTGCTGACCAAGCAGCTTTAGCGTTTAGCACCGCAGCAGGCGACAGTCCGACCCGCCCCTACAAATACTTGGTAATTTCCTTGAACTCGCGCACCGTCTCGCTGGCGTTGCGCGCGCCCTTTTTCACCACTTGCTCGAGACAGTGGTCGATATGGTCGTGCACCAGGGTTTTCTTGGCGTTGACGATGGCCTTCTCGACTGCCAGCAATTGCTGCGCGACTTCCAGGCACTCGCGATCGTCTTCCAGCATGTCGATGATGCTTTTCAAGTGGCCGGAGGCGCGCTTGAGGCGTTTGATGATTTCCGGGTGGGAGGTATGGGTACTGGCAGGTGCTTTCATGGCCGTATGATATCCCCCCGGACCGGATATTTCAAGAGCGTTTTGAATCTTTGCCGGCAGCCCCGTTTCGGGGCTTTTTCCTTGACAGCCCCAAGACCCGCATCTACACTGCGCGTCATCGCTTGCCGACGCTTTTCCTGTGCGCATCGACATGCGCGAAACGGATGGCCCGCTTGCCGTGACGTTTGGATGACATGTCATGAAATCGTCAATTTTGACTGTCATAATTACCGATTAGAAATAATTTCGTCGAATCGTCGATAAAAATGGCAAATTCAGGCAGATTCGATCATCTCCATTGCCCGCTCCACGGAGATTTGGCCGATGTCTGCGCCAAATCGATCATGGTTCGCCTGTCCGCCACAACGCAATCGGGACGCCCGTCGCAAGCCCGCTTGCGCCATCCAAAACGTCATGGAGCATCAACATGGGAATCCACACTGCGATGAGCCGCAAGTATTCTGCCCTCACAGCGGCGCAAAAGCGGCTCGGTGCGGCAATCGGCGCCGCCTTGGTGTGCGCGGCGGGCTGCGTCTATGTGCTTGGTTCCGGCACGGCGATTGCCGCCAATCCGACTGCCGCCGATCCCGGCCCGGCCATGGTGCGCCAGGGCGACAAGCTGACCGTCCCGGCCAATTCGCCTTTGCGCGCGCGCCTGGCAGTCAGCGCGGTCGGCGCGTCGGCGACGCCGCATGCGATCAGCCTGCCCGGCATCGTCGAAGCCGACCCGGCGCGCACGGTCAATCTGTTGCCGCCGCTGACCGGGCGCCTGACGGAACTCAAGGTCAAGCTGGGCGATGTCGTCAAACAGGGGCAATTGCTGGCGGTCGTGCATGCGCCGGATTTGGATCAAGCCTGGTCCGATGTCGACAAGGCGCGCGATGCGCTCGCGCTGGCGCGCAAGGCGCTCGAGCGGGCGCGCGGCGTGCATGAAGCCGGCGCCAACGCAGTCAAGGATTTCGAGCAGGCCACCAGCAACGTCGAACAGGCGCTGGCCGAATCGAAGCGCGCCGAAGCCCGACTCGACACGCTGCAGGACGGCAACAACAAATCGCGCGTGTTGAACATCCGTGCGCCGGTGTCGGGCGCAATCACCGCGTTGAATTACGGCGCCGGCTCCTTCATCAACGACGCGACCGTGGCGCTGATGACGATTGCCAATCTCGACACGGTGTGGGTCACCGCCAACGTGCCGGAAGACTTGCTCGGCGCGATTTCCAAGGGCCAGGCCGCCGAGGTCGAACTGCCGGCCTACCCCGGACAAAAATTGCACGGCACGGTCGCTTTCGTCAGCGCGATGCTGGAAGCCGACACCCATCGCAACAAGACCCGCATCGCCTTCGCCAACCCCGACGGCAAGCTGATACCGAACATGTATGCCACCGTCGGCATCGCCGTGCCGCAAAGCAAACAGGTGGTGGTGCCGCCTTCGGCGCTGTTGATGAACAACGACAGCACCACCGTCTTGGTCGAAGTCGCGCCCTGGACCTTCGTGCGGCGCACCGTGGAATTGGGGCATGAGGACGACGACAGCGTGCGCATCGTCTCCGGCCTGGCCGCCGGCGAGCGCATCGTGGTGCGCGGCGGAGTGCTGTTGAATGATTAATCAACTGATCGCACTCTGCTTTCGACGCCGCCATCTGGCGTGGATGCTGGCGATCCTGATTTCGATCTACGGCTATATCTCGTGGACCCGGATGGCGGTGGAAGCCTACCCGGAATTGAGCGACGTGACCGTGCAGGTGACGACCCAGGTGCCGGGCCTGGCCGCCGAGGAAATCGAACAGCAGATCACCACGCCGCTGGAGCGCGGCTTGAGCAACACGCCCGGCCTGGTGACGATGCGTTCTTCCAGCACTTTCGCCTTGTCGCTCATCACGCTGGTATTCCAGGACGGCACCGACGACTACTTCGTGCGCCAGCGCATCCTGGAACGCATCGCCGCCGTGCCGCTGCCCGCCGGCATTGCTCCGGGCCTCGATCCGGTATCCGGGCCGGCCGGCGAGATTTACCGCTATACGCTGGAATCGGACAGCAAGAACCTGATGGAGCTATCCGAGATCCAGCGCTGGATCGTCGAGCCGGGCTTCAAGCAAGTGCCGGGGGTGGCCGATGTCAACAACTTCGGCGGCTTTACCAAGGAATTCCAGCTTGAACTGGACCCGGCCCAATTGCAGCACTACGGCGTGGCCTTGAACGATGTGGTCAATGCAATCAACAACAACAGCGCCAATGCCGGCGGCGGGCGGATTGCGCGCGGCGAGCAAAGTTACGTGGTGCGCGGCATCGGCCAGGCCCATTCGCTCGACGACCTCGGCGCGATCGTCGTGACCCAGACCAAAGGCGTGCCGGTGCTGGTGCGGCAGCTCGGCAAGCTGCAATTCGGCCACCAGGAGCGCGAAGGCATCCTCGGCAAGGACAACAACCCGGACGCCATCCAGGGCATCGTGCTGATGCTGAAGTACGAGAACCCGTCGCGCGTGCTGGAAGGCGTGCATGCCAAAGTCGCGCAATTGCAAAAGCGGCTGGACCCGATGGGCGTCAAGATCGTGCCTTACATCGACCGCGACGATCTGGTCAAGTTGACCGTCAGCAAGGTCAGCCATACCGTGCTGGAAGGCATCGGCCTGGTGTGCATCGTGCTGATCCTGTTCCTCGGCAGCCCGCGCAGCGCGATCGTGGCGGCGGTCGCCATCCCGATTGCATTGGTGACGGTGTTCATCATCATGGCTGCCACCAAGATGCCGGCTAATTTGTTTTCGCTGGGCGCAATCGACTTCGGCATCATCGTCGACGGCGCCATCGTCGTGATGGAAGCGATTCTGCGCCGCCGCGAGGACGAGCCGGACAGCGAATTAGTGGAAGAAGACATCCTGGAAACCGCCAGCCATGTCGCGCGCCCGATCTTCTTTGCCACGCTGATTATCATCGCCGCCTACCTGCCGCTGTTTGCGTTCCAGCGCGCCGAGGGGAAATTGTTTACGCCGATGGCGTACACGGTCGCGTATGCGCTGCTGGGCGCGCTGCTGTGCGCGCTGACCTTGATCCCCGGTTTGGCCTATGCCGCGTTGCGCCTGCCGCGCAAGGTGTTCCATAACAAGCCCTTGATCTGGATTACCGCGCGCTACCGCGTGACGCTCGGCCACCTGCTGGAAAAACCGTGGATCGCCTACCTGATCGGCGCGCTGACGCTGGTTGCGGTGGTGTTCCTCGGCGCCACCGCCGGGCGCGAATTTTTGCCCGACCTCGATGAAGGGGCGCTGTGGCTGCAAGTGCAATTGCCGTCCGGCATGTCGCTCGACAAGGCCAACGACATGGCCGCCGAACTGCGGCGCACGCTGCATGAATTCCCGGAAGTCTCGTATGCAGTGACCCAGCTTGGCCGCAGCGACGACGGCACCGATCCGTGGACGCCGTCGCATATCGAAGTGCCGGTCGGCTTGAAGCCCTATAGCGAATGGCCGAACGGCGAAACCAAGGCCGATCTGATTGCGCGCCTGAACGACCGCTTCGCCAGGATGCCGGGCTTTTCGATCGGCATCAGCCAGCCTATCATCGACGGCGTCAACGACGCCATCGGCGGCGCGCACAGCCCGCTGGTGCTGCGCGTGTATGGCGCCGACTTGAAGGAAAGCCGGCGCATCGGCAACCGGATCGTCGACATCTTGCAAACCATACGCGGCACTGCCTCGGCCTCGCTGTTCCAGGAGCCGCCGATCCCGCAACTGGTGATCAAGATCGACCGCGAAAAGACTGCGCGCTTCGGCATCAACAGCGCCGACATCGCCAACCTGATTCAAACCGGCGTCGGCGGCGCGCCGGTGTCGACGATTTATGTGGCGGATCGCATCTACAACGTCACCGTGCGCTTCCCCAAGGGCAGCAAGAGCAGCACGGAAGCGCTGGGCAACCTGTTCGTCAACAGTTCCAGCGGCGCGAAGATCGCGCTGTCGCAAGTGGCCAGCCTGACGCTGCAGACCGGCGAAAGCACGATCTCGCATGAAGCCAACGAGCGCCAGATCACGGTGCGCATCGACAATCGCGGACGCGACCTCAACTCCTACCTGGCCGAAGCGCAACAGCGCATCGACAGCGAAGTCAAATTCGACCCGCAAAAATTCCGCCTCGAATGGGCCGGTCAATTCGAAAACGAACGGCGCGCGCAGGCGCGGCTGGTGTTCATCCTCGGCATCGTGCTGCTGCTGATGTCGGTGCTGCTGTTCTTCCAGTTCGGCAAAATACGGCAGGCAGCCTTGATCCTGGGCGTGGTGCCGATGGCAACCCTGGGCGGCTTGATTGCGGTGCATCTGACCGGCGAAACGCTCAATGTCGCCACCGCAGTCGGCTTCATCGCCTTGTTCGGCGTCTCGGTGCAAAACGGGATTATCATGGTCGCCAACTTCCGCCGCGTCCAGGGCGAGGGCTTGCCCTTGAACGAAACCGTGATCGAAGGCGCAGCCGAACGCTTGCGCCCGGTCTTGATGACGGCCACCGTGGCCTCGTTCGGCATGTTGCCGGCAGCGCTGGCGACGGGAGTCGGCACCGACGTGCAGCGCGGCCTGGCGACGGTAGTCGTCGGCGGCCTGGTGATATCGACCTTGCTGACGCTGTTCATCTTGCCGACCTATTATTTTGCGATGGAACGCTTCTTCCAAAGCAAGAAATGGGGAATTCGTTCGAGGAAAGATCGCTGATGCGCGCCGCTACTTATTCATCCCTGCTGATCGGCGCTTGCCTGCTGGCGCTGGCCGGCTGCGCGGCTGGGCCGGACTATGTGCGGCCCGCTGCCACCTTGCCGGCAACGTATACTGCCGCTGCGAACGATGCCGCCACGCTCGCCAGCGAGGTTCCGCTCGGCCAGTCGCAAAGCTTCGTGCCGGAGCGCGACATTCCGGCGCAATGGTGGGAACTGTTTCATTCACAGCCCTTGAACGACTTGGTGCTCGCCAGCTTGAAGCAAAATCCGAATGTCGACGCGGCGCAGGCGGCCTTGCGCGGCGCGCAGGAGAACGTGTACGCGCAGCAAGGCTACTTTTATCCGACGGTCGACGCCGGCTTCGCGCCGACGCGGCAAAAGGTGGCCGGCACGCTGGCCAGCGGCGCGGCCTCGGGAGCGAGTTACTACAATCTGTACACCGCGCAGGTGTCGGTTTCCTATACAGCCGACGTGTTCGGCGGCAATCGCCGGCAAGTGGAGTCGTTGCAAGCGCAAGCCGAAGCGCAACGCTTCCAGTTGGAGGCGACCTACCTGACACTCAGCGCGAACGTGGTCGGCGCCGCCATCCAGGAAGCCGGTTTGCGCGGCCAGATCGCCGCGACCCGCGAAATCATTGCCGACCAGAGCCGGTTGATGGAAATGTTCCAGCACCAATATCGGCTCGGACAGGTCGCGCAAGCCGATGTCGCCGCGCAGGAAGCGGCCTTGGCTGCCGCCGAAGCGACCTTGCCGCCGCTGGAAAAACAATTGGCGCTGCAACGCGATCTGTTGAATGCGCTGGCAGGCCGCTTCCCGAGCGAAACGCTGGCGGCGAAATTCGATCTGGACAGCCTGCAATTGCCGACCGAGTTGCCGCTGTCGCTGCCCTCGACGCTGGTCGAGCATCGGCCCGACATCCGCGCTGCCGAAGAGCAATTGCACGCAGCCAGCGCCGCAGTCGGTGTGGCCGCTGCGGCCCGCTTGCCGAATATCACGCTGGGCCTCAACGCCTACGGCTCGTCGGCGCTGACGCTGGCGGACTTGTTCAAATCCGGCACCGGCTTTTGGCAACTGGCCGGCGGCCTGACGCAGCCGCTATTCGACGGCGGCACGCTGAAACACCGCGAGAATGCCGCGCAAGCCGCCTACGATCAAGCGGCGGCACAATACCGCGCGACCGTGCTCAACGCCTTCCAGAACGTCGCCGACTCGCTGCAAGCGATCCAGTCGGATGCCGCCGCCTTGCGTGCGGCGGCCAAGGCCGAACGCGCCGCCGCCAAGAGCCTGGCGATTGCCCGCCGTCAACTTGCGCTGGGCGACATCAGCGCCTTGCTGGTGCTGGGCGCGGAGCAAGCCTACCAGCAAGCCAAATTGAATCTGGTGCAGGCCGAAGCCAATCGGCTGCAAGACACGGTCGCCCTGTTTCAATCGCTGGGCGGCGGCTATTGGAACAAGCCGCAGGAAACGGCGGCAAAATGAAATATAAGCGCTATGCTTGAGTTCAAGGTTCGTTTAAATATTTTGTGGATAAGTCATTAGGCTCCAACGCAACCCTCCGTCATTCCCGCGAAGGCGGGAATCCATAGGGAGTTCGGTCAAGCAGACTCACTATGGGTTCCCGCCTTCGCGGGAACGACGGGGGCTTATGCAAGCGCAGGTTTTATCCACGAAATACTCGGACGAACCGAAATAATTGACGTTTATTTGAGGATGGGGAATCAAAAAGTATGGAAATCACACGCCATGAAATGGGGCCGCGTTTCAGTGAAATGACCGTGGTCGATGTCGGCAACGCCAAGCTGCTCTTCATTGCCGGGCAGGTTGCCGAACATACTTCGCTCGACGTGGTCGGGCAAACCCGGGAAGTTCTGCACTTTATCGACCGCCTGCTGGCAAAAGTCGGCGCCGATAAAACCAATATCGTGTCGGCGCGGATATTCCTCGCCTCGGTCGGCGATTACGCCGCCATGAATTCCGTCTGGGACGATTGGGTCGAACCCGGACACACGCCGGCCCGCTCGACCATCGGCGCCAAGCTGATTCATTCCGAATACAAAGTCGAAATCGAGATAACCGCTGCCATCAAGGCGTAACGCCCTCCAAACCAGGTAATTGCATCGAGATCGCGATAATCGATACGCCACCGCTGAAGCAAACACGCGATATTTCGGGCCACAAACAATTATAATTCGTCGCTAGCCCCTTTCGCTGCTTTCGTTGGTAATAGTCATGATCCACTTCCCCCTCGGCGCGGTAACGCGCCGACTGACCGCTTTGGCCCGCACGCTCAAACGCTGGCGGGCCGAGCACGCCAGCGTGGCCGATGCAGCCGCTGTCATCAACCTGTATCGCTTGCGCTGGCTCGCGCCGCTGGTGGCCTTGATCAATGCCTTGCACGTGCTGGTGCTGGTGCTGGGCCTGCAACTGCACGGTCAACAATATGTGGGCGTGGCGCTGTCCTGGCGAACCGGCTTGTTGCTGGCTCATCTGGCCATGGGACTGACGATGCTGGCCTGCAGCGTGGCGGCACGTCACGCCGCAGCGTCGCGCTTGCGTGCCTGGCTGCCCGACGCCACCGCCGCTGTCGGCATGTTGTTTGCAATCGTCATCGTGACCCTCGATCAATTGGTCACGCCCAACGTCACGCCGTTTTTGATCAGTTGCCTGCTGATCGGCGTCATCTTTTACCGGCGACCGCTGCCCGCCGGGCTGATGTATCTGGCCGCCTTCACCGCCTATTATTTCGCCTTGAGCCTGACCCAGAGCAACCCGGAGCAACTGCTCTCGAACCGCCTCAACGGCGTCACCGCCGGCATACTGGGTTGGGCATTGACGATTCTTCTATGGCGCAATTTCAGCACCATCACGCGTCAGCAGAGGCAATTGGCAGAAGTCAACGCTGCCCTGCAGGATCGGCAGACAGAGTTGGAACACATGACCAAGCGCGACGGCCTGACCGGCTTGTTCAACCGCCGCACTTTTGTCGAGCTGACCGAGCGCGAGCTGGCACGGGCGCGACGCCAAGGCGGCGCCACCGCCCTGTTGCTGCTGGACCTGGATTTTTTCAAGGGCATCAACGACACCCAAGGCCACCCGGCAGGCGACGCCGTGCTGCGCCACGTGGCCGCACTGCTGGCCAATACGGTGCGCGGCACCGATCTGGTGGGCCGCCTGGGCGGCGACGAATTCATCGTGCTGCTGTCGAATACGACAAGTGCCGCCGCCCACCTGGTAGCCGAAAAACTGCGCCGGCGCATCGCCGCCCACCCTGCCGTCTGGCAAGAGTCGACAATCGCGACCAGCGTCAGCGTCGGTTTGTCCGCCACTGCTGCCGATCAGCCGGCCAGCTTCGAGAGTCTGTACAGCGATGCCGACATGGCTTTGTACGAAGCCAAGAGGCTGGGGCGCGACCAGGTGGTGTAGTCAAGCTCGGCTCTCGAAATACCGGACTGCCAAATCGCGCGAATTTGGCGCGCTGGCAACCGTCGATGCAGCATCCCGGGATGCGGGCACGCAATATTTCGGGAAATTTCGATATAAGCCATCCAACGTCACCGCCATACACAGCGCAACCAATTCGCACATTTTTGTCGCAATGAAAACGATGGCGTAGCAAACCTCACACTCATCGACCCACGATTTTCGCGCCTGGTATAGCCATCTTTGTAGGGTAAACCTCGGTCGGCGCTATAAGCGACGTGGCGCCTCGATCGGCATGCCCCCGTTCTGCCGGTCGGGCATCCAATTTGCTTGCGTACGGGATATAAAAATTCAAAACCGAGTTGGAAATGAAACTGATCACAGCCATCATCAAGCCATTCAAGCTGGAAGAGGTACGCGAAGCCTTGTCTCGAATTGGCGTGTCGGGATCGACGATCACCGAGGTGAAAGGGCTTGGCCGCCAGAAAGGCCACACCGAGTTTTATCGCGGCTCCGAATATTTGAACGACTATTTGCCGAAAACCAGAATCGAGCTGGCCGTGGACGATGCACTGGTCGAACCTGCGATCAATGCGATAGTCGGCGCGGCGCGAACCGGCAAAATCGGCGACGGCAAGATATTTGTCCGCGATCTGGAACAAGTCGTTCGCATTCGCACCGGGGAAAGCGGCACCGATGCCCTGTGAGCGATGGGAATGAGCAAAGAATGGTCTTCTGTTCGGCAGGTGCGCAACGAGGATATTGCTGCCTATTTCGATATCTGCGTGTCGGAAGGCGACCCGGCGCTCATCGTCGCCGCATTGGGCGACATTGCGCGGGCGCACGGCATCGCCAAGGTTGCGAGAGACATCGGTCTTTCAAAGGAAACTCTTTCTTCGATATTGTCCGGCAACGGCAATCCAAAGTTTGCAACCATCGTCAAGGTCATCAAGGCAGTGGGATTGTCGCTCCATGCCGGCAACCCCCGTAGCCGCGACGAATCCGCCCATATCGGCAACATCAACGACGCGATAAACAAATCGGGGCGGCTATCGATGCTGTCGCAACGGCTGGCCAAATGCTATTTGCAAATCGGCCAATCGATCGACGCCACGCGCTCGAAGCGGGCTTTCAATCTGTCGTTGGTGCTGTTCGATCGCCACCTGGCCGAGTTGGGCGCCTTCGCACCGATCAGGGACAACGAAGCAATCTTGGTCGACCTGGAAATGGCATGGATCGACTACAAAGACCTATTGTTAGGCAAAGCGCCAAATAAAAAAGACGCAAAAACGATGTTGACCATGAGCGAAGACCTTTTTGCGATGGCCGAAGAGCTGACCGGCCAACTGCTTGGACATTCGCCGACCGATGCCGGAAAATACGTGCACATCGCCGGTCGCCAACGCGCGTTGTCGCAGCGGATGGCGAAATTTTACGAGGCGATGCGATGGGGCGTCGCGCCGGCCGACGCGGTGGCAGAGCTGTTGGCGGGGCGCAAGGCGTTCGTCGATTCACTGACGACGCTGGTGCTCTATCCGAACAATACACCGGCAATCCGCAACGAGCTCGCGCTTATTGAACGGCAATGGGATCTTTTCGTCGATGCGCTCTTCGACGGTCTCGGCAGCGCCGCTGCCACGCATCTCGATAGCAAGGTTGCGAGCGCCAGCGAGAGCATGCTTGAAAAATTGGAAATCGCGACCGACCTGTACGCCAGGCTTCAATGACGCACCCTCTTTGAAAACCGGCTTTGAAAACCTTTAGCAATCGGGAGCCGGATCGGTGAATCGTCTCCAGCCCCGAATGGCACTTACTTAGGCGAAAGGTGTAGGTGGAAAAGCGTAGCGCCTTCCACCATTTTCCGTCGTGTATCACCGACATTCGCCAATGCATGTGGTACCGATGGGCCGCTCGCGTGCAGCCTTCGCTTGACGTGCCGAAGCGATGTTTGTGTTGTCCTATGCTGGAAGGCGCTGCGCTTTTCCACCCTAAGTTTTAACGGAGCCGAGTAGGTTGGGCTAATGCTCTATCAGCCCAACATTGACGGCGCAGGCGGCGAGCGCGTCGGATAATGCATCCGGCGGCGCGAACATGGGATGTTGGTCCGATGAACAATCCGTGTGCCCTAGCGCGTTGGCGCGATAACTGGTCCAGCGATAGTAGGCCGGATCGTCGACCATCGCTGCCCGCACCGGATTCAATTCAATATAGCGCTGACAGCCCAGCAAATAGGTTTCCGCCTGCACCAGCGACGATTTGTAGCGGCTATCCCACAAGGTTCTCGTGCGCCGATAGCTGCGGTTGATATACTGCACATAGCGCCGGCCCAAAGACATCAACAGCCGGGGAACCGCCACCGCCTTCTTCGGCGTCAACAGCAAATGCACATGATTGGTCATCAAAACATAAGCATGCAGCGCGCATTCGCACTCGCCAAGCGCCTCACCCAACCAATGCAGGTAACTTTGGTAATCCTCTTCGTGGAAAAAGCACCGCTACCGATTGTGACCGCGCTGCACGATGTGCAGCGGGACATTATCGACGTGAATGCGCGGGCGGCGGGGCATTTGGGTATTGTAGCGCAAATTAATGCGAGCCTGACCCCTTTGATTCTCTGCCCGCCGGCAGCGCATCATGGCTTGGCAAACCGACCGGGGCGCACGACATAACGCCCATTTTGCGAATCCGCCAGGACGCGCCAGCGGTTGCGCCTGCCGAGCGGTGGCGAACAGCGCAACTTTGCGTAATGCGGCGTTATGTGAATATCGCGGCACAGCCGCGATTTCCCCCGGGGTGGCTGTGCTTGTCGATTGGCTGGGCTGCCGTTAAATTTTAATTCGAACCTGACCCATTTGATTCCTTCCTGCTTGGGGATGTGGAATATTTCAGGGCCGACTAATTCGTTGCTAGCACACCACCTACCTAAGACGAAAATCAAAGCGTTCGGTAAGCTTCCATGCATCGTCTTGCGCCTTGACGCGCTCTAGCAGGTCTACAATCTGATCAAATTTTTGTCCGAGCGCTGCGGACGAAAGCTTGGAATTTTCCCAAATTAAGCAAATCGGCCTTTCCACATCGGTACTCAATACATCCCACATGGCATCCAAGTTCCGCCCATAGTAGCCGGGAAGCAACAATTTTTCGGCAAGTGCCGTATGAAAATCTGCTTCGCTCGAAATAGATGCACCGTCAATAACAATATCCACTTCCCCTCCAACATTTGTATTTGAATAACATGTGCGTGACAACAGTGATTGCTGCACTATTTGCCCCTTCAAATTACATCCAAGAAATTACGATGTTGCAAGATCCTCCACGGGTGTCTGTTTCCGAAACTATTTCGCCCCATGGAAAGCGATAAATAATTTGCCGATCATTTTGACCGTCCGGCGTACCTAATTCTTGTATCAAGACTTGATTTTGCATTTTGTGTAAATCGTCCAAATTCGCTATCGCCTTTTCAGCAAATGCGAAACTCACCGTCTTCAGACTTCCGTTCAAAAATCCAAGTGACAAGTTAGCGGAACGCCCGGATAGTTGATGCGGACCGGTCACACGAAATACCCAACCTGTTTTCATTTCAATTTCTCGACTAAACACAAGTCCCGCTGTCACCAACTCTTGCGGCGTCGAATTTTGACGTAAAACTATGCGCTCATCAACATAGATTTCACCGTTTTTGATATCAAATAATTTTGGCATTTTATGGCTTAAATGGAATCGAGTACAGCGGAGTCAGTGAATTTTGGTAGTTAGGGATAAATATCTGACCCACTCCACCAGGGCCAAACTACGGATTTGCCAAAGCGGTTCCCGCAGCCGCATTTGTGTCGCCCCCCACCTGGTAAATTGTAACTCCACTTCGATATGGAGGATAAGCAGGATTAGTCAAATTCGGTTGAATTTGCAACCCTTCGTAAAACCCTTCTGCCGTGCCACCAGTACTCTCAAATCCACCAAGTGTTGTGTAGTAAGGAGACTGTCCCGGAACCGACCCAACAACTAGGTTTCCTTTAGGAAGAGTCGTATTAACATAGGAATCAACGCCTGTATATGCACCACTACCTTGCCAACTAGCCGCAACTTGTGACGGAGATTGTGGTAGTGGGCCAACGAAGTCCGCCTCACTAGCGACGGGCACTCTGATTGCAGATACAGATGCTGCACCATCCACAACCGCTGCACTACTTGCCCCGACCGGGAAAACCGACTGGTAATGATCTGGTGTAACGTAAAGCCGAGTAGGGTGGGCAGATTTTCTGCCCACGCGGTCAACGTCAATCATTACTCACAGCTGGTATGTTGCCACTCGACCACCGTCAAAAAATAGATTGCGTTAGAAGCCTTGGTACGCCGGCAATATGACACGGAATGGTTGATTTAAATTCCGCGTGGGCACGGAAAACGTGCCCACCCTTCTATGATGACCTGTTAGTCAAGCCTTTTTCGCAAATTAATCTCCTTCAATTCAATCACTTCAGCCGGCATTGGCGGGGTCAAGGGCGGGCGCAGCCCGGTGCAACGAACCCTTGATGCCGTCAA
>JARLJG010000023.1 GCA_031291325.1 Burkholderiaceae bacterium
CATTATGGCCCGAGTGCGACGGCGCTCAACGTAGAGGCCGGATATACGCCTGCAGTTGCACCTAATGCCAACACGCTTCAATTGAGTTGCAAAAAGGGAGGAGTCCATATACGTCAATAGCGAAGCGTATTGCGCCGCATGGAAAGGTGGCGCATCCGATGCCGAATTATCGCCGCGAATGGCGTGTCGGTGGAACGTATTTCTTCACGTTGAATCTGCTGCAACGAAGCGGAAACGATTTGTTGGTGCGTCATATCGACTTATTGCGGGATGCCGTCCGGTGGGCGCGTCGTGCCCATCCGTTTATCATTCACGGATGGGTTGTCTTGCCGGATCATATGCACTGCGTGATTTCGCTCCCTGTCGACGATGCCGATTTTGCGTTGCGCCTTAGACTGATTAAGATGCGATTTTCAAAGTCCATTCCCGACAAGGAGTGGCGCTCCGAAGCACGTCAACGACGCGGCGAACGCGGGATTTGGCAGCGGCGTTATTGGGAGCATCTGATCCGGGACGAAAAGGATTTTGCCGCGCATATGGACTACGTGCATATTAATCCCGTCAAACATGGATTGGTTGCACGGGTGGTAGATTGGCCTTATTCGACTTTTCATCGTTTGGTCGAGGAAGCTGTGTATCCCGTTGATTGGGCCGGTGATGGCGAGGAAAGCCTGGATTATGCGGAGTAAACATGCGGCGCAATACGCTTCGCTATTGACGCCCTACATGATACGTCTTGCATCCCGATCCCTGATGCGGCACACAACGGTAAATCAATCGCGAAATACGGATACGCTTTTATCCGCAACCGTTTTGGTGGAACCGACTACTTGTCCTGCGCTGTGCGGTCGGAGCGGGGTTCGCGGAGGTGGAATGATCGGCATCAGCAATTAATTTCCATAAAGCACCTAGCGATGAAAATCGTTGAAAATGGCTAAAACTGCTAAAATGCCTTCATGGTCAAGCCAAGCAATCCTCGTAAATCAAGCGCATCGTCTGGTGCGTCGCCGAAAAATCTCGGCTATTCCGACACTTCGGAAGACAAAGTCGTTGCCGAGTTGAATTTGTCGAATCATTTTCTGATTGCGATGCCATCCATGCTGGACCCGGTTTTCGGCGGCAGCGTGGTCTATCTTTGCGAGCATAATGCCGGCGGCGCGTTGGGCGTCATCATCAATAAGCCGACCGACATGAGTATCGACGTGTTGTTGGATCGCATCGATCTGACGCTCGAGATTGCTCCCAATGGCGTGCCGCTGGACGGCAAACCAGTCATGTTCGGCGGGCCGGTGCAGGTCGAACGCGGCTTCGTCCTGCATGCGCCGGTCAAACCGTATTCGTCGATGATGACGGTCAGCGACGAGATCGTCTTGACCACTTCCAAGGATGTGCTGGAAGCGGTCGCGCACGGCGCCGGGCCTTCGCGTATCCTGGTCAGCCTGGGGTGCTCGGGTTGGAGCGCCGGCCAGCTGGAGCAGGAAATTGCCCATAACGGTTGGTTGACGGTGCGCGCCGATCCGCATATCGTGTTCGACCTGCCGATCGAAGAGCGTTTCGAGGCAGCCATGCGCTTGCTGGGAATCGATCCGGCGATGTTGACCGGCGAGGCCGGGCATGCGTGATGCGCGCGGTGTCGCCGCTTGATGCATGGAAACTGTGCTGGGATTCGATTTCGGTCTCAAACGTATCGGCGTCGCCGTCGGCAATTCCGTCGTGCGTCAGGCACAACCGCTGACCATCATAGCTGCGCCCACCAACGACGCCAAATTTGCAGCAATCGCGACGCTGTTGAAGGAGTGGCAGCCGGCGCGTTGCATCGTCGGCTTGCCGCGCCATCCCGATGGCGCCGAGCATGAAATGACGGTGCGTTGCCGCCGTTTTGCCCATCAATTGCAAGGGCGCTACGGGGTCGCCACCGTGTTGGTCGACGAGCGTTATTCGTCGGCGGTAATTCCGCAAAAGCGCGGGGAAGCGATCGATGCGCAGGCGGCAGCGATCATTTTGCAACAATATTTTGACGAACCTGCCGAATCCTGATCTGGATGCCGACGCGCTCGACCAGGTTCTGGCAACACGAATTTATAAATGATAATTTTCAGACTGTTGCGCGTCATCGCGCACTTGATCGTTGCGCTGTGGACTTGCGCGGTGGTTTTTCCTTTGACCGACAAGGCAGGCCGCGCTTGGCGGATCAGGCATTGGTCGAACCGACTGTTGGCAATCTGTCGCGTGCGGGTCGACCTGCAAATGCGTGGCGTCGAGCAAACCGGGCTGCATGCGTTGGTGGTCGCCAATCACGTGTCGTGGCTGGATATCTTCGTCATCAATGCTAAGTATCCGAGCCGATTCGTCGCCAAGTCGGATATCCGCGACTGGCCGCTGATCGGCTGGCTGTGCGCGCGCGCCGGCACGGTCTTCATTTCGCGCGGCAGCTTGCGCGACGTGCGTCGCATCTTCCAGGACTTGGTAGACAGCATTCACGACGGCGAACATGTCGCCTTCTTCCCCGAGGGCACGACTTCCACCCAGGGCGCGCTGGCGCCGTTCCACGCCAATCTGTTTGAGGCGGCCATCGATGCCGAGGCGGCGGTGCAACCGTATGCGCTGCGCTATCTCGACGCGCGTGGCGCTTTTCATCCGACCGTGGATTTCGTCGGCGACATGTCGTTCGCCGAGAGCTTGTGGGCGATCCTGCGCGGCGACGAGATCGTTGCGCAACTGATCGTGTTGCCGCCAATCGAGACTGCCGGCGCGCATCGGCGCGACTTGGCGCGCAGCGCGCAACAGGCGATTGCAGATGCGTTAGGCCACGCGGCCAAGTAAAAATGCGGGTGATCGGGCGTGCCTATCCCGGTTTCCGCTGTTGCGGGCAATCGATTTGCACCACCGCGTGGTCGTCGAGGCTGACTGCGGTGAGCTTGCCGCCCCAGACGCAGCCGGTGTCGAGGCCGACCAGGTTATCGCGCACGGTCAACCCCAAGGTCGACCAATGGCCGAATACAATCGGCGTTGCAGCGGTTTGCCGCTGCGGCACGTCGAACCAGGGCATATAGCCGGTCGGCGCATCGGCAGCGCCCTCGGTGCTGGTGAATTCCATCGTGCCGTCGGCGCGGCAAAAGCGGAGGCGGGTCAGCGCGTTGACGATGCAGCGCAGGCGGTCGGCGCCCTGCAGCGCGTCGTCCCAGCAATCAGGCTTATTGCCGTACATCTGGCGCAAAAAATCCAGCCAGTTTGGGCCGCTCAAGACATCCGAGACTTCTTGCGCCAGATCCAGCGTTTGCTGCGTGCTCCACTGCGGCAACACCCCGGCATGCACCACCAGATGGCCGCGCTCCATCAACGCCAACGGCTGGCGGCGCAGCCAGTCCAGCAATTGTTCCCGGTCCGGCGCCGCCAGGATTTCGTTCAAGGTATCGGATTTATGCAGCTTGCGGATGCCATGCGCGAGCGCCAGTAGATGCAGGTCGTGATTGCCCAGCACCACCTTGGCTTGCTGACCCAGACCGCGTATAAAACGCAAGGTTTCCAGCGATTGCGGGCCGCGATTGACCAAGTCGCCGACGAAGACGAAGGTCGCCTTCGGTGACGCAGCGCGCACTTTTTGTATCAATGTCAACACTTGTTGGCAACAACCCTGGGCGTCGCCAATTGCAAAAATACTCATATTTTGGAACAAAGGATCAAGATTGTTGTCAGTGTAGAACAAAACCGGAAGCGCCGAATACGGGATCGGGCTGGAATGGGGAGATAATAGCGATTTGCGGCTGCCTTTTTAGAGATGCCCTTATGTAATTGCTAAAATAGATGGGTTAACAAGGCGAGTCACGTAAAATGATGAGTTTTATGGAATCATAAAAATCCCCTTGCTATTCCATATAGGGACATCGGCATAGGCGGCGCGTGGCGGTTTTAAGGGTTTCTTCAACACATTTACTTGATCTGGGATATCGGGATGATTTTAGTGACAGGCGGAGCTGGTTTCATTGGTTCGAATTTTGTGTTGGACTGGTTGGCGCAGTGCGATGAGCCAGTGGTCAATTTCGACAAGCTGACCTACGCCGGCAACATGAACAACTTGCTGGCGGTCAGAACCCGCCCCGAGCATATCTTCGTCCACGGCGACATTTGCGACAACGCCCATGTGGCGCAATTGCTGGCGACCCACAAGCCGCGCGCCATCGTGCATTTTGCCGCCGAGAGCCATGTCGACCGTTCGATACACGGGCCGGGCGAATTCATCACCACCAACATCAACGGCACCTTCAGCCTGCTCGAAGCCAGCCGCGCCTATTGGTCGTCGCTGGCGGACGAGGATAAGGCGAATTTCCGCTTCCTGCACGTGTCCACCGACGAAGTGTTCGGCTCGCTCGGGCCCGACGACGCGCCGTTTTCGGAAACCACCGCCTACGCGCCGAATAGTCCGTATTCGGCATCGAAGGCTGCCGCCGATCACCTGGTGCGCTCATACCACCATACGTACGGTTTGCCGACCCTGACCACCAATTGCTCGAATAATTACGGGCCGTTCCATTTTCCGGAAAAGCTGATTCCGCTGATGATCGCCAATGCGCTGGCCGGCAAATCGCTGCCGATCTATGGCGACGGCAAGAATGTGCGCGACTGGCTGTACGTGAGCGACCATTGCGCGGCCATCCGTGAAGTGTTGAAGAAAGGGCGCTGCGGGGAAACCTATAACATCGGCGGCTGGAACGAAATGACCAATCTGGCCGTGGTCGATACGCTGGTCGACATCCTCGACCAGTTGGCGCCGAAAGCGGACAAAACCAGTTATCGCACGCAAATCACTTATGTCACCGATCGTCCGGGGCATGATCGCCGGTATGCGATCGACGCCCATAAGATCGAGCGGGAACTCGGTTGGAAGCCGGTCGAAACCTTCGACAGCGGAATCAAGAAGACCGTGCAATGGTATCTGGATAATCAGGCCTGGGTTGCCGACGTCAAGTCCGGGG
Organism: Burkholderiaceae bacterium; assembly: GCA_031291325.1. Taxonomy (GTDB): domain Bacteria; phylum Pseudomonadota; class Gammaproteobacteria; order Burkholderiales; family Burkholderiaceae_D; genus PKWO01. The sequence goes on from JARLJG010000023.1 coordinate 4,974, forward strand.
CCTACCAGAGTTGGCTGGAGCAAAATTATAATCAGCGTGACGCCGTGCCAGCGGCGATGCCGGGAGGGGCGCAATAATCATGGAGAAACAAGCAAACAAGCGCAAGGGCATCATCCTTGCCGGCGGTTCCGGCACGCGGCTGTATCCGGTGACCACCTCGATCTCGAAGCAATTGCTGCCGATCTACGACAAGCCGATGATTTATTACCCGCTGACGACCTTGATGTTGGCAGGCATCCGCGACATCTTGTTGATTTCGACGCCGCAAGACACGCCGCGTTTTCGTGAACTGCTGGGCGACGGCAGCCAATGGGGAATCAATTTGACTTACGCGGTGCAACCGTCGCCGGACGGCTTGGCGCAAGCGTTTATTATCGGGCGCGATTTTGTCGGCACCGATCCGTCGGTGTTGATTCTTGGCGACAATATCTATTACGGCCACGAATTCGATGCGCAACTGCAGGTGGCAGCCGAGCGAACCGACGGCGCAACGGTTTTTGCCTACCATGTGCTGGACCCGGAGCGCTATGGCGTGGTGGAATTCGACGATCAGCGGCGCGCCATCAGCATCGTCGAAAAACCGACGCAGCCGAAATCGAATTATGCCGTCACCGGCCTGTATTTTTACGATAACCAGGTGTGCGATATCGCCGCCACCATGAAGCCGTCGCCGCGCGGCGAGCTGGAAATTACCGACGTCAACCGCATCTATCTTGAACGCGGCGAACTGAACGTCGAAGTGATGGGGCGCGGCATGGCCTGGCTGGACACCGGCACCCATGAGTCGCTGCTGGATGCGTCGCAATTCGTCGCCACCATCGAAAAACGCCAGGGATTGAAGGTCGCCTGCCCGGAAGAAATTGCATATCGCAAATCTTACATCGATGCGGCGCAACTGGAAAAACTGGCTGCGCCCTTGAAGAAAAACGCCTACGGGCAATATTTGATGCAAATCCTGACAGGCAGAGTGTATTGATTATGAAGGCTGTCCCAACCTCGATTCCCGACGTGGTCATTATCGAGCCGAAAGTATTCGGCGACGAGCGCGGATTTTTCTACGAAAGCTACAACGAGCGCCGCTTTGCCGAATTGACCGGGCAAGTCGGCGCAGCGCCGCGCTTCGTGCAAGACAATCACTCGAAGTCGGCAAAAAACGTTTTGCGCGGCTTGCACTATCAAATTCGCCAGGCGCAAGGCAAATTGGTGCGCGTGACTGCCGGCGAAGTGTTCGACGTGGCAGTCGATATCCGGCGCAGCTCGCCCACTTTCGGGCGTTGGGTGGGCGTCGTGTTGTCGGCGGCGAACAAGCGCCAGCTATGGATCCCTGCGGGTTTCGCGCACGGCTTCGTGGTCACCAGCGACGGCGCTGAATTCTTGTACAAGACGACCGACTATTGGGCGCCAGAACATGAGCGTTGCATCATCTGGAACGATCCCGCCATCGGTATCGAATGGCCGATCGATGCCGCGCCTGTGATGTCCGACAAGGATCGCTTGGGAAAATTGCTGACTGAAGCCGAGGTGTTTCCATGAAAATTTTACTGACCGGAAAAACCGGGCAGGTGGGTTACCACCTGGAGCGCAGCCTGCAGGGACTGGGCGAAGTGATCGCGCTGAATTCGTCGCAGATGAATCTGGAAGACCTGGACCAGGTGCGTGCAACGATCCGCCAGGTCAAGCCGGACTTGATCGTCAATCCAGCCGCCTACACCGCTGTCGACCTGGCCGAGCGCGAACCGGCATTGGCCATGCGCATCAACGGCGAAGCGCCGGGCGTGATGGCGGAAGAAGCCAAGAGCCTGGGCGCGGCGATGATCCATTACTCGACCGACTATGTATTCGATGGCCGCAAGCAGGGCGCTTATACCGAAGCCGACAGCCCCAATCCGCAAAACGTCTACGGCAGCAGCAAACTGGCGGGCGAACAGGCGGTGCAGGCAGCTGGCATCCCGCACTTGATATTGCGCACCAGCTGGGTCTACGGCATGCACGGCAAGAATTTCCTGCGCACCGTGATGCGGCTGGCGCAAGAGCGCGACGAATTGCGCATTGTCGCCGACCAGTTCGGCGCGCCGACCTGGAGCCGGACCATTGCCGACACTACCGCGCACATCGTTGCGCGCCTGCAGGCCAGCGCCAATCCCAGGAGTGCCGGCATCGTGCGCGATAGTTGGGATCAGTTTGCCGGCGTGTATCACCTTACCGCGCAGGGTCATACGACGTGGTATGGGTTTACCAAGGCGATTCTCAACCATTCGTCGATTCTCAAAAAGCCGCTGGTGACGCCGATCAGAAGCGACGAATATCCGCTGCCGGCACGCCGCCCGAGCAATTCGGTGCTGTCGTGCGAGCGCCTGATTGACAATTTCTGCGGCTTGCCGGGTTGGGAGAAAGCACTCGGATTGTGTCAGGAATAAGACTGTTTGCAGGTTCGATTCAAACTGTGTGGGAAATATCGACTCAATGCGCAAAAATCTCCGTCGTTCCCGCGAAGGCGGGAATCCATAAGCCGGTAGTCAAGGCCGATTCACTATGGATTCCCGCTTACGCAGGAACGACGGAGGGGGTAATAAAATTTCGCACAACTTTGAATCGCTTTGGCTATTTGCGATGCTGCAACAGGCTTAAAGCGGGACAACGGGGGAAGCATTGCACCGGATTCAAAGCTGGCGCGGTGCTGTTGAATGGGCAAAGGTAAGTTGTGGAAGCAGATTTGAAATTTCGGGATTCGATAATACGCGCCGCTCACGACGCGCTGCCGCATGGAAAAAATGAATTTGCGTCCGCTCCGGCTCGGGAGCTGCGGCTTGGGATCAATTGCGTGTCGATGTTGTCGCCGTTGACCGGCATCGGACAATATACGTTCAATCTGGTGCAAGAGTTGCAGGCGCTGCATTTGTCGCCCTGGCTGTTTTACGGCGCCGATTGGCGGCGCGAAGTGCGCACCCAACCTGTGCCTGGCATCGGGGTGGCGAAAAATCTGATCAAGCGCTTGATTCCGCGCTCCTATGTTGCTTCCCGGTTCTTGCTGCAGCGGGGCTTCTCGCGCGGCGTGCAGCAACATCGCATCCAGTTGTACCACGAACCGAGTTTCATGTTGTACCGCTTTCGCGGCCCGGCCGTGGTGACGATTCACGATTTGTCATGGCTGCATTACGCCGAGACGCAACCGGCAGCGCGCGTGCGCGAATTGAATCGCATGATGCCGGCGACCGTGGAGTCGGCAGCGCATATCGTGGTCGCCTCCGAATTCATACGCCAGGAAGTGATCGCGCAGTTCGGCGTGAGCGAGGATCGCATCAGCACGACCGCGCTGGGCGTGGCAAAGGAATTCAAGCCGCGCGACGCCGCGCAATGCCTTTCCACCCTGAAAAAATACGAGCTTGGGTTCGGTCACTACATTCTGGCGGTCGCCACGCTCGAACCGAGGAAGAATCTGGGCACGCTGATCGCCGCATTTGCGCAATTGCCGGCAGCGTTGCGGCGCCTGTATCCGTTGGTAATCGTCGGCATGCGCGGTTGGGGCGAGAGCCTGATGACGGACGGCTTGCAGCAAATGATTGCGCGCGGGGAAGTGCGCTTGACCGGCTACGTGCCGCAAAAGGATCTGCCGACTTTGTATGCCGGCGCGCGCTTGTTTGTGTACCCGTCGCTGTACGAAGGGTTCGGGTTGCCGCCGCTGGAAGCGATGGCGTGCGGCGTGCCGGTCATCGTCTCGAAGCGCGCATCGCTGCCCGAAGTGGTGGGCAACGCCGGCATCTTGGTCGAGCCGATGGACGATAGCGCAATTGCGCAGCACATGCGGGCCTTGATCGAAGACGACTTGCTGCACCGACAATTGTCGGCAGCGGGACAGCAGCGATCGCATTTGTTTTCATGGCGCAAATGTGCGCTGGAGACAGTGGCGGTATATCAACAAGCGATGAATCAGAGCTAGTGCAGTGCGGATATTCGAGCACGCTCCGACCATCAAATAAGGGAAGGCAGTGACGGTTGCCGTCGTTGTTTCAAACAATAAAAATGCGGGTACTTCACGTCTTCAAGACCTATTATCCCGACTCGCTTGGCGGTGTCGAGCAAGTGATTCGGCAACTGAGCACGGCAACCACGCATTTGGGTTTGTCGAACCGGGTTTTCACGCTTAGCCGGCAAGCCGACGTAACGCCTCTGCTGCACGACGGCGCGACCACCATCGTGCGCGGGCAGACGCACTTCGAGATCGCCTCGACGCCGATGTCTTTCAGCGCGACGGCGCTGTTTCGCGAAGAGGTGCGGCAAACCGACCTGATTCATTACCACTACCCGTGGCCGTTCGGCGACTTGCTGCATTTACTGGCCGGCCAATCCAAGCCGGCGGTGGTGACCTACCATTCCGACGTAGTTCGGCAACGCGCGCTGATGCATGTGTACAAGCCGCTGCTGAGTCATTTTTTTGCCAGCGTGCGGGCCGTGGTGCCGACTTCGCCGAACTATTTGCAGAGCAGTCCGCTGCTGCAGCACTACCGGGACAAAACCACGGTCATCCCGATCGGCTTGGACGAAGACAGTTATCCGAAACCGCACGCGGAGCGCATGACTTTCTGGAAAGACGAAGTCGGCGAGGATTTTTTTCTGTTCGTCGGCGTGCTGCGCTATTACAAGGGCTTGCATATTTTGCTCGACGCCTGTGTCAATAGCGACAGCCGCGTGGTGATCGTTGGCGCTGGCCCGGTTGAAGCCGACCTGAAACGTCAGGCGGAGCGCCTGGGGCTGCGCAACGTCGAATTTCTGGGGGCAGTGTCGGACGAGGATAAGGTGGCCTTGCTGCAATTGTGTCGCGCCGTGGTCTTTCCTTCGCATTTGCGCTCGGAAGCGTTCGGTGTCACCCTGCTGGAAGGCGCGATGTACGGCAAGCCGCTGATCTCGTCGGAAATCGGCACCGGCAGCAGTTATGTCAATATCGACGGCGTAACCGGCATGGTGGTCCCGCCGAACGATCCGAACGCGCTGCGCGAAGCCATGCGCGCCATCGGCGCCGACCCGCAGCGCGCCGCCGAGATGGGACGGCGCGCGCGCGCGCGTTTCGACGAGTTATTTACCGCCGATCAAATGGCGCGCTCGTATGTCGATTTGTATCGGCGGGTGCTGGGAGGCGCGCCGTGATGCGCCGGATAGCGGGCAAAAATGGCGGATAACCAACAGCCAAGCATGCCCAGCGGGACGATAGACGACCGCGTCTGCGCCGTCGTCGTCAGTTATTTCCCGGACTTGGCGCGGCTCGATGCGTTGCTGGAATCGGTGCGCGCGCAGGCCGCCATGACGGTGATCGTCGATAACGGCTCTGGCGCCGAAGCGTTGGCGGATATCCGCCGCATGGCGCAGCGCGCGACGGTCAAGCTGATCGAATTCGGCGAAAATCGCGGCATAGGCGCTGCGCATAACGCCGGTATCCGCTACGCGATGGAAAATGGGTTTGCCTATGTGCTGTTGCTCGATCATGATAGCTGCTTGTCGCGCGACTGCGTGCCGCAATTGTTGCAGGCCAGCAAGCGCCTTTCCGATGCCGGGATGAAGGTGGCGGCGGTCGGTCCGCAATATTACGATGAAACCTCGGCGCGGCGCGCGCCGTTCTGGCGCTTTGATCGCTGGAGCTATCGGAGGATTTACGCCGCTCCGGCGGAAGATGTGATCGAGACCAGCGTGTTGATTTCATCGGGCAGTCTGATCGCCGCCGACGTGTTGCAAGCGGTCGGTTTGATGGACGAGAGCTTGTTCATCGACGGCGTCGACTGGGAATGGTGTTTCAGGGCGGCGGCGCAGGGCTATCGCCTGTTCGGCGTGACGGCGGCGCAGATGCAGCACAGCCTGGGCGACAGCGGAGTCAAGGTGTTCGGGCGGATATTGCCGCTGCACAGCCCGTTGCGCCATTATTATGTGTACCGCAACACCGTGTTGATGTGCAAGATGGCGAAAATTCCGATGTCCTGGAAGTTTTATTTTTCGCTGCGCTTGACCATCAGATTCTTGATCTACATGGGGCTGGCGCCGCTGCGCCGCGAGCGATGTCGGATGATAATGCGGGGAATGCGCGACGGTTTTTCCGGGTGTCGCGGTCGGATCGGCTTGAAGACCTGAGGCCGCAATAGAATAGAAGTAAAGCAATGCAACAACCTGATTCCAACACCGCGCACAATGACTTTTATTCGTTTTTTTCTGTTTAATCTGTTGGGCAATGTTTTGCCTATACTGACTGCATTGGTGGCGGTTCCTGTCATTGCGCGCTATGCCGGCGTGGATCGCCTGGGGGCGTTGGGCGTGGTATGGGGATTGATCGGTTATTTCGGGTTTCTCGATTTCGGCTTGAGCCGCGTCGTGACGCGCCGGGTGGCGATCGCATTGGAACGCAATCGCGCGGAAGAAGAGTTGACCGAGTTGCGCGGCTTCCTGTGGTGGTGGGCGACTCCGGCGCTGGTTGTGGTGACCGCATTGTTGCTGCTCGCGCGCCCGCTGGCCGCCAGGTTTTTCCCCGATAACTCGATGGGAACGGAGTTGGACAGCGGCTGGATCTGGATTTGCCTGTGTATTCCGATTACGCTGTTGACGAATTGGTTGCGCGGGGCACTCGAAGGCGGGCAGCGTTTCGCGCGGGTGAATTTGCTGCGTACCGTGTTCGGCGCGTGGAACTATGCGGCGCCGGCTGCAGCGGTGCTGGTGGCGCCGACGCTGACTGCGATGATTGCCGTCATCGCGCTCGGTCGTCTGCTGGCGTTGTTGGCGCACGCGTTTGCGTGCTGGCAAGTGGTGCCGGGAATCCTGGTCGGGCCGGCGCCGCGCCGCCTGACCGGCGGGCGCATGTTTTTTCAAGAAGGCGGTTGGATGACGATTTCGAATTTGATCGCGCCGTTGATGGTGTACTCCGATCGCTTTGTGCTGGCGGCATTGCTGCCGACCAGGGCGGTCGCATGGTACGTGACTTCGCAGGACGTGATGCTGCGCACCCTGGTGATACCGGGGGCGCTGGCGGGCGTGCTGTTTCCCAAATTTTCGGAAGCCTCGCATCGGCCTGTCGCCGACGGCGCGGCGGCTTTGTATCAGCGCAGTATCCGGCTGATTGCGGCGATGATGCTGCCTATTTGCATGTTGACCACCGTGTTTGCCTACGATGCGCTGAGCTTTTGGCTGGGCGAGCCGTTTGCGTTCAATAGCCATCGCGTGGTGGAAATCATATCGATCGGCATCTTCGTCGCCTCGATCGGACAATTGCCGTTTGCCTGGATGCAGGGACTCGGGCGCTCGCATGTCACCGCGTCGATCCACATGCTGGAACTGCCGTTCTATGCGCTCGGCCTGTATGTTGCGGTGAAGCAATGGGGTATCGCCGGGGCGGCCTGGGCGTGGACCTTGCGCGTGTCGGTCGACTGCCTGTTGTTGCTGGCAATGGCGGCGCGCGAAGGACGGCGTGCGCCGATCGCGATTGCCGCCGCAGGCGCAGCGGTCATCTTGCTGGCCGGCTATTTGACCGGGCCGGAGCGCGATTGGCAGTGGCGCGTCGCGCTTGCCGCGGCGATGACCGGCGTTTCATTGCTGGCCGCCTGGTTCGGCTTGTTGAACCGGGAAGACCGGCATCAGATCGGAAGGCTGCGCCATGCGACTTAGCTGCTCGATCGTCTGCTATCGCAATACGCCGGCGCAGATTGCCCAGGTACTCGGCAGCGTCGCGTCGACCGGAATCGAAACGGCGTTGTACATGGTCGATAATTCGCCGACCGACGCTTTGTCGCCGGTCGCCGCTCGATTCGGCGCCACCTACATCCATTTGCCGCATAATCCGGGTTTCGGCAGCGCGCACAATATCGCGATGCAAGAGGCGTTCAAGCAAGATTCGCAGTTTCATCTGGTATTGAACCCCGATATCCGCTTTGCCGAAAATGTCATTCCCACCCTGCTGGATTACATGGAACGGCACAGCGAGATCGGCTTGGTGATGCCGAATATATTTTATCCCGATGGCCGGCAGCAATATTTATGCAAACTGTTGCCCAATCCGGTCGATTTGATGCTCCGCCGGTTTTTTCCTGCGCTATTCCGTGCGAGCGGTCGCCTGGCGTGGTATGAAATGCATTCCAGCGGCTACGACAAGATCATGGACGTGCCCGCCTTGTCGGGTTGCTTCATGTTGATGCGCACGGCAACCTTGCGCCAAACCGGCTGCTTCGACGAGCGTTTTTTCATGTACCTGGAAGATGTCGACCTGTCGCGCCGGATCGGACGTTTGGCGCGCACCGTGTATTTTCCGTATGTGTCGGTGATACACGAATACGGTAAAGGCTCATACAAAAACTTGAAGCTGCTGTATTATCATGCGCGCTCGGCGGTTCTGTACTTCAATAAATGGGGCTGGTTTTCCGATGCCGAAAAGGACGCGATCAACCAGCAGGCGATTCAAAAGATTCAACCGGGCAAGCGAGTGAACAATGAGTAGACGTCGATCTTGCGCGTTTTGCTCCCCTCGCCCGCAGGCGGGAGAGGGGTGGGGGGAGAGGGCGCTTGATCGAAGAAAGGAAAGAATAATTGTGGAGCACTTTCTAACAGAATGACGAGGTATCAATGGAAACCGAGACGGCAATGAAAACGATTTATCGGGTGTTGACGACCCCTCTTCGATCAACCGCCCTCTCCCCCGGTCCCTCTCCCGCCTGCGGGAGAGGGGAGCACAGTGCGTAACATCAGATGAATTCTTTCCTAATCAGCTTTTTCGTCTCCATTGTGCTGACCTTGATTGCGATCAAGCAAGCCAAGTTGCACGGCGCTGCGCTCGATTCCAATTCCGGCGTGCAGAAGTTCCATGCGCATGTGGTGCCGCGCATCGGCGGCATCGGCATCTTCTTGTCGGTGGTCGTAACCGGCATGATCACCATGTGGCGCGCGCCGGCGACCGGGCGCGTGCTGGCCTTTCTGCTGCTGTGCTCGGCGGTCGCATTCGCCGGCGGCATCGTCGAGGATTTCACGCAACGCGTGAGTCCGGCACGGCGGCTGGCGTTGACCATGTGCGCGGCGGCGCTCGGCTATTGGCTGCTGGGTGCCAGGATCGACCATATCGACGGCGTGTTTTCGTGGGTCTTGTCGCTCAATCCCATCTGGTTATCCTTGCCGTTGACGGTGCTGGCCGTGGCCGGCGTTGCCAACGCGGTCAATATCATCGATGGCTTCAACGGTCTGGCCAGCGTGGTGACGATCTGCATGTTCCTGTCGCTCGGCTATGTCGCCTTTCAGGTGAACGACCAGTTCGTCCTGGTGGCGTCGCTGATGGTGGCCGGCGCCACGGCTGGCTTCCTGGTCTGGAATTATCCGGCGGGCCTGATTTTCCTGGGCGACGGCGGCGCTTATTTCATCGGCTTCATGCTGGGCGAATTGTCGATCCTGCTGGTCATGCGCAATCCGCAGGTATCCACCTGGTACGCTGCGCTGCTGTTGCTGTATCCGGTATTCGAGACGCTGTTTTCGATCTACCGACGGATCTTTTTGCGAGGCCGCTCGCCCGGCCTGCCGGACGGCATTCACCTGCATAGCCTGATCTTCCGGCGTCTGGTATTGTGGGCCGTCGGGCGGCGCGACGCGCGCGCGCTGACGCGCCGCAATTCGATGACTTCGCCCTACCTGTGGCTGTTGTCGCTATTGGCCGTGATGCCGGCGACCATGCTCTGGCGGCACAGTTTTCTGTTGATTTTGTTTTGCCTGCTGTTCGTGGCAACCTATGTCTGGCTGTACGCCAGTATCGTCCGTTTCAAGTCGCCGCGCTGGATGATCGTCGGCCGGCGCAAATGAACCGATGCCAGCCAGATACCCTCTATCTCATTCCTTCCTATCATGTTGACTCTCAACCAAAGCATATTCAAAGCCTACGATATCCGGGGCGTGGTCGGTAAGACACTGGACGCGTCGATTGCGCGCCAGATCGGGCATGCGTTCGGCAGCGCCGTGCGCAAGAAGGGCGAACACACCGTGGTCATCGGCAAGGATGGCCGGCTGTCCGGGCCGGAACTGACGGCAGCGTTGGCGCAGGGCTTGCAGGATGCCGGCGTCGACGTGATCGATCTGGGCGTGGTGGTGACGCCGATGGTGTACTTCGGCACCCATGTGTTGCAAGCCAATTCCGGCGTGATGGTCACCGGCAGCCATAACCCGCCCGACTACAACGGCTTCAAGATGGTGCTGGCCGGTGAGGCGATCTACGGCGACACCATCCTGGCGCTGTATCGGGCCATCGTGGGCGGCGATTTGGAGCACGGCCACGGCAGTTATCGCACGCACGATTTGCGGCAAGAGTATCTGGCGCGCATCGTCGGCGACGTCAAGCTGGCGCGCCCGATGAAGATCGCGGTCGATTGCGGCAACGGCGTGGCTGGCGCGTTCGCCGGCGATTTGTATCGCGCGATGGGTTGCGAAGTGACCGAATTGTTTTGCGAAGTCGACGGCCATTTTCCCAATCATCATCCCGATCCGGCCCATCCAGAAAACCTGCAAGACGTGATCCGCTGCCTGCAGCAGACCGATGTCGAAATCGGGCTGGCGTTCGATGGCGACGGCGACCGCCTGGGATTGGTGACCAAGGACGGCCAGATCATTTACCCGGATCGTCAATTGATGCTGTTTGCCGCAGACGTGTTGACGCGCCACGCCGGCGGCGAAATCCTGTACGACGTCAAATGCACGCGCCATCTGGACGCCTGGATCGCCGCGCACGGCGGCAAGCCGCTGATGTGGAAGACCGGGCATTCGCTGGTCAAGGCCAAGATGCGCGAAACCGGCGCGCCGCTGGGCGGCGAAATGAGCGGGCATATCTTTTTCAAGGACCGCTGGTACGGCTTCGACGACGGCTTGTATGCCGGCGCGCGCATGCTGGAATTGTTGAGCCGCCTGGCCGATCCATCGGCGACGCTCAATGCGCTGCCGCAATCGACCAGCACGCCGGAATTGCAATTGGCGCTGCAAGACGGCGAAAATTTCGCACTGATCGCCAAGTTGCAACGGGACGCAGAGTTTCCCGGCGCCGACCGGGTTGTCACCATCGACGGCTTGCGGGTCGAGTATCCCGATGGCTTCGGCCTGGCACGCTCGTCGAATACCACGCCGACCGTCGTCATGCGCTTTGAAGCCGAGTCGAGCGCCGCGCTGGAGCGCATCCAAGCCGAATTCAAACGCGTGATAGTGGCCGCGATGGCCGACGCGCAATTGCCGTTCTAGGCATCGTCCAGGTGAAGATTCTGATCGTCAGGGTATCGTCGCTGGGCGATGTCGTGCATAACATGCCGATGGTGGCGGATATCCTCGCCAACTTCCCCAGCGCGAGCATCGATTGGGTGGTCGAGGAAGCGTATGCCGGTCTGGTCGGCCTCAACAGCGGCGTGCGCAAGGTGATTCCGCTATCGTTGCGGCGCTGGCGCAAGAGTTTGCTGTCGCCCGCCACGCGCGCGGAAATCGGCGAATTTCGCCGGGCGCTGCAATCCGAAGCGTACGATTACGCATTCGATACGCAAGGCTTGCTGAAGACGGCGGTGGTCATGCGGATGGCGCGCCTGGCCGATGGCGGCAAGCGCGTCGGCCTCGGTAATGGCACCGAAGGGTCCGGTTACGAAGGCATTTCGCGGATTTTCCATGACATCAGCGTGCCGGTCGGTTTGCGCACGCCGGCGGTGCAGCGCGCCCGCGTCGTCGCTGCGAGCGTATTGGGCTATGCCATCGACAGTCCGCCGGATTTCAATTTGAGCGCGCCGATGCCGGGTGCGCAGAAAGCGTTGCCGACCTGGCTGCCTGCTGTTCCGTATGCGGTATTCTTCCACGGCACCGCGCGCGCGGCCAAGCAATGGTCGCAGGCGAATTGGGTGCAGCTTGCACGGGATTTGCACAGACGCGGCATGCCGGTCTTGCTGCCGTGGGGAAACGACAGCGAAAAAAAAGCCGCCGAACAAATGCTGGCACAGATGCCCAACGGGGTTTTGCTGCCGAAGCTGCCATTGATGGAGGCCGTCATGCTGGCGCAGCGCGCGGCCTTGGTGGTTGGCGTCGACACCGGCTTGACGCATATCGCAGCAGCCTACAATCGTCCTACAATTGAGTTATATGGCGATTCGCCGCGCTGGAAAACGCAGGGCGATTGGTCACCGAATATTGTTAACTTGGGCGATCTTGGCGCGCCGCCGGATGTCGCGGCGGTGCAGGGCGCCGTTTGCGGTTTGTTGGACTGACTCGACTCGGGCCATGTCCTATTGCCAAAATTAATAGAAAGGAAATAGTTGCATGGAATCCCAAATCATTGAAATCGACGGTCGCAGTTGGCAACCCGAGTCGGCGAATGCGGAATGGATCGCCGGGCTGGAGGCGGGCAAGGTCTTGTATTTTCCGCATCTGGCGTTTGAAGTCAGCGAAGCCGAACGACGCTTTTTGACGCCCGAAGCGCGCGACCCGAAGGCGCGCAATATCAGCCTGGATGCGCAGGGCAAGCTCAAAGGAGCTGCCGGAGATGAGCTTGCGCAGCGCGAACTGGCCGCCATGATCGGACGCTTTCGCGCGCAGGCGCAAACGCTGGTCGACGCGATTTTGCCGCGCTACAGCGATGCGTTGCGTCTGGCGCCGACCAGCTACCGCCCGATGCAAGTCGAAACGCGCATCCAATCGGTGCGCGCCGACGACCGGCGCATGCATTTCGATGCATTTCCGACGCGCCCGACCCACGGCGAGCGTATTTTGCGCGTATTTACCAACGTCAATCCCGAGGGCGTGCCGCGCGTGTGGCGCATCGGCGAACCGTTCGAGACCGTTGCGCGGCGCTTCCTGCCGCGCGCCAAGCCGTATGTGCGCTGGCAGGCAAAGGTCTTGCATGCGCTGCATGTGACGAAGAGCCTGCGCAGCGAATACGATCATTTGATGGGGCAATTGCACGATGGCATGAAAGCCGACGCCGACTATCAGCGCAACGGCGGGCAGGTAACCATGCCGTTCCCGCCGGGTTGCGTCTGGATCTGTTACGCCGACCAGGCCGCGCATGCGGTGATGTCGGGCCAATACATGATGGAGCAAACCTTTCATTTGCCGGTCGCGCAGCAATACGATCCCGAATCCAGCCCGCTTGCCATCTTGACGCGCCTGACCGGGCGCAAACTGGTTTGACGCGTCTGCTGTATTCGCTGGCGTGGCGGCTGGCATTGCCGTTGGTGTTGGCGCGCCTGTGGTGGCGCGGCCGGCGCGAGCCGGGGTATCTGCAGCATGTGGGGGAGCGCTTCGGTTGGTATGCGGACGCAGCCCCTTTGCAAGACGGCAAGGCGCTGGTCTGGATCCATGCAGTGTCGGTCGGGGAAACGCGCACCGCCGAGCCGTTGGTCGACGCCTTGTTGCAAGCCTACCCCGATCTCACCGTCTTGCTGACGCATATGACGCCGACCGGGCGCGCCACCGGACAAGCCCTGTTTGCGACCTATGCGCCGCGCGTGCTCCAATGCTACCTGCCGTACGATATCGGCACGATGGTGGATCGCTTTCTGACCCGTTTCAAGCCGCGTTTGTGCGTGTTGATGGAAACCGAGGTGTGGCCGAATACCGTTGCGCAGTGCGTGCGGCACAAGATTCCAGTGGCGCTGGTGAATGCGCGCCTGTCGGAGCGCTCGCTGAAAAAGGGACAGCGCATGCCGGCATTGATCGGCACAGCGGCGCGCTCGCTCAGTTGCGTTGCCGCGCAAACCGCCGCCGATGCGCGCCGTCTGGGCGAACTTGGCGCGCGCGATGTCAAGGTGACCGGCAGCATCAAGTTCGATGTCGCGCCGCCGCCGAGCGCGGCAATCGGTGGCGCTGCGCTGCGCCGGCATTTCGGCGCGCGCCCGGTGTTGTTATGCGCCAGCACGCGCGACGGCGAGGAAGCGCTGATCCTCGATGCATTGGCGCAGGTGGACATGGGCGACGCGCTGCTGATGGTGGTGCCGCGCCATCCGCAACGCTTCGACGACGTGGCGCGCCTGATCGAGGCGCGCGGCTTGCGCATGGCAAGGCGCTCGACGCTCAACGATGCCGCGCCGCCGGCGAATGTGCAAGTGCTGCTGGGCGATTCGATGGGCGAGATGTTTTCCTACTTTGCCGCCTGCGATGTCGCCTTCATCGGCGGCAGCTTGCTGCCGCTGGGCGGGCAAAACCTGATCGAAGCGTGCGCGCTGGGCAAGCCTGTGTTGCTCGGGCCGCACACCTTCAATTTTGCGTTAATCAGCGACGATGCGGTCCAAGCCGGCGCGGCCTTGCGTGTAGCCGACGCGCTCGACATGCTGCGCCAGGCGGCGCGCTTGCTGCATGCGGGCGGCGAACGCGCAGAGCGTGGCGCAAAGGCGCTGGCCTTTGCCGAACAACATCGCGGCGCGGCGCGGCGGACGATGAATTTGCTGCGTCCGTATCTGGAACGGAAAGCGTGACGAATCAGTGACGAATCAATGATTCAGAAGCGTATTGACGGCAATTAAATCGTCTTCTTTCAAGGAACCGGCTGCCGACTTCAGGCGCAAGCCATTGACGATGGTGTCGTAGCGCGCCTTGGCCAGCGTTTGCCGCGTGTTGTAAAGCTGCTGCTGCGCGTTCAAGACATCGATATTGATGCGAATGCCGACCTGGTAGCCGAGCAGGTTGGAGTCCAGCGACGATTGGCTCGACACTTCGGCGGCTTCGTAGGCGCTAACCTGCGACAAGCCGCTGGCTACGCCCAGATACGATTGGCGCGCGGCTTGCGCGGCAGTGCGGCGGGCATTTTCCAGGTCTTGCTCGGCCTTGTCTTCCAAGGCGACCGATTCCTTGACTTTGCTATCGACCGCAAAGCCGGAAAAGATCGGGATCGTCCATTGCACGCCGGCGACTGTCTGGTTGGAAACGCCGGGCTGTTCCACGATGTTGTCGCCGCCCTGGTTGGTATGGACGCGCTGGGCGATGAAATCGGCAGTCGGATAGTGCCCGGCGCGATTCGACTTGATCGTGCGCTGGGCAATTTCCACATTGATTTTTTGACCTACCACGGCGAAATTTTCATGCTCCGCGCTGTCCACCCACTTATCCATCTGGGCCGGTTGCGGCAGTGTCAGTTTTACGCCGGTTCGCAGCGGAGCCAGATCGCCGGGCGGCTTGCCGATGATTTGTTCGAGCGCGGTGCGTTTGATTTCCAGGTCGTTTTGCGCGCCCAATTCCTGCGCCACCGCAAGATCGTAGCGCGATTGCGCTTCGTTGGTGTCGGTGATGGTGGTGGTGCCGACTTCAAAATTGCGCTTGGCGGATGCCAATTGTTCGGTAATTGCGACCTTGTTGGCTTGAATCGACGCCAGCGTGTCTTGCGAAGTCAACACATCGAAATACGCCTGCGCCACGCGCAGCATCAAATCTTCCTGCGCCTGCGCAAACTGCGCTTCGGTCGCGGCAGCCGACAGCACGCCGATTTGGTATTGCTCCCAGTTGGTCATGCGAAACAGCGGTTGCGTCAAGGCGACCGTATAAGTCGATACCGGATAGTGCGTGTTGTAGTTGACCAGGCCGACGGCCGGGTTCGGCTGGGCGGGGGCGTAGTTGAGTCCGTTCGTCGTATAGCTGCCGTTGACGGCGACATTGGGCAGCAGGCCGGAACGCCCCTGGGCGATCTTTTCTTCGCCGGCGACCATTGCCGCGCGTGCGCTCGCAAACACCGGGTCGTTGGTCAACGCTTGCTTGTAGATCTGCAGCAGATCGGCCGCTTGCGCATCGAACGACACAAATGCGCCGGCGATCAACGTGGCAATAAGGGTATTGCGCATTACATTCTCCGGTGGAGTGTTGAACGGATATAAATACGGATGTAAATACGACTGTAATAATCGGTGCGCCACGAATTCAATAAGTCGGCATGCCAGGGTCTACTTGCAGGGACCACGCATGCATGCCGCCGCTCAAGTTGGTGACCTTGGCGAAGCCATTGCGTTCGAGGAAGGCTGCCACTTGCAAGCTGCGTGCGCCGTGGTGGCAAATGCAGACGATCTCGGCATCGCCGTCGAGTTCGGCGAGCCTTCCCGGAATCGTGTTCATCGGGATCAAGGTCGCATTGTCGAGGTGGCAGATCCGATATTCCATCGGCTCGCGCACATCCAACAACAGTGGCGGAGTGCGCGATGAATCGGCAAGCCATTGCGCCAATTCAGTAGCGGTCACATGCTGCATAGCTTCTCCGGTAATGGAAATTGGACGGAATCGTCGCAAGAGCTTGCGCGCCGGATTCGTAGGTCTTTCGATGCGGTCTTTTCAATATGCATGGGTTTCTTGAAATTATGGTTGTCCGTTTTCATTCGCGGTCATTTTAATCGCATGGGATCTACCCTGTCTGCTCAATGCGATAATCGGTCGATTCGTCGGTATGGATCAACAAAAAGCCGCGACAAAACCGATATTCTCACGCCCGGTCTGCCAGCAATCCGACTAACAGCACGTCAATAAAGGCGTTTAAATAAGCAATGGGGGAAATCGGCTTGTTTTGACATGAAGCGAATGAATGTTTCCATACCATTAACATCAGCACAGGCGCGACAATCACTTGGGTGACTTGCGCTGTATCGAGTTTGCGTAGTTCTCCGCGCGCCATGCCGCGTGTCAACGCGCGTTCAACCATGGCATTGCCGCGCATGATGATTTCATCGTGATAAAACTGGGCAACTTCCGGAAAATTGCCGCTTTCTGCCATCATTAGCTTCATCAGTCCGGATAGTTGCGTATCGCCCACCCGCTGCCACCAGAGCATGACGATTTCTCGCAGTAAATCGCGGCTATGCCCCTCATACTGATCGATCATTTGTTCCGCTTCGCCCAGCGTCGGGACCAAATGTTCTTGAATCACCGCCTTGAACAAGTCTTCCTTGTTGGTGAAATATAAATACAAGGTGCCTTTCGACACACCGGCGCGCCCGGCGACATCGTCCAGCCTGGTCGCGGCATAGCCGCGTTCGACAAATAAATCGAGCGCTGCCGCCAGCAGTTCCTGCGGGCGCGCATTTTTTCGGCGCTCCCAGCGGCCCTTGATTTTATTGATGGGGCAATTCATGAAGTATCAATGCACTACCAAAGTGGTGGTAATAACTTACTCGTGAGTCAGTAATATAAACTGCTATGTCGAAACCGTCAACAAGCGCCGGCTACGCGTTCAAATTTAAGCCTGGTATCCGGTGGTATAGATTGATCTAGATCAATTTTACATTTCGGAAATTGTGAGAGTCTTCGCTACTGTCCAAGATCCAGTCATGCGGGCCGCCAAAGTTTCGATGCGCGTTTCAACTTCGCAGTTGAAGGCCGCCGATCCGTGTGGAAATGTCAGACTATTTGATCCATCGCAAAATATGTTTTCGCTAACGCGTTCATCCTTGATTCTTCCGTTGTCCAGGATCATGTTGGGGCGTCGAGTTCAGTCGTTTGCGATGGCGCATTGACGGGCCGCGCGGGATTGGGAAGCCGAAAGAGGAGACGCTATGCAAATCAAGTTCCGGGGCGCGATTGGAGCGAGCACCGGCTCAGTCTATCTGCTGACGTCGAGTGCCGCCGAAATCATGGTCGATTGCAGTTTATTTCAGGGATATATGCGCCGGATTCCGTTCGCCCAATGCGGACGTCTGCACATGTCGCCAGCGGGCAGTGGCGGAGCAAGTCATGTCTGACTCTCGTCACGCACATGCGGCCGACCGTCGATCCGGCGGCAGCTTGGTCAATACCCTGCACCTGCGGCGCCTGGGGATCGATACTTATCAAGAAATGGTCGTCTACATGCGTAGCGACTGCCACATCTGCAAGTCGGAAGGGTTCGAGGCGCAATCGCGGGTCGAAGTCAGGCGCGGCGACAAACATATCATCGCCACCCTCAACGTGGTGCACCATACGATGATTGCGCTGCACGAAGTCGGCATGTCGGAAGCGGCTTGGCGCGCGCTCGGCGGCGCCGACGGCGACGAAGTGCAGGTAACGCATCCGATGCCGAATCAATCGTTCTCGTTTGTGCGCGCCAAAATCTATGGCCGCCCGATGTCGGCCGACGGCATCGGCGCAGTCGTGCGCGATATCGCCGCTGGCCGCTATTCCGACATCGAGATGTCGGCGCTCATCAGTTCCTGCTCGGGCAGCCGGCTGGATGTGGCCGAAACGGTGGCTTTGACGCAAGCGATGGTGGAGGTCGGTCAGCGCCTGCAGTGGCATGCCAATCCGGTGGTAGACAAGCATTGTGTCGGTGGCTTGCCCGGCAATCGCACCACGCTGCTGGTGGTGCCGATCGTGGCTGCCTGCGGCGCGACGATTCCGAAGACTTCGTCACGCGCCATCACCTCGCCCGCCGGCACTGCCGACACGATGGAAACCCTGGCGCCGGTGGCTTTGACCATCGACCAGATGCGCCGCGTGGTGGAGCAGGAAAACGGCTGCATCGCCTGGGGCGGGGCGGTGAGCCTGAGTCCCGCCGACGATTTGCTGATCCGCGTCGAGCGTCCGCTCGGTTTGGACAGCGACGGCCTGATGGTGGCCTCGGTGCTGTCGAAGAAAATAGCGGCTGGTTCGACCCATGTGGTCATCGATATTCCGGTCGGCAGGACTGCCAAAGTGCGCTCGGCGGAAGCGGCGACGCTGTTGTGCGCCAGATTGATGGCGGTCGGCGAGGCGCTTGGCATTGCCGTCAAGACCATCGTCACCGACGGCACCCAGCCGATAGGGCGCGGAGTTGGGCCGGCGCTGGAAGCGCATGATGTGCTCGCGGTGTTGCAGAATGAGGCGGCGGCCCCGGACGATTTGCGCCAGCGCGCGCTGCTGCTGGCCGGCAGTGTGCTGGAACTGTCCGGCAAGGCGCAACCGGGAGCGGGCTTGGCGCTGGCGCGCCAGGTCCTGGAAAGTGGCGCGGCCTGGCATAAATTCCAGGCGATCTGCGAGGCGCAAGGCGGCATGCGGATTCCGCCCACGGCGGCCTATACGCATGTCGTCACTGCCTTGCATCGCGGCCGCGTGGTGGCGGTCGACAACCGCCGTCTGGCGAGTGTCGCCAAGCTGGCGGGGGCGCCGAAGGCAGCGGCAGCCGGCCTGGTTTTCCACACGCCGATCGGCTCGCTCATTGAAGTCGGCCAGCCTTGCTTGACCATCCATGCCGAGTCGCCGGGAGAGCTCGCCTATGCGCGCGCTTTCGCCGAAGAGACGGAAAATTTGATATCGATCCAGGAGGCGTGATGAATCCGCTACTATTCACGCTGCCGGGCAGCGAGCAATTCGGCGCGCAATTGCGGCAATGTCTGCCATGCGAAGCCGGCGAATTGCAAATGCGTTTTTTCCCCGACCATGAGGCCTGCCCGCGATTCGTTACGCCGGTGACCGGGCGCGACGTGATTCTTGTTTGTGCGCTCGATGACCCGAACGCGAAAATCCTGCCCCTGTATCTGGCGGCCTGCGTGGCGCGCGAACTGGGGGCGCGCCGCGTCGGATTGGTCATTCCCTACCTGCCGTATATGCGGCAAGACAGCCGCTTCAACGATGGCGAAGGCGTCACTTCACGCCATTTCGCGCGCATGCTGTCGGGCTGCTGCGACTGGCTGGTGACGGTCGATCCGCATTTGCATCGATATCGCGCGTTGTCCGATATCTATACGATTGCGACCAAGGTTGTGCATGCGGCGCCCGCAATCGCCAAATGGATTGCCGCCAACGTCGCCAACCCGGTGATCTTTGGGCCCGATGCCGAGAGCGCGCAATGGGTCGCGCAAGTTGCCGACGCCGCCGATTGCCCTTATACGGTGTTGAACAAGACGCGCCACGGCGATGCCGATGTCGAAGTGTCGATTCCCGACGCCTCGTTCTGGGTCGGCATGACGCCGGTGCTGGTCGACGATATCGCTTCCACGGCGCGCACCATGATTGCAGCGACGCAGCAGATCCAATTGGCGGGCATGGCGCCGCCGGTATGCATCGCCGTGCATCCATTGTTCGTCGGCGACGCCTTTGCCGCGTTGCATGCCGGCGGCGTCGAGCGCATTGTCAGCTGCAATACGGTGGCCCATTCGACCAACCGCATCGACTTGAGCCCGCCGATAGCGGCTGCCATCGGCGAAATACTGGCCGAGATGGCCGGCGCGCAGCCGTCGATCAGTGCGACATGAGCACCGGCACGGTCATCGTCTTGAGCAAGGTCATCGTCACCCCGCCCAGCAACACTTCGCGGAAGCGGGTGTGCCCATAGCCGCCCATGACGAGCATGTCGGACGACAAATCTGCCGCCAGCGACAACAGCGAATTGCCGATGTCCAGATGCGTGGTTTGCTGCAGGACTTCGACTTCGATGCCATGTCTTGCCAGATACAACGCAATATCGGCGCCCGGCTGCTCGCCATGCGCGTCGTAGCGGGCGGACGAATTGAACACCGCCAAGGTGACTTTCTTCGCGCGCCGCAACAATGGAATCGCATTGGTGATCGCGCGCGTCGCTTCCATGCTGCCGTCCCAGGCCGCCAGAATGTTTGAACCGGGGTTGGGATAGCGGCCGGCGTACGGAATCACCAGAACCGGGCGCGTGCAATTGAGCATCACATATTCCGGCAGGTCGGAAAACAGGCGCGAATTGGAATCGTCCGGATCGGTCTGGCTGACCACCACCAGGTCGCTGTAGCGCGCCTGCAAGACCAGCCCCCCTTCGGGTTCGTCGTCGACTTGCCGGCTTTCATAGGAAAGCACGCCCAGGCCCTTGACGATCGATTCGAATGCGGCAAGCGCCTGCGCGGCGGCATCGTTGAGGGTGTCGATATGGGTCGACACAATCGAGCCGGAAATCCCGAATGCGCTGTCCTGGTAGATGAAGCGCGAGATGCCGGTCATCGCGGCGCCGATCAAGTGCGCATTTTCGGCAATGGCAATATTGGCGGCAATCCTGATGCGTTCGGCCGCGTGCGGGGATTGATCCACATGCACGAGAATCGTCTTGTATGACATAGCAGCTCCTTTTCGTTTGAAAGCGTGGACATGATGGCCGGAGAGTCGGGCGTCCGAAATGGTATTACCGCCTTAGCGTAAGCGTTAACTTCGTCGTAGTCCAGAAACCGGCGCGCATTGTTCGACGATATTTGATCCATATCAATCTGCTCCGGTCTGCGAGAGGCGCGTCGCCATCGTCGCCACGTCTCGCGCAAACGGAAAGATGCAATATTATCAAATAATTTCCCCGCGTTGGAGGCGCTCAGCGCGCCTGCTTGCCTGCTCCGGGTTGCCGCAGCGCCGTCGAAGCCGCGGCAGGGATCGTCCTCGATCGATCGTGCCACCCTCCGGTTGTCGCCGGAATTTGATGCAAATCAAGGCAGTGAGGATTGCGCGCCCCTACACTCGCCTAATCTCAAGTCACACGTCGCTTTCGGATGTGACCGCCAAACGGAG
The DNA here is from genome assembly GCA_031291325.1 of Burkholderiaceae bacterium. Classification (GTDB taxonomy): domain Bacteria; phylum Pseudomonadota; class Gammaproteobacteria; order Burkholderiales; family Burkholderiaceae_D; genus PKWO01. The sequence goes on from JARLJG010000023.1 coordinate 26,370, forward strand.
TTAACATATGTTGGAAACACAAACACCATCGGTCGAGTTCGATGCCCAATTGATTCGCAAGCTCAGCAAATTGGGTCCGCGCTATACCTCGTATCCGACCGCCGATCGGTTTTCCGAAACCTTCGGGTATCGCGACTACCTGCAAGCAGTCGCCGGCGTGCGCACGCGCGGCAGCCGCAGTTCCCCGCTGTCGCTCTATTTGCACATCCCGTTTTGCGACACGGTTTGCTATTACTGCGCATGCAACAAGATCGTCACCAAGAATCGCGAAAAGTCGGCGACCTACCTGGGCTACCTGAAACGCGAAATCGAGATGCAAGGCCAATTATTCGCCGGCATGAATCAAGTCGAGCAATTGCATCTGGGCGGTGGCACACCGACGTATTTTTCCGATAGCCAGATGGGCGAATTATGGGCGCTGATGCGGCGCTCGTTTCAATTTGCTTCGGACGAAGCCGGCGAATATTCGATCGAGGTCGACCCGCGCACCGTGACGCGCGAGCGCGTGCATAGCTTGCGCGAGCAGGGTTTCAACCGGATCAGCCTCGGTGTGCAGGATTTCGACCCCGAAGTGCAAAAGGCGGTCAACCGGATCCAGCCGGAGAGCGAGACGCTGGCGATTATCGACGCCGCACGCGAAGCAAAATTCAGGTCGGTCAGCATCGACTTGATCTACGGCTTGCCCAAGCAAAATGTCATCACGATGGCGCAGACGCTGGCCAAGGTCGTCAATGCCCGCCCGGATCGCATCGCCATTTATAACTACGCGCATTTGCCGCATTTATTCAAGCCGCAACGCCGCATCAATGAGGATGAGCTGCCGAGCGCGGACAGCAAGCTCGACATGCTGTCGCTGTGCATTCGCCGCTTGACCGACGCCGGTTACATCTATATCGGCATGGATCATTTTGCGCTGCCCACCGACGACTTGGCGGTAGCGCAACAACAGGGGCGCTTGCACCGCAATTTCCAGGGTTATTCGACCCATGCGGATTCCAACCTGGTGTCGTGCGGGGTCTCGGCGATCAGCGCGGTCGCGGCAACGTATAGTCAAAACGTCAAGACACTCGAAGCCTACTATGATCGTCTTGATAACAATGAATTGCCGATAGCGCGCGGCATCAAGTTGAATATGGACGACGCGCTGCGCCGCGTGATCATTCAAATGCTGATGTGCAATTTTGAATTGTCGATCGCGTCGGTCGAAACTGCGTATCCAATTACTTTTAAGCAATATTTTGCGGCAGAACTGGAAAAATTGCACGCATTGGCGCAAGATGGACTGTTGACGATGGACGACAAGTGGTTGAGCGTCTCTCCCAAGGGGCGTCTGTTGATCCGCAATATTTGCATGGTGTTCGATCATTATCTCGCGGTAAAACAGGAGCCGTTGCGTTACTCGAAGACGATTTAATCTTATGGACATTTCTCCTATGTCGCCATGAGCGGTCCCAGTCTGATTGCGGTATTCATGATCGGCCTGCTTGGCAGTGTCCATTGCGTCGGCATGTGCGGCGGAATCGTCAGTGCGATTTCCGTTGCCTCGGCGCCGGTCAAGCGGTTTCCGGTGGCGGTGGTGGCCGATGGCGGCGGTGTCCTCGGCGCTGGCGCTCTGCATACGGTCTTGCGGATCGTATCCTATAATCTCGGTCGTATCGGCAGCTACGCGGTGGCCGGCGCCATTGCCGGCGGCGTCGCCCGCAGCGCGCGCACTCTGGCCGGCGTGTCGAATGTGCAGATGGGCGGATATTGGGTGGCCAACTTGATGCTGGTGGCGCTGGGATTGTATTTGATGGGCGCCTGGCAGGGCTTGGCTTACCTGGAGTTCGCGGGTCACGGCGTGTGGCGGCGAATCCAGCCGTTGACGAAAAAATTACTACCTTTGGACAATTCATTGAAAATGCTGGCGGCAGGCGGAATTTGGGGTTGGTTGCCGTGCGGCATGGTATATAGCGTGCTGCTCACCGCCATGTTGAGCGGATCGGCGCTGTCCGGGGCTGCCGTGATGCTGGCTTTCGGATTGGGCACGATGCCGACCTTGCTGACGATGGGATTGTTCGGCGCGCGCTTGAAGACCTGGATGCAACGCCGTCCGGTGCGCGTGGTCGGCGGCTTGCTGGTATTGGCCTTCGGTTTGCTGGGTTTGTTCCGCGCGGTGCACGGCATGCCGATGAGCTGGCTCGATACGCTGTGCGTGACGCCGGCCGAGGTTGCGCCATGAACGCGCGCGAGGACGCATTTGCAGTCGACGATACTGCATCGGCTGTTGCAATCAATTGTTTCCATTGCGGCTTGCCGGTTCCGGAAAAATCCAACTGGAGCACAAAGATTGACGGCGTCGCGCGACCGATGTGCTGTCCCGGCTGCCAGGCTGTCGCGCAAGCGATCATCGATACCGGTTTCGCCGACTATTACAGCACCAGGATCGGCTATTCGGCCACGGCGGATCAACAAACCTTGATCCCGCCGGAACTCGCACTCTACGACGGCGAAGAGAATGCCGCCCAGTTCGGCGACTCCGCCGAAAGCGGCGAAGCGATATTTTCGATCGAAGGAATCCGCTGCGCAGCTTGCGTCTGGCTGATCGAGCGGCGTCTGGGACGCCTGCCGGGAGTGCGCAGCGCCGACATGAATGTCGGCACCGGGCGGCTGGCCGTGCGCTGGAGCCGGGCCGACTGCAAACCGAGCGATATATTAAGAGCGCTGCGCGAAATCGGCTATGCCGCCTATCCGTACGATGCCACCAAGCACGGCGAGCAATTGGAGCGCGCCAGGAAGAGATTGTTCCGCCGGCTGTTCATCGCCGGCCTGTCGATGATGCAGGTGATGATGTACGCCGTGCCGGTCTACATGGCCAAGGACGGCACCATGGACGCCGACATGACCAAGTTGATGCGCTGGGCCGGGCTGCTGTTGACGCTGCCGGCGATGGCGTATTCGGCGCAGCCGTTCTTCGTCGGCACCTGGTTGAACCTGAAGAATCGCATGCTGGGCATGGACGTGCCGGTGACGCTGGGCATCGTGGCGGCTTTTGTCGGCAGCGTGGCGGCGACGCTGCGCGGCATCGGCGACGTGTATTTCGATTCGATCACGATGTTCATTTTCCTGTTGCTATGCAGCCGCTACCTGGAACTCGGCGCGCGCCGCAAGGCCGCGTCGGCACTGGATAACCTGCACCATGCGCTGCCGGCTGCGGCGGCGCGCATGGCCGGCTATCCCGATACCCGCGACACGGAACTGGTGGCCGCTGCCCGCCTGGCCGGCGGCGACGTGATCCTGGTCAAGCCGGGCGAGGCGTTTGCCGCCGACGGCGTGATTCTCGAGGGCGACACCGCAGTCGACCTGTCCCTGTTGACCGGCGAAAGCCGCGCGCAGCGCAAGGCGGTCGGCGCAAGCGTGCCCGGCGGTTCTGTGAATGTCTCGCAGCCGGTGGTGTTGCGCGTGACGAATACGGCAGGCGAGAGCACCTTATCGGTTTTGATGAGCTTGATCGAGCGGGCCGGGCAGGGCAAGCCGCAGATTGCGCTATGGGCGGATCGGGTCGCCGCATGGTTTGTGGCCGTGCTGCTGGTGTTTGCGGTTGCCGTCTTCGTCGCCTGGCATTTCATCGACCCGGTGCGCGCCTGGCCGATTGCCATTGCCGTGCTGGTGGTGTCGTGTCCGTGCGCGTTGTCGCTGGCCACGCCGACGGTGCTGGCGGCGGCGACCGACCGCTTGCTGCGGCAAGGCGTGCTGATTGTGCGACCGCATGTGCTGGAAACCCTGCATCGGTCGACCCACGTCATCTTCGACAAGACCGGCACGCTGACCGAAGGCAAGCCCGTATTACGCCATATAGAAACCCTGGGCGATGCGCCGGCAGCGTTGTGTCTGCGCGTGGCGGCAGCGTTGGCGGCCAACAGCAGCCATCCGTTGAGCGAGGCGTTGGTGGCGGCCCTGGCACGGGAGAATTCCAGTAGCGGCGGCAATTTGCGCTGCCAAGAGATCGACCACGTTGTCGGTCGGGGCCTTGAAGGCGTGGTGGACGGCATCCGCTACCGCCTGGGCAGCGCCGCCTTCATCGAGGAGTTGAGCGGTTGCCGCGATAGCATTCCGGCTTCTTCCGACCTGGTCTCGATTTATCTGGGCATCGGCGGCGCCTGCCTGGCTCGCTTCGACATGGCCGACGGCTTGCGCGAGGATGCGCGTCGGGTGGTCGAGTATTTCCAGGCAAAGGGCAAGACGGTCGTTCTTTTGAGCGGCGACCAGCAAGCAGTCACACAGCATATCGCCGATCAACTTGGCATTGCGGCGGCGCTGGGCCAAACCTTGCCCGATCAAAAACTTGCCTATGTGCAAAACCTGCAGCGCGAGGGCGCGGTCGTCGCCATGGTCGGCGATGGCATCAACGACGCCGCCGTATTGAGCGCGGCGAATGTATCCTTTGCAATGGGAGGCGGCACCGCGCTGGCGCAAATGCATGCCGATAGCGTGCTGCTGTCGGGACAACTCTCCTCTTTGACCATACTGGACGAAACCGCGTCGAAAACGATTGCGGTGGTCCGGCAAAATCTGACCTGGGCCACACTGTATAACTTGATCGCGATTCCGGCAGCCGCCTTGGGTTGGCTCAACCCTTGGATGTCCGGCGTCGGCATGTCGCTCAGTTCGGTGGTAGTGGTGGTCAACGCATTGCGGCTGCAACGCATGCCGCGTGCGCGGCGAAATGTCAAGAATAAATCGGATTTCGATTTAATAAAATATCAATCGCAGCATCCTGAGATCGGCGACTAAAATGGAAGCGCTATATCTCTTGATTCCCCTCAGTATTGTCGTTGTATTTGCGGCGATTTGCATATTTTTCAGCATGTCCGACGGCGGACAATTCGACGACATGATAGGCCCGGCCCTGCGCATTCTGCACGACGACGACAGTCCAAAGGAAGCGGAACAACAGCCGCCGGATCGCATCGAGAAGTAGTTGAACCCGGATTTCAAATCGGCTCGCTTTTCTGTTTGCAAGCCCGGCCAATCGGGGCCGATCGGCGGGTTGGACGGTTCGGCGGGCGGAAGGTTCGTTTCCTGTGAAATTAATGCAGATCAATTTGATTTGGATCAATTTGATTCAGATCAAAGAATTTGGGCGCTCCAAGTCTTATCTTATCGCATTGTTGTCGAAAACCGGGGAGATCACTTGTGGAAAAAGAGCTGAATTACAACTACAAGGTCGTGAAGCAATTCACGATCGCGACGGTATTGTGGGGTGTGGTAGGCATGCTGGTCGGCGTCATCATCGCCGCGCAGCTAGTCTGGCCGGCACTGAACTTTGATATACCGTTTCTGACCTATGGGCGCCTGCGTCCATTGCACACCAATGCCGTGATTTTTGCATTCGGCATCAGCGGGCTGTTCGCCACCTCCTATTACGTGGTGCAACGCACC
>JARLJG010000024.1 GCA_031291325.1 Burkholderiaceae bacterium
CCCTCCGTCGTTCCCGCGAAAGCGGGAATCCATAAGCCGGTAGCCAAGGCTGACTCACTATGGATTCCCGCCTTCGCGGGAACGACGGAGATTTTGCACATTCCGTTGATATTTCCCACGCAGTTTGAATCACGCCCGACAATGGCCGGCAGGACGCTTGCGCGCGAGCAGGCTACAATTCGTACCACTTTCCCTTTTTCTGCGTAAACCAATGGCAACTCCAACCACCCATTCCACAGCCGCTGTCAAAGCCTACCTGCTGGACTTGCATGCCCGCATCGTGGCCGCGCTTGAAGAAGTCGACGGCAAGCCCTTCGTCACCGATGCCTGGCAACGGCAAGAAGGCGGCGGCGGTATCTCGCGCGTGATCGAAGAAGGCAATGTGTTCGAGCGCGGCGGCGTGAATTTTTCCCATGTCGTCGGCAAGAATTTGCCGCCGTCGGCAGCGGCCAATCGCCCCGCCATCGCCGGGCGAGCCTGGGAAGCGATGGGCGTATCGCTGGTGCTGCACCCGCGCAACCCGTATGCGCCGACCACCCATATGAACGTGCGCTTTTTCAATGCCACGGCGGAAGGCCAGGAGCCGGTATGGTGGTTCGGCGGCGGCATGGATTTGACGCCGTATTACGGTTTTGCCGAAGACGCGCAACATTTCCATCAGACCTGCCGCGACGCGTTGGACCCGTATGACGAGGATTTGTACCCGCATTTCAAGCGCTGGTGCGACGAATACTTCTATTTGAAGCATCGCAGCGAACCGCGCGGCATCGGCGGCATCTTCTTCGACGATTTCAACGAACCGAGATTCGACACCTGTTTTGCGGTGCAGCGCAGCGTCGGCGACCGCTTCCTCGATGCCTACCTGCCTATCCTGCAGCGCCGCAAGGATGCCGCCTATGGCGAAAGGGAGCGCGATTTCCAGGCATATCGGCGCGGACGTTACGTCGAGTTCAATTTAGTGTATGATCGCGGCACTTTGTTCGGTTTGCAATCGGGCGGCCGCACCGAGTCGATCCTGATGTCCTTGCCGCCTATCGTCAAGTGGCGCTACGATTGGCGTCCCGAAGCGGGCAGTGCCGAAGCAAAACTGTATTCCGACTTTCTCGTGCATCGGGATTGGGCGTGACCGAACGCTGTATCGCCCTGCTGGGTGGGAGTTTCGACCCGGTGCATCAAGGGCATGTGGCGCTGGCCCGGTACTTTTTCCAACTGCTGACGCCGGACGAAGTGCGGATTATTCCAGCCGGCAATCCCTGGCAAAAAGGTTTATTGCAGGCTTCTGCAGAAGACCGCGTGGCGATGATCCGTTGTGCATTCGACACGCAATCGATGCCTGTTTCGATTGACCTGCAGGAAATCCAGCGCCACACTGCGACTTATACGATCGATACCTTGAAGGCGATCCGCGCGGAACTCGGTCCGCTGGCTTCGATAGTCTTTTTGATCGGCGCCGACCAGTTGCAGCATTTGGACACCTGGCACGACTGGCAGCAGCTTTTCGAGTATGCGCATCTGTGCGCGGCGTCGCGCCCCGGGTTCGCCACCGATGCCTCGAACATACCGGAGGCGGTCAACCAGGAATTCAGCCGGCGCGCGGCGACGCCGGAGCAGATTCGCGGCAGCGCTTGCGGGCTGACCTATTTGGCGAAGGACTTATCGATTGGCATCTCGGCCACCGAGATTCGCACTGCACTGCAACATGGGGGAAGATCGGAATTGCTGGTGCCCCCCCAGGTACTAGACTATATTGAATCACATCATCTTTACAAAAGCTAAATGGACATTAAAAAACTGCAAGCGCTCGTCGTCGACGCCCTCGAAGACGTGAAAGCCCAAGAAATCAACGTATACGACACCAGCCACCTGACCAGCCTGTTCGACCGCATCGCGATCGCTTCCGGCACCTCGAACCGGCAAACCAAGGCCCTGGCCGCGTCCGTGCGCGACAAGGTGAAAGAAGCGGGCGGCACGATCATCAGCATCGAAGGCGAAGACACCGGCGAATGGGTGCTGGTCGACCTGGGCGACATGATCGTCCACATCATGCAGCCGGCGATCCGCGCCTACTACCGTCTGGAAGAAATCTGGGGCGAAAAAGAGGTCAAGCTGGGCGCGGCCAAGCGCACCTCGAAGCGCACTGCTTCGGAACCGATCGATGCCGAAGCCAAACCGAAGAAAACCGCTGGCCGGCATCTGGCTGCCAGCCAGACGACGGTAGAAGACGCGCCCGCCAAACCGGCGCGCAAGCCTTCCACCCGCAGCGCTGCCGCCAAGACCGACGGCGCAGCGCCCGCCAAGAGAAAGCCGGCGGCCAAGAAAGCGGTCGGTAAAACCATCAAGGTGGCGGCCACCAAGAGCGCGGTCAGCTCCGCCAAGAAAGCGGCCGCCAAACGCGCGCCGGCCAAAGCCAAAGCGTAGTCCACGATGCAGCTCGTCATCGCTGCAGTCGGTCATAAAATGCCGGCCTGGATCGAGGCCGGCTTCGCCGAGTACGTCAAGCGCATGCCGGCGGAATGCCGCATCCACCTGAAAGAAATCAAGCCGGTCGAGCGCTCCGGCAGCAAGACCTCCGAAACCGCGATGGCGCTCGAACGCGCCAAAATCGAAGCGGCGCTGCCCAAAGGCTGCCGCATCGTCACACTCGACGAACGCGGCAAAGACCTGACCACGGTGCAGTTGTCGCAACTGTTGACGCAGTGGCAGCAAGATGGGCGCGATGTCAGTTTCATCATCGGCGGCGCCGACGGGCTGGATGCCGAATTCAAGGCGCGCGCGGACATGTTGATACGCATTTCCAGCCTGACCCTGCCGCACGGCATGGTGCGCGTGCTGCTGGCGGAGCAGCTTTACCGCGCCTGGTCGATTACCCAAAATCATCCCTACCACCGGGTGTAAGCGATGCAGCCCACCGAGCAAAAAATCTACCTCGCATCGAAAAGCCCGCGCCGGCGCGAGTTGCTGCGGCAAATCGGCGTCGATTTCGAGCTGCTGCTGTTGCGCGAACAGCCGCCGCGCGGGCCGGACGTTACCGAACTGGTGCTGCCGGGCGAACATGCCATTGATTACGTGGCCCGGGTCACGCGCGAAAAAGCCGCTTGCGCGCAGCGCATCGTGCAGGCGCGCAAGCTGCCTGCACGTCCGATCCTGGCAGCCGATACCACGGTCGTGATCGACGACCGCATTCTCGGCAAGCCCGCCGACCTGGCCGAAGCGGTCGACATGCTGCGGGCGCTATCGGGCCGCACGCATCAAGTGTTGACCAGCATCGCCGTGAGCTACGGCAAGCAAAGCTGGCAGGTTACCCAAAGCTCGGATGTCGCCTTTGCCGCCATGACGGCACAAACCATCGATGCCTATTGCGCAACACGTGAACCGTACGACAAAGCCGGCGGATACGGCATCCAGGGGCCCGCCGCCAGCTTTATCGCACACATTTCCGGCAGCTATACAGGTATCATGGGACTCCCTTTATTTGAAACTGCACAACTCTTGAAGCAGGCAGGCTTACGGATCCTATGAGCGAAGACATTCTGATCAATATCACGCCGCAAGAAACCCGGGTCGCCCTGATTTTTCAGGGGGCGGTGCAAGAACTTCATATCGAGCGCACGCTATCGCGCGGCATGGCCGGCAACGTCTATCTCGGCAAAGTGGTGCGGGTGCTGCCGGGCATGCAATCGGCATTCATCGATATCGGGTTGGACCGGGCGGCGTTTTTGCACGTGGCCGACATCTGGGAAGCGCGCGGCCACGACGGCCAAGCGGCGTCGCCGATCCCGATCGAACGGCTGTTGTTCGACGGCCAGGCGCTGACCGTGCAAGTGATCAAGGACCCGATCGGCACCAAGGGCGCGCGCCTGTCGACGCAGATATCGATTGCCGGGCGGATGCTGGTGTATTTGCCGCAGGATTCGCACATCGGCATCTCGCAACGCATCGAAAACGAAGCCGAGCGGGAAGCCTTGCGCGGCAAGGTGCAAAAGCTGATGCGCCCGGATGAAAAAGGCGGATTCATCATCCGCACCATGGCCGAAGACGCGTCCGACACCGATCTGGCGACCGATGTCGAATACCTGCGCAAGACCTGGGCCACCATCACGCAGCAAGCGAAGAGCCGGCCCGCGCCATCCCTGCTGCACCAGGACTTGAGCCTGGCGCAACGCGTGCTGCGCGACTTCGTCAGCGACGAAACCTCCAGCATCCAGGTCGATTCGCGCGAGAATTTCCACATGCTGCAACAATTCGGCCATGCGTTTACGCCATCGGTGCTGCCGCGCCTGATGCATTACACCGGCGAGCGGCCATTGTTCGAGCTGTACGGCGTGGAAGACGAGATCCAGCGCGCGCTGGGCCGGCGCGTCGACTTGAAATCCGGCGGTTACCTGATCGTCGACCAGACCGAAGCGATGACCACCATCGACGTCAACACCGGCAGCTTCGTCACCGGGCGCAACTTCGACGACACCATCTTCAAGACCAATCTGGAAGCCGCGCACGCAATCGCCCGCCAGTTGCGCCTGCGCAACCTGGGCGGCATCATCATCCTCGATTTCATCGACATGGAAAACGCCGAGCATCGGCAAGCCGTCTTGTCCGAATTGAACAAGGCGATGTCGCGCGACCGCACCAAAGTGTCGATGTCCGGCTTTTCCGCGCTCGGCCTGGTCGAAACCACGCGCAAGCGCACCCGCGAATCGCTGGCGCGCATCCTGTGCGAACCGTGCCCTGCCTGCCAAGGCAAGGGCCAAGTCAAGACCGCGCGCACCGTGTGCTATGAAATCCTGCGCGAAGTGCTGCGCGAAGCCAAGCAATTCAACCCGCGCGAATTCCGCATCCTGGCCTCGCAAGTGGTGGTCGACATGTTCCTGGAAGAAGAATCGCAGCATCTGGCAATGCTGGGCGACTTCGTCGGCAAGCCGATTTCATTGCAAGTCGAGACGATTTACCATCAAGAGCAATACGACATTATTCTAATGTGACGAAATGTCGGCCAATCATGACAACAAGGTCACGAGCGCAACTGCCAGACGTAAAGTTGCGTAAGAAATTGTAACAAGTTCACGGCATATCTCTCTCTCGACCGAATATATTGCTACATTTATGTCAATAGTCGCCTGGCGCAGGCGGGCATTGACTCAACGCGCGTGAAATTCGCGCCCACGAATTGCAAGCAAAATCGAATGAAAACTTTTCAAGGTTTGATCGCCTGTTTCACTGTGGCGCTGGCGATGTTGCTGTCGTCCTCAGTGCACGCAATCCCGGTGATGGATGCGGAGCTGGACGATTTCATGGCGCAAGCTGCCGACGTCAAAAATTCGCTTAGCCTGAGCCCCAATCAACAGCATCTGTGGAGCCAGGTCGAAGCGAAGATGCGCGCCATCGCCGAAGCGCGGCGCCGCCGCCGCGCAAAATTGCAGACCGACATGAAAAAAGGCTTGAGCGATCCGAGGGCGGAATTGCGCGATTTGGCGAAAACACTTGATGCCGAATACGACCAAAGCTATCAGGAAAACAAGCAGTTGCGCGAATTGTTTCTCGGCGTAAACGACGCGCTGGACGACAACCAGCGGCAAAAGATCTTGATATTGCTGGCGGATCAGTTACAACGCGTCGAAGACACTGGCAGCGAATCCAAATGCGAGCAACCGAAAGCACCCAGCACCGGTCGGCCACGGGGCGGCGCCGGTCCCGGTACTCCTCCGCAACAATAATCAATAAAGTTGCTCTAGCCGCCAAATTTGCGACATACTTCGAGCTTAATGCACGGGAAGCGTGTGAACCGAAAACGCTCTATTTGAGAGAAGGAGTATCAAATGAAATTACACTCAGCGCATCTTGTTGCCGCAGCGCTTCTGGCGCCTTCGCTGGCTTTTGCCAGTTTAGGCGGAACCGTAGACTCGGTGCAGGCCGACCAGGTGCAAATGAAGGCGGCTTCGCGCGTCGCCAGCGCCAAAGTCAACTATTCGGTTCACGAAATGCAAGGCGCTTCCGGCACCGTGGTGCGGGAATATGTGGCAGCAAACGGCACGGTCTTCGGCGTCGCCTGGAGTGGGCCGGTAATGCCGAACCTGCGACAGATTTTCGGCCAATACTTCGAGACTTTCGCCAATGCTCCTAGGGTCAAGGTTTCCGGCCACAGCCATTTATTCATTCAGCAAAAGGGGTTGATTGTGCGCTCCAGCGGGCGCATGCGCGCTTTTAAAGGGAACGCCTATATCCCGACCATGTTGCCGCAAGGCGTCACTGCCGACCAAATACTGTAAAAGGGGAAATCGTGCGTAAACAACTTTATCTCATCGCGATGCTTGCGGCTGGTTCTCTCCTATTATCCGGTTGTGGCGGCGGTGGCTCGTCGTCGAGCACGTCGGAAACCACGACGACGACTGCAAGTTCAGGGGCAACGACGACCACGGCAACGGCAACGACCACCACGGAAGCCGCAACGACGACGACGCAAGCCGCGACAACCACGACCACAGCTGCGACCACCACGAGTACCGCTGCAACGACCACGACCACGGCTACCACGACCACGACGACCGTTGCAAATACCGTTGCGGTTGTGGTTGACTCCGGCCCAGCAGCGCTAGCCGCTGCAAACATTGCGGCGATCAATATGCCGTTTGTCAGCGTGACCATATGTTCGACGACCAACACGACCACTTGCCAAACCATCGACCACATTTTGGTGGACACCGGATCTCAGGGTCTCAGAATCCTTTCTACCGTTTTATCGCCCTCGTTGGCGCTAGCGCAAAAGACCGATGCGAGCAGTAATGCAATCGCCGAATGCACAATGTTTGCAGATGGCTATAGCTGGGGGCCGATCAAGACCGCCAACCTGCAAATCGGCGGCGAAACCGCGAACGGAGTAGCAATACAAGTGATTGGCGATCCGAACTATAGTACCGTGCCAAGCCTTTGTTCCAGCACTGGCGGCATATCCGAAAACACGGTGCCGACCTTCGGTTCAAACGGAGTCCTGGGAGTCGGCACGTTTGCACAGGATTGCGGCGCCGCCTGCGCGACCAACGCCGACACCAACGTCTATTACAGTTGCGCAACTTCAACTACTTGCACTCCCACGACGATGAGTCTGGCTAACCAGGTGCAAAACCCGGTTTCGCTGTTTGCGACCGATAATAATGGGGTAATCGTCAGCATGGCAGCGATCCCGTCCAACGGAGCAACCACATCCAGCGGCACCCTGACATTTGGCATTGGGACACAATCGAACAATGCACTGGGTAGTGCGCACGTTTATACGCTCAACGGCGATACGGGCAACTTCATGACGATTTACAATAACGTATCCTATCCGGATAGCTTTTTGGATACTGGTTCAAACTCCTTGGATTTCAGCGACAGCTCGATTTCCGCATGCAGCTATAGCAGCAACTTCTATGGTTTTTATTGTCCGACATCGACCTTGAACCTTACGGCGCAAAACGTCGGCGAATCGACGACATTTGAGCCGCCGTATGGCCCCGTCGCCACCGAAATCGGCACCCCCGTTACAGTCAGCTTTACGATAGGCAATCCGAATAACATTTCTGCGTCGGATAGTGCCTACGGCCAATTGGGAGGGCCAACGGGAAGCAGCCTATCCACCAGTTTCGACTGGGGACTACCGTTCTTCTTTGGACGAAGCGTATATATTTCCATCCAACCGGCCAACGGGACAGCACCGTACTACGCGTATTAACTAGGTTTATTCCATTTGGAAAAAGAGCGTTTTGCAACACCCCCTTGATTGCGTGGATGTGGTTCTATTGTTTTACTCGACCCACATCCACGCCAACCAATTTATTTAAGACGACTATTTAGGGCCGCTTTTGTGGGCCAGGGGTGCGAAGAGGAATATTAGGGTCAAGAATAAATGTGACAGAATTTGTAGTACAAAGAACAGTATTTCCAGCCTGGAACACTATGTAGCGAACATAGTTGCCGTACATTCCGCTCACGGAATTTGAATACGTAAACGTATTTGTGCTTTGGAATAAATTAATGTAGTCAGTACCACCCGCATCCGCCACGCCGTCTTCAGTACCATACCAATGTGCAGACACGCCGGCAGGTGGAGAATTGATACTAAAGGTAAGTGAGTATGTTGCACCCCAACTAACTAAATTGGGATTCACAGCCGTGGCGCTCGGTATGCTTAATGAAAGTGAGCAAGTTACTGGAGTGGCTACAGGTGTAGGAATTTTCTCAATCGCAACCATGAAGTAACCAACCGTTGCTCCAGAGACTGCCTCGCCTATGGGTTGGCATTGGGAAGTCGCAATTGTCCCTCCGACCTGTTGCCATCCTGAAGGAATGGTAGTTCCTGCGCAGATATCAGTTGTCGACGATGAGACGGCTTGCAAGTAATATGAATTGTAATTACCAAAAGTAGTGGTGCCGCATGAAGGCGTATATAAAGTATTAGTGGCTACATAGCCCGACGGAAAAGTCGTCCCGGAGCATATAACTTCAGACTGCGCAAATACGCTGGTTCCAAATAATAGAAATACACACGCAAAAAATAATTTGAAAAGAGATTTCATTGAGATGACTTTCATATGTTAGTGGGTTGCACATAAACCTAATGGTTGTTGATATCCAGCTTCTTGACTATATGCAAATCAAGGTTTCCGGGTCGCCTATCTTGCCAGCCTAAATTTTGGCCTTACAGTTACTCGATGGAAATACCTAAGAACATCTCTGTGCAGACCGAAGATATTCCAATCGGTATTGCCGTGCATAGTTAGATCCTGTTCAAAGGATGTCATTTTATTACTTTTATAGCAATAGTACTTTTGTACTAAGTATGTTGCCAACGATATCCAAAATTTCTTTATGCCATCTCTAAAAATCGTATAATGATCTGGCCATTCCAATAAGAAAGAGTAGCAATGGCTTGTATTTCCCACCTAGTCAAAACTGAGCTTTTATAGAAGATTCGAACCAATAATAAAATGATGCTGCAGTTATATCGCAAAATTCTCGCACACATTCTAGGCATTGTTATTCTCGGCACAAGCGCAACAGTAAACGCGCAACCGTCTTCAGCCGCCGCGCATGTCGGCGTGCGGCCCCCGGCGGCGCGCGCCGAGCGCATTCCGGCGGGCCGCGCCGGGCACGTCTGGGCGCCCGGTTATTGGGGCTGGAACGGGCGCGCGCACGTCTGGTTTGGCGGACATTGGGAAGCCGAACGGCCCGGCTTTCGCTTCATTCCCGCCAGTTGGGTGTGGGTCGGCGGCGAGTGGGTGTTTTATCCAGGCTATTGGGATGCGGTTGCGCCGGTTGTCATAGTGCAGCCGGCGCCGACCGAATATATCGAGCAAGAACCTGTGGCGGGGCCGCCGGATCTCGACCCGAACTATTGGTATTACTGCCGCGACCCGGCCGGATACTACCCTTACGTGCAGAACTGTGTCGCTTGGCAACAGGTAACCCCGGTTCCACAGTAATCAAGGCTTCCCATGCGCTTTGCAATTACCGGCTGCGACAGATATCTGAACGTTTTTGAAGAGTTTCTGCGCGCCGGCTGGGAGCCGGTAAAGCTGTTCACCTGTCCGGCCACCGACTTGTTGAGCGCCAACACCCGCATGACCAAGATGGCAGAGCGGCGCGGCATTCCGGTGCAGCAGGCGCGCATGCATGACGACGATTTACGCGATTTGCGCGAACGCGGCTGCGATGCCTTGGTGGTTGCCAGCTACGATTGGCGCATCGGCAATTGGCCGGCGTATTTGAAGCATGCAATCAATTTCCACCCGTCGCCGCTGCCTGTCGGGCGCGGCCCTTATCCGCTGGTGAGGGCGATCCTCGAAGACCGCCGCTCGTGGGCCATCACCTGCCACAAGATCGCGCCGCAATTCGACACCGGCGATATCCTCGCCGCCGATACCTTTGCGTTGCATCCGCAGGAATGCCACGAAAGCTTGAACTTGAAGCTGCAAATGGCGTCCGGTCGCCTGGCGCGGCAAGTCGCGACCGATTTTGAGTCGCTATGGAATCGCGCGCAGCCGCAATCCAGTGGCGAATATTGGCCGCTGTTTACACCCGCCGAGCGCACCGTGGATTTTGCCAGCCCGGTGGACACAATCCTGCGCCAGTTGCGCGCGTTCGGCTCGCTGGAATGCTTTGCCTTCGCCAACGAGGAGCCGATCTATGTCAGGCGGGCGCTCGGCTGGACCGAAGCGCATGGGCTCGCCCCGAATACGGTCGCGCATGTCGACAATCATACGATGGTGATCGCCGCCGCGGACGGCTACATCGCGCTGTTGGACTGGGGCTTGCTGCCCGCGCCCGAGCAAAATTCGGCTTAAAATCCGCCGGTGAACTGGTAACGGCTGCCGGGATGCCACATCGTCACCACCGACGCCACACTGCCTTTCGACATCGTCTTGCGATGCAGCACCAGGCACGCTTCCTTTGGCGGGATGTCCAGCATGTCGGCGATTTCGCGCGGCGCGCCGAGTGCTTCGATGCTGTAATTGACGCTCTGCAACGGCGCGGCCTCCATCAAGTATACGTTCGGCGTCGTCACCGAAAAGTCTTGCTCGATATATTCCGGCGCGACGGAGGAATTCACCCAGCGGTCCTCGACCTGGATCGGGATATTGTTTTCCAGGTGGACAATCACCGAGTGGAAGAGCAAATGTCCGGCATTCACCGCAAACTGGTTGGCTAACGCCGCCGTCGCTTTGGCACGCTCCAATTTGTGCAATTCGCTGCGATGCACATGCCCGCGCGCGCGCACTTCTTCGGCAATGTTCTTGATCTCGACCAGGGTCGCCTGATATTTGCGTTGCGCGACATAAGTCCCCGATCCCTGCACGCGAGTAAGCACTTGCTCCGTTGTCAGCTCCCGCACCGCGCGATTGACCGTCATGCGGGAGACGTTGAATTGCCTGGACAATTCCTGCTCCGAAGGAATCGCGTCGCCCTCGCGCCATTTCCCTGCATGGATTTGCGCCAATAAATAATCCTTGATGCGCTGGAATATCGGGACCGCAGCGTCTTGCCTATCCTCAACCAACACATTCTCCTCCCTATGCAATTGTCCGCATCTTAGCATGTTGTATACAAGTGATAGAAAATCCTTGACAAGTTGTATAGACAACTTAAACTACGCAAATTCGCCTAAATGCGTTCTTGAAGGACTTTGACATGCATAATGATTCGACAACAACACTGCAAATCGCCGATCCACGACTTGATCCGAGCCGCGAAATCCATGCGCCGCGCGGTTCCGTGCGAACCTGCAAGAGCTGGCTGACCGAGGCCGCGTACCGGATGATTCAAAATAATCTGGACCCTGCGGTCGCCGAGAATCCAAAGCATCTGGTGGTCTATGGCGGTATCGGCCGCGCCGCCCGCGACTGGGCCTGCTTCGATAAAATCCTCGAAGTCTTGAAAGAGTTGAACGACGACGAAACCTTGCTGATCCAATCCGGCAAGCCGGTGGGCGTGTTCAAGACCCACGCGGACGCGCCGCGCGTGTTGATCGCCAATTCCAACCTGGTGCCGAAATGGGCGAATTGGGAACACTTCAACGAACTCGACCGCAAGGGCTTGTTCATGTATGGCCAAATGACTGCCGGCAGCTGGATTTACATCGGCAGCCAGGGCATCGTGCAAGGTACTTACGAAACCTTCGTCGAAGCCGGTCGCCAGCATTACAACGGCGACTGGGCCGGGCGCTGGATTTTGACCGCCGGCCTGGGCGGCATGGGCGGCGCGCAACCGCTGGCCGCCACGATGGCCGGCGCGGTGTCGCTGACCGTCGAATGCCAGCAAAGCAGCATCGATTTCCGCTTGCGCACCCGCTATCTGGACAAGCAAGCGAAGGACCTGGACGATGCACTGGCACTGATCCGACATCACTGCGAACGCCGGGAAGCGATCTCGATCGGCTTGCTGGGCAACGCCGCCGAAGTGTTGCCGGAACTGGTCAAGCGCGCCAAAGCCGGCGGCATCAAGCCGGACCTGGTGACCGACCAGACCTCGGCGCACGATTTGATCAATGGCTACCTGCCGATCGGCTGGAGCGTCGCGCAATGGAAGATAGCGATGCAAGACCCCAGCCGGCATGCGCAATTGACCAAGGCGGCGGCAAAATCGTGCGCGCAGCATGTGCAGGCGATGCTCGACTTCCACGCGATGGGCATCCCCACTGTCGACTATGGCAACAATATCCGCCAAGTCGCGTTCGACGACGGCGTCAAGAATGCATTCGACTTTCCCGGTTTCGTGCCGGCCTACATCCGCCCGCTGTTTTGCGACGGCAAGGGCCCGTTCCGCTGGGTCGCGCTATCCGGCGACCCGGATGACATCTATAAAACCGATGCCAAGATCAAGGAATTGTTCCCGCATAATAAGCCGGTGCAGCATTGGCTGGACATGGCGCGCGAACGCATCGCCTTCCAGGGCTTGCCGGCGCGCATCTGCTGGCTCGGTCTGGGCGAGCGCCATCTGGCCGGCCTGGCATTCAACGAAATGGTCAAGAATGGCGAATTGAAAGCGCCCATCGTGATCGGCCGCGACCACCTCGACACCGGCTCGGTCGCCAGCCCGAACCGCGAAACCGAAAGCATGAAGGATGGCACCGATGCGGTATCCGACTGGCCGCTGCTCAATGCAATGTTGAATACTGCGGCTGGCGCAACCTGGGTCTCGCTGCATCATGGCGGCGGGGTCGGCATGGGATACTCGCAACATGCGGGCATGGTGATCGTGGCCGACGGCAGCGATGCCGCCGCCAAGCGCCTGGGCCGTGTGCTGATCAACGACAGCGGTTCCGGCGTGATGCGGCATGCCGATGCCGGCTACGAACAAGCGGTCGCTTGCGCGAAACGCAATCATTTGAATTTGCCGATGATTACCGGCTGAGCGCCCCGCGCCACCCAATTCAGAAAGAAAACAGCGATGAAAGCTACCCTCGTTATCCATCCCGGCGAATTGACGCTCGGCGAAATCCGCAGCATCTGGCTGGATGCCGCGCCGCTCGCCTTGACGCCGTCGGCCTACGCCGCCATCGAAGCGTCGGCGGCGACCATCGACCGCATCGTCGCGCGCGGCGATGCCGCCTATGGCATCAATACCGGCTTCGGCAAGCTCGCGAAAACCCGCATCCCGGACGAGCAATTGGAGCTGCTGCAACGTAACCTGATTTTGTCGCATTCGGTCGGCACCGGCGACTTGATCGACGACAGCATCGTGCGCTTGATTATGGCGCTGAAGATCGGCAGTTTGGCGCGCGGCTATTCCGGCATCCGCGCCTCGGTCATCGATAGCCTGATTGCGCTGTACAACGCCGGCATCATGCCATGCATCCCGGCCAAGGGATCGGTCGGCGCTTCCGGCGATCTGGCGCCGCTGTCGCACATGACCTTGGCATTGCTGGGCGAAGGCAATGTGCGGGTCGATGGCAAGTTGCAGCCGGCTGCCGTTGCGCTGCAAAAGGCCGGCATCGCGCCGGTGGTCTTGGCGGCAAAAGAAGGCCTGGCATTGATCAACGGCACCCAGGTGTCGACCGCATTGACGCTAAACGGCTTGTTTCTGGCCGAGCGTCTGCTGGAAGCGGCAACTGTTTCGGGAGCACTGGCGGTCGATGCCGCCAAGGGCAGCGATGCGCCATTCGATCCGCGCCTGCATACGGTGCGCGGCCAGCCGGGGCAAATCGCGCTTGCCGCGATCTATCGCCAATTGCTGGACGGCAGCGCAATCCGCCGCTCGCATCTGGTCAACGACGAACGGGTGCAAGACCCGTACAGCCTGCGCTGCCAGCCGCAGGTGATGGGCGCCTGCCTCGACATCATCGGCAACGCCGCGCGCACGCTGCTGATCGAAGCCAATGCAGTGACCGACAATCCGCTGGTCTATTCCGACAAGGATGAAGTCATTTCCGGCGGCAACTTCCACGCGGAGCCGGTCGCTTTCGCCGCCGATACGCTGGCGCTGGCGATTGCCGAAATCGGCGCGCTGGCCGAGCGCCGCATCGCCTTGCTGATCGATTCCACGCTATCCGGCTTGCCGCCCTTCCTGGTGGCGGCATCCGGATTGAATTCCGGCTTCATGATTGCGCACGTGACCGCTGCCGCGCTGGCGTCGGAAAACAAGTCGCTGGCGCACCCGGCCAGCGTCGACAGTTTGCCGACTTCGGCCAACCAGGAAGACCACGTCAGCATGGCCACCTTTGCCGGTCGCCGCTTGCATGACATGGCGCATAACACCGCCACCATCATCGGCATCGAATTGCTGGCGGCTGCGCAAGGCGTGGACTTCCATCGTCCGTTGAATACCTCGCCGCTGCTGGCGACCGTGCATCGATGCCTGCGCGACAAGGTGAGCTTCTACGACAAGGATCGCCTGTTCGCGCCGGATATCGAGGCGGCCAAGCAATTGGTAGTCGATGGCGCTGTGAGCGCCGCTTGCAAAACATTGTTTTCGCCTCTGTACCTGGCATAAGGCAGCGCATCGAATGCAAGCGATCGCCTACCAAGACTTGATCGCCACGCCGTGGAAAAACGGCGCTGGCGTCACGCGCGAGCTGGTTTGCTATCCTGCGGGCGCGACGCTGGACGATTTCCTCTGGCGCGTCAGCATTGCCGAGGTCGGGCAGTCCGGGCCGTTTTCGCGCTATGACGGAGTGGATCGCGTGATTGCCTTGCTTGACGGCGACGGCATGCGGCTGCAATTTGCTCAAGGCCGCCATCACGATCTCAGCGAAAAATTGGCGCCTTTTGCATTTCGCGGCGAAGACAGCGTGCATGCGCGATTGATCGGCACGTCGTCGCGCGACTTCAACCTGATGCTGCGGCGCGGCGCTGCACAGGGAACGCTTGAAGTGCATCGCGCATCGAGCACGATAGCGCGCAATCAATCGACGCTGCTGTTATTTTGTGCGACCGGAAGCTGGCAAGTCTCTTCCGATGGCGTGCAGAATATGCGGCAAGGCGATACGATACTGATTGAAGAATCCGTACACGACACAATCATTACTGCGCTCGCCACGGACAGCGCGTTGCTCTGCGCGCGGATCACCGTCGCGCAAGTCGGTCGATAAGGCATCCGATGCATTCAGCAAACAACAACGGCATTTGGACCAATGCGCGCATTGCGCCGGCAGGCAAGCCGGAGCAGACGCTTGAACATGCGGCCTTGGTGGTGCGCGATGGCCATATCGTCTGGATCGGCAGCGCCGCCGAAGTGCCTGCCGAATTCCTCGACAATCTGCCGCTGCACGATGTCGGCAACCAATGGATCACTCCCGGTTTGATCGATTGCCATACGCACCTGGTCTACGGCGGCAATCGCGCCGACGAATTTGCGCAGCGCCTGGCCGGCGCCAGCTATGAAGAAATCGCACGGCGCGGCGGCGGTATCGCATCCACCGTCAACAGCACCCGCGCCGCCGATGAAGACAGCTTGTTTGCGCAATCGGCGCTGCGGCTAAAAGCATTGATCGCAGAAGGCGTGACCGCCGTCGAAATCAAGTCCGGCTACGGACTCGACCTGACCAACGAACGCAAGATGTTGCGCGTCGCGCGCCGCCTGGGCCGGGAATTTCCGGTATCCGTTTATACGACATTCCTGGGCGCGCATGCGCTGCCGCCGGAATTTGCGGGCCGTGCCGACGATTACATTGCCTTGGTAGCCGACAGCATGCTACCGAGCTTGCACGCCGAAGGTTTGGTCGACGCAGTCGACGTATTTTGCGAAAACATCGGCTTTTCGCTGGCGCAGAGCGAGCGCGTCTTCGAGGCGGCGGCGAAACTGGGCTTGCCGGTCAAGATGCATGCGGAACAATTATCCAACATCGGCGGCACGCAATTGGCGGCACGCTATCGCGCATTGTCCGTCGACCATCTCGAATACCTGCAGGAAGCCGATATCGTCGCGATGCAAGAGTCCGGCACCGTCGCCGTGCTCTTGCCCGGCGCATTCTACTTCCTGCGCGAAAAGCAAGTGCCGCCGATCGACTTGCTGCGCCGCTATCAAATCCCGATGGCGCTCGCCACCGACAGCAATCCCGGCACTTCGCCGACCACGTCCTTGCTGCTGATGTTGAATATGGGATGCACGCTGTTTCGCCTGACTGTTGCCGAAGCCTTGCAAGGCGTCACTAGCCACGCAGCGCAAGCACTTGGAAAATCGGATACGCATGGGCTTCTGGCAATTGGCCGCCAGGCCGATTTTGCGATCTGGTCGGTCGAAACCTTGGCCGAGCTGGCATACCGCTGCGGATCCAACCCTTGCAGCGGCGTGGTGCAAGCGGGAGTATTGCGGCCATGATTATGCGCAGTCTGCTGGCGGAACACGCGTTGCTGCCCGATGGCTGGCACGACAACGTCTTGCTCGAATGGGACGGCAGCGGCTGCTTCACTGCCGTCAGCGCCGACAGCGCAGCGCCGGATGTTGAAAAAGTGGAGATCGTCGTGCCCGGCATGCCGAATCTGCACTCGCACGCATTCCAACGCGCGATGGCGGGCCTCACCGAATATCGCGCCAATCCGACCGATAGTTTCTGGAGCTGGCGCACGCTGATGTATGGCTTCGCGCAAAAGCTGACGCCGCCCGCAATGAAAGCGGTGGCGCTGCAGTTGTACACAGAAATGCTGAAAGCCGGCTACACGTCGGTGTGCGAATTCCACTACCTGCATCACGACCTCGGCGGCGCGCCCTATGCCGACCAAGGCGAAATGTCGGTCTGCCTGATCGAAGCGGCGGCAGAAGCGGGAATCGGCCTGACCTTGTTGCCGGTCATGTATCAATACAGCGGCTTCGGCAGCAAAGCGCCGCATTCCGGTCAAGCGCGCTTCATCAACTCGCCCGCATGGATCGTCGACTTGTTGCAGGGCCTGCAAAGGTCGCACCCGCAGCATGCCGGCTTGCGTTATGGCGTGGCGCCGCATTCGTTGCGCGCGGTGTCGCCGGCATCGCTCGCCGCATTGGTCGATGGCCTGGACCGCTTCGACAAGCTGGCGCCCATCCACATCCATATCGCCGAACAGATGCAGGAAGTCGACGACAGCATTGCCTTTAGCGGTGCGCGTCCGGTCGCCTGGCTGCTCGATCACATGGCAGTCGACAGCCGCTGGTGCCTGGTCCACGCAACCCATATGACCAGCGCCGAAACCAGCGCCCTGGCGCAGAGCGGGGCGATTGCCGGCATTTGTCCGAGCACCGAAGCCAACCTCGGCGACGGCATTTTCAACGGCGCGCAATATGCACAGGCCAACGGGCGCTGGGGCATCGGCTCGGATAGCCATGTCGGCATCGATTTGCGCGAAGAATTGCGCTTGTACGAATACAGCCAACGGCTGGCGCACCGCCAGCGCAACGTGTTGACCGACACAGGCGGCAATTCGGTCGGCGGCTATCTGTATCGGCAAGCATTGGCCGGCGGCGCCCGCGCCAGCGGCCGCCAGATCGCCGGCTTGGCGATGGGCCAGCGCGCCGATCTATTGGTGCTGGATGGTCAACACGCCGATCTGTGCGGCAAACGCCGCGATGCCTTGCTCGACAGCTTGATTTTCGCCAGTCATGGCGCGACGCCGATCCGCGACGTGATGAGCGGCGGCCAGTGGGTAGTCCGCGACGGCCGACATGCCGGCGAAGAAAAAAATGCGGCGGGATATCGTCAAACTTTACAGAAATTGCTGGATCATTGAGAAATGAAATCGCCGACGAGAACATCATGAATAAACCTGTCCCCGTTTTCAAGTTTCGCCAAGGCAGCGCGCCGCTGCTGGTTTCGATGCCGCATGTGGGCACGCATATACCGTCGAGCATCGATGTCGGCATGAACGATGCCGCGCGCAAGCTGGCCGACACCGACTGGCATCTGGAAGAACTGTACGATTTTCTCGGCGAACTCGGCGCATCGATATTGATCGCCACGCATTCGCGCTACGTGGTCGATCTGAATCGTCCGCCCGACAACGCCAATCTCTATCCGGGGCAAGATACCACCGGACTTTGCCCGCTTGACACCTTCGATCGCCAGCCCTTGTATCAAGCCGGCAAGGAACCGGGCGCAAGCGAAATTCTGGCACGCGTCGAACAATATTGGCAGCCGTATCACACCGCCCTGGACAGCGAATTGCAGCGGCTGCGCGCGCAGCACGGCGTCGCGCTGTTGTGGGATGCGCATTCGATTGCGTCGGTGGTGCCGCGCTTTTTTGCAGGCCGCCTGCCGGATTTCAACCTCGGCACCGCTTCCGGCAATTCCTGCGCGGACGAAATGTCGCAAGCGCTATCGGCAATTGCGAATTCCTCTTCGGACTACAGCAACGCGCTGAACGGCCGTTTCAAGGGCGGCTATATCACGCGCCACTATGGCAAGCCGGATAACAATATCCATGCCGTGCAATTGGAATTGTCGCAGATCACCTATATGGAAGAAAGCTATCCATTCAAGTTCAACGACAAAGCAGCGCAACAGGTAAGGCCGACCATTTCCCGCATGCTCGAGAGCATGCTTGAATGGGCTGAAAAGCACCACTGATTATTTGGGTCTAGCCGCCAGCATCGCTTGCAACGGCTGCCACACCATATCGACCGTCAAGTCCTGCATGCAGCGGTGGTGCCCCAGCGGACACTCGCGCTGCCGGCATGGCGCGCAATCGAGACGCAGCGACAGCGACACCGCGAGATCGGAAAACGGCGGCGCGTGATCGGGGTCGGTCGGCCCGTACAGCGCAATAATCGGTCGATTCAAGGCCGACGCAATATGCAATAAGCCGGAATCGTTGCTCACTACCGCAGCCGCCGATGCGATCAATGCGATGGCCTGGTCGAGCGCCGTGACGCCGGCCAAATTATGCGCCATCGTTGCCGATGAGCAGATCTCTTCGCACACCGGACCATCCTTGGCTGAACCCAGCAACGCGATTTGCGCGCTCGGATGGGTTTGCACGATGCCTTGCGCCAGTTGCGCAAAATGCGCAGTCGGCCAACGCTTGGCCGAACCGAATTCCGCGCCCGGCGCAAACACCACCAGCGGCGCATCGGGCCGCAAGCCCACAGACGCGAACGCTTCGGCTTTTTGCGCTGCATCCACAGTCAGACGCGGGCGCGGCAACGCAGATGGCGATACGGTTTTTGCACTTGGCGCATGTGCCAGCGCCGCGTAAAACGACACCATCGGCCTCGGCGCCGACTTGTCGTCTTCATGCATGACATTAATCAAGCCGTACCGGCTTTCGCCGCGATAACCGACGCGCCGGGGAATGCCGGCCAGCCACGGAATCAATGCGAATTTCAGCGTATTCGGCAACACATAGGCGGCTGCATAGCCGCGCCGCCGCAATGCCTGCGCGAAGCGCCAGCGCTCGCGCAATTGCAGCGCGCCATGCCGGAACGGCGCTTCGATGACGGACTCCACCTCGCTCATTGCGCGCCATACCGGCGCCACCCAGGCGGGGGCAAGCACATCGATAGCACATTGCGGGTCGCGCTCTTTCAGCAAGCGCAACAGCGGCTGCGCCATCACCGCGTCGCCGATCCAGTTCGGCGAAACGATCAGCGTGCGCGCCGCTCCCGCTTGTGCATGTTCGCTCATTGACGCGGCACGCGCCCCATCAGGAAGAATTCGTCGTTCGGACGCATCGCAGTGACGTTGGCGATACGGTTCGACAAGCCGAAGAAAGCGGTAATCGCGGCGATGTCCCAAATGTCTTCGTCGTCGAAACCGTGGCCATGCAGCAGCGCATAATCTTCGTCGTCGACTTGCTGCGAATTCAGGCAGACCTTCACCGCAAAATCGAGCATCGCGCGCTGGCGCGGCGTGATGTCTGCCTTCAAATGATTGACGGCGACCTGATCGGCCACCAAGGTATTTTTCGAATAGATCCGCAACAGCGCGCCATGCGCGACCACGCAATACAGACAGCCATTCTTGGCGCTGGTCGCGGTGACGATCATTTCGCGGTCGGCCTTGGTCAGGCTGCCGGTTTCCTTGACCATCAACGCATCGTGGTAGGCAAAAAATGCGCGAAACTCCGCCGGGCGATGCGCCAGCGCCAGGAACACATTGGGCACGAAACCGGCCTTCTCTTGCACCGCCAGGATGTTTTGCCGGATATCGTCGGGCAACTCGGCCAGTTCCGGCACCGGGAAGCGTGAAATGGGAATGGTAGACATCAGGCAGCCTCTTTCTCGAATTGCAGATGGTACAGGTTGGCATATGCGCCGTTTTTCGCCAACAACTCGGCATGCGTGCCGATTTCGACGATTTCGCCATGCACCAGGACGACGATGCGGCTGGCGCGCTCGATGGTCGACAAGCGGTGTGCGATCACCAGTGTCGTCCGATCTCGCATCAAATCGTCCAAGGCTCCTTGCACCGCACGTTCGGACTCGGTATCGAGCGCGGATGTCGCCTCGTCCAAAATCAAGATCGGCGCATCCTTGTAGATCGCCCGTGCAATCGCCAGGCGCTGGCGCTGGCCGCCCGACAGCCGGTTGCCGTTGTCGCCGATCAGCGTATCGAGTCCCTGCTGCAAGCCGGCGACGACCTCGGTCAAATGCGCTGCCTTGACTGCGGCGGCAACGCGCGCCGGGTCGGGATGCGTGTCACCATAGGCGATATTGGCGGCTACCGTGTCGTCGAACAGCACCACATGCTGGCTGACCATCGCCATTTGCGCACGCAAGCTGTGCAACGCAAGTTGCCTGATCGGCTCGCCGTCCAAACGGATTTCACCGCTGCTGGCGGCCTGGAATTCCGGCACCAGATTCACCAGCGTCGATTTGCCGCCGCCCGACATGCCGACGAAGGCCACCGTCTCGCCCGGCATCACGGTCAAATCGATGTGCGATAAAGCGGGCTTTTCCGCGCCCGGATAGGTGAAGCCGACATCGACGAAATCGATCCTGCCGGTCGCCCTCTGCGCCAATACCTTGCCGTCGGTGCGCTCGCTCGGCGCGTCGATCATGTTGAAGACCGCGTCGGAGGCCGACAAACCGCGCTGCAGCGGGCCGTTGATTTCCGCCAATTGCTTCAGCGGGGTCAGGATCATCAACATATTGGTGATGAAGGCAACGAATTCGCCGGTGGTTTGATGCCCATGCATCGCCTGCACCAGCGCAATGACGATCACCACCGAGACTGCAACCGAAGTCAGCGTTTGCGTGATCGGCACCGTCGCGGCAAAGGTGGCGGACATCTTCATCGAATAGCTGCGCAGCTTGTCGGCGCGCTGCTCGAAGCGCGTGCGTTCGTAGTCCTGCCCGCCGAACAGCTTGATGACCTGATGCGCACGGGTAGTCTCTTCCAGCACTTGCGTCATTTCCGCGTTGATGGCGAGGTAGCGCTGCGTCAACACGCTCAAGCGTTTGCCGGTGACGCGGATGATCGCGGTAATGGTTGGTATCAGCACCACGGTCACCAGCGTAAGCTGCCAGTTCAAATAAAACAGGTAACCGATCAAGCCGATCGCGGTCAACGAGCTGCGGATCGAATTGACGATCACATTCTTGATCATGTCGATGACTTGCTGCACCTCGAACATCATCGAATTGATGACTTGACCGACCGAAGTCGACGCGTAAAAGCCGAGCGGCACGTCGAGCAGCCGGTCGAACATCTTGCGCCGCATTTCGTTGAGCAGGCGGGTCGATACCCAGGTCATCAAATAGGTGGTGGCGAAGGTGGACACGCCGCGCACGACAAACAAGCCGATTACGCAGACCGGTACCGCCCAGAATGGAATCGTCGGCGGCTTGGCAAAGCCGCGATCCAGCAATTCCTTCAACATCCACACCAAGGTCGGCTCGGTCGATGCGGTGACCGCCATGCCGATCAAGGCCAGATAGATGCGCCCCTGAAATGGCGCGAGCAATTGGAAAAGACGTTTCAAGTTAGGCGGAAATTTCATGGTTTTGCTCTTTTCATTCCTGCCTGCAGAAGGTTCAAATCAAACATATTGGTGTCTTTTAGGTGCTTTGCAAGGCGAGAAATTCGGTTCGGTCGGGCACTTGGGCAATTCGCCACCAAAAGCGTTTACAATCGACTCGGCTCAACCCATCGTCACCGCTTTATGAAACTATCTGTCATTATCATCACCAAAAACGAAGCAGATAATCTTCAAGCCTGTCTCGACAGCGTCAAATTTGCAAATGAATGGATTATAGTGGATTCGGGCAGCACCGACGCCACCGTTGCCATCGCCCAAGCAAATGGCGCGACCGTGATCGAAACCGCCGATTGGCCCGGCTTCGGCCCGCAAAAAAATCGCGCGCTCGATGCCGCTTCCGGCGATTGGGTGCTGTCGCTGGATGCCGACGAACGCATACCGGATGCCTTGCGCGACGAAATCATGGCGGCCATCGCCAACAGCAGCCACGCGGCCTACGCGCTGCCGCGCCTGTCCAGCTATTGCGGCCACTTCATCCACCACTCCGGCTGGTATCCCGATTACATCGTGCGCCTGTTCCGCCGCCAAAACGGCCGCTTCTCGACCGACCTGGTGCATGAAAGCGTGAACGTGCAACAGGGGACGACCGGGAAGCTGAAGACCGCGATGATCCATTACAGTTACGCGGACGACGAAACTTATTTACGCAAATTGCAACAATACTCGTCGCTCGGCGCCAAGCAAGCGTATGCGGCGGGCAAGCGCGGCGGACTCGGCACCGCGATCCTGCATGCGTTCACCTCGTTCCTGCGCTCGTATATCGTGCGGCGCGGCTTTCTCGACGGCAAGGCCGGCTTGATGGTCGCCATTTCGTCGGCTGAAAGCACATATCACAAATATTTCAAGTTGATGCTGCTGACCGAGAAAACGCGTCCACCGAAATAATTTTCCGATACAGATCGAGGTATTGCGCAGTCATGTGCGCGATATCGTGTTCTTGCGCGAAGGCAAGCGCAGCGGTGCGCAAGCGTTCGCGCAAGGCGGCATCCTCCAACATGCGCCGGATCGCCGTTGCCCATTGCTGCGGTTCGGTGCCATCGACCAGCAAGCCGCGCTGCTCGGCACCGATCAATTCCGGCAAGCCGCCGGCTGCCGAACTGACCACCGGCACGCCCAGCAACATCGCGTCCAGCACCGACGATCCCAAGCCCTCTTCGCGCGATGGAAATGCGAATACGTCCATCGCCGCCAGCCATGCGCCGACATCTTGCTGAAACCCGGCAAACACGATGCGCGGATCCTTGCGCGCCAGTTGTTGAAATGCATCCTTGTCCGGGCCGTCGCCGACCAGCACCAAGCGCGCATCGGGATAGCTGTCGACCAATTGCAAAAATGCGGCAATCAATATCGATTGCCCTTTGTGATGGTCTTGCAAAGCGCCGACATGGCCGATGATCGGGCTGCCGCCCAATTCGGCCCGGATCGCCGCAACCCGTTGCGGGTCGGCGGCATGCACGGTGCAAGAATCCAAAATGGTCTGCACCGGATGACCGGTTTGCTCGCCCAGGCGCGCCGACACATCGCGCGACACGCCGACCAATTCCGCCGCGCGCCGATAGACGAAGTTATTGACGACGCTGCCCGACACCGGATTCGGGATGCGGCGCGTAATCAGGTAGCGCGTGCCGCGCAATACATGTTCGATCATCGCCCAATACGCGCCGCGCGCTTCATGCACGTGCACGATGTCCGCACGCGGCGCGTTCATGTGCGCCGACAAGGGTTGCCGTGCCAACCATGTGCGCATGCCGAGCGCTTCGGCGCGCGTGCGCAGTTCCGAGCCTGGCTGGCACACCAGCGTTTGCGCGACGCCAACCTGCGCCAACCCCTCCATCAGATTCAGGGTTTGCCGCTCGCCGCCACGAAAGCTTTTGGCAAAATTGACGTGCAGGATATGCATCGCGGTTAATACTCGACTTCGGCGTTCTTGACGCCGAAGCGTTCGCTCAACATTTGCTTCAAACCGTCCGCCGGCAGCACGCGCCAGTCGTCCGGCCAGTAAATGTCGCAACTGCCGACGCCTTGCGGCATATAGCGCATCGAGAACGGCAAGCCGGCTTCCGACCGATACGGCGTCAGCAATTCCTTCATCTGCTCGGTATCGAGCGGCGACGCATGCTCGAACCAGAATTTCTTGCCGAACTGGATGCGCGCGCCGGCGATATCCATGACTTTTTCGGCGGAAATCCGCAAGCCGCCGGAAAAGCGGTCTTCCGAAACCTTGCCGACCACCGCAAGAAATTCGTCTTCCTTGAACAAGCCCTTGTTGGCATCGACCAGCTCGCTATAGACGGTCACGTCGACGGTCGCGGTCGAATCGTCCAGCGTCACGATCATGATCTTGCCGCGCTGGGTCATTTGCGTGCGCAATCCCGAGATCACGCCGGCAATCAGGCGCGGCTCGCGCGATGGCGACAAATCGGCCAACTTGCCGCGCGCAAAGCGGCGCGCCTCGGACGCGTAGGCATTGAACAGATGTCCGGACAGATAAAACCCCAGCGCCAGCTTTTCTTCGGTGAGCCTTTGCTTTTCGCTCCACGGCGGCACCTTTACATATTCGGGCGGCGTTTCCAGGTCGCTATCGTCGCCACCGAACAAGCTCACTTGATTGGCCGCCGCCTGCGCCTGCTCCGCCGCTTCCATCGCCAGCGGCACCGAGGCCAGCAAAATCGCGCGGTCGACGCCGAAGCTATCGAATGCGCCGGCGCGGATCAGCGCATCGATGGTGCGCCGGTTGATCTGCTTCTTGTCGACCCGCTTGGCAAAGTCGAACAAGTCGGTAAACGGCCCATCCCGACGGGCGGCAATCACTGCCTCGATCGCGTTCTGGCCCGATCCCTTTACCGCGCCCAGGCCGTAGCGGATCTTGGTGGCTTTCTTGCCCGGCTCGCCTTCCGGCGTGAAGCGGTAACTCGACAGGTTGATGTCCGGCGGCAGCAAGCTCAATTTGCACACTTCCAGCGCGTCTTCCACCAGGATTTTGATCTTGTCGGTATCGTCCATCGCCAGCGACAAGTTGGCGGCCATGAACGCGGCGGGATGATGTGCCTTCAGGTACGCGGTGTAATACGACAGCAGCGCATAAGCGGCGGCATGCGACTTGTTGAAGCCGTAGCCGGCGAATTTTTCCATCAAGTCGAAGATTTCATCGGCCTTGGCTTCCGACAAGCCATCCTTGGCCGCGCCGTCGCGGAAAATCTGCCGGTGCTCGGCCATTTCCTCGGCCTTCTTCTTACCCATCGCGCGGCGCAGCAAGTCGGCGCCGCCCAGAGAGTAGCCGCCCACCACCTGCGCCATCTGCATCACCTGCTCCTGATACACCATGATGCCGTAGGTTTCGGACAAGATGCCTTCGGTGCGCGGATCGGGATAATCGAAGCGCTCGCCATGCTTGCGCTTGCAAAAGTCGGGGATCAAGTCCATCGGACCCGGACGATACAGCGCCACCAGCGCGATAATGTCCTCGAAACGGTCCGGGCGCGCATCTTTCAACATGCCTTGCATGCCTCGGCTTTCCAGCTGGAACACCGCAACCGTCTTGGCCTTGGTCAACAAGTCATAGGATGCGCGGTCGTTCAAGGGCAGCTTGGCCAAATCGAAATCGGCCAGCGCCGGGTCCAGCGCCTTGATGTAGCGCACCGCGCGGTCGAGGATGGTCAGCGTGGTCAAGCCCAAAAAGTCGAACTTCACCAAGCCGACGGCTTCGACGTCGTCCTTGTCGTACTGCGACACCACGCCGGCGTCGCCGCCCTGCGTGTACAGCGGGCAAAAATCGGTCAACTTGCCGGGCGCGATCAACACGCCGCCCGCATGCATGCCGATGTTGCGCGCGATGCCTTCGACCTGTTGCGCCAGGTCCAGCAGTTGCTTGACCTCTTCCTCGTTTTCCTGCCGTTCCGCCAGCAACGGCTCTTCGGTAATCGCATCGGCGATGGTCACCAGTTTGCCGGGCTTGAACGGAATCAGCTTGGAAATGCCGTCGCAAAAGTTATAGCCGAAATCCAGCACGCGGCCCACGTCGCGCACCGCGCCTTTGGCCGCCATCGTGCCGAAGGTGGCGATCTGCGACACCGCATCCTTGCCGTAGCGATCCTTCACATATTGGATGACGCGGTCTCGCCCTTCCTGGCAAAAGTCGATGTCGAAGTCGGGCATCGATACCCGTTCAGGGTTCAGGAAGCGTTCGAACAGCAGGTTGTAGGCGAGCGGATCGAGATCGGTAATCAACAGCGAATACGCGACCAGCGAACCGGCGCCCGATCCACGGCCCGGGCCGACCGGCACGCCATTGTTTTTGGCCCACTGGATAAAGTCGGCCACGATCAGGAAGTAGCCGGGGAAACCCATCTTGATGATGGTGTCGGTCTCGAACTTCAGGCGCGCTTCGTAACGCGCGCGCTGCGTCTCGCGCACCGCAACGTCGGGATACAGATGCGCCATCCGCACTTCCAGGCCTTCGCGCGCCTGCGCCACCAGGAAGTCGTCGATGGTCATGCCTTCCGGCGTCGGGAAATTCGGCAGCTTGGGCTTGCCCAGCACCAGCGTCAAATTGCAGCGCTTGGCGATCTCGACCGAATTTTGCAGGGCCGCCGGCATGTCGGCAAACAACGCTGCCATTTCGTCTTGCGTCTTGAAGCATTGCTGCTCGTTGAAACGTTTGTTGCGACGCGGGTTGGCGAGGATTTCCCCTTCAGCGATGCAAGTGCGCGCCTCATGGGCGACGAATTCCTCCGCCGACAAAAACTGGATCGGATGGGTTGCCACCACCGGCAGTTGCAGCTTGGCCGCCAGGGCCACCGATTGCCGCACCTGCTGTTCCATATTCGGCTGGCCGGCGCGTTGCACTTCGATATAGAAATGACCGTCGAAAATCGCCGCCCAACGCCGTGCGCACTGTTCGGCGGCGGCCAGATTGCCGTTTTCGATAGCAATGCCGATGTCGCCGAAATGCGCGCCGGATAGCGCAATCAGTCCGCCGGCAGGCAAGGCTTGCAGCCATTCGGCGCGGATTTCCGCGCGCCCGCGATGCAGATTGCCGAGCCAGGCCTGCGACAGCAATTCGCACAATTGCTTGTAGCCGGCAGCATTTTTTACCAGCAGCAACAGGCGCGACGGTTTGTCGCGGTCGTCGTCGTTGCTGATCCAGACATCGCAGCCGGCAATCGGCTTGATGCCCTTGCCGCGCGCGGCCTTGTAAAACTTGATCATGCCAAACAGGTTGGCCAGATCGGTAATGGCCAGCGCCGGTTGCGCGTCTTTGGCAGCAGCCTTGATGACATCGTCGATGCGCACCAGGCCATCGACGATCGAGAATTCGGAGTGCAGGCGGAGATGGGTAAATTGCGGAGATTTCATCGGTATATTTTACTCGCTGTGTCCTATCGATTCAGCACGAGCCGGCGAAAATCCGCCAAAAAGACTTCTTGACTCCATCGATTTCGGTCGCATAGGCGCGGCTGGCGATTGCACGGCTTCGGTGAAGTCCGCTCGCCAAGGATATAATGTCGTCAAATCAATGACTTATAGAAATTTCACCCATGCAAGCTTGTTCAACCGACACCCAGAATGACGAAAACGTCTTGCCGCCGGCAAGCGCCGTACTACCCTATGTCAACATCGCCGCCTATAAGTTCATCAGCTTCCACGATACAGTGGAACAGCGCCCAATCTTTCGCGCCCTGTGCGAGCAATTGGACTTGAAGGGCACGATCCTGCTCACGCCGGAAGGCATCAACCTGTTCCTGGCCGGCTTGCGCGAATCGATCGACAAGTTCCTGGCGTGGTTGCGCAGCGATCCGCGCTTTGCCGATATCCAGGTCAAGGAGAGCTACTCGAAGAAACAGCCGTTCAACCGCATGCTGGTCAAGCTGAAAGCCGAAATCATCACGATGAAGCATCCGCTGATCCAGCCGGAAAAAGGCCGTGCGCCGGCGGTCGAGCCCAAGACCCTCAAACGCTGGCTGGATCAGGGCCACGACGATGCCGGCAGGCCGGTGGTGATGGTCGAGACCCGCAATGCGTTTGAAGTCGACGTTGGCACGTTCAACAATACGATCGATTACCGCATCGACAAATTCACCGAATTCCCCGATGTGATCGGCCAGCACAAGGAAGAACTGGAAGGCAAGACCGTTGTCACTTTTTGCACTGGCGGCATCCGCTGCGAAAAAGCGGCCATCCATATGCGCAATGTCGGCTTCGACAGCGTCTATCAGCTCGACGGCGGCATCTTGAAATATTTCGAGGAAGTCGGCGGCGCGCACTATACCGGCGATTGCTTCGTCTTCGATTACCGAACCGCGTTGAGCCCGACGCTGCAGGAATCCGAAACCACGCAATGCTACGGTTGCCGCGCAGTGGTTACCCCGCGCGAACAGTTGTCGCCGTATTACGTGGCTGGGAAATCGTGCCCGCATTGCAAGAAAGCCAGCAGGGAAACAACTGCTGCCGCCTGAAGCCTTCAGGCTATCGCGAGAATACCGCGCTCGCGCAGCAGGTTCAGCACCAACTCGACGCACTGCTCTAAATCCAACGCGGCGGTATCGACCACCAGTTCGGCAGCCAGCGGTTCTTCGTACGGAGATGAAATGCCGGTAAAGTCCTTGACGATGCCGGCCCTGGCTTTCTGGTACAAACCCTTGACGTCGCGGCTTTCGCAGACATCGACCGAGCAGCGGCAATGGATTTCCAGGAAATCGCCGGGCGGCACCAGCGCGCGCACCCGATCGCGGTCGCTGCGAAACGGCGAGATGAACGCAGTCAACACGATGATCCCGGCGTCGACGAATAATTTCGCCATCTCGCCGATACGGCGAATGTTTTCGCTGCGATCAGCCGCGGAAAACCCCAGGTCGCCGCACAATCCGTGCCGCACGTTGTCGCCATCGAGCACGTAGGTGCGCGCGCGGACCTGGTGCAAGCGCTCTTCGACCGCATGCGCCAATGTCGATTTGCCGGCGCCGGAAAGCCCGGTAAACCAAAGAATCGTGCTGCGATGTCCGTTCAAACGCTCGCGCTCGGCGCGATGCACGCTTGCTTCATGCCACACGACGTTCGAGCTAATATTATTCATGAAATGTATTAAGGTCGCGGTAGGTCGTTTTGTTCATCATATCATGACACATTGACATTCCTTGGCTATCGCTGCTCGCGCCCGGGCACGACCAGCGCCAACGCCCGTTTGACATCGGCAATGACGCTATTCCAATCGCCCATGGATGGCTGTCGGAATATCCGCATGCCTAGGTACCACGGACTATCTTCGCGCCCGCTCAACCAGCGCCAGCAAGTATTGTAGCGATTGAGCAGCCACACCGGCTTGCCGACCGCGCCCACCAGGTGCGCGACCGAAGTATCAACGCAAATTGCCATATCCAGATTGGCAATCAAGGCTGCCGTATCCTCGAAATCGCGCAGCTCGTCGGTGAAATCGATTAGTCGGGGATTGCCGTCGGCCTGCCGGCGGGCATCGTCGCCGACCTGCAGGCTGATGAATTCGATACCGGGAATCTGCAGCAATGGCAGCAGGCGATCAAAGTGGATGCTGCGTTGGCCGTCGATTGCCCGCACGCCATGCCCCGCAGCCAGATGCTTGCGCGGATCGCCGGCCCAGACCAGGCCGACGCGCAGCGCGGTTTTCTGGTCCAATTTTTCCTGCCAATAGGCAATCTTGTCCGGGCTGGCTGCCAAATACGGAACGGCAGCGGGTATCGTCGCCAATTCGGTTTTGCAGGCCAGTGGCAAACTCATCATCGGACACTGGTAATCGAATAACGGTAGCGTCTCGCCCGGCGCGAACACCGCCGCGACGCCGGCACAGCTGGCCGCCAGGGACTTCAGCGGCCTTGGCACCTCCAGATAGACGGTCGCGCCGCGCGCCGCCACCAGTGTCGCATAACGGACGAATTGCAGCGTATCGCCGAAGCCTTGTTCCGCATGGAGCAAGATGGCTTTGCCGCTCAAATCGGCGTCGCCCAGCCATAGCGGCTGAGCCAATCCGCGTGGCGGAATTGCCCCGCCTTTCCAGCGATATTCGAATTCTTGCCACCCTTCGGCATAGTGGCCTTGCGCAAGCAGAGAAATGCTCAAATTCCAGCGCGCTTCGGCAAAATCGAGTTTGATCCTCAACGCTCTCCGAAAACAGGTCACCGCCTCTTCAAATTGCCCGAGATCCCTCAGTGCATCGCCAAGATTGTTATGCGCCATCGCATAGTCGGGCTTGATTGCCAGCGCCCGTCGATAGCAGCTCACTGCGTCGTCGAATCTCCCGATGCTTTTCAGCGCAACGCCGAGGTTATAGTGCGCCTTGGCGTAATCGGGCTTGATGACCAGCGCCCGCCGATAGTTTTCTATTGCGTCGTCGAGGCGTCCAAGACCTTGCAGCACGCTGCCAAGGTTGCTGTGCGCCTCGGCAAAATCGGGTTTGATTTGCAATGCTCGCTCATAGCTGGCCACCGCGTCGTCGAGGCTCCCCAGATCTTGCAGCGCCGCACCCAAATTACAGTGCACCTCGGCGAAATCGGGCTTGATCTGCAATGTTCGGCGATAGCAGGCCACCGCGTCATCGAGCCGTCCGACGCCTTTGTATGCATTGCCCAAAATATTGTGCACTTCGGCATCGCCCGGCATTAGCTTCACCGCATTTTGCAATGCTGTGACCGCCTCCTTGCCTTGCGCCCGCAACGCAAGCCCCAGCAGCTTCCAGACGTGGCCGAAATTCGGATATTGCCCGCATAAAAGGCGCGCCCCACTCTCCAGTTCCGCATATCGTCCTGCATTCAACAAACCCACAAGTCGGTTCATTTCCGTCGGCGCCGGCATGCTTTGCTGCATGCGGTTGACCGAATTTGCGGCATCGGCATGTCCGCGCCCCGTCTGCGCGGAAGAGACGGGAATGCGATCGCGGCCACAGCATTTTTTGTATTTCTCCCCGCTGCCGCAGGTGCAGGGGTCGTTTCTTCCTGGCGTCGTATTCACGTTCACATTCCTTTGGTATTTTGAGTTGCACCCATTGCATCTATGGGCGAGCGGCATCAACGGATTTTTCGCGGCGACTCTCGCACCAACGGATCCACATGCCGCGCAGCGCCGCTTCAAAATGTCGTGCAAAACGCTGCTGGTCGAACAGCGGCGTCTCTTTCAAGCGTTCGCGCATGCCGGCCCGGATGTCCGCCAGCCTCGGCAGATCGTTCGCCAGCGAGATCGCCTTTTCGATAAATTCCTCTGGCGTGGCGGTGGCGAATTCGGGCATTCGCGCCGCGTTCATTATGCTAAGGCCTGCGCGCGACGGGAAGCGTTCGCCGACCATGGTCAGTACCGGTACGCCCAGCCACAACGATTCGCAGGTCGTGGTGGCGCCATTGACCGGGAACGGATCGAGCGTGATGTCCACTTGCTGCAACTTGCGCTGAAATTTGCGCAATGGCAAGCTGCCGCAATAATCGATGCGATCGTCGGCGATACCAAGTTGCGCGAACCGGCGGATCAGTTGCCCACGTGCCGCCCCTTCCGGCACGGTTGCCATCAGCAAGCGCGAGTTGGGCAATCTGTGCAGCAGGCTTGCCCATAGTGCGATGCATTCACTACCCACCTTGTTGACATTGTTGAACGAGCCGAAGGTCAGGTAGCCATTCACGAGCGCCGGTAGCGGAGTCACTTCCGGCATGCCGTCAGGCGGGCGATAACACCATATGCTACCGGGCAAACGCAATAATTTTTCCGTGTAATACTGGTCGTCGCCGGGTTCGGCATAGCGATCCGTCAGTCGATAATCCATCGCGGACAGTCCGGTGCTGCCGGGATAACCGAGGTAAGTGATCTGGATTGGAGCAGGCTTGCGAGCGAACGTAAACAGCCGATTGAGCGCGGTGTGACCGGCCAGGTCGACCAGAATATCGATGCCGTCGGCTCGTATATGTTGCGCCAGTTCGTCGTCCGACATGCCGACACACGGTTGCCAGTGGTCCGCTTGCGCGATCAGGCGCTCGGTGACGGCATCGCGCTTGGCACTATTTGAATAGCAATACACTTCCACTTGTGACTTGTCGTGGTTGGACAACACCGGCTCAATGAAGTAAGCAACTGCGTGTTCACGGAAATCCCCGGAGACATAGCCTATCTTCAGGCGTTTGTCTGGATCGCGGCTGTTGGCGTGCACGGGCCAATGCGGTTTCAAGCTCGCTTCCACTTGCTCTCCGAATCGCCGATGCGCGACGAACAGGTCTTCCTTCGTGCTCTGCGAAGAAAATTGAAGGGCAAACAGCAAATTGCAACGTGCCGGCATGAAATCCGGTTTGATCTCCAGTGCCCGCCGATAACTTGTCAATGCATCCTCAAGTTGCCCGCTGTCTTGCAACGCCCTACCCAGACCGAAGTGTGCTTCTACATAAGCAGGTTCAATCTCGAGCGCCCGGCGGTAGCTCCGCAATGCGTCATTGCCTTGCCCACTTTCGGCCTGTGCATTGCCGAGATTGCAGAATGTTTGCGCATCGTTGGGCAAGAGTGCAGCAGCCCTTTGCAATGCGGGCAAAGCGTTTTTCCGTTGCTTCAACTGAGCTGTGCCAAACGCCTTCCAAGCAATCCCGGATTGCGGATGTCGTTCGACCAGGGTGCGCGCGGCGGTTTCCATTTCCGCATAGCGCCCCTCGTTGAACAAGAGCGCGAGTCTTTGCATTTCGGCAGGCGTCATCGTTCCAGGGTCAGACCGATTCTGTATGGCACTTAAAATTTCTTTCTCGAGCGATTGCGCCGCTGCGGAATTGGCCACGTGCGGCGCCGCACTTTGCAATACCAGCAATGCCTCCTGCGATCGTCCGGTTTTCAACAAAGCGTCGGCGTAAGTCAGTGCATATTCCGCGCGCTTTGGATCGATGGAATAAGCAGTTTGCAGATAAGGCAAGCCCGCCGCGTGTTGCCCAACCTGACAGGCGATCATTCCGAGCTTATGATTGGCTTCCGCCTGGCGCGGTTGCGCCTGCAAAATCGCGCGGTATAGCTGTTCGGCCTCCCACAACCGCCCAGCTTGATGATGGCCGATAGCCTGTTGCAATGCGAGCTCGAGCGGCAAGGTAGGGGAATCTGGACTAGCCATATGAATCCACGGGAACAAATTTCGATCGACGCTTATGCATTGCCGCCCTCGCACCAACGGATCCACATGCCGCGCAGCGCAGCTTCAAAATGGCGCGCAAAACGCGGCGCGTCGAATAGCGGCGAGGCCAGCGCTTGTTGCCGCAGCCGTTCGCGCAGCGCCGATAAACGCGGCAGGTCGGCAGCATGAGACACCGCGCGCGCCACATAGTCGTCGGTGTCGGCGGCGATCCATTCCGCCAGCCCTGCATTCATGAGTATGCCTACGCCTTGCCGAGCCAGGAAACAGGTCCCCGCCAGCGTCACCGCCGGCACGCCCATCCACAGTCCTTCCACTGTGGTGGTTCCGCCCGGATAGGGGAATGGATCGAGGGCGATGTCGACCCGGCCATAGGCGGCCAGATATTTTTCTCTCGACTCGGCGCCTTCGATCATTAAACGCGTTGGGTCGATTCCGTGCGCGACGAAACGGGCGACGGTGTTTTGCTGCATCGATACTTCGTTGAGTTGCGCGGCTTTGAGGAAGAGTTTGCTGCGCGGGGTGGCTCGCAACACCTTGGCCCAGATGGCGACGACCCGGTCGTTCATCTTGGCGAGATTATTGAAGCAGCCAAAGGTGACGTAGCCGTTGGCCAGCGCGGGCAGCGAGGCAACGTCGAGCTTGACCTCGGGCGGGGTGAAGCACAGCCGCGTTTCCGGCAGCCGCCAGATTTTTTCCGTGAAATAGATTTCTTCGCTTGCCGGCAAGGTCCAGGGGTCGGCGATCAGGTAGTCGATTGCGGCCACGCCTGTGGTGGCAAAGTAGCCTAGCCAGCTGGCTTGCACGGGTGCCGGCTTCCAGGCGAACATCGGCAGCCGGTTGTGCGCGGTGTGGCCGGAGAGGTCGAGCAGGATATCGATGCCGTCGTCGCGTATTTTTTGCGCCAGGCGTTCGTCGGAAAGCCCTACCGCCGAATGCCAGCCGTGGCAATAGGTCTTGATGCGTTCGGTCAAGGCGTCGCTGCCGGATTGCGTCGTATACGCCACCAGTTGCAAGCGCCCGCCCGATTGCGCCGCCAGCGCTGCCAGCACGCCCTGCAGAAAAAAACCGACCGGGTGATTGCGCAGATCGCCTGATACCAGCCCTATGCGCAAGCATTTTTGCGGATCGGGCGCATTTTTCCAGGTTTGATGGACAGTGGCTTGCGCAGCCACCAGGTCGCCGAAATGCCTGGCATCGGCCAGCAAGTCGGTAGCCGCTCGATCATGCCGATAGTTTTGCGTAAACAGCAGGCTGCTGTGCGCTTCGACAAAATCGGGCTTGACCGTCAGCGCCCGGCGATAACTCGCGGTTGCTTCATCGATACGCCCGAGGTCTTTCAGCGTATTCCCCAGGTTGAGGTGCTGCACTTCGGCAAACTCGCTAGGGAATGTTAGCGCCTTGCGATAGCTTGCCGCCGCGTCTTCGAGTTGCCCCAGTTCTTGCAGCGAGATGCCGAGGTTGCTGTAGGCATCCGCATAGTCCGGCCTGAGCGCCAGCGCCCTCCGGTAACTCGCCACCGCGTCATCGCTCTTTTTCAACGCTTGCAGCGCATTGCCCAGGTTGTAATGCACTTCGGCCAGGTCCGGCTTGAGCTTCAATGCGCGCCCGTAGCTCGCCACCGCGCCGTCGTACTGCCCCAGGTCTTTCAACGCATTGCCCAGGTTGCTGTGCGCCTCGGCATAATCCGGCCTGAGCGCCAGCGCTCGCCGGAAGCTCGCTACCGCGCCTTCGAATTGTCCGAGTTCGTTCAAGGCATTGCCCAGATTGCTATGCGCCTCGGCATCGTTGGGCAAGAGCTTCGCGGCCTTTTGCAACGCCTGCAACGCGTCCTTGCCTTGCATCTTCAGGGATAGCCCCAGCACCTTCCAGACGAAGCCGGAATTCGGCAGTTGTTCCAGCAGCGTGCGCGCGTTGCTTTCTAAATCAACATAATGTCCCGCATTGAACAGCGCAATCAGCAGGTTCGTGTCTTCCGGGGTCAAGATTTGCTTGCGCGCGCTATTGCCCGGCGCA
>JARLJG010000025.1 GCA_031291325.1 Burkholderiaceae bacterium
TATGAACGCCACCGTCGAATCCAATTTCGCAAAACCTCACTTCGGCGACATCCCGCTGCAAAGCGTGATCCCATCGAAGACCAACCCGCGCAAGAGCTTTAACCAGGCCGCGCTGGAAGAACTGGCCGCAAGTATCAAATCGATGGGCGTCGCACAGCCGATCCTGGTACGCCCGTTGCCGACCACCGCCGAACATATCGATTGCGTCGAAATCGTCGCCGGCGAGCGCCGCTATCTCGCATCCAAGATTGCCGGCATGCTGACTATTCCCGCAGTTTGCCGCGAAATGACCGACGCGGAAGCGAAGCAGATTCAGATCATCGAAAACCTACAGCGTGAGGATGTCCACGAAATCGAAGAGGCCGAAGGCTTTGAACGGTTGATGAAAGAACACGGCCAGACAGCCCTTGAAATCGCCAAGGCCGTGGGGAAAAGCAAGGAATATGTTTACGGCCGCTTGAAGCTGTGCGCGCTTGAGCCGGAAGCGCGCCAGGCGTTCTATGACGGAAAGCTGAATGCATCGACGGCATTGCTGGTTGCGCGCATCCCGGTTCGTGCCCTGCAACTGAAAGCAACAACAGAAGTGGGCCGTGCCGGCATCGACGCCCCCTTGTCTTACCGTGCCGCCAAGGAGCACATCCAGAATCACTACATGTTGAACCTGTCGGAAGCAACATTCAACATCAGGGAAACCAAGCTGGTGAAAGGTGCCGGGCCATGCGTGAGGTGTCCAAAACGTACCGGCGCGCAACCGGAGATTTATCCCGATGTCGCTGAAGACACCTGCACCGACCCTGATTGCTTTGAATCCAAACGCACCGCTCATAACGAAAAGATCGAACAAGCCGTTGCCAAAAAGGGCTTGGAAATTCTCACTGGCCGCGAAGCGCATGCGGGAATCCACAAGCGCGGCTTGATCTCAGCCTCGTCGAACATCGCTCAAGTTGCGCGTACGGTCGACAAGACCAAGACGAACACTTCGATCATTGACGTGCTGCCAGCGGACAAAGCGCCGAATATAAAGGCTTACTTCAAGTGGGAAAGCGGCGAAATGATTCCCCTCTACGACAAGGCCGAGTTACGCACCGCTCTGGAAAAGGCCGGCATATGCATGACTGCCGCGCAGGAAAAGGAAGCCGCCGAGAAAGCCAATACCGAGCTTGCCAAGTCGAACCCTAAGAAAGCACAGGCAGAGAGAACCGCAGCAGCAGAGCGTGCGGCACGGTGCGAGAGAGCCAAGCGAGAAACAAAATATCGCGTAGCCGTGTATGACGAAATCCGCAAGTACCTGACGCAGCCAGAACAAATTGAAGCGGCGATGCGGAAAATTGCGCAGCAGGCGGTGGCGGATTTTGGTTTTGATGCCGCCTTCAGTGCGCGATACCCGAAGGGAGTCGGCGTACTGGCCACGGTTTCCGAAAAGTTCGTACGTGAAGCCGACATGTCTACGCTTGTCGGCTTCACGCTCGATCTGATGCTCGGCTCCGACCTCACGCTTGAGGAATACCACATGAAAAACAGTAATCCCACCGGACTGCACAAGGAATTGGAAGCATTGGCAGTCGAGTGCGGCGTCGACCTCGATTTGATCCGCAAGGAACTTGCGCCGGCGCAAGTCGAAAAAGCCGCGACGCCGGCAGTTAAAAAGGACATCAAGGCTATCAAAGCGGTCGTGGCCAAGAAGACGAAGGAAGCGAAGACGCCGGAAGCCGAGTCGGAATATCCTGCTGATACGCCAGCCGACAACGCCACGCCTACGTTGAACCCACTTGCAGCAAACGCCGCGTGGCCTTTTCCAACACGCGAACAACGGGAAGCAGCGATGGCAAAGGAGTCCGTATGAACTGGCGCCATCGTCACATGACAAATATCCCGCATCCTTCTTTGCCGCGCTTGCGTATTGTGGGTTGGATTTTGAAAGATGAAATCGCGCCCGTACATATTCAGCCGTCCACTTTGATTAGCGAGATTATTGGCGATCAGATCGTCCATCCTGACACCATGCGTCTAAACCACTTGCTAGCGATGCATCACGAAGTGCGCGCCCCCGCTGCTGGCGACAACCAGCCGCAAGTCGAGTCCATCCATTTCATCTATGACGCCGGCCCCGGCGCATCAAAAGGGGCTAGTCTGCGCGCCGCAATCGATCACGACATCGAAGCAACGATAAGACCTGAACTTAAGCGGTGGGGCAAGTATTTCGGCGATGTGGTGAATAAGTTTGGCAGGGGATTTTCGGTATGAATACGGAGTTCATGCTACTGGCACTCTACAACCGGCCTCGCTTGACGTTGGAACAGGTTTGTGACGCGTTGGGCATCGCAGTCGGCACAGGCTACCAGCAACGCGCTAGAGGCGTTTTCCCCGTTCCCATGATCGGATCGCCGCTGTCGGCAGATGTGCGCGACGTGGCTGAAGCGCTTGATGTATTACGCGAGCGAGCAAAAACAAGTGCATCAAATTTACATCAAGCCGCGTGAACACCTATATTCCATGCGGGTTCCCGGTTTTATTTGTCCAATCCATCATCGGAGCGACACTGATTTTACGTTGCTGATTAGTCATTGAAGTACGGGGCGTGGCGACAGATTTGCAGCTTGCTACCTGCCCCAGTGAAATAGGTGGAAGCGTATCACATAACCGTTGCCGGCTCAGGTGTTGCGCTCACAGGTTCATATGCTGCGAAAACAGCAAGGACAGATGCAGGTCGACCGTGTTGATGTCTGCTCCTTGCTTGAGCGTGAACCCCAGGCTCTTGGCCAAGTGCTGCATGCGCGTGTTGGCTGCCATCGTTTCGCCGCGCAGTTCGACGATGCCCCGGCTGCGCGCGTAATCGACGATGCTTTGCATCAGCAGGCGTCCCAGCCCTTTGCCCTTGATCGTCGAATCGATCACGATGGCGAAATCGGCAACCCGGTTGTCCGGGTCGGCGACCACGCGCACTTCGCCCAGCGACCGCTCGACGCCGTTGCTGTCGCGCACGATCGCCACCAGCGCCATCTCGCGGTCGTAATCGATCTGCGTGAAGCGCGCCAGTTGCGAGCGCGGCAGCCCGTGCATTGCGCCGAAAAAGCGCATGCGCGCATCTTCGGGACTCAGCGAATTGAGCAAATCGCCGAGCGCGGTCTCGTCTTCCGGGCGGATCGGCCGGATCAACAATTGGCGGTCGCCCCAATCGATTTGCTGCTCCAGCTCTTTCGGATAGGGACGAATGGCGAACGGCAGGATGCGCTTCTTGGCGCTGCGTCTATCGATACGCGCGCGTGCGCCCTGCACCAGCGCGCCCGCCGCGCCGATTTGCAAGGGCGCCAGTTCCAGTTCCGCCACTTCGTGGATATCGGTCAGCAACTGCGACACCCGCACCAGCAGGTTGCCGGCAGCCGCTTCCAGCGCCGCGCGTTGTGCATCCGGCGCGTCGTCGGCGAAGCGGCTGCGCGCCACCATGTCCTGCGCCAGCGTCAGGTTAAGCGGCGGCAAGGCCACCACCAGATCGCTGGTGCGGTGCCCGACGGACCTGCCTTTGCCGAAGAAGATGACCGGGCCGAACACCGGATCGTTGGCCACGCCCAGGCGCAGCGCCGCGCCGTCTGTGCTGGCCGGCTGCAACGCAGCCCCGACTTCGATGCCATACGCCTGCATGAGGCGCTGCGCCTGCTCCGACGTCAGCGCATCGGCTTGCGCTGCGATCGCTGCGGCGACGATGCTGCGGGCCGCCGCGACATCCGGGGTGAAATCTTCCGATAACGAGGGCGGCATTTGCATCAGCAAATTGCGGTTGCGCCGGAAATCCATGATGCTCAGAAATACGCCAATCGCTTGTTCCGGCGACTCGTGGCTCAAGACGCCGTTGGCGGCAGCGATTTTTTGCGCCTCCTGCATCGAAGCGCCGCCCACCCAGCAAGTAAACACGTTGCGCTGCGCATCCTTGGCCACTTCGCACAATGCCGCTGCCACCTCGGCGCTATGCACGAAAGGCGAAGGCGAACAGACGGTCAGCACCGCATTGGTATCCGGGTCGGCCAACACCGCCTGCAGCGAAGCGGCCCAGTTCGCGGGCGTCACATCGGCCGGCAGCACCAGCGGATTTTCCAACGCGGCATGGGTCCCCAACAGCGTCTTGAGGCGCATTCCGGTGTCGTGCGAGAGCGTCGTCAGTTGCCCGCCCATGCGCTGCAGCGCATGGGCGGCGATATGCCCAAGACCCAGGCCGTTGCCAAGAATACAAAGGTGGCCGCCGCGCATCGAGCGCGCCCGCGCATGCGCGAGCGCCTCGACCGCTTCAAACAAATCTTCCAGGGTGTCGATACTGACCCAGCCGGCGCGCCGCA
Source organism: Burkholderiaceae bacterium (assembly GCA_031291325.1). GTDB lineage: Bacteria > Pseudomonadota > Gammaproteobacteria > Burkholderiales > Burkholderiaceae_D > PKWO01. Next base: position 4,329 of record JARLJG010000025.1, read on the forward strand.
ACGCGGTTTCGTAGACATCGCCGCTGGCAAACGGCGCACCGGCCGCGCGCGGGCGGTCGACCGCCCCGCCGCGAATCGCCACCACCGCCTTGTTGCGCGCGGCGGCCCGTGCCGCCGACATGAACTTGCGCCCATTCGTAACCGAGTCGAACTGCACCAGGATCGCCTCGGTGCCAGGATCGCCGGCCAGCCAGTCGAGCACATCGGCCAGATCGATATCGAGGCCGGCTCCCAAATGCACGACAGTCGAGAAACCGATGCCCTTGCTATAGGCGCGGTCGAGCACTGCCGTCGCAATCGAAGTCGACTCGGTGACCAGCGCGATCTTGCCCGGCGTCGCCGCCACCGGCGTGACGCTGGCATTGAGCCCGCGCGCCGGCACGGCGATGCCGCCGCTGCCCGAGCCGAGCAGCCGCATCATGTGCGGCTGGGCGGCGTCGAGTATGGCTTTGCGCACGGCCAGGCCTTCGTTTTCGTTCATCCGATCGCGGATCGACGGGCCGACGATCACCGCGCGCGTGCCGCGCTCGCCGAGTTGCTTGACGATGTCGGGAACGTCGGCCAGCGCCGCGCAAACGATGGCCAGGTCGGGCACGTCTTTCAGATGGTCGATGTGGATATGCGCGCCCAGCCCGAAGTGCGACCGTTCCTTTGCCGCAACGGAGGCAATCGGGCCGTCGAATCCGCCTTCGGCGAGATTGCGCAGCACCACTTCGGCGTATTTCCCCGGCACGTCCGGTTCGGCAACCACGGCGATCGAACGCGGGTGAAACAGGAATTCGAGATTACGGACTGTCATGGCGTCGCAGGGTAAAGATCATGCTGGTGAGCCCGCCATTTCGGCGAGGAAGCGAAGCGCTGCACGAAAGTATCCACGCCCTTCCGATCCGGGTCAATCGCTTTCGGTGGCGGGTCCAGGTACGCATTCGATTGCGACTATTTTTAGAAGGTTTCCTCGGGCCGAAAACACGCGCCACGCCCGGCCAACTTGATCCAGATCAAACGAATCGCCGTCTCGCCACTCTATTATTTACTAGTATAAATGCATCTCCGCACGCCGCAATGGGGAGGGCTGCTAGCTAGAATAGACGCCAGCCGTGCAAGGCTAGAGCCGCGCGCCGAATTCGCGGGAAATGCCAATAAAAATAATTTCAGGAGACAACAAAGTGGAGCACCACAGCTACTTCGACAACACCGAGCACGCCATCGACGCGGTTCTGGCGGCGGTCGGCAATCGGATCGTGCTGGGCATTCCGCTCGGCATCGGCAAACCAAACCATTTCGTCAATGCGCTATACCGCCGGATAAAGCATAGCCCTGCCTTTCATCTGAAAATCATCACCGCGCTTTCGCTGGAAAAACCGCGCGGCAACAGCGAACTGGAAAAGCGCTTTCTCGAGCCTTTTGTCGAGCGCGTCTTCGGCGACTACGAGGATTTGGAATACGTCCATGCGCGCCGCGCCAACGATCTGCCGCCGAATATCGAAGTGGTCGAGTTTTTCATGAAGACCGGTGAATACCTGACCAACGATCTGGCGCAGCAAGACTATATTTACGCCAACTATACGCACGCCGCGCGCGACATGCTCACGCAAGGCGTGAACCTGCTGGCGCAGGCGGTGGCGGTCGACGACAGCAGCGGCGAGGCGCGGCTGTCGCTGTCTTCCAACCCCGACCTGACCCTGGATATGCTCGACCTGATTGCCGCCGATCCGACCCGCTCGGTGTTGACGGTGGCCTGCTATAACCGCAAGATGCCGTTCATGGAAAACGAGGCGGCGGTCGATCCCAAGCTGTTCAACGTCGTCATTACCGACCCGAAAAACACGCACGACCTGTTCGCGCCGCCGAACATGAAAATTTCGCCGCAGGATTATGCGATCGGCTTGTACGCCGGCGCCTTGGTGAAAGACGGCGGCACCTTGCAGGTCGGCATCGGTTCGCTCGGCGATGCAATCGCGCACTCGCTGATCTTGCGCGACCAGCAAAACGATGTGTATCGGGAGATGATCGGCGATTTATTCGGCGGCTCGGCGCCGGCGACTGCGCAATTGGACCCATTCGACGAAGGTCTGTACGGCTGCAGCGAGATGTTCGTCAGCGGCTTCATGAAACTGATCGAACAAGGCGTGGTGCGGCGCGCCGTCTACGACCACCCTGGCTTGCAACAGCTGCTGAACGAACGCAAAATCACCTCCAGGGTGACGCCGCAGATGCTCGCCATCTTGCGCGACGAGCGTTTGATCGCGCCGCTTCTGACGCCGGCGGATGTCGACTTTCTCAAGCACTACGGTATTTTCAGGCAGGGCGTCGAGTTGCGGGACGGCGTGCTGACCATCGATCGCCAAACGGCGCCGGCCTGCGTCGGCGATGCGGCGGCCATCGACGCCGTGGCCAAGCTATGCCTCGGCGACGAATTGCAACACGGCATCATCATGCATGGCGGCTTCTTTATCGGTCCGCGCGAGTTTTATCAATCCTTGCGCGACCTGACCCCGGCAATGCGCGCCCGGATCGGCATGAGCCGCATCAGCACCATCAACGATGTCTTCGGACGCGAAGACATCACCCGCCCGCAGCGGCGCGATGCGCGCTTCATCAATACGACCATGTTGGCGACCCTGCTCGGCGCGGCCGCCTCCGACAGTCTCGATTCTGGCCGCGTGGTCAGCGGCGTCGGCGGGCAATACAACTTCGTGGCAATGGCGCACCTGCTGCCGCAAGCGCGTTCGATATTGATGTTGCGCGCGACCCGCCACAGCCACGGCAAACTGCTCTCCAATATCGTCTGGAACTATGGGCAAACCACGATCCCGCGCCACCTGCGCGATATCGTCGTGACCGAGTACGGCGCCGCCGATCTGCGCGGCATGACCGACTGCGAGTGCGTCAAGCGCATGTTGGCGATTACCGATTCGCGCTTTCAGGAAGGCTTGCTGCAGCAAGCGAAGAACAACGGCAAGATCGCCAGGGATTATGAAATTCCGGCGGCGCAGCGCAACAACACGCCGCAGGCGATCGAAGCGAAGCTGCGCCCTTGGCGGCAGCGCGGCGTGCTGCCGGATTTCCCGTTCGGCACCGACTTCAGCGCCGACGAACTGGTGATCGTGAAGGCCTTGAAAAAACTCAAGGCCAGCGCCAAACATCCGTTGCAACTGCTGCGCCTGCTGCTCAAACCGATAGGCGGCGACGAGAGCGCATGGCAGCCGTATCTGCAACGCATGCAATTGCAAGATGTCAAAGGTTTGAAAATGCGTGTGATGCGACGCCTGTTGGTCGCCAATTTGGATTGACCGCGATTGCTGCGCAACTTGCGAGGATTTGCTGGCAAGCCGCAAATACGGCGCTTTTGATCCAAATCAAGAGACTTTCCATCTTGCTGGCGCACAATGTGCATGTGCAGTCGGGAGACGTTTCAGGCAACATGGTCTTCCCGGACTGGCATCTCTGAAAATCAACAAGATAGGGGCAACATCATGGGCTGCGAATCCACCGTAAAATTCCTCAACGTCGAACATTCCGATGCGCTCGATGAGAAAATCCGCGAAAAAATCGCCCAACTCGAACATCTGTTCCCGCACCTGCAAAGCTGCGCCGTCACGGTCGAATTGCCGCATAAGCACCAGCATCAGGGTGCGCTGTATGAAGTCAGGATCGTCGTCGCCGTGCCCGGCACCGAATTGGTTGTGAGCCACCAGCCGAACGAAGACGCTTATGTTGCGCTGCGCGATGGCTTCGACTCCGCGCGCCGGAAATTGCAGGACTTCGAGACTGCGCGCCGTCAGAAACACGCAGGATAAGGTCTAAGGTTTTCCTGGCAAGCGGCGACACGGTGTCCACCGTGTCGCCGTTTGTTTTAGCGCTGCCATCGCTCTGCCCAAGTAGCGATTTGTTAAAATATTCCGCATGCGCTCGTTTGAATTCGATCCTGGTTCAAAGCACCCGCGTGCCGATCCACCAGGCAATCGCCGCCACAAACGCCGAAGCCGGGATCGTCAAGATCCACGCCCACACGATATTGCCGGCCACTCCCCAGCGCACTGCCGACATTTTCTGCGCCGAGCCGACGCCGACGATGGCGCCGGTAATCGTATGCGTGGTCGAGACCGGCACGCCCAGCGCGGTGGCGATGAACAAGGTGATGGCGCCGCCGGTTTCGGCGCAAAAGCCGCCCACCGGCTTCAACTTGGTGATTTTCTGACCCATCGTCTTGACGATGCGCCAGCCGCCGAACAGCGTGCCGAGGCTGATCGACGTATAGCAACTGACGATCACCCAATTCGGCACGCGCTCGTTGAACTTGACCTGGCCGGCGGCGATCAACAGCATCCAGATGATGCCGATGGTCTTTTGCGCGTCGTTGCCGCCGTGCCCGAGGCTGTACATCGATGCCGACAGCAATTGCATGTGGCGGAACCATTTGTCGACGCGGCGCGGCGTCGCGCCGACGAACATCCACGACACCAGCACCATCATGATCGAGCCGAACACGAAGCCGAGCAGCGGCGACAGGACGATGAATATGACGATCTTGATCAAGCCGCCGGCGATCAACGCGCCGGTTCCCGATTTCGCCACGGCCGCGCCGACCAGGCCGCCGATCAACGCATGCGACGAAGACGACGGGATGCCGAAATACCAGGTCACGAAATTCCAGAACACCGCGCCCACCAGCGCGCCGAAGATCACGTATTGATCGACGATCATCGGATCGACGGTGTCCTTGCCGACGGTGGCCGCCACCGTCAACGGAAATATCATCACCGCGATGAAGTTGCAAACCGCCGCCATCGCAACGGCAGTATGCGGTTTCAGGACGCGGGTCGAGACCACCGTTGCAATCGCATTGGCGGCATCGTGGAAGCCGTTCATGAAATCGAACAGCAGAGCAAGCCCGATCAGGACGACCAGGACGAAGACACTGATTTGCAGGGTATGCATAATTGATTTATGCGTTCTCTACGATAATGCCTTCGATGATATTGGCGACATCCTCGCAACGATCGGTGACCGTTTCCAGGATCTCGTAAATCGCCTTGAGCTTGATCAGATTGCGCACGTCCGGCTCGTCGCGGAACAACTTGGACATGGCTGCGCGCATCACGTGGTCGGCGTCCGATTCGAGGCGGTCGATCTCGGTGCAGATGGTGAGAATCTGGCGCGAATTATCCATGTTATGCAACAGGCCGACCGCCACCTTGACCTTTTCCGCGCAGGCCAGGCACAACTCCGCCAGCCGGCGCGCCTCGATGGTGATGGCCTTGATGTCGTACAGGGAAATCGTTTGCGCCACGTCCTCCAGCAAATCGAGGATATCGTCCATGCGGGTAATCAATTGATGGATATCGTCGCGGTCGATCGGCGTGATGAAGGTCTTGTGCAATAGCTCGATGGTCTCGTGCGTCACCCGGTCGGCCTGCTTTTCGATTCCTTCGATTGCATGCACGCGATTGTCCAGATCGTCGAAATTGTTCATCAAGGCCAACATTTCAGTTGCCCCCTTGACACACAGATCCGCATGCTGATTGAACAGCTCGAAGAATTTCCCTTCGTTGGGCATGAATCGTCCAAACATCGTCTTTTCCCCTAATTTGTAGATTGGTGCGTTGCACCCACATTCATGCTGCGATCGCGCGCCCGGCCAGACCTCTTGCCACAAGTGTCGTCAATCGCCTTGATAGGTCGCCAATCCGCCGCTGTAATTATCGAATTTCGTGTACTGTCCAAGAAAGGTCAGACGCACCGCGCCAATCGGCCCGTTACGCTGTTTGCCGATAATGATTTCGGCAGTGCCCTTGTCCGGCGAATCCGGGTTGTAGACCTCGTCGCGATAAATGAACAGGATCACGTCGGCATCTTGCTCGATGGCGCCCGATTCGCGCAAGTCGGACATCACGGGCCGCTTGTTGGGCCGCTGTTCCAGCGAGCGGTTCAGCTGCGACAAGGCGATCACCGGGCAATTCAATTCCTTGGCCAGGCCTTTCAAGTTACGCGATATTTCCGAGATTTCCGTGGCGCGGTTTTCACCGGCGGAGTTGGCCGACATCAGTTGCAGGTAGTCGATGATAATCAGGCCCAGCTTGCCGCACTGGCGCGACAGGCGGCGCGAGCGCGCGCGCAGCTCGATCGAACTGAGCGCCGGCGTCTCGTCGATATACAATTGCGCGTCGTTCATTTTCTGGATTGCATGCGTCAAGCGCGGCCAGTCTTCGTCAGCCAGGCGGCCCGTGCGCAAGCGATGCTGGTCGAGACGCCCGACCGAACCGAGCATACGCATGGCCAGTTGAGTGCCGCCCATTTCCATCGAAAATACCGCGACCGGCAAGCCGCTTTCGATGGCGACGTGTTCGCCGATATTGATCGAAAACGCCGTCTTGCCCATCGAAGGCCGTCCGGCGACGATCACCAGGTCGCCCGGCTGCAAGCCCGAGGTCATGCGATCGAGATCGACGAAGCCGGTCGGCACGCCGGTAATTTCGCTTTGATTGTCGCGGTTATACAATTCGTCGATGCGCTCGACCACCTGGGTCAACAGCGGCTGGATCGATTGAAAGCCTTGCGCACCGCGCGCGCCCTCTTCCGCAATGGCAAAGATCTTCGACTCGGCTTCGTCGAGCATCTGCTTGACTTCCTTGCCTTGCGGGCTGAACGCCTGCCCGGAAATCTCGTCGGACACCGTAATCAGCTTGCGCAACACGCCGCGGTCGCGCACGATCTCCGCATAATGGCGGATATTGGCGGCCGACGGCGTATTTTGCGCCAATGCGTTCAAATAGCTCAAGCCGCCGACTTCGTCGGCCTTGCCGGTGCCCGACAGCGACTCGAAGACCGTGATGACGTCAGCCGGACGCGAATTATTGATCAGCTTGACGATGTGCTGGAAGATGATGCGATGGTCGTAGCGGTAAAAATCGGCCTCGCGCACGAAATCCGCAATGCGGTCCCACGCCGCGTTGTCGAGCAGCAACCCGCCGAGCACGGATTGCTCTGCCTCGATCGAGTGAGGCGGCACACGCAGGGAGTCTAGTTGTGGATCGGGGTACTTAGTCATTGCGCGAATTATACCTGCTCACGATGGCCTGAAGAGGAATCAATATCGACGAATGGTATATGGAAAAGCGCTTCGATAATTAATCGACAAGCTGTGCATGGCGGTGCGCCCATGCTGAGCGCACCACGAAAAAAAAGCCGGAAAAATCCGGCTTTTTCGTTCAATCGAACTGATTACGCGTGTTCGCCCAGCACCGAGATGGTGACTTCGACGACCACGTCCGTATGCAGAGCAACGGCAATCGGGTGATCGCCGACGGTCTTCAACGGGCCTTGCGGCAAGCGTACTTGCGCCTTTTCGACCGGGAAGCCTTGTTTGCTCAACGCTTCGGCGATGTCGAAGTTGGTGACGGAACCGAACAAACGACCATCGACGCCAGCCTTTTGCGAAATCTGGACGGTCAAGCCGCTCAGCTTTTCGCCTTGCGCTTGCGACGCGGCCAGTCTTTCGGCTGCGGCTTTTTCCAGGTCTGCGCGCTTGGCTTCGAATTCAGCAACCGCAGCGGTAGTGGCGCGACGGGCTTTGCGCTGGGGAATCAGGAAATTACGCGCGAAACCGTCTTTGACGCGGACGACTTCACCGAGATTGCCGAGATTGACGACTTTTTCTAACAGGATGACTTGCATGTTTTTCTCCGAATGTGGGTAATTGAATAAGTCGTCAATTACGCATTGTGCAGATCGGTGTACGGCAATAGCGCGAGGTAACGTGCGCGCTTGATTGCGGTATCGACCTGGCGTTGATAGTGGGCCTTGGTGCCGGTCAGGCGTGCCGGCATGATCTTGCCGTTTTCCTGGACGAAGTCTTTCAGGGTATCAACGTCTTTGTAATCCACTTGTTCCACGTTTGCGGCGGTGAAGCGGCAGAATTTCTTGCGCTTGAACAGCGGATTTTGCTGTTGACGCTTTTGCTTCAATTTAAGCTTGTTCTTGTCGAATTTTTTACCGAATGCCATGATGGGCTCCTGTATCTAAAACTGTATCTAAATAATGGGTGTCTCGAAATCGATGATGTGAAATACGAGGCTTTTACTGTTGCGGTTCTTGCGCGCCAGGAAGCCTGTGAACTGAAAAGTCCCGCCCAATTCGGCTTGGCTGAATCGACCTGAAATTTCGCCTGCGGCTAACGCAGCCATTTCAAATTCGATCAACCTCGGGATGCCAGCTTCAATTTGTTGCGAACTGTGCAGCAATTTTGCCGACACGATCGGGATGCCTGCCGGGGTGTAACGCAATACATCGCGTTCGGCGATACTGGCAATTAATTGAAACTGATTTTCCAGCTTGTTTTCCAGTCTTTTCCTGACTAATTGCAGAACTTACGCAGCGGGCGCCTCAGTACGATGGCTCTTGGCAGCATCTTCCTTCTGCACAGCCTTCATCATCGGCGATGGTGTTGTCTCGGCCTTCTTCAACTTGACGGTCAGATGACGCAAGACAGCATCGTTGAACTTGAAGCCGGTTTCGATTTCGACCAGAGTTTCGTTGTCGCATTCGATGTTCAAGCAAACGTAATGCGCCTTGGCGAGCTTCTGGATCAGGTAAGCCATCTGGCGACGACCCCAGTCTTCAACACGGTGGACCTTGCCGCCACGGGCGGTGACGATGCCCTTGTAGCGTTCGATCATCGCGGGCACTTGCTCGCTTTGATCCGGATGGACGATAAATACTATTTCATAGTGACGCATAAAAACTCCTTTTGGACGGATATAAAAATCGCCCACCCCGGCGTCAAGACGAGTGTGGGAAGAGGAAAACCCAAGATCATACCCTGCCCCGATGGAAAACTCAATAGTTTCAAGCGCTTATCTTTCTCCGATGGAAAATCGGCGACACATAGTGCCATTTTCCGTCCAAGGGAGGTCGCGCAAGCAACATTGCGCACCGCCGATGCATTTTAAAGTCAAAATTGCTTGCATTTAACGAAATACTGTACAAAAATACAGACTGTGCAAACGAACAGCGGTAGTTGTCCAAGTACACCAAGTTGCAACAACCCCCAATCCCGTTTCACCGACCGCCAAGACCATGATTAAACTTACCGCCCGCCAGGAACAAATCCTTAACCTGATCAAGGAAGCGATCGAAAACACCGGCTTCCCGCCGACCCGCGCCGAAATCGCCGCCGAATTGGGCTTCAAATCGGCCAACGCGGCGGAAGAGCATTTGCAGGCGCTGGCGCGCAAGGGCGCAATCGAGATTTCGCCCGGCACCTCGCGCGGTATCCGCCTGTGCGGCGATCTGGGCGCCGACCGTGGCGCCGACCGTTTCTCCAGTGCGCAACTGGCGCTGCCGCATCCGGCCTTGATGCAATTGAGCCTGCCGCTGATCGGTCGGGTCGCCGCCGGTTCGCCGATCCTGGCGCAAGAACATGTGGAAGCCAATTACAACGTCGACCCGTCGCTGTTTACTGCCAAGCCGGACTATCTGCTGAAGGTGCGCGGCATGTCGATGCGCGACGCCGGCATCATCGACGGCGATTTGCTGGCGGTGAAAAAGGCCGACAGCGCGAGGAACGGCCAAATCGTGGTTGCCCGCCTGGGCGACGATGTGACCGTCAAGCGCTATCGCAAAACCGGCAGCCTGATCGAACTGCTGCCGGAAAACCCGGATTTCAAGATCATCCGGGTCGATCGGGAAGGCGCCGACTTTGCACTAGAGGGTTTGGCAGTCGGACTGATGCGGGCGTGGGCGTAGAAGCCTGTGCTGGCTTTGTTCCCCTCGCCCGCTTGCGGGAGAGGGGCTAGGGGAGAGGGAGCGTGACACGAGATTCTTTTTTAAGCGCGACAAATGCTCCAAGCTCCCGAAATTGAAAACCTTCTCCATTGCAAACACCCTCTGCCTACGCGGCCCGCCCCTCCCCTCTCCCGCAAGCGGGCGAGGGAAGAAAAACGAGTGCTTTATTTGCGCCCCGCCAATATCTGCTTGGCAATCCCGCGCAGGATATTCACTTCCTCGACCTCCAATTGCGTGCGCGAGAATAAGCGCTTCAAGCGCGGCATCAATTTCTTCGGGTTATCGGCATCGAGGAAATCGATGGCTATCAAGGCCTGTTCCAGATGCGCATACATGCCTTCGATTTGCGCCACTGCAGCAGCTTGTCCCTGAAAGCCGATATCGGTTGATCGGCTGACGCCATCGATGGCCGCCATCCGGCATTCGTAAGTCAGCACTTGCACCGCTTGCGCCAGATTGAGCGACGAATACTCGGGATTAGCCGGGATATTAATCAGCACATTGCATTTTTCGACAATTTCATTGGGTAGGCCGAAGCGCTCGTTGCCGAATACCAAAGCTGCCTGCAAGCCTGGATCGGCGGCGAGTTGCTGCGCCAGATTGCGCGGCGTGACTATCGGCGGCGAGAATTCGCGTAAGCGGGCGCTCACTGCCGCCGCAAAATTGCAACCTTCCAACGCTTCGCCAAACGAGTCGACGATCCGCGCCGCGTCCATCACATCTTGCGCGCCGCTGGCAAAAGCGACCGCTTCCTCTTGCTTTATCGCATCGTCGAAGCGCGGCTTGACCAGCACCAGATCGGAAAATCCCATGGTTTTCATCGCGCGCGCCGCTGCGCCAATGTTGCCGGGACGGCTGGTTTCGACCAGCACGATGCGCAGCCGTTTGAAAAGAGAGGTGTCGATTTGAGGCAAGTTCATTTAAAATGGCGACATTGCGCGGTAAAACTCCGGTTAATTTAGTTGCTTTTACCGCATCGCTCCTTAATTCATCCATGCGGTTCCGTTTGCGGTTTTGGCAACGGCACCGCCATTTTAACGGAATCACTATGCACCCCATGCTCAACACGGCGGTCAAGGCCGCGCGTCGCGCCGCCGCCATCATCAATCGCGCCTCCTTCGACCTAGACCGCGTCAAGGTAACGGAAAAAGGCCACAAGGACTTCGTCACCGAAGTCGATCAGGCCGCAGAACAAGCGATTATCGAAGTCTTGATCGGCGCCTATCCCGACCATGCGGTGCTGGGCGAAGAATCCGGCCCCTCCGCCAATTTACACGACGACAACGAAAATGTCTGGATCATCGATCCCCTGGACGGCACCACCAACTTCATCCACGGTTTTCCGCAATATTGCGTATCGATTGCGCTGCAACAGCGCGGCCAGATCACGCAAGCCGTCGTATACGACCCGACCCGCAACGACTTGTTTACCGCCAGCAAGGGCGGCGGCGCGTTTTTGAACGAAAAGCGGCTGCGCGTGACCAAGCGCGACAAGATCGCCGAAGCGCTGATCGGCACCGGCTTCATGTACCGCGACAAAGACGGCATGGACGAATACCTGAAAATGTTCCGCGTGATGACCGAAGCCAGCACCGGCCTGCGCCGCGCCGGCGCCGCCGCACTGGACCTGGCCTACGTCGCTGCCGGACGCCTGGACGGATTCTTTGAAAAAGGCTTGAAGCCTTGGGATATGGCAGCAGGCTCGCTGCTCATCACCGAATCGGGCGGCATCGTCGGCACTTTCGCCGGCGAATCCGATTACCTATACAAAGGCAACGTGATTGCCGGCACGCCCAAGGTATTTGGGCAAATGGTGAATTTGCTGGCGCCGTTTGCGAAGTAAAAATCTGCGCCGCACGAACAGCGGGTATGCTATAGTAATACCCGTTAATACTCGCAAGCGAGGACACCGTGACCGTTACTGCCGCAAAACCAATGTCCGTCAAGTTGGAGCCGGAAATTCGTGCCCGGATTGAACATTTGGCCGAATCTCGCCGCCGTTCAACACATTGGATGATGCGCGAAGCCATCCAACAATATGTCGAGCGCGAGGAAAAGCGTGAAACATTCCGACAAGATGGTATCCGTGCATGGAATGAGTACCAAACTACCGGCCTGCATGCAACGGCTGAAGAAGCCGACGCCTGGCTCGCCAAATTGGAATCCGGCCAAGACGTGGAACCGCCTGCATGCCACGTTTAATTTGGTCGCCGCGTGCGCTGCTTGATGTGCAACGGCTTTACCGATTTTTGGCGACAAAAAATTCCGACGCTGCCAAGCGTGCTGTGGCGACCATCCGCGCAGGCGTAAAAATCCTTGCCCAGCAACCAGCGGTTGGCCGACCTGCAGAAGACATGGTTCCGGAATATCGGGAATGGTTGATCGATTTCGGCGAAAGCGGCTATATCGCGCTATATCACTACGATGGCCAAAACGCGGTGATCGTCGCTGTTCGGCATAAAAAGGAAGTCGGGTACGATATAGCACTGCTCTGAAATAACTTATGGATTTCAGCGCTGCCTTCGGCGTGCGATCCCTGCATGCGTCGCAACGCCAACCCGACAACCTGTTATACTAACGCATGCCGCATATCTCCAGTCACCTTGCGGCTGTCTATCTAGACCATCATTATCCTAATCCGTTTGCCTGCGACTGGCGCCTCCTGTGGCGACAGGCCGATATTCTCTATTGAGTCTTCATGTCATTTTCAAATCTCGGCCTGGCCGACGAAATTCTTCGCGCCGTTACCGAGCAAGGCTATACCACTCCGACACCGATCCAGGCCCAGGCGATTCCCGCCGTGCTGGCCGGCGGCGATTTATTGGCAGGAGCGCAAACCGGCACCGGCAAGACCGCCGGTTTCACTCTGCCTATTTTGCAGCGCTTGTCGACCGCTGCGGCAGCGCCGCGCACCACCACCGCCGCGCGCCCGATCCGCGCATTGATCTTGACGCCAACGCGCGAATTGGCCGCGCAAGTCGAAGAAAGCGTGCGCACCTACGGCAAATACCTGAAGCTGACTTCGGCAGTGATTTTCGGCGGGGTCGGCATCAACCCGCAAATCAAGCTGTTGAAGCATGGTGTCGATATCCTGGTTGCCACGCCCGGACGCTTGCTGGACCATATGCAGCAAGGCACGGTCAACCTGAACCAGATTGAAATCCTGATCCTGGACGAAGCCGACCGCATGCTCGACATGGGCTTCATCCGCGACATCAAGCGCATCCTGGCGGTGTTGCCGAAAAAGCGCCAGAACCTGCTGTTCTCGGCGACCTTCTCGGACGAAATCAAGGCGCTGGCCGATGGCTTGTTGAATTCGCCGGCAATGATCGAAGTGGCGCGCCGCAATTCCACCGTCGAAATCATTGCGCAAAAGGTCCATCCGGTCGACCGCGACCGCAAGCATCCGATGCTGGCGCATTTGATCAAGACCAACCAGTGGTCGCAAGTGTTGGTGTTTACCCGCACCAAGCATGGCGCCAACAAGCTGGTCGAGCAATTGGAAAAAGACGGCATTACCGGCATGGCGATCCACGGCAACAAGAGCCAGACCGCGCGCACCAAGGCGTTGTCGGAGTTCAAGGAAGGCAGCCTGCAAGTGCTGGTCGCCACCGACATCGCCGCGCGCGGCATCGATATCGACCAATTGCCGCATGTCGTCAATTACGACTTGCCGAACGTGCCGGAAGATTACGTGCATCGCATCGGCCGCACCGGCCGCGCCGGCGCCACCGGCGAAGCGGTATCGCTGGTGTGCGTGGACGAACATCAAATGCTGCGCGATATCGAAAAGCTGATCAAGCGCGCGCTGCCGAAGGAAATCATCCCCGGCTTCGAGCCAGATCCGAATGCGCGCGCGCAACCGATCCAGCTGCGCAGCGGCAATGTGCCTGGCCGCCGTCCGCAAGGTCGTTCCGGCAATGGCAGCAGCGGCAGCAAGCCGGCAACTGGCGGCGGCAACGCGCGCGCGCCGGGCGCACCGCGATCCGGCGCACCGGCCAAGCCGTTCGGCGGCGCCAGCAGCGGCAAACCATCGGCGCCGCACCGTTCCGGTGGCCGTGGCCGATAAGCCGAGGCTCCAGCAGTTGCGCAATGTTTGCGCATTAGCATAGCTAGTTCACAGCCCGGCAAGTCGACGATTTGCCGGGCTGAGTGTTATTTGATTCATCCGCGTCAACTCCGCGCGGCTGGCGATGCAATTATGGCAGCATGTATGCTACATTCACGCCGAGGCAGGTAGAACAAAAAGAGTCGAGATGGAAAAAGAAGGAACACAAAAAATATCCCCGATGATGCAGCAATACAATGGCATCAAGGCAGAACACCCGAATACGCTGGTGTTCTATCGGATGGGCGATTTTTACGAATTGTTTTTCGACGATGCGGAAAAAGCGGCGCGGCTGTTGGGCATCACGCTCACGCATCGCGGCAACGTCAACGGCGTGCCGATCAAGATGGCGGGCGTGCCGTTCCACGCGGTCGATCAATACCTGGCCAAGCTGGTCAAATTGGGCGAGTCGGTCGCCATCTGCGAACAGATCGGCGATCCGGCCACCAGCAAGGGGCCAGTCGAGCGCAAGGTGATGCGGGTGGTCACGCCCGGCACCCTGACCGACGCCGACCTGCTGCCGGAAAAATCGGAGCGCCCGCTGCTGGCGCTTTTCACTGTCGCGCAGCGCAAGAACGTCACGGTCGGCCTGGCCTGGCTGTCGATGGCCAGCGGCGCGTTGAAATTGATGGAATTCGTCGGCGACGCCAAGTCTTGCGACGCGCGTCTGCGGCAAGAGCTGGAGCGGCTCGCGCCGGCGGAAATCCTGGCGCCGGAAAGCCTCGACGCAGCGCTGCGCAATGCGCTGCCCGGCAAACCGACTGCGGTGCCGGATTGGCATTTCGATCTGGCGCATGGCGAAAAGGCGCTGCTCGATCAGTTGGCGGTGTCCACCCTGTCCGGCTACGGCGGCGAGGGTTTGAGCGCCTCTCTTGGCGCTGCCGGCGCGCTGCTGCGCTACGCGCAATCGACGCAAGGCAAGGGTTTGCAGCATGTGCGCGCGTTGACGGTGGAGTCGGAAAACGAATTCATCGGCCTCGACGCCGCCACCCGCCGCAACCTGGAATTGACCGAAACCCTGCGCGCGCAGAATGGCAACGACTCCGGCCCGACGCTGTTTTCGCTGCTCGACCATTGCCGCACGGCGATGGGCTCGCGCCTGCTGCGCCATTGGCTGCACCATGCGCGCCGCGATCAATCGGTAGCGCAGGCGCGGCATGCGGCCATCGGCGCGCTGTTGCGCGCGGACGCCTGCTCCGGCCTGGCCAGCACCTTGTCGGCAGTGCCTGACATCGAACGCATCACCACCCGCATCGCGCTGTTTTCGGCGCGTCCGCGCGACTTGGCGGGCATGCGCGCCGGCTTGCAGCAATTGCCGTCGCTGCGCAATTACGTTGCGATGTGCGACAAGGACGGCAATGCGCCGCTCTTGAAAACCATGCAGGATGGTTTGGCGACGCCGCTCGAATGCCTGGATTTGATCGAGCGCGCCATTGCGCTGGAACCGGCGGCGATGGTGCGCGACGGCGGCGTGATCGCCCGCAATTTCGACGCCGAACTCGACGAGTTGCGCGCGCTGTCGGAAAACGCCGGGCAATTCCTGCTCGACCTGGAAACCCGCGAGCGCGCCCGCACCGGCATCGCCAACCTGCGCGTCGAATACAACAAGGTGCATGGTTTTTATATCGAAGTCACGCACGGCCAGACCGACAAGGTGCCGGACGACTATCGCCGTCGCCAGACCCTGAAGAATGCGGAGCGCTATATCACGCCGGAATTGAAGGCCTTTGAAGACAAGGCGCTGTCGGCGCAGGAACGCGCGCTGTCGCGCGAAAAATACTTGTACGAGCAGTTGCTGCAAGACTTGACCGCGCATATCGGCACGCTGCAGGAAATCGCCCGCGCGCTGGCCCAGTTGGACACGCTGGTGGCGCTGGCCGAACATGCGCAACGGCATAACTGGTGCGCGCCGCGCCTGATCGCCGAGCCGGCGATTTCGATCGAGCAAGGGCGGCATCCGGTGGTAGAAAACCATATCGAACGCTTCATCGCCAACGATTGCGACCTCAACGCCGAGCGCAAGCTGCTCTTGATAACCGGCCCCAACATGGGCGGCAAATCGACCTTCATGCGGCAAGTCGCGTTGATTACGCTGCTGGCTTACGTCGGCAGTTATGTGCCCGCTAATAGCGCCACCATCGGCCCGATCGACCGCATCTTCACCCGCATCGGCGCCGCCGACGATCTGGCCGGCGGGCGCTCGACCTTCATGGTCGAGATGACCGAATCGGCAGCCATCTTGAACGGCGCAACCGAGCAGTCGCTAGTGTTGATGGACGAGGTCGGGCGCGGCACCTCGACCTTCGACGGCCTGGCGCTGGCGTGGGCGATTGCGCGCCAGTTGATCGACCATACCAAGAGCTTTACGCTGTTCGCTACCCATTATTTCGAGTTGACGCAACTGCCGGACACCAATCCGAGCGCGGCCAACGTGCATCTGTCGGCGGTCGAGCACAAGGACAGCATCGTGTTCCTGCACGCGGTGCAGCCCGGCCCGGCATCGCAAAGCTACGGCTTGCAGGTCGCGCAATTGGCGGGCGTGCCGCAGCAAGTGATCCGCGCCGCGCGCAAGCACCTGGCCGCGCTGGAAGCGCACTCGGTGCAGCCGACCCCGCAATTCGACTTGTTTGCGGCAGCCAGTTTCACGCCGCTGGAAGAGGAACCGCTTGCCGCGCGCGACGACCAACCGGATCATGCCGAATTGCTGCAGGCGTTGGAACAACTCGACCCGGACGCCTTGACCCCGCGCGAGGCGCTGGATGCCTTATACCGACTCAAGCAGATGGCCGCCGCATGAAGTCGCGGCGTTTTCGGGCATACTGGGCCATGCTGGCGGTGCTGTGCGCAACGCCGGCGGCGCAAGCCGCCGATTTCAATTTCGCGGTGATCGGCCCAACGATCGGCGCACGCAACGACCCTTCGCCCCTGGTCCAGGCGATTGCCGACAGCGATGCCGACAACGTGGCCTTCGTCATCGCCAACGGATTCAAGCGCGCCGACGAAGCATGCAGCGACCAATTGTACGAGTCCCGGCGCGACGTGCTGGGCGCGGCTAAAAATGGTTTGATCCTGTCGCTGGCGGGCGCGGATTGGAGCGAATGCAAGGATGCCGGCGGCCACTCGGCGGCGGTGGAACGCTTGAGCCGGGTGCGCGAACTGTTTTACGTCGACGAGCTTTCCTTCGGCGCGAGCAAGATTCCATTGATACGCCAATCCAACGCGGTCAAGTACCGCAGCTACGCGGAAAACGCGCGTTGGGAAGTCGACAGCATCTTGTTCGCCACAGTCAACCTGCCGGCGATGAATAATCATTACCGGATGGAAGCCGGACGCAATAGCGAATTCGAGGACCGCCTGATCGCCACCCGCGATTGGTTGCAGCGCGCTTTTGCCATCGCCGCGCGCAAGAAAATGTCGGCGCTGGTCCTGATCTGCGATGGCGATCCGTTGCAAAAGCCTGGTGCGCAGCGTGTGCTCGACGCCAACGCAAAACGCGATGGCTTCGCCGAAGTTCGCCAACAACTAACTACCTTGGCCAGCAAATTCGCCGGCAAGGTATTGATCGTCCACAATCGGCAAGAAGGTGGCAGCGCCCGAACGAGCGCGAGCGCAATCGCCTGGCACGGCAATGTCGGCGAGTTGGAAGTCGGCGCAGAGTGGGTAAAAATCGGCGTCAAGGAGGGTAGCCAGGCGCGTTTCGTCGCCGCGCGCGGCGGCACGTCCGCCAACTAACGCTGGCTACATGGACGCAGCCCTCGCAAGGCAGACCTTGCGTCTACCTCGCGTTTCTTCGGCAATCTCAGTGCAACGGATGCAAACTGTAGTGATCGCCTTCTTCGTCGTCGAGATCGTCGTGATGATGACCGTGCGCGCCGTGCACATGCTGATGCGCGACTTCCTCGTCGGAAGCGGCCCGCACTTCCACCACGTTCAGATTGAAACGCAGCGCCATGCCGGCCAACGGATGGTTGCCATCCAACACCACCTTGTCGTCGGCAATATCGGTGACGGTAAAAATCAGGGATTCTTCGCCTTCTTCGCCGCCATCCGGCATGCCTTCGAATTGCATGCCGACTTCCAGCGGCGTCGGCAAACGATTGCGCGGCTCCACCTTGACCAGATTGGCATCGTATTCGCCGAACGCATCTTCCGGCTCGACATGCAGCAGGATTTCAAAGCCGGCGGCCTGGCCATCGAGCGCTTCTTCGATCTTCGGCAAGGTGTTTTCATAGCCGCCATGCAGGTAAACCATCGGCTCGCTGCTCTCCTCGATCAGATTGCCTTGAGCATCTGATAACTTGTAGCGCACAGTCACTACCGTGTTTTTGGCAATCTTCATCGTGAGTCCTTTCATTTGATTTGACGGATTATACCCGTCGGCCAAACAGTTTGCGGCGCGCGGCGGCGAATCTCCTTGCAAAAGATCGCCGCCACTATTGGAGTCTATAATACGCGCATGAAAAAACTCACTCTTTTGGGCGATTTGACGCCCGCGCAATTCCTGAGCGAATACTGGCACAAGAAACCGCTGCTGATCCGCCAGGCGATTCCCGACTTCAAGCCGCTGTTGTCGGCTGAGGCGCTTTTTGAGATGGCTGCCGACGAAGACGTCGAATCGCGCTTGGTCACGCATTTTGAGCGCAAATGGCAAATGCAAAGCGGTCCGTTGGCGCAATTGCCGGCCCGCAGCCAGCGCGAATGGACGCTGCTGGTGCAAGGCGTGAACTTGCATGACGATGCCGCCGATGCGCTTTTGCGCACCTTCAATTTCCTGCCGGACGCCCGTCTCGACGATTTGATGATTAGTTATGCGACCGATGGCGGCGGCGTCGGCCCGCATTTCGACTCGTACGACGTGTTCCTGCTGCAAGCGCACGGTCAACGGCGCTGGCGCTTCGGCGCGCAAAAAGATCTGAGCCTGGTCGACGGCGTGCCGCTGAAAATCCTGCGCAACTTCGAGCCGCAACAGGAGTTTGTGCTGAACCCCGGCGACATGCTGTATTTGCCGCCGCATATCGCGCACGACGGCGTGGCCGAGGGCGAATGCATGACCTATTCGGTCGGCTTCCGCGCGCCGGCCTACCAGGAATTGGCAGAAGCCTTCTTGCAATTCATGGCCGACTCGGTCGACCTGCCCGGCCGCTATGCCGACCCCGAGCTGGAACCCTGCAAGCACCCGGCCGAAATCAGCCGCGCCATGCTGGCCCAGGTCGCGCACGAAATCGACAAGGTGCGCTTCACCGAAGACGATATCGCCATTTTTCTCGGCAGCTATCTGTCCGAACCGAAGGCGCGCACCGTCTTCACGCCGCCGCAGCGACCATTGCCGCCGGGGCGCTTTGCGCAAAGCGCCGCCAAACGCGGCGTGGCACTGTCGCGCAAGACGCAAATGCTCTATCGCGGCAAGCACGTTTTTATCAACGGCGAATCGTTTAGCGCAGGGCGCGCCGACAAAACTGCCTTATGCCTGCTGGCAGATACCCGCAAACTGGACGGACCGAGCGCCGCGCAGGCATCGCCAGACGTGCAGGACGCTTTGTACAATTGGTATCAGGACGGTTGGCTGAACTTGGTCTGAGCGGACGATAGCGCAACAGCTGAAAAGCCGGCATCAGATGTCAAATTGCATGGAATCGACTGTCAAATGCGTAGTGATTTGCGGCAACGACAGCTGCCGCTTGGCCCTTGCGTACGGTTCTTCCTGCACTTGGGTAAAACCAGCCGCCAGTGGACCGGATTGCGATAAAAATTTCAGGCGCATAAATTTAAATTCGGGCAAAAATTCGCCAAAACACGAATTTTTTGTCCGAAAACCTGTAATTGCCTTGCATTTTTACTTACCTAAAAGCAAATGCTTTGCGCAAAAAACTAAAAAAGCCGCTATAATCGCGACCTAGGAAGCTTTCGTTCTGTGGCATCGCACCAAATTGGTCGGGACACTTGCGAAGACGCCCTATCGAGCGATAATTACCGGTAATTATTCATCGCGAAACTTTTTACAAATTGAAGGAAAATTCATGAAAAAAACATTGTTGATCGCTTCCCTGTTGGCAGTTGCTCTGGCCGCTTGCTCCAAACCACAAGAAGCACCAGCACCTGCACCAGCTCCAGTCGCTGCACCTGCTCCGACACCAGCACCTGCTCCTGCTGCTGACGCTGCTGCTCCTGCTGCCGCTCCTGCTGCTTCGGCACCAGGCGCTTCGGCTCCTGCTGCTTCGGCACCTGCTGCATCGACACCAGCTCCTGCAGCTGCTGCTCCTGCTGCTTCCAAGTAATCAGCGATTGCTTGTTAAAAAGCCGGCCTTTTGGCCGGCTTTTTTGTTTTATCAGAAGTGTCCAACGATCAGCGCGTCAGGTATTCGCTGTATCGGCCACCGATTCCAGCTCTTTTGCGTGCGGTTTATACAAAGCCGGGGAATGCGCGATCACCTCGTCCACCAAGTCACCCTTCAAGATCAAGCTTGAGCGCTCGCCATCGCCCAGGGTAAACACGCCGCGTCCGTTGGAATAGACGATGTCCCCTTCCGGCGTAATGAAGTAGGACAGCACATTGCATGCGAGCACCCGCTCGTCGCCCTGCCGCGACCGCTGAATCAATTGCCAGGATCTGGGAACCAGCGATGGCACGCCATTGACGGCGGCTTCGCGGCGCAACGCTTTTTCCGCATCGATGCGCTTCCCTTTGAGCATAATCTGCTTGAGGTCGGCTTGCACGGCGGAGCCGGAGGCGCTGGTCAACGGTTTGCGCGAGTACATCATCGAGAAAAAATTCAGATAATGGAATACTGCGCGCAGCAATCGAAATGGAAATAGCAAAGTATCCAGGATTAAATTGCCAGTCTGGTATCTCGGCGGCTCGTACGGACGTCGAATGAAGTACAAATGCCCTTGCGGGCAAAGGCGCGGCTGCAGGTAGTCGAAATTGGAGTCTTCCAGCACCGGCGTAATGCTGCCGGAATTCAGGTCCAGCCGCTGGATGGTCGCATTGCCTTGTGCCACGATATAACCGGCCTCGTTGCGGGCAAGACCGGCGGACTGGAAGAATATCTCCTTCCCATCCGCCGAAACCCAGGTCGGCGCGGAATCAAAGGTGTCGCCCCCGGTCAATTCGCGAAATTGGTTGCCGTCGCAATCGAGCATCGCGATATTGGAGACGCCATTTTTCGAGCGTGAGGAACAGAGTATTTTGCCGCTGACCTGATCCAGATTCAAATCGGCCAGATTCAGGTTTTGCTTGTGCAGCAGTCTTTTTTCTTTCTGATCCGTCAAATCATAGGCGAACAAGCCGCCCATGCTCTCGTCCTTGAGAAAATACAGGATCGAGTTTCGATAGAATTGCGCCGAGGTCGCGACTATATTTGCGCCATCGGAATCGAATTGCCGGACGTTGCCACCCGCTGCAATGCCGAAACTGGTATTTTGTTTCCAGGCATTGCGCTCCTTGCTCTTTTCCAGCCGATCGGAGACCTCTTGGATATAGGGGCTTTGCAGTTGCCGCACCTCGCCATGCTCGGCGCTGTAAAACAATTTTCCGCCGGAGATAAACGCCACTTGCAATCCCGCTCCGGCATCGCCGAAATTTTTGACGACCGGCGAATCGCTACGTTTTCCGGTCTCGCCAGCGGCGCTCTGGCGCGGCTGTAACAATAGGTTGACCAGGAATCCCAGCGCCAACAGAAGCAAAACAATAATCACTACATGCACCGGATATCCCCCTCGAATTTGCTTTCCCCGCCGACGATAGGCGAGAACGGTGGATCTATGCTGACATGGAATAATTGAAATAGCAATGTTCGGTCAAGCTTGATATATCCGCTTGCCACATATGCTCACTACATGCGTCAGCTCCTCACTTCCAGCCAGTCAAAACCTTGCTCCTGACAAGCCATATGCAACGCGACCCGCGTGTTGTCGAGCACCTCTGACAACGCGGCATACGCCAGCGCCGGCGTATTATTTTGCTGGCTTAGATGCGCGCCGATGACGGTGGTTAATCGGCTTTTGTCGATGGCGGCCAGGATCTCGGCGCTGGCCTGGTTGGACAAGTGGCCGAATGGCCCGCCGATGCGCCGTTTGAGCGACGGCGGATAAGTCGATTGCGCCAACATGCGCGGATCGTGGTTACATTCGAGCACCAGCGCATCGCAAGCGCCGAGCGCGTCGATCAAATGCGGCGTCGGCTGGCCGGCGTCGGTCAGCACGCCCAGCTTGGACGCACCGTCGCCGATTGCGTATTGCAGCGGCTCGCGCGCGTCGTGCGGCACCGTATAGGGGAAAAATTCGAGATCGCCGATGCCGATGCGTTCGCCGTCGCGGCAAAAATGCACATCGACGCCGTCCGAGTGCGCCTGCACCGCCTGGAAAGTGCCATAGCTCATCCAGACCGGTATCCGGTGACGGCGCGCAAATTTGAACACGCCACCGACGTGGTCTTGATGCTCGTGGGTGACGACGATTGCGGCGATGTTGGCTGCGGCAACCGCCAGGCGCGCCAAACGGCGCTCCGCCTCGCGCAAGCCGAAGCCGCAATCGAGCATGACCGTGCTGGCGGTCACGCCCGAAGCGGCGGAAATCAACAGGGCGTTGCCTTCGCTACCGCTCCCCAAGGACGCAAATTTCACAATCCGTTTCCGCAGGGCGGAGCGTCGGCCGCCTTATTTGAGCTGGTCGTTCAACAGACCGAGAATCTTCTTGCCGGTGTCGGATGCTTCAGGCTTGCCGTCGTTGTCGAGAACGACGATCTTGCTGGTGTCGCCGGTTTCCTTCACCGAAATGCGGTATTTCAAGGCCTTGGCGGGGTCGTCGCTGCCAAACGAGAATAGTTTGGAGAAAAATCCTTTTCCTTCCGCGCTCTTGCCTTCATCGACATAACGGACGAAATACAAGCCCTGGGTGCGATCGCGATCTTCAACCGTAAAGCCGACGCGGTCCAGCGCCAAACCTACCCTGCGCCATGCACGATCGAAACCTTCGTCGACTTCGACATAGCCGCCGTCGGCGCCCTTGACCAATTTGGCATGCTGCTGCTCGACGCTGGCACTGACCGCCGTCTTGGCCAGTGCCGGATCGTTCGCCAGGCGCGCCATCATGCGTCCCAGGAATTCCAATTCCAGACCGGGATCGGCCGGACGCGGTTGCCAGGTGCTGGAATCTTTTTGCGCGCCGGTCAACACTTCCTCCACCCCTTGATGGCTGACATAGATCTCGGTGGCGCCATCGGCGCCGCGCTCCATGCGCGTGCGGAATTTATCGCGTTCGCCGGTCGACCACAGCGAATCGAGCACCTTGCCCAGCGTATCGCGCAGGAAATCCGATGGCAGCTTGGCGCGATTTTCGGCCCAGTCGGTTTCCATGATGCCTTCGGTCGGATGTTCGATGTTGATCAAGAATCCGGTTTCTTGCCAAAATTCCTTCACTTGCGGCCATAAGGCTTCCGGCGACTGCTTGACCACCAGCCAGTGCTGGCTGCCGTCGCGCACGATATGCATGCCGCCTATCGAATTGACCGCAACCGTGGCGTTCGACCCGGCGGTAACCGCAACCGCACCCTTGCCCTTGTCAAATTCGCTCTTGGTTGCGGTGCCCGACGCTGAAACCTGATACCGGTTATCGTTCTGCAATTGAGTCAGATCGGGTGGAACTTCCAGCTTCGGCGAAGAGGGCGCCTTGTTGGCGCTTTTATAATCGATCCGATCCGGTTCCATCACGGTCGAAAAGGTACCGCAACCGGCCAGGCCGGCAAGCGCAAGCGCGCAAATTAGTCCGCGTTGAACGATGCTGCGTTGTGCCATGTGAAAGTTCTTCCGAATTGTCATGTCGATACAAAATGAGGTGGTTTCTGGGATGCCTAGCCAAGCGCGCAACGCGCCTGGGCGTCTCTAAAGTATGCCCGATTCGCGCAATGCGGCGCGAACGGACTCGTGGTACTCACTGCTCAATCCGACCAACGGCAGGCGAATGCCGGATGATATCAGACCCATTTGCGTCAAGGCCCATTTCACCGGCAATGGATTCGGTTCGACAAATAATTTATTATGCAGCGGCAAGAGTCGATTGTTGATTTCGATCGCTTCCTTGGTCCGCCCCGCCATCGCCGCCACGCACAACTGATGCATTGCGCGCGGTGCGACATTGGCCGTGACCGAAATGTTGCCGCGCGCGCCGCAAAACATCAAGGCCATCGCGGTCGCATCGTCACCCGAAAAGATCGAGAACTCCGGCGGCGCCAAGCGCAACAGATCGGTGCCGCGCGCCAGATTGCCCGTCGCGTCCTTGACGCCGATGATGCCGGGCACTTGCGCCAGGCGCAAAATCGTTTCATTGCTCATGTCGGCCACGGTGCGGCCGGGCACATTGTACAGAATGACGGGGATTTCGACCGCTTCGGCGATTGCGCGGAAATGCCGGTACATGCCTTCTTGCGTCGGACGATTGTAATAAGGCACGACCAGCAACGATGCATCGGCGCCGACGTTCTTGGCAAAACGCGTCAGCTCGATTGCTTCGGAAGTGGAATTGCCGCCGGTGCCGGCGATGATAGGAACCCGTTTTGCGCTTTGCTCGACGGCGACCTTAATCAATTCACAATGCTCTTCGACCGATACGGTCGGCGATTCGCCGGTCGTGCCGACGATTACGATGGCGTCCGTGCCTTCTGCGATGTGCCAGTCAATCAATTTTCGCAAACACGGGAAATCCAGACTCCCGTCTTCATGCATCGGGGTGACGATCGCGACTATGCTGCCTTGAATCATAGAAATAGTGATGGACAAAGATGTAAATGTTCGATTGTAGCGGATAGCCCGCCCGCGTGGGGCGGGTTTGCGGTCAAATCAGCGGAAAGCTGCGTGACTCCCCGCAAAAATCCGATTTTGCCAGGCAAACCCGTTGGATCATCGCCGGTTTTGGGAGTTCCACATAACCGTCTTCGTACGCGATCACGCGCAATTTTGCACCCGCGTAGGCGCCGGCCAGCGCCAGTAATTCGCCGCGAGCCAGTAAAAAATCGGGATTCGACGGCTTGCCGAATTGCGCGTTGCCGGCGGCAAAGGTTTCGACGAGCAGTATCCCGTCATCGGCCAGGCTATCGAAAATAGATGGAAATAACGGACGATGATGATAATTTGTGATGATAATGCCGGAAAATCGTTTCGCCTCGAACGGCCAGGGACTGCCATCCTCCAAGTCGGCCCGCAAGGTCGTCACGCCTTCCACGAGAATCGACGCCAGCGCGTCGGCATCGCGGTCGACCGCCAACACCCGGTGCCCAGCGGCGGCAAACAGGCGCGCATGGCGACCATAGCCGCAGGCCAGGTCCAGCACCTCCCCTGGCGGAACCAGGGCGGCGAAGCGCCACACCCAGTCGGACGGCTGGTCGCTACGATGCGCTGTCATGAACGCTTGGAGCTAAGCTAAGCTCAGCTATAGCTCAAGCCCATCGCTTCGCGCACGTCGCGCATGGTTTCCTGCGCCAGTTTGCGCGCCTTGTCGCAACCGTCGGCGACAATCGCCCGCACCAGCGACGGATCGTCCAGATACAGTTGCGCGCGTTCGCGCATCGGCTCTTGCTCGGCCAGGATCGCGTCGATCACCGGCTGTTTGCATTCGATGCAACCGATGCCGGCCGATTTGCAGCCCTTGACCACCCATTCCTTGGTCGCTTCGTCGGAATAGACTTGATGAAATTGCCACACCGGGCATTTTTCCGGATCGCCGGCATCGGTGCGGCGCACGCGCGCCGGATCGGTCGGCATGGTGCGCACTTTTTTCGTCAATACGTCTTTATCTTCGCGCAAAGCGATCGAGTTGCCATAACTCTTGGACATTTTCGACCCATCCAGCCCCGGCAGACGCGAAGATTCCGTCAATAAGGCTTGCGGCTCGACCAGGATCAACTTGCGGCTGCCTTCGAGGAAACCAAACAGCCGCTCGCGGTCGATATTGGACAGGTTTTGGGCGTCGTCGAGCATCGCCTTCGCTTGTTCGAGCGCGTCTTCCTTGCCTTTTTCCTGGAACTCGGTGCGCAACTCGTTGTAAATCTTGGCGCGCTTGCTGCCCAATTTCTTGACGGCTTCACGTGCCTTTTCCTCGAAGCCCTTTTCCTTGCCGTAGATATGATTGAAGCGGCGCGCGATCTCGCGCATCATTTCGACGTGCGGCACTTGGTCTTCGCCGACCGGCACCTGGCTGGCGCGGTAAATCAGCACGTCCGCCGCCTGCAGCAACGGATAGCCGAGAAAGCCGTAAGTCGCCAAATCGCGGTCGGCCAGTTTCTCTTGCTGATCCTTGTAGGTCGGGACGCGCTCCAGCCAGCCGAGCGGCGTCGCCATCGACAGCAGCAGGTGCAATTCGGCGTGTTCCGGCACCTTGGACTGGATGAACAAGGTCGCCTGCGAGGGATCGATGCCGGCTGCCAGCCAATCGACCAGCATATCCCAGGTGGCGGTTTCGATGATGCTGGGATCGTCGTAATGCGTGGTCAACGCATGCCAATCGGCGACGAAGAACAGGCAGGGCAACTCTGCTTGCAGCTTCACCCAGTTTTTCAGGGCGCCGTGATAGTGGCCAAGATGCATGGCGCCCGTCGGGCGCATACCGGAAACAACGCGATCAGGATACATAGTCGGTCAGTTTTTAGTTAAGAGGTCAGGGGTGAAACAATTGCTTTCAATAGTAACGAAGATATATCCATCACCGGATAAATCCAATATCGAAAAAGAAGGCCATTTGTCATCGACAAAATAATTACGATGAAAAAGCCGTAAGGCTCAGCTTTTGCAAGCAGCATGGCATACTTGAGCGGCAACAAACCGACCAAAATACGCCCGCCATCGAGCGGCGGTATCGGAAACAGATTCAACGCAAAAAGCACCAGATTTGTGACGACACCCGCATTTGCCATTTCAAGGAAAAAATTTTCATTGACGTGGCCCGCTTGCAAGCCCACCAGCATCAATAGCCACAGAAAGGCCATCACGAAATTTGCGCCAGGCCCCGCAAACGCAACCCAAATCATATCGCGCTTCGGATTGCGCAATTTTCCGAAATCGACCGGGACCGGTTTGGCATAGCCAAAAGCAAACGGATTGCCGGTTAGCGAACTTAAAACAAACATCGCAATCGGCAAAACGATGGTGCCAAACAAATCGATGTGCTTAAAGGGGTCCAAGCTTACGCGACCCGCTGCAAACGCAGTGTTGTCGCCAAAATACTTCGCGACATACCCGTGAGCGGCTTCATGCAAGGTAATCGCGAATAAAACCGGCAAAGCGAAAATTGCAATGTTATTGATTATTTCGTTCATGGGCTCGATTTTATCAGAGGGCAGCGCCGTTCCCCGAGAATTCGGGAAATCGGTGCCTAGTCGTCAAGCATGGTGGCCGACGCTCGGCCTTGCGCAAGCGGGCGTACCGCCTCACAAGCCGAATTGCGCAACATCGCCACGCCCTTGCCGCAATAGAACGGGTTGTTCTTCCGTCAAGTCGATCACCGTGGTCGGCTGCAGGCTGCAAGCGCCGCCATCGATCACCAGTTCGATCAGCTTTTCCAGGTGGTCGCGGATTTCTTCGGGGTCGGTCAGCGGTTCGCTTTCGTCCGGCAAAATCAGGGTCGCGCCCAACAGCGGTTGCGCCAATTCTTCCAGCAGCGCCTGGGCGATGCGGTTTTCCGGCACGCGCAGGCCGATGGTCTTGCGCTGCGGGTGGCTCAAGCGGCGCGGCACTTCCTTGGTCGCTTCCAGGATGAAGGTATAGGGGCCGGGCGTGGCGGTCTTCAACATCCGGTAGCGCCGGTTGTCGACTTTCGCATACTGCGCAATTTCGCTCAAATCGCGGCACAACAGGGTCAGATGATGCTTGTCGTCGACGCCGCGTATCCGGCGCAAGCGCTCGACCGCCTGCTTGTCATCCAATTGACACACTAACGCATAGCAGGAATCGGTCGGCAGCGCGACGATGCCGCCCGACTGGATGATTTGCGCCGCCTGCTTGATCAAGCGCAGTTGCGGGTTC
The DNA here is from genome assembly GCA_031291325.1 of Burkholderiaceae bacterium. Lineage (GTDB taxonomy): Bacteria > Pseudomonadota > Gammaproteobacteria > Burkholderiales > Burkholderiaceae_D > PKWO01. The sequence goes on from JARLJG010000025.1 coordinate 32,232, forward strand.
TCGGGGTGAATTTGAAAAAATTGGCTCATGTGAATTCAGGCTGCGAAGCGATAAGCGGTAATTGCGCGGCACGGTCGAATTGACGAAAGAAGGGAGTATCGCTCAATTCCGCAGGCAAGTGCAAAAATCCCGGTCGCGCGCGGATTTGCTGTTTCTATGGCAACGCCCAATCATGCCAGACCGGGGTGAGACCAGCCGGCAACGGCGGCAAGGCGCCCAGGTCGGCGCGCGATTCGTTCGGGCTATGGAAATCGGAACCGCGCGAAGCCAGCAAGCCGTAGCGGGATGCGACCCCGGCGTAATAGTCGTATTGATCGACGCTGTGGCTGCCGGTCGTCACTTCCATCGCAGTGCCGCCCTGCCGCTTGAATTCCTGGATGAACTCGTCGAATGCCAAATCCGAAAATTTATAGCGCCCGGGATGCGCAACCACGGCAATCCCGCCGGCCTCGCGGATCCAGGTCACTGCATTTTGCAGCGTGGCCCAGCGATGCGGCACGTAGCCGGGCTTGCCTTCGATTAAGTATTTCTTGAATACCTCGGTGACCGAGCTGCAGATGCCCAACTGGATGATATAGCGCGCAAAATGGGTGCGCGACAACAAATCGGGATTGCCGGCGAACTTCAGCGCCCCTTCGAACGCGTCCGGCACGCCGACGGCTGCCAGTTCGGCTGCGATCTCGTGCGCCCGCTCCAAACGGCCGTTGCGGGTATTGGCAAGGCCCTTTGCCAGCGCGGGATTGGTCTCGTCGATCTGCAAACCGACGATATGCACGGTGCTGCCGGCCCAGGTGACCGAAACTTCAACCCCGGCGACATAGGCCAAGCCGATCGCCGCAGCAGCGGTGCGCGCCTCGGCAATGCCGTCCACTTCATCGTGATCGGTCAAGGCCCAGATGTCGACACCGTTGGCCTTGGCACGCGCCGCCAATGCGGCAGGGGCAAGGACGCCATCGGAAACAGTGGAGTGGCAATGAAGATCGACGTTAAGCATGGAACGAGGTCAAAATGAGGGAGGCGGCGAATAACTAGCGCTGACAACCGTCATTGTACGCTGCTTGCGCCCAAAGCATCAGGCGGTCGGATTATTCCGCGTGCCGTTACGCCAAAAAACGCTCGACCAGTTGCGCCAACGCCTGCGGCTGGTCGTGATGCAGCATATGCCCGGCATCGGCTATCATTTCCTTGCTGAGTTGCGGAAAGAATTGCAGCCGGCGATCGACTTCCACCCGCCCTTTTTCCCTGCCGCCGATCCAGCGCCACATATCGGTGTCGGCTGCTTCGACCCACAAAACCGGCGCCGTGATCGCCTGCCAGCACGCCATCACTTCTTCGACCCGGTACAAAACGGGGCTCACGCCCTTGTGCGCCGGATCGCCCAGGATTTGCCACGCGCCATCGGCATTTTGCGCCGACCAGTGCGCAGCCAGGAATGCCGCCCGCTCGTCGTTCAAGCGCGGATTGTTCTTTTGCAAGCGCGCCGCCACCTCGGCCTGGCTGGCATAGGTGCGCAAGCTCGGCGCTTGGCGCAATTCGTCTAGCCACGCGGCGTAACGACGCGGCGCTTGCTCCGGTCGCGTCGGCGCCATGCCGAAGCCCTCGAAATTGATCAGCTTGCCGACCCGCTCCGGGCGCACGCCGGCATAGATGCAGGCAATGTTGGCGCCCATGCTGTGGCCCAGCAAATTCACCGCCCGATCCGGAGCATAGGTTTGCAGGATCGCATCGAGGTCGCCCAGATAATCGGGGAACCAATAGGTGTCTACGCCGGGGTTTTGGCTGAGGCCAAATCCGCGCCAATCGGGCGCGATCACATGCCAGTCGCGCTGCAAATGATCGACCATGAATTGGAACGATGCCGACACGTCCATCCAGCCATGCAACATGAATAGCGGCGGCGCATCGGGTTCGCCCCAATGGCGGATATGGTAGCGCAGGCCGCGCACGGCGAGGAATTCGGAACGGGATGCTTTCATGGAGGAGCTGAGTTTAAATAGAACGGTCGTTCGATAACGGATTATACGGAAATTCGCGGTTTTCCGTTTCGACCAAGTCAGCGACGCAGAAAGCGGGCGAGATTGAACGACGAGCGCACGCCGAGATGCTGGAAATTCTCTTGCAGCCAGGCATCGGCTTGCGCTTTGCCTTCATTGCGCAAGGCTTCGATGAACGGCGCTTGCGTATTCAATTTGCTCAAGCCGCTCAGGCGGCTCATGAAGTCGCGCGAGTCGACCAGATGCACATTCAATTTGCGCAAGCGGCGTTCCAGGCTGCCGAAGGCAATCCAGCCGCGCTGCGCTTCGCGCTGTGCCAGCGCAATGCCTTGCAATTCGGTAAACAGGGCCGCGCTGAAGCCGATATCGGTCAGGCGCGCATAGATTTCGTCGGCTGAGGTCGGCACGGCCGCCTGCGGATTACGGTGCAACAGCACCACCACGATATCGCGCGCGCTGCATTGGTGCAGCAGCGGGAAAATCGGCGGATTGGCGGTGAAGCCGCCGTCCCAATACGCTTCGCCGTCGATTTCCACCGCACGATGGATGGCCGGCAGGCAAGCCGAGGCCAGCAACGCATCGAGCGACAATTGCTTGTTGCGGAAAATCTTCAACATGCCGGTACTGACCTGGGTCGCAGCGACAAACAGCTTGATCTTGCCGTCTACCCGCAAGCGCTCGAAATCGATTTGTTCGGCGAGAATGTCGCGCAGCGGGTTGATATCGAACGGATTGAGTTGATAAGGCGAAAGTATGCGCGAGAGCGACATGAACATCCTGAGCGCGACCGGCACCTCGGCGCCCGACCCAAGGTCGGCGCCGGTCTTGATATCGTCGCCGGAAAAATTGAATGGCGCCTTGACCGATACCCGTTCCCAAAAATCGGCCAGCGCGCGGCGCGCGCCGGCCCGGCCATCGACCGCATAACCGTGCGCCAGCACGACGGCGTTGACTGCGCCGGCGCTGGCGCCGCTGATCGCTTCGATGTCCAGCCGTTCTTCTTCCAGCAAGCGATCCAGCACGCCCCAGGTAAATGCTCCATGCGAACCGCCGCCTTGCAGGGCCAGCGTTACTGTCTTTTGTTGCGGCATGTATCCTCCAGGCGCCATCTTGACGCCAAAACATGACTATGGTGTGTCAATCAGTGCTTATGCACCCAGCAACGCCAACTCCGCTTCGCCGAAGCCGGCGGCGCGGCGCGCGTCGATATTGAAGGGGCCGCGCAGCGGCGGCGCTTTGTGCTGCAAGGCCAGCGCAGCGTATGTCGCTATCGGCTCCAGCCCGCGTTGTTGGCACAGCCAGCCATACCAGCGATTGCCGATGGCGACATGGCCGATTTCGTCGCGCAAAATGATATCGAGTATCTTTGCCGCCTCGATATCGCCCGCCTGCGCCAGTTTGGCACGCAACGGCGGCGACGCATCGAGTCCGCGCGCCTCCAGCGTGCGCGGCACCAGCGCGATGCGGGCCAGGATATCGTGGCGCGTCTTTTCGGCCATGTCCCACAGGCTGTTGTGGGCATTGAAATCGCCATACGCATAGCCTAGCGTGTGCAAGTGCTGTGCCAGCAGCGAAAAATGCAGCGCCTCCTCCGCAGCGACCTGCAACCAGTCTGCATAGTAGTCGACCGGCATGTCGCCAAAGCGCCAGACGGCATCGAGGGCCAGGTTGATCGCATTGAATTCGATATGTGCGAGCGCATGGATCAACGCCGCCCGACCGGCGGCGGTGCGCATCGAGCGCCGCTCCACGGAAAGCGGCGGCACCAATTCGGGCCGCGCGGGACGACCGGGAATGGCGCTGTCGGCAGCCAGCGTGCGCGCCGCATCCAGCGCTATCCGGTCCTCGCTCCACGCCTGCGCCAGTGCAGCGACCGCCGCCAACTTGCCGCTGACGTCGGACATGGCCAGGCACAGCAACGCGGCGCTTCGCAATTCATCGGGGTTTTCGGGGCTTTCAGTCGCGTGTGCAGACATCGGTAGGCGGGTCGATTGGCTTGTTGCGAAGATTGTCCTCAGGCGCAATGATACTCCACCTGCCTCGGCCAATCGGACGCATGCGAGTTCGACCTACCCCGAACCAAAGAGTTCCCCCCTAGAGTCCCAACTCGCTCAGTCCCGGATGTTCGTCGGGGCGGCGTCCAAGCGGCCAAAAGAATTTGCGCTCGGATTCCCGGATCGGCAAGTCGTTGATGCTGGCCAAGCGCCGCGTCATCAAGCCTTGCGCATCGAATTCCCAGTTTTCATTGCCGTAAGAACGGAACCACTGGCCGGAATCGTTGCGGCATTCGTAGGCGAAGCGCACCGCGATCCGGTTGCCGGCATGAATCCACAATTCCTTTATCAAGCGATAGTCCAACTCCCTGGCCCACTTGCGCTCCAGAAATTGCCGCGCCTGTTCGCGCCCGCACAGAAACTCGGCGCGGTTGCGCCATTGCGTATCCGGGGCATAGGCAAGCGCCACGCGCTCCGGCTCGCGCGAATTCCACGCGTCCTCGGCAAGACGAACTTTTTGCTTGGCGGTTTCTTCCGTAAACGGCGGAAATGGCGGCTTGGTTTCCACGGTGGACTCCTTTGTTATTTAAACATGTAGGCATCATGCAAACATCATGTAGACACATTTGTCTACATAAAATATATCAATAGTAGACAGACTTGTCAACATACCGTCCTGTGACAACAGAGTTACTCAAACTGGTCATGACAGACAAATTTGTCTACAATACCGTCATGAACCCCTCCGGCTCTCCCAGTCTGACGAACCTGCCAGCCCGTGACCGCATTCTGCAAACCGCACACGATTTGTTTTACGGCGAAGGCATTCGCGCCACCGGCATCAACCGCGTGATTGCCGAGTCGGGCGTCACCAAAGTCACGTTCTATCGCCACTTCCCCAGCAAGAACGACTTGATCCGCGAATTTCTGGAATATCGACATCGGCGCTGGATCGCCTGGTTTACCGACGCCTTGCAGCGCCACGGCGGCACTCTTCAAGCGCTGACGCCAACTTTGGGCGAATGGTTTCGCCATGCCGTCTATCGCGGATGTGCTTTTATCAATAGCGTCGGCGAATTGGGCGGCGAACTGCCTGAAGTCAAGGAAATCGCCTGCCGCCACAAGCGCGAGATGACCGCCATCATTGCCGGCTTGATGCCGCCCTCGGCGCAACGCGATCTGGATGCGCAGGCGCTGGCCCTGGCGGTGGATGGCGCAATCGTGCGAACCCAGTTGGAAGCAACGCCCGACGCTGCCTTGCTGGCATTTGATCGGGCACTGCAAGCGATACAAGGAAGCTGGCTGTAAAATTGCATTGTCATCCCAAAATATTCAGCATTGCTAGCTGTCAATGCTACATTCCAAGAAAATTTCTTAACCTCTACGCTAGGGACACCTTGTGGCAATCTACCAACTAGGCGAACACATTCCCGCCATCGATGCGTCGGCTTACGTGGCCGAATCCGCCAACATCATCGGCAAGGCCGAGGTCCATGCCAACGCCAGCGTCTGGTTCGACGTCACGATACGCGGCGACAACGAAACCATCACTGTCGGCGAAAACAGCAATGTGCAGGAAGGTTGCATCTTGCATACCGACCCCGGTTATCCGCTGACGATAGGCAAGAACGTCACGGTCGGCCATCAAGCGATGCTGCACGGCTGCACGATTGCCGACGGTTCCCTGATCGGCATCCAGGCGGTGATCTTGAATGGCGCGAAGATCGGCAGGAATTGCCTGGTCGGCGCCGGCGCGCTGGTGACCGAAGGCAAGGAGTTTCCCGACAACAGCCTGATTATCGGCTCGCCGGCCAAGGCGGTGCGCACACTGGGTGAAGAAGACATCGCCCGCATGCATGGCAATACCGCCAACTACGTGGCGCGCGGCAAGCTGTTCAAGACACAATTGAAAAGGATAGACTAAGCAATGACTGACAGGGCAACGGCTGACAAGCTGCAAAAATTCATGTTCGACGCAGCGCCTGTGCGCGGCGAACTGGTCGAAATTTCCGAGACCTGGAAACAGGTGCTGGAGCGGCGCGACTATCCGCAAGCGGTCAAGACCGTGCTTGGCGAAATGCTGGCGGCGGCAGCGCTGCTGTCGGCCAATCTGAAATTCGACGGCGTGATCGTGATGCAAATCCACGGCGATGGCCCGGTGCGCTTGTTGGTGGTGGAATGCGATTCCAACCTGACCCTGCGCGCCACCGCCAAGGTCAAGGAAGGGGTGTCGATCCATGACGGCACGCCGTTGCCGCAATTGGTCAACCTGCATGGGCAGGGCCGCTTCGTCATCACGCTCGACCCCAAGGAAAAATTACCGGGGCAGCAGCCGTATCAAGGCATCGTTCCGCTCGATGGCGACAGCGTGGCCGTGGTCATCGAAAACTACATGCTGCGCTCGGAACAGCTCGACACCAAGCTCTGGCTGGCCGCCGACAACCATGTGTCGCGCGGCTTGCTGCTGCAGAAATTGCCGCAGGAAGGCGGCATTCCCAACGCCCATCCCGATGCCGGCGACGCCTGGGACCGGGCGGTCGCGCTCGGTTCGACCCTGGGCGAGCAAGAGTTGTTGAAGACCGACATCGACACCTTGCTGCACCGCTTGTTTTGGGAAGAAACGATCCGCGTATTCGAGCCGCAGCACCCGCATTTCCACTGCGGCTGCAACCGTGAAAAAGTCGGCGGCATGTTGAAGATGCTCGGTGAAGATGAAGTAAACGCGGCGCTGGCAGACCTGGAATCGCTGGAAATCAATTGCGACTTTTGCGGGCAATACTATGCGTTCGACAAGGTCGATTGCGCGCAGATATTTGCCACCGACGACCCGGTGCAGATTCTACAGGCAGTGAGCCAATCCAAGCATTGAGGCAATGGCGCGCGCCAAACTCGTTCGCGCGCCGTTGACTGTCGACTAATGCGGCGCGGCAGATACCGGGCTTTGATGACTATCGGGCGGATTGCTGCTGGCTTGAGCGCTCGATTGCGCAATCTGGACGAAAATCTCGTCGTTTTTAATCATCCCCAGTTCGAGGCGGGCGCGTTCTTCGACGGCGCCGGTGCCGTCTTTCAGGTCGCTGACTTCGGACGCCAGCTTGGCGTTGCGCGCCTTGAGTTCTTCATTCTTCTTTTGCGCGGCGGCGACTTGCCGTTGCAAGTCCCAGGTGCGCAGCCACCCTCCCTTGCCCAGCCACAGCGGATACTGGATCAGCAGCAGCAGGGTCAAAAGGCAGAGGGCGATCAAGCGCATCGTCGGAGATTGCTTTGCCGGCTATTTCAAGTTGTAGAACGCGGCGCGGCCCGGATAGCTGGCGATGTCGCCCAGGTCTTCTTCGATGCGCAGCAATTGGTTGTACTTGGCCATGCGGTCCGAACGCGACATCGAGCCAGTCTTGATTTGCATCACATTGGTGCCGACGGCGATGTCGGCAATGGTCGAATCCTCGGTCTCGCCGGAGCGATGCGAAATCACCGACGTGTAGCCGGCGCGCTTGGCCATCTCGATGGCGGCGAAGGTTTCGGTCAGCGTGCCGATCTGGTTGATCTTGATGAGCACCGAGTTGGCGATGCCTTTCTGTATGCCTTCGCGCAAAATCTTGGTGTTGGTGACGAATAAATCGTCGCCGACCAACTGGACTTTCTTGCCCAGCGCTTCGGTCAGGGTAGCCCAGCCGTCCCAATCGTTTTCCGCCATCGCGTCTTCGATCGAAATGATCGGGTACTTGTCGCACCAGGTCGCCAGCAGGTTGGTGAAGTCGCCCGCCGACAAGCTCAACCCTTCGCCGTCGAGCCTGTATTTGCCATCCTTATAGAACTCGGAAGCGGCGCAGTCCAGACCCAGCGCCACTTGGCGGCCCGGCTCGTAGCCGGCTTGCTCGATGGCCTGGATAATCAGCTTGATCGCGGCTTCGTGATTGTCGACCGATGGCGCGAATCCGCCTTCGTCGCCGACTGCGGTGGTCAAGCCCTTGTCGTGCAGGATTTTCTTCAGCGTATGGAACACTTCGGCGCCGTAGCGGATCGCTTCGCGGAAGGTCGGCGCGCCGATCGGGATAATCATGAATTCCTGGATATCCAGGTTATTGTCGGCATGCGCGCCGCCGTTGATGACGTTCATCATCGGCACCGGCATTTGCATCGCGCCGGAACCGCCGAAGTAACGATACAGCGGCAGGCCGGACTCTTCCGCCGCCGCCTTGGCCACCGCCATCGACACAGCCAGCGTGGCGTTGGCGCCCAGGCGCGCCTTGTTTTCGGTGCCGTCCAGATCGATCAGAGTGCGGTCGAGGAAGGCTTGTTCGTTGGCATCGAGGCCCATGATGGCTTCGGAAATTTCGGTATTGATGTTTTCGCAGGCTTTCAACACGCCCTTGCCGAAATAACGGCTCTTGTCGCCATCGCGCAATTCGATCGCTTCGCGCGAGCCGGTCGATGCGCCCGACGGCACTGCCGCGCGCCCCATCACGCCGGACTCCAGCAAGACATCGCATTCGACGGTGGGATTGCCGCGCGAATCGATGATTTCACGGCCGATGATGTCAACAATAGCACTCATTCAAATCTCCTAACAATTACCCAAAATCGTTTATTGCGCAAAATCGTATATCACGCAAAATCGTTTTCCAAAAATCCATTCTTCTTGACGACCCGATCCAGCTCGACCAGGGTCGCAAGCAAATCCTTCATGCGCGCCAGCGGCACCGCATTCGGTCCGTCCGATTTCGCAACTGCCGGATTCGGGTGGGTTTCCATGAACAGGCCGGCGACGCCGACTGCCACTGCCGCGCGCGCCAAAACCGGCACGAACTCGCGTTGCCCGCCGGAACTGCTGCCCTGCCCGCCCGGCAATTGCACCGAGTGGGTGGCGTCGAATACCACCGGGCAGCCGGTCTCGCGCATGATCGCCAGCGAGCGCATGTCGGACACCAGGTTGTTGTAGCCGAACGAAACGCCCCGTTCGCAGGCCATGAAGTTGTCTTCCGCCAAGCCGGCTTCGCGGGCAGCTGCGCGCGCCTTGTCGATCACGTTCTTCATGTCGTGCGGCGCCAGGAATTGGCCCTTCTTGATATTCACCGGCTTGCCGGATTGTGCGCAGGCGTGGATGAAATCGGTTTGGCGGCACAGGAAGGCCGGCGTTTGCAATACATCGACCACGGCCGCGACCGGCTTGATCTCGTCGATCGCATGAATGTCGGTCAATACCGGCACGCCGATCTGCTTCTTGACGTCGGCCAGGATTTCCAGCCCCTTTTCCATCCCCAAGCCACGGAACGAGGTGCCGGACGAGCGGTTGGCCTTGTCGAACGACGATTTGTAGATAAACGGAATGCCGAGCGCCGCCGTGACTTCTTTCAACACGCCGGCGGTATCGAGCGCCATTTGATGCGACTCGATCACGCACGGGCCGGCGATCAGGAAAAATGGATGTTCCAGCCCGGCGTCGAATCCGCACAGCTTCATGCCGCTTTCCTTTCGCTGGCCGCCTGCTTGTGCGCCAGCGCAGCCTTGATGAAGGAGATGAACAGCGGATGGCCGTCGCGCGGCGTCGATTTGAATTCCGGGTGATATTGCACGCCCACGTACCACGGATGGCTATGTTCGCCGGTGCGCGGCAATTCCATGATTTCGCACAAATCTTCGGTCGGCGTGCGCGCCGACACCACCATGCCGGCGTTTTCGACACGACCCAGATAGTGGTTATTGGCTTCGTAACGATGGCGATGACGCTCGGTCACTTGGGTGCCGTAAATTTCAGCGGCCAGCGTGCCGGGTTTGACTGCGCAGGTTTGCGCGCCCAGGCGCATGGTGCCGCCGAGGTCGGAATTGACGTCGCGGCGCTCGACCTTGCCGTCGTGGTTTTGCCATTCGTTAATCAAGGCCACCACCGGCTGCTCGGTCTGGTCGTCGAATTCGGTGGAATTGGCTTTCGGCAAGCCTGCCATGTCGCGCGCATATTCGATCAACGCCACTTGCATGCCGAGGCAGATGCCGAGGTATGGAATCTTGTTTTCGCGGGCAAAACGCGCCGCCATGATCTTGCCTTCGACGCCGCGCTTGCCAAAGCCGCCCGGCACCAGGATCGCATCGTATTTCGCCAGCGCTGCGGTGCCATTGACTTCGATTTCTTCGGAATCGAGGTATTCGATATTGACCCGGCTCTCGGTATGGATGCCGGCGTGGCGCAAGGCTTCGGTCAAGGACTTGTAGGACTCGGTCAGGTCGACGTATTTGCCGACCATGCCGATGGTGACCTCGAATTTCGGGTTTTCCAGTGCGTTCACCAGCTTGGTCCACATGCTGAGGTCGGCCGGCTTGGCGGTGATTGCCAGCTTTTCGCAAACGATCTCGTCCAATCCCTGATCGTGCAGCATTTGCGGGATTTTATAAATCGTATCCGCATCCCATACCGAAATCACGGCGCTTTCCTGCACGTTCGAGAACAGCGAAATTTTCGCCCGCTCGTCGTCGGGAATCTCGCGGTCGGCGCGGCATAGCAGGGCGTCCGGCGAAATACCGATTTCGCGCAGCTTTTGCACGCTGTGCTGGGTCGGCTTGGTCTTCAACTCGCCGGCTGACACCAGGTAGGGCACCAGGGTCAGATGCACGAAGGCGGCAGCATGCCGTCCGCCACGCAAGCTGAGTTGCCGTGCCGCTTCCAGGAAAGGCAGCGATTCGATATCGCCGACGGTGCCGCCGATTTCGACAATCGCCACATCGAAACCTTCGGCGCCGCGATGGATGTATTCCTGGATCTCGTTGGTGATGTGCGGAATCACTTGCACCGTCTTGCCCAGATATTCGCCGCGCCGCTCTTTGCGAATCACCGATTCGTAAATCTGGCCGGTGGTGAAGTTATTCACCTTTTTCATCTTGGCAGTAATGAAACGCTCGTAATGACCGAGATCGAGATCGGTCTCCGCGCCATCGTCGGTCACGAATACTTCGCCGTGTTGGAATGGACTCATCGTGCCCGGATCCACATTGATGTAGGGATCGAGCTTCAGAAGAGTGACTTTGAGGCCGCGCGATTCGAGAATCGCAGCGAGAGAGGCGGCGGCTATCCCTTTACCAAGGGAAGACACGACGCCGCCAGTGACGAATACAAACTTGGTCATTGCAGATGGTGCCGAATGGCACGTGCGGGAAATTCAAATTATACCGCAAACCTCGTCGATTTCAGATTTTTTCCGCTTCCAAGCACCCGAATCAAGGGCTTCTCTAGTTGTCAATTAGAAAACATGCCTTGAATCAATTCATGCACCGCCGCAGCGGCGATTCCCGGCGATTCCATCGGAAACAAATGCCCGCCGGCGATCTGCATATAATGAGCGCCGACCAGACGCCGGGTCGCCGCCATCCCGGCGCGGCGGCATTCTTCCGAGTTGATGCCACCGATAAACCCTACCGGAACCGGAAAACCGCTCTGCACCATCTTGCCGATATGATCCGGCAAGCCGCGATAGACTGCCGTCTCCGCCTCGCGCGTAAAGCGCAGGGTAACGCCGTCGGGATGCGGCGCCAGCCCATGTTGCATGTAATCGCGCAACACGCCGGGGCCCCATAGCGCGAATATTTCCTTGGCAGCGAAATGCTGGTAGGCGGCTTCCGCATCCGGCCACACATTGCGCCGCCGCACGGAAAAGCGGGCTGGCGATGCGCGCTCGGCCAACGCGCTGTGGCGCGCCACGCGCAGAAAAAAAGCGCGCCAACCGGCCACCACCGGCGCATCCAGCAAAACCACGCCGCGCACCAGATCGGGCCGCGCCTTGGCCGCCATCAAACTGAGCATGCCGCCCATCGAATGGCCGACCAGGATCACCGGCCCCGAGCGCGCCGCCAGTTCGTCGACCAGTTCGGCAGCCAGTTCGCGCCAGCCATCCGTGATCGGATAGCGCGGATTATGCGCATGCATGGGCAGCGAGCGGACTTCATAATGATGATTCAATGCATCGAAAAATACCCGGTAGGTTCCGGCGGGATAACTGTTGGCGTGGGCAAAATGGAGAATCGGTTTGGTCATGGAGGCTAAGAAATAGGTGCTATAGGTTTGAGGAATTTTGCTTTTTTATTTCCGCTAAACAGTCGTTAAAATTGTTGAACTCATAGCTGACGAGTATGTACCCTTCCTCCAACGCTGTTGCGACACTGACGACTTCGATAGACTTTATATTGCCCGGCAAAGCAATGCCTTTCTTGCCACCACCCCAATGGTACGAATACGCATTCAATTGTCTTTTCAAATCATAGGTCCAAAAATCGGACCTGCCCTTATGGTCATCGTTCTTGATATAGTCGACCTTTTCCGTGTATTTTCCGTATTTCAGTTGCACCAGCTCGGCGACCCGGTCTGCTTCCGCCTTTATCTGGTCGCCGAACTCATTGGTGATTTCAACAAGAACTGTTGCGCCGATTTTACAAACACCTTGCCCCTTGGTGGCGACAGCGAAATAGGAATCCATGCCGCTGACCGGCTTGGGCGGCTGCCCCACGAAATAGCCCAACTTTTTCCCGTCGCGCCTGAAGCCATAAACGTCCTGCAACTCGGCAACGGAAATCCCCATAGCCAAGCCAAAAGGGCCGTCGTAGGTTTTCTGCGCCTCCGATTTTGCCGTGGACGCATCCGCCGAATCGGCTTCGACGGATTTCTTCTTGCCGGCATTTGCTTGATCGCTGGACGAAGCCAGAAAGGCAACAACCAGCAATGCCGCGAGATTGAATGCTTTCATATCGCTCCCTTATCAAAACGACCAGCATGACACATATGCCTGCATGCTGACAATACCCTCACTTCCCATACCAATAGCGCGGCTGCGCCAAGCGATATTCGCTGAACGAGAATACGCCGCCCATTTGCAGCTTGATTGCTCCGGCTTCGTCGCTGCGCAAGCGCGTAATGCCCAGAGCACCGTAGCGCGCATACACTTCCGGCTTCGGATGGCCGAAGCGGTTGCGGTAACCTACCTGGAAGATCGCAATCTGCGGCTTGACCGCTTGCAGGAAAGGCAGCGTCGACGAGGTGCCGCTGCCGTGGTGCGGCGCCAGCAATACGGTGGCAGGCAATTTTTCCGGTATGGCGTTGACCAGTTCGGCTTCCTGCACGGCTTCGATATCGCCGGCCAGCAGTATAGACGCATTGCCGACGCCGACCTTGAGCGTGCAGCTATGCGCGTTCGGCTTGTATTTGGTGCTGGCGTAGCTGGAAGCCTCCGGTTGCAGCATCTCGAAATGGACGCCATCCCATTTCCAGTTTTGCCCGGCGACGCAGCGCCGGTGCGCGGGCGCGGCGCGCACGATGCGGCTGTCGAAATCGAGCGAGGAGGCGACCCAATCGACCGGCATTTCCTCGAATATCGACAGCGCGCCGCCCGAATGATCGTTGTCGTTATGGGAGACGATCACGCCGTCGAGTTTGTCGATGCCGCGCGCATGCAGGTAAGGCAAAATCACGCGATTGCCGCCGTCGGTTTCCGGCGAATAGGCCGGGCCGGTATCGTATAGCAGGCGTCGATGCGGCGTTTCGACCAGTACCGCCATGCCCTGCCCGACATCGAAGGCGGTCACCCAGATTTCGCCGTCGCGCGGATGGCTGGCGCTGTTCAACAGCAAGGGCAGCCAGCCGGCCAGCCCCAGCCAACGCAGCGGCATGCCGCGCGGCGCCAGCAGCCACAAGGCGCCGATCAACGCGCAGGCAAAGATCCAAAAGCTGGGCACCGGCGCCATCCACACCGCGCCCGGCAACGCGCTCATCCACGTCAGCGCTTGCGCCAGGCCGGCAATGCAAAAGTGCGCGAACCATAGCAGCCAATCGGACAACGGCGCCGGCAACACGCTGCCCAGCAAGGCCAACGGCGTGACGACGAAACTGATGAGCGGAATCGCGATGGCGTTGGCGAACGGGCTGACGATCGACACCTGGCCGAACAGCAGCATCGTCAACGGCACCAGGCCCAGCGTCAAAGAAAGCTGCGTGCGCGCTTCCGTCTTGAAGCGCGCCAGCCAGCGCTGCTTGCGCGACAGCGTGGCGTCCGAAACTTGCCGGGTGCGCCCGAGCGTGGCAAACAAGATGATGGCGACGCACCCGAACGACAACCAGAAACCCGGCCACAATACCGCCCACGGATCGAGCAGCAAGACCGCACCCAACGCAATGCAGGCGATGTGCGAAACGCTGGCCAGACGCCCGAACCATAGCGCCACCGCCACCACCGTCAACATATACAAGGTGCGCTGCGCCGGCACGCCGAAGCCGGCCAGGAAGACGTAGATAAAGCCGACGGCAACAGCAGTCAACGCCGCCGCCTTGTGCGCCGGCAGCAGCAGCGGCAATTCGGCGCGCGTGAAGAACGAGCGCGACCAAAGCGCATACATCAAGCGCGCGCACATGCCGGCGATCAGCGTGATGTGCAAGCCTGAAATCGCGATCAGATGTCCGACCCCTGTGCGGTTGAACACCTTCCAATCGGATTGACCGACGCCGCGCTCGTCGCCGACCACCAGCGCGACGATCACGCCTGCATATTTCTTGTCCGGCAGTGCCGCCAGGATGCGGTCGCGCATCCAGCCGCGCGCGCGTTCGACCACGTTGTTGAAGCTCCACACGAAGGATGCGACGCGCACATTCCTGGTGTCCGATGCATCATCGGAACGCACCGTGCCGGTGGCGCGCAAATCTTGCTCCAGCAACCAGACTTCGTAGTCGAATCCGCCCAGGTTGGCGTTGCCGTGCGGACGCTGCAAATGCACGTTCAATTGCCAGCGTTCGCCCGGCTGCACTTCGGGCACCGGCAGGTCTTCGGCACGCGAGGCTGTGTACCACGACAGCGCAACTTTCGGCGGCACCGATCTTATCGGCTGGCCGTCGAGTTGCGCGCTTTCGACGGCGAAGTTAAAGCGCTCGCCCTGCGGCAAACGAAACGGCAGGCTGTGTATCGTGCCGACCAGCACGATATCGGCGCCTTCCAACTCTTGCGGCAATTGATCCGCCAGATAATGCTGCGAACAAAGCGCCGCCCAGGCAAATCCGGCAATCGCGCCGCAGGCCAGCAACGCAGGGATTTTTAACGCGGGGCGCGACGCCCAGCGAACAATAAAAAACAGTATCGGTAGTAACGCCAGCAAGGACAGCAACAACCACCGGCCCGGCAATTGAGCCTGCATTTGCAAGCAACACACCCCCGCAGCGAAACCGAGCAAAAGGCTGCGCATGCGGGACGCTTATAGCGCCAGGCGCGGCATCGCTGCATGCGCGTTGGCCGTTGTCGCCTGCGCCGCCTCGTCAACGGTCACGCCGCGCAATTGCGCCAATACTTCACCGATGCGCGGCAATTGTTGCGGGCTGTTGCGTTGCGGGTGTAGCCAGGCAGGCGCGATGTCCGGCGCATCGGTCTCCAGCACGATTGCGTGCAGCGGCAACTCCGCCGCCAGACGGCGGATTTGCAGCGCGCGGGTAAACGTCATCGCGCCGCCGAAGCCCAGCTTGAAGCCGAGTCCGATGAATGCCTGCGCCTGTTGCGCACTGCCGTTGAACGCATGCGCGATGCCACCGGGAACGGCGATGCGGCGCAGGTATTTGAGGATATCGTCTTGCGAACGGCGCACATGCAGCAAGACCGGCAAGCCGAAATCGCGCGCGATCTTCAATTGCTCGGCATAAAAATATTCCTGCTTGGCGCGCAGCGGGCCGTCGCGCAACTCCGGCACAAAATAATCGAGGCCGATTTCTCCGATGGCGACCAGGCGCGGGTCAGACAACGCTGCCGGAAGCATCTCGCGCAAGGCTTGCAAATCGCTCTCGTCGGCACGCTCGACATACATCGGATGGATGCCGAGCGCATAACGGCAATTCGGCTGGCGCTGCGCCAGCGCCGCCACCGCTGCGAAGTTGGCGCGCTCCACTGCGGGAATCACGATACCGGAAACACCGAGCTGCGCGCACCGTTGCGCGATCAAGTCCTCTTCGCCGGCGAATTCGGCGGCATCCAGATGGCAATGAGTATCGATCCACATGGCTGCGCGCGGCGTCCCGTTGCCGGATGCCCGCTAGGAATGCTCGGCCAAGAGCGGCGCGTGCAGGCGCAAGCCGTCGTCCGACAAATGCAGCACACGGTCGCAATGCGCCGCCAGTTCGATATCGTGGGTGACGATCACGAATGCCGTGCCCAAGGTGCGCGATAGTTCCAGCATCAAGTCGAAGGTTTTTTGCGCGGTGGCGCGATCCAGGTTGCCGGTCGGCTCGTCGGCCAGCACGCAGGCCGGTTGCGTGACCAGCGCGCGCGCCAGCGCCACGCGCTGCCGTTCGCCGCCCGACAACTCGCCCGGCACATGCGTGACCCGTTCTGCCAGCCCGACGCGCTGCAACATCGCGCGCGCCGCCTGCTGCGCCTGGTCGCGCGCCATGCGCCGGATCAGCAAGGGCATGGCAACGTTGTCGAGCGCGGAAAATTCCGGCAGCAGGTGGTGGAACTGGTAGACGAATCCGAGCGAGGAATTGCGCAAGTCGCCGCGCGTCTTTTCATCCAGGCTGGCGAAATCGCGGCCCTGCAAACTGACCGTGCCGGCGGTCGGCGTATCCAGCCCCCCGAGCAGGTGCAGCAAGGTCGATTTGCCGGAACCGGAAGCGCCGACGATGGCGACCCGCTCGCCCTTGACGATGTCGAAGTCGAGTCCCTGCAACACCTTGACCGCGTATTTCCCCTGCGAAAAGGTCTTTCCCAGGCCACGGCACGATAAGACGGATGCTTGCATGCTGTACGATTCCCGGTTATTCCAGCGGTGTTTCAATAAACGCCGGCAATGCTTCGCAATACGCGGAAAGCTGTTGCAGGCGCGGATAGCGCTCCGGCTCAAACTGGGCCGGATGCATGAAGCGCGCGAAGCGCAACGCCACCGCGCAGGTCACATCGGCTTGCGTAATCGGCGCGCCGCTCAACAGCGGCGATAGCGGCCGCGCTTCCAGAATCGCAAAGGCATCGTGCATTTGCACGGTGCAACGGTCGACCCACGCCTGGTAAGTGAATTCGGACGGGCGCAATGTGGTTTCGTACACGACCTGCACCGCTTTTTCGATGCCGATCAGGGCGATCGCGCAATGCTGCTGGATATGCCGGCGTGCCGGCCCGGCAGCCGGGATCAAGCGCCGCTCGGGCGCGACTTCGCCGTCCAGGTAGTCGAGAATGAAGCTGCTTTCGATCAATTTCTCGCCATTGTCCAACACCAGCATCGGCACCTTGATCAGGGGATTGATCTTGCGCATTTCGTCGATATGGCGAAATACCGACAAGGCCACATGCTCGAAAGCAAAACCCTGCAGACGCATCGATATCGCGACGCGGCGCACAAAGGGCGAATCGAATAGGCCGATCAATTTCATGTTGCGACTCCTTTATTCATTGATGTTACGCACTATGCTCCCCTCTCCCGCACGCGGGAGAGGGGAGCAAAGCACGTAACATCGGTTATTCATACCGCAGCGCTTCGGCTGGACGCACGCGCGCGCCGGCCCAGCTCGGATACAGCGTCGCCAGGAAAGACAGTATCACCGACACCCAACCGATGATGTTGACGTCCGACCATTGCAGATCGGACGGCAATTCGGAAATCAGGTAGACATCGCTGGAGAGGAATTTGACGCCGAACAAATGCTCGATAAACGGCACGATCACGTCGATGTTCAAGGCCACCAGCACACCCATGCCAACCCCGATCGCCGTGCCCAGCAAGCCGATGATCGCGCCCTGGATCATGAAGATTTTCATGATCGAAAAAGGCGACGCGCCCAGCGTGCGCAGGATGGCAATGTCGGCCTGCTTGTCGGTCACCGTCATCACCAGCGTCGATACCAGGTTGAAGGCCGCCACCGCGACGATCAACGCCAGGATCAGGAACATCATCTTCTTTTCGGTTTGCACGGCGGCGAACCAGGTGCGGTTTTGCTGCGACCAGTCGCGCAACAGCAAGTCGCCGCTCATGGTCCCCGCCAATTCGTGCGCCACCTGCGGCGCCTTGTGCATGTCCTGCACCTTCAGGCGCACCCCCATCGGGGCGTCGAGATGAAACATCTTCTCGGCATCGTCGATATGGATCAGCGCCAGCGTCGAATTGTATTCATACTCGCCGGAGTCGAAGATGCCGACCACGCGGAACGGCTTCAACCTCGGCACCACGCCAGCCGGCGTCACCTGCCCTTGCAGCGCCCCGACCGTCACCTTGTCGCCGATCCGTACATCCAAGGCCCGCGCGACTTCCACCCCCAGCACGATATTGAACTCGCCGGGCCGCAAGTCGTCGAACTTGCCGGCAATTACTTGCGATCCCACATCGGACACCTTGGGTTCCTCTTGCGGCAATACGCCTCGGACGAACACCGGACGCAAGTTATCCTCGCGCATCAACAAGGCTTGCGAGAAGGTATACGGGGCTGCGCCCTTGACCGCCTTGTTCTTGAACGCCTCTTTGGCAACCGACTGCCAATCGTTCATCGCGCCGCTGGCATCGCTCACCTCGATATGCGACAGCACGGCCACCATGCGATCCAGCACTTCTTTCTGGAAACCGTTCATCACCGACAAGACGACGATCAAGGCCGCCACCCCCAGCGCGATGCCAGCCATCGAAATCAGCGAAATGAAGGAAATAAAGCTGTTGCGGCCGCTGCGCCGCCCCGCGCGGGTATAACGCAGGCCGACCAGCCACTCAAACGGCAGATTTTTAAGGATACTCAATCGAACACTCCCAAATTCAGAGCGCAGTTTGCCATACAATTGCGACATGAGCCATTTTGAAATCCTTTTACCCTTCAGCCTCCCCCCGGAGCAACTGGCGCCCGAGTTGCTGCGGGAACTGCAATTGCCGGCGCTTGCCACCCTGCTGGCCAGGGCGAAGCCGGGGGTTAGCCGTGAATTCGATCCTTTTTCGCGCACTTTGCCGCACGAAGCCTGGCTGAGCAAGCGCTTGCTGCAAACCGACGGCCTGCACGCCGAGAGCAGCCCGCCGCTGGCGACAGCGCGGATGAAAAGCCTGGGTCTGACAGCGGATCAAGGGATCTGGTTCATTTTGCAGCCGGTGCATGTCCTTATCGCCCAAGACCATTTTCTATTGACCGATTTGCGGCGTCTGCCGTTGTCCGAGCCGGAAGCGCGCGCCTTGTACGACGCCGCGCTGCCGACATTCGAGCTGGCCGGCAAGACGCTACGCTACGGCAACGCCACCACCTGGTTCGTGCGCGCCGACGATTGGAAAGATTTGCGCACGGCGACGCCGGACGCCGCCTGTGGCCACCACATCGACCGCTGGATGCCGCAGGGCGAAAGCGCACGCGCGTGGCGCAAATTGCAAAACGAAGTGCAAATGGAATGGTACGAGCACCCGGTCAACCAGGCGCGCGCGGAGCAACGCCAGACGCCGGTGAATTCGCTGTGGCTGTGGGGCGCGGCGGATGCGAGCCAGCCGCACGGCGAGCTTGCCTATGCGCATTCCGGCGCCGCCTCGCCTACCGCTGGTATTGCCGCCGATGGCGAAGACCTGTCCTCGCTACTATCGAAATTGCCGCATCCGCATCTATTGGTGCTGGACGAATTGAGCGAAGCGGCGCTGGCCGAAGACTGGCGCGCATGGCTGGAACGCATGCGGGCGCTGGAACTTGCCTGGTTTGCGCCGCTGCTGGCGGCTATACGCAACGGGCAACTGACGCAGATCAAGTTGATCGTCGGCAGCAGCGAGCAGCAGCGCGAATTCGTCATCAGCAAAGCGGCATTGCTCAAATTCTGGGCCAAGCCCTCGCTGGATCGTCTGCTGCCATGACGCGCATCGCCACCCGCCCCTACGCATTGCGCACCTCGGAAACCCTGCGCCAGCAAGGCGTGCATCCGGTGCTCGCGCGCCTGTATGCGGCGCGCGGCCTGACCGACAGCCGCGAATTGTCCAGCGATCTGACGGCCTTGATTGCGCCTGCCGGCCTCAAGCACATCGACGACGCCGCAGTGTTCCTGGCCGATGCGATTGCCGCGCGCAAGAAACTGGTGATCGTCGCCGACTACGATTGCGACGGCGCCACCGCCTGCGCGATCGGCTTGCGCGGCTTGCGCGCGATGGGCGCCAACGTCGACTACATCGTGCCGAACCGCTTCGAATACGGCTACGGCCTGACGCCGGAAATCGTCGCCTTGGCCGTGCGGGAGAAATCTCCCGACATCATCGTCACCGTCGATAACGGCATCGCCAGCGTCGACGGCGTGGCCGAAGCCAACCGGCGCGGCATCGAAGTGGTCGTCACCGACCATCATTTGCCGGGCGACACCCTGCCCGCCGCGCGCGTGATCGTCAATCCGAACCAACCCGCTTGCGGCTTCCCGAGCAAGAACCTGGCCGGCGTCGGCGTCATGTTTTACGTATTGCTGGCCTTGCGCGCGGAACTGCGCCGGCGCGGCGTGTTCGATGCGCAAACCCAGCCCAAGCTCGACAGCCTGCTCGATCTGGTGGCCTTGGGCACGGTAGCCGACGTGGTCAAGCTCGACGCGAATAACCGGATACTGGTTGCGCAAGGCTTGAAGCGCATGCGCAGTGGCCGCATGCAAGCGGGCGTGGCGGCCTTGTTCCGCGCCGCCGGGCGTGAAGCGCGGCGGGCATCGCCGTTCGACCTCGGTTTCGCGCTCGGTCCGCGCCTGAATGCGGCTGGCCGGCTGGCCGACATGTCGCTCGGCATCGAATGCCTATGCACCGACGACGAAGGCCGCGCCTGGGCCATCGCGCAAGAACTGGACGGCATCAACCGCGAACGGCGCGACATCGAAGCCGGCATGCAAGACACCGCACTGGCCCTGCTGGACGATTTCAATCCCAGCGACAATACCACCATCACGGTTTTCGATGCTTCCTGGCACCAGGGCGTGATCGGCATCGTGGCGTCGCGTCTGAAGGATAAATTCTACCGCCCGACGATCACCTTCGCGCCCGCCGACAACGGCATGATAAAAGGCTCGGGCCGCTCGATTGCCGGCTTCCACCTGCGCGACGCGCTCGACCTGGTTTCCAAGCATGCGCCGACCCTGATCGACAAATTCGGCGGCCACGCGATGGCCGCCGGCCTGACGCTGCGCGCGGACGCCTTCGACGCCTTCGCCGCAGCGTTCGAGCAAGTCGGCCGCAGTTGGCTAGACAGCCGGCAACTGGAGCGCGTGGTGGAAACCGACGGCGCGCTGGAAGACGCCTATTTCACCATCGAATTCATCGAGTTGCTGGACGCCCAGGTATGGGGCCAGGGCTTCGCGCCGCCGCTGTTCTGCGACGAGTTCAAGGTAGTCAATCAGCGCGTGCTCAAGGAAAGACACCTGAAGCTGCTATTGGAAAAAGATGGCCGCAAATACGACGCCATCTGGTTCGGCCATGCCGACGGTTTGCCGCCGACCGCCAGGGTAGCCTATCGGCTCGACGCCAACGAATACAATGGCGTCACGCGCGTGCAGTTGATGGTCGAGCATGCGGAGGCGGCGTAGGCACGCCGGCAACACTGGCAGATCACGGCGTATAAATCCGCGACATGAAGGCCTTGATATAGCGCGTCTCCGGGATTGCCGGATGCACCGGATGATCCGGCCCTTGCATGCCCTCTTCGATAATTTGCAAATGGCGGTCCAGATGGCGCGATGCGCCGCGCAAAACGTCCACCAATTCCTCCCGTTGCAGATGCATCGAGCACGAGCCGGATAGCAGATAGCCTTCCGCGCCCAGCAGGCGCATCGCGGCTTCGTTGATGCGGCGGTAGGCGTTGATGCCTTCGCTGATATCCTTCTTGCGTTTGATGAAGGCGGGCGGATCGACTATCACGACATCGAATTGCTCGCCGCTGTCTTTCAAGTCCTTGAGAACGTCGAACGCATCGCCTTCGATGCAACGCATGCGCTCGGCGACGCCATTGAGTTCGGCACTTTTCTTGACCAGGTCGAGCGCCGCCGCCGAGCGGTCGACGCACCATGCTTCCTTTGCGCCAAAGGCTGCCGCCTGCACACCGAAGCCGCCGATGTAACTGAAGACGTCGAGCACGCGCTTGCCTGCCACATACTTTTTCAGCCAAGCGCGGTTCGGGCGTTGATCGTAGAACCAGCCGGTTTTTTGGCCGTCGTGCAATGGAGCCAGAAATTTCACGCCGTTTTCGATCAGCTCGACGTGGTCGGGCGGATTGCCATAGGCGACCACGACTTCCTTCTCCAGATTTTCCAGCGCGCGCATGCTGCTGTCGTTGCGCAAGACGATCGATTCCGGTTGCAGCACCTAGATCAGCGCCTCGACGATCGCCTCCCTGGCCGCATCCATGCCGGCGGTATTCAATTGCACCACCAGATGCGCGCCGAAGCGGTCGACCACCAGGCCAGGCAGCAAATCGCTTTCGCCGAATACCAGGCGATAAAACGGCACGTCGAACAAGCGCTCGCGCAGCGTCAGCGCCTGCTTGAAACGGCGCGCCAGCAATGCGGTGTCGAGGCGTTCGTTGCCCTGCCCGATCAGGCGCGCGCAAATCAGGCTATGCGGATTGACGTAGGCCACGCCCATAGGCTTGCCGCCATGCGACTCAACCAACGCCAGTTCGCCCGGCGCGAAGGCTTTCAGCGGCGTGACAGCGTTGTTGACTTCATTGCTGTAGACCCACAAATGACCGCCTTGCAGACGCCGTTCTTCATTGCGCCCCAGACGCAAACGCTTCAATTCCATGGATTTCCCTTGCTGGCGGCGCACTTTTGGCGCCGCTTGGACGACACGCCGCTCCGGCTGGACGGCGGTTGACATTCTAACAGGGGGCTGGTGCGTTGATAGTGTTTCGAGGCAACCGCCGATTTGCTCCCCTCTCCCGCAAGCGGGCGAGGGGAGCTTACCGGCTCCCGGCGACGACATTGGCGCAATCCGCCACAAAACCGCGCCAAATCTGTGCAAAATCAAGCAACTAGCATGCATGAACCTGCCCGAAAACACGGTCATGAGGTATAATTTATGGTTTGATTGTCGAGCAAAAAATCATGGAAGCCGAACGCCTCAACTCCCTTTCCGCCTTGCTGGCGGACCTGACCACCCGCGAAGCTGAACTTCGGAGGTATCTTTGACTTCGATACGAAGTCGGAGAAACTTGAGCAAGTCAACGCCGAATTAGAAGACCCCACCGTCTGGAACGACCAGAAGCGCGCCCAGGACCTGGGCAAGGAAAAGAAATCGCTGGAAGCGATCGTCCTCACGCTCACTAAAATCGATGCCGATCTGCACGACGCCAACGACTTGTTTGCGATGGCGCGCGAAGAAAACGACGACGAGACGCTGATCGCGGTCGAAGAAGACACGGGCGGCATCCAGAAATTGATCGAGGGCATGGAATTTCGCCGGATGTTCAATAATCCGATGGACCCGAACAATTGCTTTATCGACATCCAGGCCGGCGCCGGCGGCACCGAGGCGCAGGATTGGGCGTCGATGCTGCGGCGTCAATACGTGCGCTATTGCGAGCGCAAGGGCTTCAAGGTGGAAGTGCTGGAAGAGTCCGACGGCGAAGTCGCCGGCATCAAGACCGCGACGCTGAAAGTCGAGGGCGATTACGCCTACGGCTTCCTGCGCACGGAGACCGGCGTGCATCGCCTGGTGCGCAAATCGCCGTTCGATTCGGCCAATGGCCGCCACACGTCGTTCGCCAGTTTGTTTGTGTACCCGGAAGTCGACGATTCGCTGGAGATCGACATCAACCCCGCCGATGTGCGCGTCGATACCTACCGCGCGTCCGGCGCCGGCGGCCAGCACATCAACAAGACCGATTCGGCGGTGCGCTTGACGCACGGCCCGTCCGGGATTGTCGTGCAATGCCAGAACGACCGCAGCCAGCACCGCAACCGCGCCGAGGCGTGGGCGATGCTGAAGTCGCGCCTGTACGAACTGGAATTGCGCAAGCGCATGAGCGAACAGCAAAGGCTGGAAGACACCAAGACCGATATCGGCTGGGGCCACCAGATCCGCTCCTACGTGCTGGACCAGTCGCGCATCAAGGATTTGCGCACCAATGTCGAAACCGGCAACACCAAGGCGGTGCTGGATGGCGACCTGGACGAATTCATTGCCGCTTCGCTGAAACAAGGCGTTTGATTTTTCAAGCGCCCTTTCCATTTATCTTGATTGCCGAAAAACCATGACCACGCATAACGACGCAACGGCACTGCCGATCGACGAAAATTCCATCATCGCGGAACGCCGCGCCAAGCTGGCGACGCTGCGCAGCGAAGGCATCGCCTTCCCCAACGATTTCCGTCCGCAGCATAAAGCCGCCGCCTTGCACGCGCAATACGACGCGCTCGATAACGAAGCGCTGGAAGCCGCGCCGATCAAGGTCAGTGTGGCCGGTCGCATGATGTTGAAGCGGGTAATGGGCAAGGCCTCGTTCGCGACGCTGCAAGACGCGTCCGGCGCGAAAGCCGATGGCCGCATCCAGTTGTACATCACCAACGACGGCACCGGCGAAGCCGCGCATGCGGCGTTCAAGCATTACGACCTGGGCGATATTCTCGGCGCCGAAGGCTTGCTGTTCAAGACCAAGACCGGCGAATTGTCGGTCAAGGTGACCAACCTGCGCCTGCTGACCAAGTCGCTGCGACCGCTGCCGGATAAGCATCACGGCTTGTCGGACCAGGAAACCAAGTATCGCCAGCGCTACGTCGACCTCATCATGAGCGAAGACACGCGCCGCACTTTCAAGGCGCGCACGGCGGCGATGTCGTCGATCCGCAACTTCATGGCGGAAAACGAATTCATGGAAGTCGAAACGCCGATGCTGCACGTGATCCCCGGCGGAGCGGCGGCCAAGCCTTTCATCACGCATCACAATGCGCTCGACATGCAAATGTACTTGCGCATCGCCCCGGAACTGTACCTGTAACGGCTGGTGGTCGGCGGCTTCGAGCGCGTGTTTGAAGTCAACCGCAACTTCCGCAACGAAGGCGTGTCGCCGCGCCACAATCCTGAATTCACGATGATGGAATTCTACGCGGCCTACGCCGATTACCAATGGGTGATGGACTTCACCGAAGCGGTGATCCGACGGGCTGCGGTCGATGCGCACGGCACGGCAGTGCTGACCTATCAAGGGCGCGAGCTGGATTTGAGCAAGCCCTTCCATCGCCTGACGATTGTCGGCGCGATCAACAAATACGCGCCGCAATACACCAACGAGCAATTGCACGACGCCGACTTCTTGCGCGCGGAACTAGCCAAGTTCGGCGCCAAGCCGCACGCGCACGCCGGCTTGGGCGCGCTGCAACTGGGCTTGTTCGAGGAAACCGCCGAAGCCCAGTTGTGGGAGCCGACTTACATCGTCGATTATCCGGTTGAAGTATCGCCGCTGGCGCGCGCATCCGACACCGTGCCCGGCATTACCGAGCGCTTCGAGCTATTCATCGTAGGCCGCGAAATCGCCAACGGCTTCTCCGAATTGAACGATGCCGAAGACCAGGCCGCGCGCTTCCAGGCGCAAGTCGCCGCCAAGGATGCGGGCGACGAAGAGGCGATGTATTACGATGCCGACTATATCCGCGCGCTGGAATACGGCATGCCGCCAACCGGCGGCTGCGGCATCGGCATCGACCGCTTGATGATGCTCATTACCGATTCGCCGAATATCCGCGACGTGATTTTATTCCCGCATTTGCGGCGCGAAGAATAGAGAATGCTCGCTCCAGGCGGTGTTGCGCGATGCGCGCCGCTTGGCGGCGCATCGATCTAGGCGAGAACGAATTCCTCGCCCCTAGCGCGCTTCCTCGATCCACGCCATCTGTATCGCTTCAAGCGCCTTTTCGCCACCGTGCTGATGATCGTCGTCGAAGCCGTCAAGCGCGACCACCCAGTTGTGCAAGTCGACGAAGCGCACGGTCAACGGGTCGACATCCGGGAACTTTTCATACAATTCCTCGGCAATGCGGATGGTATCGGTCCATTTCATCACATCTCTCCATTTACTAAAGGGCACCTCTAGAAATTGCCAAGAGCGTCCAAGGTCGAGTCGAGGAGCGGACATGTACGTAGGTACATCGAGCACCGCAGACTCGAGATTGGGCGCTCTTGACAATTTCTAGAGGTGCCCTAAGGTCAATGACTTTCACTGACCTGGTTGATGGTGTATTTGGGTATTTCCACCACCAGGTCGGTATCGGTCAAGATCGCCTGGCATGACAGGCGCGAAGTGGCTTCCAGGCCCCAGGCGCGATCGAGCAAATCCTCTTCCTTCTCTTCCGCCTCGGCCAGACCCTCGAAACCTTCGCGGATCACCACATGGCAGGTGGTGCAGGCGCAGGACTTCTCGCACGCGTGCTCGATCTCGATATCGTTTTCCAGCAAGACGTCGCACAAGGACTTGCCGACCGGCGCCTCGATGACGGCGCCTTCCGGGCATAGTGTGGCATGGGGGAGTACGACGATTTGCGGCACTGGGGTTACCTCGTTATTCAATAAATTTGGTTCGTCTGAGTATTTTGTGGGTAAATCATTTGACTCCAACACAACCCTCCGTCGTTACCGCGAAGGCGGGAATACATAGGGCTTAGGCTCGATTTAACTCTCTATGGGTTCCCGCCTTCGCGGGAACGACGGGGATATTTTTTGCCAAGCCGATATAACCGTGCTTCTATCCACAGCGAAGCCCGAACAACCATAAATTCTATACTTCGTCCAGCGTTTTGCCCGCCAATGCGCTGCGCACGCTGCGATCCATTCTGCGCGCCGCGAATTCCTCGGTGCCGGCTGCCAGCGCTTCCACCGCCGCCTTGATCGCGCCGTGATCGTCGCCGCCGATCTGCTTGCGCACGGCGTCGAGCAAGCCGGCGATGTCCGCGCGTTCGTCGGCGGACAACAGTTCGGCATCCTCGTTCAGTGCCGATTCGGTCGCCAGCAAGATGCGCTCGGCCTCCACCTGTTCTTCGCGCAGCGCGCGCAATTTCAGGTCGAGGTCGGCGGTCTTGAAGGAGTCCTGCAGCATCTGCGCGATTTGCTCGTCGCCCAGGCCATACGACGGCTTGACCTCGATCGAGGCTTCCACGCCCGAGCGCAACTCGCGCGCCGACACCGACAGCAAGCCGTCCGCATCGACCTGATAGGTCACGCGCACGCGCGCCGCGCCGGCTGCCATCGGCGGAATGCCGCGCAGCTCGAAGCGCGCCAGCGAGCGGCAATCGCTGACCAGTTCGCGCTCGCCTTGCACCACATGGATCGCCATCGCGGTCTGGCCATCCTTGAAGGTCGTGAATTCCTGCGCGCGCGCGCATGGAATCGTGGAATTGCGCGGAATCACCTTCTCCACCAGCCCGCCCATGGTTTCAATCCCGAGCGACAGCGGAATCACGTCCAGCAACAGCCAATCGTCGCCGGCGGCGCGGTTGCCTGCCAACAGATTCGCCTGAATCGCGGCGCCCAGCGCCACCACCTTGTCCGGGTCGATATTGGCCAGCGGCGTGGTTTGGAAGAACTTGCCGACCGCCTTGCGCAGATGCGGCATGCGGGTAGCGCCGCCGACCAGCACCACGCCGTCGATGTCGTCGACCGTCAGGCCGGCGTCGCGCAGCGCCTTGCGCGTGGGCACGATGGTCTTGTTGACCAGATGCTCGGTGATTTCTGCAAAGGTGCCGGCGTTCAATTTCAAATGCACTTGCTCGCCGCTGGCGAGCGCTGCGTCGATATGGGTCTCGCTTTTGGACGACAGCAATTCCTTCGCTTCGCGCGCCTTGACCATCAGCAAACTGGTGTCTTCGTCCGACAAGGGCGCCAGCTTGCCTTGCTCGATGGTCCAGCAAAACAACCGATGATCGAAGTCGTCGCCGCCCAGCGCGGAATCGCCGCCGGTGGCCAGCACCTCGAACACGCCTTTGGACAGCTTCAGAATCGAAATATCGAAGGTGCCGCCGCCCAGGTCGTAGACCGCGTAGGTCCCTTCGGACGCATTGTCCAGCCCGTAGGCGATGGCGGCGGCGGTCGGCTCGTTCAGCAGCCGCAACACGTTCAAGCCGGCCAGCTTGGCGGCATCCTTGGTGGCCTGGCGCTGCGCATCGTCGAAATAGGCGGGCACGGTAATCACCGCGCCGACCAACTCGTCGCCCAGCGCGTCTTCCGCGCGTTGGCGCAGCGTCGCCAGGATTTCCGCCGACACTTCGACCGGGCTCTTGATGCCGGCCACGGTCTTCAACTGCACCATGCCCGGCGTATCGAGGAAATCGTAGGGCAGGTTTTCCGCGTAGGCGATGTCTTTCAAGCCGCGCCCCATGAAGCGCTTGACCGAGGCAATCGTGTTCTTGGGGTCGGAGGTTTGCGCCGCCTGCGCCGCATGGCCGATCTTGGCGTAACCGTCCGGCAGGTAGCGCACCACGGACGGCAACAGCGGTTGTCCGTCTTCGTCGTGCAACACTTCGGGAATGCTGTTGCGCACAGTGGCGACCAGCGAATTGGTGGTGCCCAGATCGATGCCTACCGCCAGCCGATGCTGGTGCGGCGCAGTCGACATGCCGGGTTCTGAAATTTGGAGAAGTGCCATGTATCGCGATCTTGGATTTTTGACTTGTTAGAGGCGGTCACTCTTCCAGTTGGTCGAAGAGTTGCGCAATCTCGGCGCCGATTTTTTCCAAAAACATCAATTGTCGCACTTGTTGGGCCGCCTGCGCGTAATCGCCCCCATCGAACAGCGCACCGATCTGCGCAATTTCGGCCTTGCGCGCCGCCCGCAAAGCATCGTCGAGCTTGGTCAGCGCTGCCATATCGCGCCCCGCCTTCGCGTCTTCCAGCGTTTCCCGCCACTCCATTTGCTGCATCAGGAAGTCGCGCGGCATGGCGGTATTCGATTCGGTCTGCAAATCGACGCCGTGCAATTCGCATAGGTAACTGGCGCGCTTCAACGGGCTTTTCAGGGTCAGATAAGCCTCGTTGGCGCGCGTTGCCCATTGCATCGCCACGCGCTGTTCGGCCTCGCTGGCCGACACGAATTTATCCGGGTGAACTTGGCCTTGCACATTGCGGTAGGCGCGATCCAGCGCAGCCGAATCGAGCGCGAATTGCTGCGGCAACTGGAACAGGTCGAAATGATTTTGCATACGGTGATATAAGTTACGCGCTTAGCTCCCCTCTCCCGCAGGCGGGAGAGGGGCTGGGGGTGAGGGAGGCCGATCGAAGAGAAGTCGTCAACAACTGATAAATCGTTTCCACTACCGTCTCGGTTTCCATTCTATTCTTTCTTCGATCAACCGCCCTCTCCCCCGCCCCCTCTCCCGCCTGCGGGAGAGGGGAGTAAAGCAGGCAGCTTGCGCGACCAAAATAAAAGCCCGTTCCCGCTTCGTGTAAGGCAACGAAGAGCAACGAGCTTGCTGCACGTTTAAGGCCCGGCGCCGACAGCGCGCGGGAGCTTTTGCCGACGCGTCAGACGTGGAAACTCTCGCCGCAGCCGCAGGCGTCCTTCACATTCGGGTTATTGAACTTGAAGCCCTCGTTCAAACCTTCACGCGCGAAATCGAGTTCTGTTCCATCGATATACGGCAAGCTCTTCGGGTCGACGTATACCTTGATGCCGTGCGACTCGAAGACATTGTCTTCGGACGCGCATTCGTCGACATATTCCAGCTTGTACGCCATGCCGGAACAGCCGGTGGTGCGCACGCCAAAGCGCAGGCCGATCCCTTTGCCGCGCCGTTCAATGTAGCGGCTGATGTGCTTCGCCGCTTTTTCAGTCAGTGTAATCATGTTTGAAATCGGGTTTCGGTTGCAACCAACAATCAAGCAGCAGCGGCAGATTCGGTCGCCTCGGCCGCATGCTTGGTCTTGTAATCCAGCACCGCCGCCTTGATTGCGTCTTCCGCCAGGATCGAGCAATGGATCTTCACCGGCGGCAACGCCAATTCTTCGGCGATTTGCGTATTCTTGATCGACAAGGCTTGATCCAGCGTCTTGCCTTTGACCCATTCGGTCACCAGCGACGACGACGCAATCGCCGAGCCGCAACCATAGGTCTTGAACTTCGCATCCTGGATCACGCCATCGGCGCCGACCTTGATCTGCAATTTCATCACATCGCCGCAAGCGGGAGCGCCGACCATGCCGGTGCCGACCGTGTCGTCGCTTTTTTCAAACCCGCCGACGTTGCGCGGATTTTCGTAGTGATCGAGAACTTTTTCCGAGTAAGCCATTTGCTGCTCCTAATCCTGAACTTCATGCCCCTGCAATGCGGTATGCAACGCTTTATGCAACACGTTTGCAATCAATGCGCCGCCCATTGGATCGAATTGATGTCGATCCCTTCCTTGTACATATCCCAAAGCGGCGACAGCTCGCGCAATTTCGCCACTTTTTCTTTAATCAGCTTGACGGTGAAATCGATCTCGTCTTGCGTCGTGAAGCGACCGAAGGTGAAGCGGATCGAACTATGCGCCAACTCGTCGCTGCGGCCCAATGCGCGCAACACGTACGATGGCTCCAGGCTGGCCGAGGTGCAGGCCGACCCGGACGACACCGCCAATTCCTTGATCGCCATGATCAGCGACTCGCCCTCGACGTAATTGAAGCTCATGTTCAGATTATGTGGCACGCGATGCGCCAGGTCGCCGTTGACATATACCTCTTCCATCTCCTGCAAGCCTTGCACCAGGCGGTCGCGCAGGGCCTGGATGCGGACGATTTCATCGGCCATTTCTTCCTTGGCGATGCGGAACGCTTCGCCCATGCCGACGATCTGGTGCGTCGGCAGCGTGCCGGAACGCAAGCCGCGCTCGTGCCCGCCGCCATGCATCTGCGCCTCGATCCGCACGCGCGGTTTGCGCCGCACGTACAGCGCGCCGATGCCCTTGGGGCCATAGGTCTTGTGGGCGGTAAAGGTCATCAGGTCGACCTTGGTCTTTTCCAGATCGATCTGCACCTTGCCGGTCGCCTGCGCGGCGTCGCAATGGAAAATGATGCCCTTGCTGCGGCATAGTTCGCCGATGGCGTCGATCGGCTGGATCACGCCGATTTCATTGTTTACCAGCATCACCGAAACCAGGATGGTGTCTGGCCGAATCGCCGCTTCCAGTTGTTCGACGGTAATCAAGCCGTTATCCTGCGGTTGCAGGTAAGTCGCCTCGAAGCCTTGCCGCTCCAGCTCGCGCACCACGTCCAGCACCGCCTTGTGCTCGGTCTTGACGGTAATGATGTGCTTGCCCTTGGTCTTGTAAAACTGCGCAGCGCCCTTGAGTGCCAGATTGTTGCTTTCGGTGGCGCCCGAGGTCCAGATGATTTCGCGCGGATCGGCATTGACCAGCGCGGCGACGTGCCCGCGCGCCTCTTCGACCGCTTTTTCTGCGCTCCAGCCATACATGTGGCTGCGCGACGCCGGGTTGCCGAATTGCTCGCGCAGGTAAGGAATCATCTTGTCGGCCACGCGCGGATCGACCGGCGTGGTCGCCGAATAATCCATGTAAATCGGGAAGTGCGGCGCCTTCAGGGTATCGAGCAGGCTTTTTTCCAACGGTGCATTCATATTCTGTTACTCCAATCACGCCGCCAGATGCGGACGATGTAAAACGACCACGTTCGCTTCCTCGGCCTTTTGCTTTTGCTGATCGACCAAATCCTTGAGCGAAACCGAATCCAGGTACTCCACCATCTTCGCGTTCAGGCTGGACCACAGCTCGTGCGTCATGCAGCGCGTGCCATGCGCATGATCGGCGCCGTTGCAGCTGGCCTTGCCGCCGCACTGGGTGGCATCCAGCGGCTCGTCGACGGCGATGATGATGTCCGCCACCGTCACGTCTTCCGCCTTGCGCGCCAAGTTATAGCCGCCGCCCGGGCCGCGCACGGAATCGACGATCTCGTGCCGACGCAGCTTGCCGAACAATTGTTCAAGGTAAGAGAGGGAAATTTCCTGCCGTTGGCTGATCCCGGCGAGCGTCACCGGCCCCTTGTCCTGGCGCAGCGCCAAGTCAATCATCGCGGTAACGGCAAAACGGCCTTTCGTGGTCAGACGCATGAATCTTTCACTCCTGTTCCGAACGATCCAAGAAACCCAATACTAGACTAATTTGGTCAAGTATAACATACCCGATTAAATTCGTCAGGTACTTGCGGCTTTTTTGTGGTGCGGATCGAACGGCGACAGAATATGCTGCGTGGGAAGACCCCTATTATTTCACAGATGGAAGATTCGAGCAGGAATGGGAGGTGAATTTTCGATCGGATAGCGGCCAAAATCAAGGCCGAAAAGCCTGCAGCGCCTGCGGCGACGCGAACATTTTCCTGGCGTTGTGGGCAACGCCGGGCACTTCCAACAGCCGCCAACTGAAATCCCAATGGCGTTCTGCGGCGATTTTCTGGCCGGCCTGGTAGAAGTTCAGGCCGCGTTCGTGCCGGTTGCTGCCTTGCTGCATATATCCCTTGGGCAGCTCGGCATCCTGTTCGATATCGGCGTCGCCCAGCAGCAGCACCAGCGGGGCGGCCAAATAGCGTTTCAATGCTTGCTCCGCGTCCGGCATGCCGCCGAAGCCGTCGGGAATATGCGCGTCCAGCGACGGGAATAGATATGAGCCTGGGTTCGCCAGCACGATTTTTTGAGCGTGATTCGGGGTGGAGGCAGCGAAGCGGCTGAGGAATTGGCCGCCGCCCGAATGCCCGATCATGGAATACGGCCAGTCGGGCTGTTTTTCCTGGGTGCGCAGCCATGCGACCAGTTGTTCGATCACCGGCCCGGTCCATTGTTTACTGTCGCTGCTGGTGAGGCCGCCGCGCTGGTATTTATATCCGGGGAAATGCGCCTTGTCGAAATACGGCGCAATGGCGATCGCGCACAGCCCATCGGCAATCGGCTTGGCGTGGTCGCGGTAACCCTGCGCGTTGCGGCTCACGCCGTGAAATACCAGTAAAAAAGACTTCGGCGCGCATTGGCTGGGCCGATAGGTAAACAATTTGAGCGAAACGCCATTCAAATCGGCAGTGAGTTCAGCATCCCCGGCGGGGACCGGCGCGCCGAAGGCCGACAGGCTCAGGCAGCACAACCACAATATCAAGAATCTCATGTTGATTTCATCCGTTGACATCGCGCAATGATGCCAGTTTTCCCACAGAGTTATATGACCTTAAGGATTCATTTATGCTTGATTTTAATTTACCTATTTGACAACAAGGTGCGCAACTGGCGATGGCGGGTCGGTTGGCAACCGCCGGTTCACTCCGTCGACGCGCTTCGAGCATGCCGACTTTCTCTGCTGCGAGCGCTGGTCTTTCGCATCTCTGGATGCCGCCTTCGACTGCTCCCCCGGGCGCCTATCGATCCGCTACGGTCGAATTTGCATAATCTCGACGCTGGGGTTAATCTTGTCGCTCGCCGATTTTTGGCGGCGCCGATGGCGACGCGCTTTCGATTGCCACGTATCGAAGATCCAATTGGAGCATTGCACGAATGAAAAAAGTGAAGCGAAAATGATCCCCGAGGCTCAACGCACAAACGCCAAGCGATTTTTTCTCTACCAGATCGCCTATTCCGACGAGACATGGGAGAGCGCGCCCAAGGACGTTTTGCCGCTGGACAATCGCGCCAATGAAAAGCCGGACTGGGCGGAATATTGGCCAATTCGGCGCTTTTTACAAAACGAGGCCCTTGATGACAATGCATTTTATGCATTTATCTCCCCGCGCTTCGAGGAGAAAATGCTTTGCACAACGGCTGAAGTCATCGATTTTGTAACCAACGTCGCAGACGATGTCGATGTAGCTGCATTTTCACCCTTCATCGATTTGCGTGCCTTGTTCCTCAATATTTTCGAACAAGGGGAGTTTTCACATCCCGGCCACATGGACTTGTGTTGCAAAATATTTAAAGATGCGATGCCCGGCGTCGATATTCGAACCCTCGTCAACACGACGAACAATGCCATTTTTTGCAATTTCTTCGCGGCCAGACCGCGATTCTGGCGCGCATGGCTGGCGCTATGCGAACAGGTTTTTGCGATGGCGGAATCGCCGGCCCATCCTTATTCGGTCGCGCTGAATCGCCCGTTCGCCCATCGCGGCGCGTCGCAGGCGAAGGTATTTGTCATCGAGCGTATTGCCTCCCTGCTTCTGGCGGCATCGGCCGATTTTCGCGTGGCGGTTTTTATGGAGACAACCGTGTCGAATTCGTTCGGCGATATTTCACACGATGTGGTCGACCGTCTCAGCGCATTGAAGGAAAATCTTGTTGCACAGAAATCGAATAACGGGAAACAGCGGGCGAAATTACTGAAGGATTTTTATAAAATCCAGCGCGAGATGCTAAGCGGCGAGGATGCATTGGCGGAACGGTCGCGACTGATCGCCGAGAGCCTCGAACATGGAATCGTACACGCACCCTCAAAGGGATACGAACATTGGAAGAGCGCGCCGCCCGGCATGCTGTACTCGCAGCGCCAAATCGGCTTTGGGCGCTGGTTGCAGCTGACCTTTTTTGGCAAGTAGGAAATTCAATCCGCGCCTGAAATGCACAAGGCCGGGTCACCCCGGCCTCGCTCTCGTTGCTCGGCTCTTGCAGCTTGCTCAGCTATAGCTCACCGTATAGGCGCTTTGCACTCCGCCGATCGTGTAGACCACCGTATACCCGGTTGCCGACGCGGTGATGACGACGGTATCGCCATAGCCGTCGGTGACCGTGATTGTGCCGCTGATTGGCAGGCCGGTCGTCGTGCTATAGGTCCAGTTGTTCAGCGCAACGGTGACGACGCCGCCGGCAGCGCCAGAGGTATAGACGTAGTTGGCGCTGCTGATGATGACGTTGCTTCCGCTATAGGTCACGTCGCCGACGGTAATATTGGTAACGCCGCCGTTGGCCAGGGTGGCTACCGCGTTCGAGTACGTATAAGTGCCATTATTGAAGGTCAGCGTTATCGAGCCGCTGGCCGGGCCGTACGTATAGATGTTGGTTCCGGTGGCGACATCGGATAGATCGCTCCAGGACAAGACGATGACCCAATCGGTCGCGCTGGTGAAGGCGTTATAGGTTACCGTCACGGTGCCGTTGAGCGTGTTTGTCTCGGTGCTCGACGTCATGACGCAATCGTTGTAACTGAAGGTCTCGGATGCGCCGGCGGCTGGGCCGCTGCCCGTGAAAATGGCGTTGTAGGTGACGCTGACGTTGCCCGACCCCGTGCAGTTGACGGTAAGGACACCACCCGGCAACGCGTTGATCGACGCCGGAATGCCTTGTTGCGTGGTCACGGCGACCAGATTGGGAATGTTGCTTTGGAGTTCCTTCGCCAACGCGTTTGCATTGGCTTGCGATGCCGAGAATTTCGCCGTGGCCGACGATGTCAGCGACAATGTCGTGCTGGTCGTGCTTGCGGTGGTGGTGGTGGTTGCGCCCGTGGTCGTGGTGGTCGCCGCAGCCGTGGTGGTGGTCGCTCCAGCTGCCGTCGTGGTGGTGGTTGCAGCCGTCGTGGTGGTAGTGGCCGATGCTGCTGTGCTGGTGGTGGTTGTCGACGTCGACGAATCGCTGCCGCCGCCGCAACCTGCCAGTGCAACCAACACCAGCGCCAGGATGCCGTACTGTCTTACGCATTGCTCTTTCATTGGTCACTCCTCATCGATCGCAAGAAAAAAGGAAGCTTCGAGTGCAAATTTGTTCCGCGCCGCGCACCTGCGTCAAGGGAGGAGCAGAAAGCATTTTTACATTCGAGCCGATTCTCCCCGACCGGAGGATACGGATCGGTTACGTGCGAGGTCGAAGCGAGCACGAGTTGACGGCGTTGCAAATCTGCAGCCTGTCTTCGTGGCCGTGCGGAAACATCATCAAGTGGTCAAAACTGGAAGCAAAATGCGCGGTCTCATAGTACCGATTTATGTGCTGGCCCGGACGCCAAACGCGCATCCATCGCAACCCTGTCAACCCGCAATTCGATCGATGCGCTGCGGCAATTAATCGCTCTTGCGCAACGCCCGCAGCAAGCCGTCGCATGCATCTTCCAGATAATCGAGCACGATTTCAAACCCGCGCGCGCCTTCATAATACGGGTCCGGCACTTCGGTCACCGTCGAGTGCTCCGCATAGTCCATCATCAACTGCAATTTGCCCTGCAAATGTGCCGGGCAGCGGCGCTGCAGCAAGCTCAGGTTATCCCTGTCCATCGCCAGCAACAAATCGAATCCGCTAAAATCGTCGTCGGCAACCTGGCGCGCGCGCAACGCAGCTAATTCGTAACCCCGCTGCCTGGCGGCTGCCTGGCTGCGCGCATCGGGCGGCGCGCCGACATGGTAGGCGTGGGTGCCGGCGGAATCGATCTCGATCAGATGCTGCAATCCGGCCTGGTCGACCAGCTTGCGCATCACGCCTTCGGCTGATGGCGACCTGCAAATATTGCCCATGCAAACGAATAAAATCCGGGTCTTTTTCATGCAGTTCCGCTCCCGGTCGATCAAGGCTGGCGCTCCAGCAAATGCATCGCACCGAATAATTTCTGCATGCCGGCGTTGCCGATAAAGGACAGGTTGTACGGATGTTCCGACACGATTTGCGGGAAGCGATCGACATCCGGCAAGGCTTGCAATTGCTCAGCGATTTTCCCCCACAGCACCAGCTTGGCCGGCGCTTCGCGTTGCGCCAATGCGCTCAACACCACTTGCAGAAATGGCCGCCACGCCTTGGCTTCCTTGACTGGCGGCACGTGCGGGCGAAACACCAGCGCCGCATTCAACAATAAAAAACCGTGCCGGGTCAGGTTGTGCTGCAAATCGGCCAGGGTCTGAATCATGGTCGAGTTCGCAGCCAGCGCCTTGGCGGCAATCGGCGCCAGCGCCGCGCCGCCGGTCTGCGCGATATCCAATTGACCGTCGGCGACCAGCAGCATTTTCATGAAATTGCGCAGCGAGGTGGCGCGGTTGACTTGCTTCGACAATCCCGCCTCCGACCACAGCGAGCCGACCGCGCCATCCATGAAGCACACGCCGGTCGCGCTCTCGGCGCGCGGATACGGGCCCTCCCCCACCAGCACGTAGCGCACTTTGTCAAGCGGTTGGGCGAAGGCGGCGAACAGACGGTTTTCGGTGGGGAGGTAGCTGTCCTCGGCCAGGTTCGGAAGATAGTGCGGATCGGCAGCGGCGACCGCTTCCAGCCCGCGTAACAGTATCGGTTCCCAGGACGGGTCGGCCAGCTTGAGCGTAGAGTGTATGGCGAAGGAAATTATTGATGACATTGAGATCCAGACTAATATTTATGGTTGTTCCGGATTTTTTGTGGGTAAAGAAACGCATTCGCGCAGGTTCGGTAAAAATTCCGTCATTCCCGCGAAGGCGGGAATCCATAGTGAGGTAGCACGAGCGGATTCCCTATGGATTCCCGCCTTCGCGGGAATGACGGAGGGTTGTGCAAACGCCCGATTAATGCATTCATCCACACAATAATCGGATGAACCACATTTATTGCGCAGGAATGCGCGGCTGAAATATAACATTACTCAGCCGACCCCCACCACATTATCCGCCCCCGGCGCGCCGAACAACTGCTCTTTCAACACATGCAATTGATCGCGCACCTGCGCCGCCTTTTCGAATTCCAGATTCTTCGCGTGGTCCAGCATCAGTTTTTCCAGCCGCTTGATTTCCTTGCTGACCTGCTTTTCGCTCATCGCTTCGTACTTCGCCGCTTTCTCCGCAACCTGCAATTCCTCGCGCGCTTCCTGCGGGCTGTAGACGCCGTCGATCAATTCGCGGATGCTCTTCTTGATGCCGATCGGCGTGATATTGTTGGCGGTGTTGAACGCAATTTGCTTGTTGCGGCGGCGCTCGGTTTCATCGATGGCGCGGCGCATCGAGTCGGTCACTTTGTCGCCATACAATATCGCCATGCCGTTCAAGTTACGCGCGGCGCGACCTATGGTCTGGATCAGGCTGCGCTCGGACCGCAAAAAGCCTTCCTTGTCGGCATCCAGGATCGCCACCAGCGACACTTCGGGCAGATCCAGCCCTTCGCGCA
The DNA here is from genome assembly GCA_031291325.1 of Burkholderiaceae bacterium. Lineage (GTDB taxonomy): Bacteria > Pseudomonadota > Gammaproteobacteria > Burkholderiales > Burkholderiaceae_D > PKWO01. Next base: position 70,169 of record JARLJG010000025.1, read on the forward strand.
GCAAGTTGATGCCTACCAGCACGTCGAAAGTGCCCAGGCGCAAATCGCGGATGATTTCGACGCGCTCGACGGTTTCGATATCGCTGTGCAGATAACGCACCTTGACGCCGTTGTCTTCGAGAAATTCGGTCAATTGCTCGGCCATGCGCTTGGTCAGCGTGGTCACCAGCACGCGCTCGTTCTTCTTCACGCGCTCGCTGATTTCCGACATCAAGTCGTCGACCTGGCTGCTGGCCGGGCGCACGCTGATGGCGGGGTCGATCAAGCCGGTCGGCCGCACCACTTGCTCGACCACTTGCCCGGTGTGCTTGTTTTCATAGTCGGCGGGCGTGGCCGACACGAACACGGTTTGCCGCATCTTGCCCTCGAATTCGTCGAAGCGCAGCGGTCGGTTGTCCAGCGCCGACGGCAGACGGAAGCCGTAATCGACCAGATTGGTCTTGCGCGCGCGGTCGCCGTTGTACATGCCGTTCAATTGCCCCATCAACACATGCGATTCGTCGAGGAACATCAGTGCATCCTTGGGCAGATAGTCGACCAAGGTCGGCGGCGGGTCACCCGCCTTGGCGCCGCTCAAATGGCGCGAATAATTTTCGATGCCCTTGGTGAAGCCGATTTCCTGCATCATTTCCAGGTCGAAACGGGTGCGCTGTTCCAGCCGCTGTTCTTCGATCAGTTTATTTTCCTTGCGGAAAAATTCCAGCCGCTCGCGCAACTCGGCCTTGATGGCTTCGATGGCGCGCAGCACGGTCTCGCGCGGCGTCACGTAATGCGAACCGGGGTAGACCGTAAAGCGCGGAATTTTCTGCCGCACGCGTCCGGTCAGCGGGTCGAACAATTGCAGGCTGTCGATCTGGTCGTCGAACATGTCGATGCGGATCGCCAGTTCCGCGTGTTCGGCGGGGAAGATGTCGATGGTGTCGCCACGCACGCGGAAGGTGCCGCGCCCGAAATCGACTTCATTGCGCGTGTATTGCATCTGGATCAGGCGCGCAATCACGTCGCGCTGGCTGACCCTATCCTTGGCGCGCAGCGTCAGGATCATTTGATGGTATTCGTTCGGATTGCCGATACCGTAAATCGCCGACACGGTGGCGACAATCACCACATCGCGCCGCTCCATCAGCGATTTTGTGCACGACAGGCGCATCTGCTCGATATGCTCGTTGATCGACGAATCTTTCTCGATGAACAAGTCGCGCTGCGGCACATACGCTTCCGGCTGGTAATAATCGTAGTAACTGACGAAATATTCGACCGCGTTGTGCGGAAAGAATTCGCGGAATTCGCTATACAACTGTGCCGCCAGCGTCTTGTTGGGCGCGAAAATGATGGCGGGCCGCCCCATGCGGGCGATCACGTTAGCCATCGTATACGTCTTGCCGGAGCCGGTGACGCCCAGCAAGGTCTGGTAAGACAAGCCGTCTTCGATGCCTTCCACCAGCTTGGCAATCGCAGTCGGCTGGTCGCCGGCCGGCGCAAACGGCTGGTATAGACGATAGGGCGAATTGGGGAAAGTGACGATCTTGGAATCGTCAGCGGCGGCGCTAACCGGGGTTAAATCAGCCATGTTGTTCGACCTTTGGTAAAATGCGATATCGTTCCAACCAATCCAGCATCAGTTCGACCTCCTCAACTCCACTGCACAGCGGCATTTGCAGCCAACTTTCCATGTTATCACGATGAACGCAACTCAATCTTCCCCCTTGTTCGCCACTATAGAGATGGCGCCCCGCGATCCGATCCTCGGCATCACCGAAGCATTCAATGCCGACAAGAATCCGGACAAAATCAACCTCGGTGTCGGTGTTTATTATGACGACAACGGCAAGGTGCCGCTGCTCGACTGCGTGAAAAAGGCGGAAGCAACGCTGATGGAAAAAGCCAGCCCGCGCACTTACCTGCCGATCGACGGCCTGGCCGCCTACGACAAGGCAGTGCAGGAATTGGTATTTGGGGCCGACAGCGCGGTAGTCAAGGAAAAGCGTGCAATTACCGTGCAGGCGCTCGGCGGCACCGGCGCCTTGAAGCTGGGCGCCGACTTTCTGAAGCGTTTCTCGCCGGACTCGCAAGTATGGATCAGCGACCCAAGCTGGGAAAACCACCGCGCTTTGTTCGAATCGGCCGGTTTCGTCGTCAATAACTACCCGTATTACGATGCCGCCACCCGTGGCGTCAACTTCAGCGGCATGCTGGCCACTTTGAAGACCGTGCCAGCCGGCTCCATCATCTTGTTGCACGCCTGCTGCCACAACCCGACCGGCGCCGACCTCACCGACGGCCAATGGGCCGAAGTGATCCAGGTCGTGACCGGACGCGGCTTGATCCCCTTCCTCGACATGGCCTATCAAGGCTTCGGCGACGGCATCGAAGCCGACGGCAAAGTGGTCGGCCTGTTTGCCCAAGCCGGCGGCCCGCTGTTCGTCTCGAATTCGTTCTCCAAATCCTTCTCGCTGTATGGCGAACGCGTCGGCGCATTGAGCATCGTCGCCGTCAGCGCCGAAGAAGCCGCGCGCGTCTTGTCGCAATTGAAACGCGTAGTCCGCACCAATTATTCCAACCCGCCGATCCACGGCGGCCAAGTGGTCGCCACGGCGCTGTCGACACCGGAGTTGCGCGCCACCTGGGAACAAGAGCTGGCCGGCATGCGCGTGCGCATCCGCGAAATGCGTCAAGCGCTGGTGCAAAAATTGAAAGAAAAAGCACCCAGCCAGAATTTCGACTTCGTGATCCAGCAACGCGGCATGTTCTCCTATTCCGGCCTGACCAAAGCCCAGGTCGAGCGTCTGCGCGACGAATTCTCGATCTACGCGGTAGACACCGGCCGCATCTGCGTGGCAGCGCTCAATTCCCGCAACATCGACCGCGTGGCAGACGCCATCGCCAAGGTTTTGTAAGCGCAATTTGAACAAAAAATGGGCGGATCGAAAATATTTGATTCGCCCGAGCAAGAAAATGCATTCAGGGCTTTGACTTTTGTCATAAAGTGCGTCTATAATAGCGGCTCTGCTGTTCCCTGATAGCTCAGTCGGTAGAGCGACGGACTGTTAATCCGCAGGTCCCTGGTTCGAGTCCAGGTCGGGGAGCCACCATTTAGTAATGAGATCAAAGACTTACATGTTTCGGCATGTTGGTCTTTTTTTTCGTCTGGTCTCCGTCTGGTCCACGCTTACTTTAGGCCGAAGTAATGGCTAGTGTGTGTTTTCTTTACCCATCACTCTACTAACTTTGTCGCATCGGCCTTAACTTCACACGCTAGAAAAAGCGTGGTTATTGCGGAGAGCGCGTTTGATCGACGCGAACGAGCAATAACTGCGACTGTGCAGACGATGCTGCGTGCGTCGATCAATAGCGCGTCTTGGGTTGGGTCGAGTCACGGTGTAAATAGACTATTGAAAAATGCCTAACCTGCAACCATATACCCTCTTCGACCAACCTCTAGGGGAATTTCAATGAACGAAGGCTATTCGGATCTGACAGGTGAGTACACACACCCAACAAAGGGCGTGGTCACTCACGGCGCGGCGTCTATGACAACACAAGTATTCGGTGAAGGCGGTTTGAAGAAAAAGCTCAACGAAGCCCACTTGAATGGATACAAAGAAGGACTTGAAGAAGGTATCGAAGAGGGGTATCAGCGTGGATTTGAGGACGGCTTGAAAGCGAAAGTGTTCGCGCTTGTTGCCCAAGCTCTTGCCCAAAAGAACATCGTTGATCCGGAAAAAACGGCAAATTAATTTCATTGACATTACCTCAAATTCACACGAAGATTTCCGCCACACATTAATTTGAAGGTTATATGAAAGAGATTGATACGAACGCAGTTCTCCTGGGGAAACTTCTTGCAGAGGTTTATCGTGTTCAGCGCAATCTTGGAGTCGCCACAATGGACGACGCAACGATCTATGCATTGCGCAATGGCTTTGAGACCGCTATCGATGATGAACTGGAACGCATTGGTTTCGTTTCAAAAGCGCAGGTCAAGCACGTAATGGATGTACTTGATCCGATCTGGCAAGACCCGACCCAGCTGGCGGCTTTCAAAGGCTTTTATGACATCGAGCGAGAGTTGGAAGATGGCGGAGTGGATCGCCCAACAGCCATCACGGTTCTGACTTACCTGAACGCAAAAGGTCAATTCACTGAGGTTATTGCAAAGATGGACACATCACATTCTCCATCTGAATGCCGCACATTTGAACTTGGCAAATGGGAGCTGTAAGCAGGGATGCAACGAAGCAGGCCCCAGTAAAGAAAAGAAAACGATGGAAGCTCAACTGCTGAGCTTCCATCGGGTCAATTCAATCACTGCGGCGGAATTTCACCCCGCTGCGAAAACGCAATTGCCGCCGACACCTGCGCACTGGCATCACGCAAACGAGTTGGAGAAACGTGGGCATATCTAGTTGTCGTTTTGACATCAGAATGACCCAGCAAGCTTTTCACATCATATAATGACGCTCCATTGTTAATTGCCATTGATGCAAAGGAATGCCGAATATCATGTATCTTAAAGTTGTTTATTTGACAACTTTTAAGGATTTTCCGAAATGCCTTATCTGGATTTCGAATCGGCTTCCATGAATCCTTCTCACCATTCTTTCCTGGCCATTTTCTGGAAAAAACGAATGGGCAATCGGGCGCATGCGGGCGGCGTTTTAGTAGCTCGATGGCGGTATCGTTGAGGACGACAAATCGACTGCCCGTTTTGGTCGTTGGCAAATAAAGGCTTTGCGCCTCTAGGTCAACGTAAACCCATTTTAGGGTTAGGCATTCTTCCCTCCGCAAGCCCGTGCAAAGTAGGAAGCGGAACACATCGGCTATATCTTGGCTCGGCGCTTTATCCAACGCGACAAGGAAATTTCGCAGCTCAATGCCACTTAGATATCGCTGACGCTGATTGTCCTCAACGTGCATCCTTATACCCTTTACCGGATTTTTTTCAAGCTTAGACCAGAGAATGGCTAGGTTCAGACAGCGTTTTAGAAGGGATAGCACCCTGTTCGCCGTGGCCGGGCTGCTTTGCGTTTTTAATTTATCGTGAAGCTGTTGCACCGCGATGCTTTTTATACAAGCGAGCGGCAATGCACCGAACGGACCGAGCAAATGCGTTCTCAATCGACTCTCATCGTCGCGCCAACTTTTTTTCGCCGCCTTCGCGTGCGGCAAATAGTCCTGCATGACAAATTCCGCGAACGTGAGCGGCTTGGCTTCCGGCAGCGTTACTGCCTTCGATTCTTGCGGGTCAATGCCACTGGCAAGCTGACTGCGACAATCCAGTGCCCGTTGCCGTGCTTGGGCGATATCGATCACGCCGTAGTCACCAAGCTTCATGCTGCGCTTGCCGCCGAAGGTGTATCGGAAGTAAAAGAACTTCCGACCGAGGCGGTTGACTAGCAACCGCAAGCCTGCAACCTCAGTGTCGGAATACTCGGCCTCCCGTGATCGCGATTCTGCCGAGTGCGGCGGCAGCGCATCAATAAGTTTCTTGCTAAATCTGAATTGACGATTCATTGAAATGTACTCCTGATAGGTTTGTAAAAGGGATCGGAGAAGTATGAATCCGACGCACTCCCGCTCAGCAACACCGCCGACGCTGCATACTGCCAACGCCGACAACAGGCGCACCGAACTCTTCCCCTCGGATAGCCAATGGAAATACAGGCTCCGGTGCATATCCGGTGATTCGCGCAAGCCGAACCGACAACGCGAAGCCTGCGCTGGGGGGTGAAGTGAGCCAGGTTCGAGGGCTAACCATCAATATTCATTCGGAAGCAGCAATGTGGACGACGACCGATTAGCCTCAGTGATCAGCCAAATTTTTTCTCCACCAACTAGATAGCAGGACAACAGGCGATCGCCATGCTGTAGTGCCAATCGATTTTCTAGCTGGTCTTCTGCTGACACATTTCCCCAGTCGCCTCTTACATGACGCAACAGCAAAGACCACGGGGTGACTCCCGAAGCATCCAGCAAGGCCATCGCTCCCGGTGTGGCGAGCAATTGCCCTGCATGAAATAAGTTCGGCTTTGATTCACTTTCCATCGCGACTCCTTCCTCGAAGATATCAATCAGCGCGACGAAGCCAAGCGAGTGTTTGCCCGCTTGTCGGATCGCGTTGATGGTTTTATAAATTTGCCCTGAAGCGGACGAAGACCTTCAAATTGCCAATGCAGCGGAACCACAAAAAACCGACTTCATACGCGGCACCATCCCGGTGCTATCCGTTCGCACTAGGATCGCCCCCAGCCTTGCGGCGAAGATTCCCCTATGGAACATCATGCGTGGTTGCCCCGATATTCAATCAATAGAAAAACCCATAATCTAAGCTTTCCCATCGAAGTAAATCTATCCAGATCGCATCTGGATTCGGACTTCGGCGTATGTCGTCTATTTTTATGAAGATCGTTTCGCCGCGTTGAGATGCGTCGAGTGGGTAATCCTTCGTTGACCGAACGCTTTCCTGTTCCAATCCCAACATCGGCAAATACACCGGCACCTGAATTTCCAAGAACTGATCCGGTTGAAGCGCCAACGAAAGAGTGCCTAAGCCGCTTAAATGGACCACCACCCCCTCGGAAAGGAGATCGTCCATGCCGCCTAACGCGGATGGTGTTTCTGGATCAAGCTCGGTCTCCAAGACCGACAGGTCAACCATGTATTCGTTTTGGCTTGGCTGATAATATGCCGCACCGGATGATTTTTTGCTGACAGTGTCGCCGGACCAATATTTCACGATCGCGGCATAGCCGTCAGGTAGTCGGGGGGCATGTTGGAACAGACAGCCTCGTAACGAAGCAGGCAGACTAACATGGCGTGTATATGTAGCTTGATCGGACGGCGTCAACTTCAGAGCAATGTCTGCGCCTATCGACAAAACTGCCACCTGCATTTTCGTATCGCTCTTGAGGTAATATCCTGCTTTCTGGCTGACGTCCCCCGTTTGTGGATCGTCGGACAAACCGCACCGGTCATAGTAATCCAAGCCACGGATCACATCCAAGGTCGCCATCGCTTCCGGGGTCACATAAATTGTCGCTGACATATTTTCTCCTCTAATTGAAAAGGCCAGCTTGGAAGCTGGCCCGTGTGGGTACGACGAAATGTGCAACAATAAAATTCGATGCCGGATCATTCGACAATCCGAAACCCTTTCTTGAGTAATTTGAAGTGATGTTTATTTTGAATTCGCTCCCTGTCGGCGTGGAATAGCCAGAATCGTTTTTCCGTGGGAACCCGTTTCATTACCTTCGTTGAAATTGCCTGCCTGATGCCTTGCTCGCCAACCGCTTCGTCAAAGTAATACCGGTTATTTGACAAGGCAACGCGATCGCCATTGAATTGCGCTTGGTGAACGAAAGCCAATGCATCGGGCATGGAGCGCAGGAGAATCACCTGCAAGGTCTTCCCTGCTTTTGATGGCTTGCCGATGAAATATCGGGGGTAACTAGTGGAGGCCGATACTTCATGAAACTGGTAGTCGAACAGGTTTTCCAGCCTTTGCATGGCACCATGATCCAGAGCGATCACGTCAATGTCTGCATAGTAATGATGGATCGCCGGCTGCAATAAATGTTTGACGAAGCCGCCAAATAAGACAAGGTCGGGCTGAGATGTCAGGAATTTTCCGAGCGCGATATTGTCTTGCATCAGTGTATAGCCATCGCTATCGATTGTGGATAAATAGCGCCCAGCTAAACACAAGCCTCTCGGTACAAACACGATCCCAGCATGACCGAATGACAGTTGCTCCATGTCCAGCGGGAAGATGCTACACAGGTTTTCCCGCAAAACCAACCGCTTGCACCAATTGCCAGCGCCCCCCATGTTGGTTAGCTGGCGCAGCAGTGCAAGATATTGTGGTTTTAAGCGAACGATTTCTGCGGTCGGCAATGGCGGCAAGACTAACGAACACTCCACCTCTATCCCTTTCCACGATGCAATATGCTTTGGCAATTCCGCCATCACGTCCGGATCAAGTGAAATTGATACGCAGTCCAGCAAACCCTTGGCATGGGCCACCTGCGCTATTTCTCGGGTTATAACGCGGGTCATGAAGCCCTCCTCACGGATGGTGGCAAGCATGGACAAAAGCTTTTCGCCGTAGATTTCAAATCGAAACAGCGGGTCTGCTCCTCCGCTCACTGTAATGAAGTTTTTTCGGCACTTGGAAATAAAGGCAATGATCGCCTCTTTGCTTTGCGCACCGTGAGGCAAATATTTGCTTGTCCTCCAGGTACAGTATGCGCAGGCTTTCGCGCACCCGAACCCTCGCTCCATCCAATTGGTCACCAAAGTGAAATTGGCTGGCGGGGTCATGTCATGCTCTTTTACGTATTTCATACGTCCTCCCCAATATTGTTATTAAGGCTTTGTAAGATCAATCTGACTTTTCTTTGGAAGCTTCAACGTTTTTCTTTGATCCGTGTGATCCGAATCAGACTGACTGGAAGAATCTGCGAGGGTGGTGGCATCACCGGACGTGTTGGCGTCGTCGGCGTTGGCGTCATCCGTGATGCTATTGGCAAGTCCGGTCGGGTCGCACGGTGCTGCGGCAACCAAAGGCTTATTGATTGCCGCTGACAACGTGACTTCAATTGGTGTGCCGGGTAACTTCAATAAAGCATGCATCCAGGCTTTCCAATTGCCGGAAACCTGGTGAAGCGTTTCGGAATCAGGCACGGCAACGGTCAACTTTTCAGCCCTGAGAATTGCGGCTAAGAAGCCACTATTATTACTACTTTGACCATGAAATGATGTTTTTAACAAAACAGAAGCAAATGGCTTTTGATCGGACTGTGATTGCAGGCATTGCTCGATTCGATTAAATGGCACAATTTCCTTGGAGAAATACCCTGAACTGTCATTGCCGATAATTCGCAACGACAGTTGCTGGCGGCTCGTATCGCATAGCCATTGATATGACAAGGAGCCTTTTGATTTTTTGCCCAACTTCTCGGCAGTGGCGGAACGCAGCAAGATGAAGGATTGTGTTTCTGCTGGTATCGCGGAAGGCAATGGTGGGGGTGCTTCCTTAATTTTGGCGTTTTTCTTGGCCGCTTGAGATGAAGACATGGCTTACTCCTGAGAAATACAATTTTAAAAAACGAAATCCCCGCACATCGCTGTAACGAGGATTTCAGAGGGTGTAATTAGTTTTGTGTAAATGGTCATTTGGCAGGAGACTGCCTGTATAAAGGAAACAATGACCTACGTAAAACGCACCAAGCGGGCCAAGCCCGATCCCGAATTGGTCAAACTGGCTGACAGCCTGCTTGCCAA
>JARLJG010000026.1 GCA_031291325.1 Burkholderiaceae bacterium
TATGAACGCCACCGTCGAATCCAATTTCGCAAAACCTCACTTCGGCGACATCCCGCTGCAAAGCGTGATCCCATCGAAGACCAACCCGCGCAAGAGCTTTAACCAGGCCGCGCTGGAAGAACTGGCCGCAAGTATCAAATCAATGGGCGTCGCACAACCGATCCTGGTACGTCCGTTGCCGACCACCGCCGAACATATCGATTGCGTCGAAATCGTCGCCGGCGAGCGCCGCTATCGCGCATCCAAGATTGCCGGCATGCTGACTATTCCCGCAGTTTGCCGCGAAATGACCGACGCGGAAGCGATGCAGATTCAGATCATCGAAAACCTACAGCGTGAGGATGTCCACGAAATCGAAGAGGCTGAAGGCTTTCAACGGCTGATGAAAGAACACGGTCATACGGCGGTCGAAATCGCCAAGGCAGTGAGCAAAAGCAAAGAGTATATTTACGGTCGCTTGAAGTTGTGCGCACTCGAGATTGAAGTGCGCCAGGCGTTCTATGACGGAAAGCTGAATGCATCGACGGCACTTCTTGTGGCCAGGATACCAGTCGCTAGGCTGCAGCTTGAAGCTGCTAAGAAGATCACGGAAGGCGAGTACAACGATGGCCCGATGTCGTATCGAAAAGCGGTTGATTTTATCCAGCGTAAGTACATGCTTGCGTTGTCCAGCGCGATCTTCAGCATCAAGGATGCCAAATTGACGAAGGGTGTCGGTGCATGCACTGCCTGCCCGAAACGAACCGGCGCACAACCGGAGATTTATCCCGATGTCGCCGAAGATACCTGCACTGACCCAGGATGCTTCGAGGTCAAGCGCACGGCGCACAATGACAAGGCCATCGCGGTCGCTACAAAAAAGGGGCTGCGAATTTTCAACAACCCTCACGACAATGACGCCGTCCATCTTTGCTGGCATCCACGCTTGACTGATTTCGAGCGCGTTGCGCCGGAATATAACGCCAAGCAATATGACCCGATCAACAAGGTTTTGGATGCCGACAAAGCGCCTGTCGTTGCGGCCTATTTCAAGACCTCGCGAGGTGAACTTGTGCCGATGTATGAACACACAGCCATGCAGGACGCACTTGAAAAAGCCGGTCTGTGCGAAACACTGGCACAGCATACCGCCAGGATGAACGAGAAGATCGGCGAAGGAGAAGAGCAGTCATCGACGCACGAAGCGCAAATGGCGAAAAAAAGGGAAACGGTCGACCGCGAAAACACGTTGCGCCTGGCATTGTACTGTGAGATTCGTGCACGTACCGACTTGCGCATCACGTTATTGCGCACTATAGCAAAGGCGATGCTCTTCAATCATGTGCTACCAAAAGATGAAATTGAATACGATTTCGACGCATCCAGTGATGCAAAAATTTCCGAGCACATGGACCAGTTGAATGATGAACAGGAATTGCTCAATTTGATGCTGGACATGTCCATGAGCCACACGCTGAAAATCATGCCTCACAATCTAAATACCGATGGAAGCGTCGACTTTGAGGAAGAAGATTATCTGGATCTGGTAACCACTGCAACAGCCTTTGGCGTCGATGTCGACTTGTTCCGCAAGAAACTTGCGCCGGCGCAAGTCGAAAAAACTGCGACGCCGGCAGTTAAAAAGGACATCAAGGCTATCAAAGCGGTCGTGGCCAAGAAGACGAAGGAAGCGAAGACGCCGGAAGCCGAGCCGGAATATCCTGCTGATACGCCAGCCGACAACGCCAAGAATGGATTTTCTGTATGAATACTGCGACCCACATCGAGCCAGACCTGATTACGAAACTGGCCGAAGCCTTGGCCAGCCACATGCGGCCAGCGATCCCGATATCCATCGACCTTTGGGACATAGCAACCATTGCCGCATACCTCAAGCGCGATCCGCAGGTCGTGCGCGAACGCATGGCCTGCCTTCCTTCATTCCCGAAGGCAATACGCCTGCCGACAACGAGGGGCCGCGCACAGGCCCTATACAACGCCCTGGAGGTCATCAAATGGGCGCAGAGCCATCAGGACAAGCACTAAGCTTTCCGGTATCATTCAATGGGTCGGCGCTGCCGGCCCTTTTTTTCGCCTCGGTTCGGTTCCTGTTTTTAATTTTCTTTTTTGTGTTACGACGAATTTACGATTGTGCGTTGTAAGCATTTGATTTTAAATGGAACTCGATTCCGGTCTCAGGCACCATCCGTTTTCTCTGTGGCTTAGGGCCGATCTTTTATTTCTAGTCCGCCCCTATTTATTGCGGAAAAAGAAGGCACAGCTACGCAACCGTGGTTTTGGGCAGTTGTTCAATCAGCCATGAGCGTGCCGACGCTTCATCGTCGGCAAAATAATAAGGCTCTTTGGAGTCGATATACATCGGCGCCAACATCGTCTTCATGAAGTGCACGCCTTCGACATCGACAAAGATAAGTGCCGTTGCGCAGCGACCGAGGGAGCGATGAAATCGAATGGTATCGGTCATTTCTTGCATCGATTCGGGCGTATGGATGGGTTCGCCGCTGACAATGGCGAGAACACCCCAAGGCTGGCCGATGAGCTGCTTTATCTTGCGATTGACTTCTTCACTGTACGCCTCTACCGCTTCCAGATTCCAAGGCCCAGTGACACGACTGATCAAAATGCGCCCTTCGACGCCGACCTCGTACGATCCGTGCATTGCACGGTTGGAAACGGGTTTGGGAAAATTATGAATATCCATGCTGTTCAAAGAGCCTGTACGCGCTTCACTCGCTTGAAGTGATTACTCGCCCCAACGGCGATTTCACCGTCGTCCATTTGCCGTCAACCGCTGCGAAGCAGTATAACGCTGGGCTTGGAACCGGCGCAACGTGTTCGCTAATAATTGCCATAAAGCATCTACATCACTGTTCCGGCATGGCATCGTCACGGCGCTTTCCTGTGTGTATCGGCATGCATTTAAAAACGGGCCGACCGGCGTTTGTCGGCTTTTTCGATCCATCATAAGCGACTGGCAACCGGGGATGCGCGCCGCTCCTCTTATTCCGCGACCATGACGGCATTGCGTCCCGATTGTTTGGCCAGATACAGCATCTGGTCCGCTCGCGCCAGCCACTCTGAAGGAGCTTGATCTTCCTCCATGCAGGCGACTCCGATCGAAATTGTGATTGGGTAATTTTCGATGATCGCCGCTCCAGCGACCAACGAGCGCAGATCATCGGCCAAACCTCTTGCGGATCGAAGATCGGCTGCATGGGCGATGATGATGAACTCTTCTCCCCCGTAGCGGAAAATCTTGTCCGAGGTTCGCGTGCGCGATCGTATCAACTCGCACAGACTTACCAGCACTGCATCGCCTACGGCGTGGCCGAACCGGTCGTTGACGCGCTTGAAGTGATCGATGTCGAGTAGCAGGACGCTAGACTCGACCCATTCACCTGCACTGTCGACATACTTCGCCAGATGCCGTTCAAGGGCGCGCCGATTGCCGACACCGGTGAGAAAGTCGCGTTCGGCCTCACGGTGCAACTCATTGTGCTGAATCGCGGTGCGGTGCGAAAAAATATAGGAAAACAGGTTGATCAGAATAAAAGTGATGGTGATCGTAAATAAGTTCAGCAGCGGCACCTGTGAGATCAGAATCGCAACCAATGCCGACAGGGACACTGCATTGATCGCCAATGCAATATTGGGACGCAGCATGAAGAAAGCCGAAATCATGGTCGGGTAGGTCCAATAGATCAGGTTGATGCCCTTGACGTAGATTGCCGCCACCATGCCAAACGAATAGAAGATGGTCGCGAGCAAACTGGCGACCTTGACCCTGCCGGTGAGCCACACATAGGCCATCACGCAAGATACCCCGCCCACGATCACCAAGTCGATTATTGCCGACAGCCAGGTGTGTTGTATCAAGCGATAAATACCAAACGGGAGAATGCTGGGAATGCTCAAGGCGCACATCAACAGCAAAATAATTTCTTCTTTGCTGCGTTTGCGCTTGTTGATGGCGTTCACAGTTTGGCCTTCATCGTTTTGCTGTAGATTCGATATCGTCGATGGATTTATATTTGAAACAAACGGCGTCCGCGTTCAAGAAACATTGCATAGAGCGATTCGGCGTCGACGTCGCCGCATTCAGGACAAGCCAGAGCTGGCACAGCTCAAGCTCGCAGTGTAAAAGATTAACGGTTGTTTAACCAGTTCTTCAACCAAATCCCAACAAGTAAAGTCACAGCGCATAAACCATGAATTGAGTAGGGGCGAAGCGCCTACTTGCGCTCAAGCGGCGACGGACACCCGGCCATCAAACTCGCCACGCGCCCGCTCGACCTGTTCAAGGTTGCGCGCTGCCCACACCCACACTCCGCAGAACGCCGCACCGAGGCTTAAGCCGAGATGAGTCAGCTTGTATTCGACCCTCGGCGGCACCACCGGGTGCACGGTGCGTGTGATCAGGCCGTCGCGCTCCATCTGGCGCAAGGTTTGGGTGAGCATTTTTTGGCTGATGCCATGCACCGATTCGGCAAGGCGTGTGAAGCGCAGTTCGCCCTTTTCTTCCAGCACTTCAAGAATCAGCAGCGTCCACTTGTCGGCGACCCGACCGATCAGTTCCTTAACCAGGCCCTCGATTTTCGGATCGAGATCGCTTGGGGGAGTCTGGGCGGCGTAAAACTTTGCGTCGGCAATTTCTTCGTCAGTGAATTGCGATAAGGCCTGCATATTTACACTCTCTATTTGGTAAGTATAAGACTTTTTTGTGCCTACTTTCTTTTGGAGAGTGTATAGCGCATTATTGCAACTGACAAGCGCGCCCAACAACCCATTAAAAGGAATCTCACATGAAGCTGGAAAACAAGACAATCTTGATTACGGGCGGAACGAGCGGCATCGGCCTTGAACTGGCGAAGCAACTGGTACAACGTGGCAACACGGTGATCGTCACCGGGCGCGACCAGGAAAAACTCGATGCCGCGAAGTTAGCCATCCCCGCAGTCCACATCTTCAAGAGCGATGTCAGCGATGCTGCCGCCATCGTCTCGCTGCACGACAGCATTCTTGCGCAGTTTCCAGCGCTCGATGTGCTCGTCAATAACGCCGGCATCATGCGCAACCTGAATCTCAACCAACTGCGCGACCTGGGCGATGTAACGCGCGAAATCGAGATCAATCTAAGCGGGCCGGTGCGCATGGTGCAGCAGTTTCTGCCGCATCTCAAATCCCGCAACGGGGCGTTGATTGTCAACGTGTCGTCCGGCCTGGCCTTCGTTCCTTTGCCGATAGCCCCGGTCTATAGTGCCACCAAAGCGGCATTGCATTCATTTACGCAATCGCTGCGCGTGCAGCTTGACGGCAGCGGCGTCACCGTGGTCGAGCTGGCGCCGCCCGGCGTGGAGACGCCCCTGTTCCGAGGCGAATTTGCTGAGGAGATGAAAGGGCAAAAGGGCATGGACGTGACGGTTCTCGTCGACCATGCGATAGCGGGGATCGAAGCCGGCAAACGGGAAATCCGCCCCGGTTTGGCCAACGTGTTGAAGGCCATGAGCCGCATCGCGCCGCAATTCATGCTCAAGCAGATGGCGAACATGACGAAATCCAAGCATTGATCGGAGGGCATCGTCGAAGAATGGCCCGCTGCCGCTCGCTTTAGCCATCAGGTCGATTGCCTGCAGACGGCGGTGGCAGAGGGATCACCGTTTCAAACCTGTTCGGATATCATGTCGATCAAGTCAAGAATTGAAGCGGAGCGAGTAATGTCGGGAAGAAACGATCCTTGCCCATGCGGTAGCGGGAAGAAATACAAGAAATGCTGCGGGCAAGTGCCATCGCAGGCGCAATCGGCAATTCCTGCGCGGACAGTTGTGCCGAACCATTCGGTGGCGCGCGATGATTTGACGCCGCTGGAAATCAACGGATTGATTGCGCTTTACAATGCGAGAAAGTTTTCCGAGCTGGAAAGCCGTGCGCGCGGCCTGGTCACGCATCATCCGAATTCCGGCTTTCTTTGGAAGGCGCTCAGCGTAAGCCTGCAAGCGCAAGGAAAAGATGCGCTGCAAGCCTTGCAAAAGACGGCCACCCTTTTGCCGTCGGATGCCGAAGCTCATACGAATCTCGGCGTGGTTCAGCGCGAGCGGGGAATGCTGGACGATGCGCTGAAAAGTCATCGGCGGGCGCTGGCGCTCAACCCCCAATTTGCCCAGGCACACTTCAATCTGGGAACGGTGTTGCGGGATCTCGGGCTTTTCGAGGATGCGTTGGCCAGTTTGCGTCAGGCAATTGCGATCAGGCCGAATTACCCGGAAGCGTTAAACGATATCGGCAACACCTTGCAGGATCTCGGACGGCTTGAGGAGGCGGCGGAGAGTTATCGCCGGGGTGTGGCGTTGCAGCCGGAATTGGCAGAGATACACAGCAACCTGGGCACCGTGTTGCGCGATATCGGCAAGCTTGACGAGGCCTTGCCCAGTTTTCGGAGGGCGGTGCAATTCAACCCCGGCATGGCGGAACTGCACAACAATCTCGGCAATGCCTTGCAGGAGTCCGGGCGATTTGGCGAGGCGGTGGCGAGCTTTCGCCAGGCGCTGGCGATCAAGCCCGATTTCGCCGCAGTCCATAACAATCTTGGGAAGACTCTGCGCGACCTCGGGCAAATCGACGACGCGCGGGCAAGCGTCGAGCGGGCGCTGGAAATCGATCCAGCCTATGCCGAGGCGCATTTGAATCGCGCCTATCTGTTTTTGCAGGACGGCGCCTTCGCTCCCGGCTGGCGCGAATACGAATATCGATGGAAGGTCAAGGAGAGCGAACGACCACGGGAATTCGCGCAGCCGCTCTGGCTGGGCCAGGTCGATCTGAGCGGCAAATCGATCCTGTTGCATGCGGAACAAGGATTCGGCGATACCATCCAATTCGTGCGCTATGCGTCGCTGCTGATCGGGCGTGCTGCCACGGTGTATTTGGAGGTGCCTTTTGCGCTGAAATCGCTGCTGGAAAATTCAATCGATGGCATCGTCATCCTGGCGTCGGGCACGCCGCTGCCGCCGTTCGATTTCCATTGCCCGCTGCTGAGCCTGCCTTTGGCTTGCGAATCGATGCAACCGACAATTCCGGCCAGCGGACCCTATCTGCGCGCCGATCCGACCTTGGTCGCGTATTGGAAAAGGAAATTGGACCAATTCAATGCGCTGCGGGTCGGCGTGGCATGGGCCGGCAGTCCGCGCCGGGATCAGCCGGCCGCGCACGCGGTCGATCGTATGCGCAGCCTCGCCTTTGCGAGCTTGCATCCGCTATTGCAAGTGCCGGGCGTCGATTTTTTCAGCCTGCAAGTGGGTGGCGACGCAGCCGCCCAATTGCGCGGCGCTCCGCAGGTAATCGATTTCACTGCCGGCCTGTATGACTTCCAGGATACGGCTGCGTTGATTCAAAATCTGGATCTGGTGATTTGCGTCGATACCTCGGTCGCGCATTTGGCAGCAGCGCTCGGCAAGCCGGTCTGGATGTTAAATCGTTTCAACACATGCTGGCGTTGGTTGACGGAGCGCGAAGACAGCGCGTGGTATCCCACGCTGCGGCTTTTTCGGCAACCGTCCCTGGGGGACTGGGATAGTGTAATCCGCAACGTCAAAAAGGCTTTGGAAGAAATCGGCGCAGACCGGCGCGCAATTTGACCGGCGCGGTGCTGGTTTTTCCTTTCGTTACTTGCGGTATCTTATTGTTTTGGAACGAAATTTTCCGCATTTTGCAGGAGTTGACAGGTAACCGTCTGGCCGATTTCTGGCACAATCGCAATTGCGCGCTGTCGCCGCTATGGAGCCATCGATGTTCAGTGCATTGGAAAGAAATCTTGTTTTCAATACGATCAGAAAGTGCCAGTGTTCCGGCACTGCCGAGCATCTGGAAGAAATCCTTGCCTATTTTGTCGGTAGCTTCATTCCGCACAAGATGAGCGTGTGCGGGGTCGGCAATCTGCTGACCGGCAAGCATTTGTGCCGTCTCGATTTTGCTTGTCCGCCAGGATTGATCGACGAGTTGCGGCCTGTTTCCTACGCGAAGAACGACTTTCTGATGTCGATGTGGCAGCAGCATCGCGCCCCTTTGTACACCAACATCGCCGATTGGGACGATAGCCGGTTGAATGCCGAGCAGCGTCGCTGGCGTCAGGCGTTGGGGCGGCATGGGGTGCGCGACATGGCCATGCATGGTGTGGTCGATGCGGGCGACGGTGTGGCGAGTTTCTTCTATCTCGGCGCGCTGGCCGAACCCTTGAGCGCGCGGCAGGCGGAAATCCTCTGCATGCTGGCGCCACACCTGCACCGCGTGCTGCTCAAGCTGGCGCAATTGACTAGCGTGCCGGCAGTGGCGGAATCGACGCGTTCCACGCGGAAAACCGCTGGCGGCTTGACGCGGCGGGAAGCAGAGATCCTGAAATGGATCTATCACGGAAAAACCAATTCGGAAACCGCCGTGATACTCGGGATCAGCGAATTAACGGTGCGCAATCATATGCAAAAGTTGATGCTCAAGATGGGCGTGGGCAACCGCACCCAGGCGGTCGTCAAGGCGCTGCAAAACAATATTTTCAGCGACGACCCGATACCAAAGTAGCTCACGGGCCTTGCCGCCTCAGCGGAAGAACGAGTCGAACTGCATGTCGTATTTCTGCAGCGCCTTTTGCGCGTTCTGCATCTTGTTGCGGAATTCCGGGCCGCGTTTGAGGGCCAGGCCGACGGCCAGGATATCGATCACCACCAGATGCGCGAGACGGGCTGAAATCGGCGTATACGGATCGGTATTGAAACTCAAGTTGATCGGCACCAACACCGTCGCCAGTTCGGCCAGCGGGCTGCCGCTGGGCGTCAACGCAATGATATCGGCCTCGGTGTTGCGCGCCAGTTGCACGCTGCGCAATAGCGCCGGACTATTGCCGCGTTGCGAGATGGCGACCACGGCGTCGCCCTTTTTCAGCAGGGAGGCGGCAATGCTGTGGATGTGCGGGTCGCTGTAGGCGACTGTCGGCACGCCGGAGCGAAAGAATTTATGCTGGGCGTCGGCGGCGACGATGCCGGACGTGCCCTGGCCATAGAATTCGATCTTGTTGGCACGGGTGAGGACGTCCAGCGCGCGCTGGATGGCGTCGGCATCGAGATTGTTGCGCAAGTCCAAGAGCGTATTGATCGAGCGGCTGCAAATTTTGTTGACCAGGTCGGTGGCCAAGTCGTCCTGTGCCGGCGATTCGTCCAGTCCCGGCACCGCCAGTGCCAGGCCCTGCGCCAGTTTCAGTTTGAATTCCTGCCAGCCGTCATAGCCGAGCGCGCGGCAAAAGCGCACCACGGTCGGCTCCGAGACGGCGGCATTTTTCGCCAGCGCGGTAATGTTGCCCGAGATCGCCAGATCGGGATTGTTCAACACTGCGTGGGCGACCTTTTTCTCGGACTTCGACAGCGAGTCGATTTGGGTACGGATCGAATCAAGTAGCATAGTGCTTATAGCTCCGGCAAGGACTCTTCGCGCCATTGCAAGCCGTCGCGCCCGATCAGTGCGCTGGCGGCGGGCGGCCCCCAGGTTCCCGACGCATAGGGCAGCGGCTCGGTTTCTTCCAGGTCCCAGTATTCCAGGATCGGTTCGACCCATTCCCACGCAGCTTCCAGTTCGTCGCTGCGCATGAATAGCGTCAATTGGCCACGCAGCACGTCGAGCAGCAAGCGCTCATAGGCTTCCATGCGCGGCATCTTGAAGGTTTCGCGGAAATCGAGTTCCAGGTCGACCGGGCGCAGGCGCATGCCGTCGCCCGGCGTTTTCGCCATCAGATTGAGTTGCAGTCCCTCGTCCGGTTGCAGGCGGATGATGAGGCTATTCGGTTGCGTGGCGCCGCTCGCTTGCGCGAAAATCGAGTGCGGGACGCTCTTGAAGCGCACCACGATTTCCGCCAGCGTGTCGGGCATGCGCTTGCCGGTGCGCAGGTAGAACGGCACGCCGGCCCAGCGCCAGGTATCGATCTCGGCTTTCAGCGCGACGAAGCTTTCGGTGCGCGAGTGCGGATCGGCGTCCGGTTCGTTGCGGTAGCCCGGCACCGGCAATCCTTCCATGTGCCCCGCGCGATATTGGCCGCGAATCA
This sequence comes from Burkholderiaceae bacterium, assembly GCA_031291325.1. GTDB lineage: Bacteria > Pseudomonadota > Gammaproteobacteria > Burkholderiales > Burkholderiaceae_D > PKWO01. Next base: position 10,076 of record JARLJG010000026.1, read on the forward strand.
CGTCTTGCGCCAGCGTGGTCGGCGTGAAGCGCTTGAGCGAACGCAGCACTTTCAGCTTTTCGTCGCGCACCGCGTCCGGCGTGGCCGAGGTCGGCGGCTCCATCGCGACGATGCACAGCAATTGCAGCAAGTGGTTTTGCAGCATGTCGCGCAGCGCGCCCGACGTTTCATAATAGCCCATCCGATTGCCGACGCCGAGTTGTTCGGCAATCGTGATCTGCACGTCGGAAATCCATTCGCGCCGCCATAGCGGCTCGAACAAGACGTTGCCGAAGCGCAGCGCCAGCAGATTTTGCACCGCTTCCTTGCCCAGATAGTGGTCGATACGGAAGATTTGCGATTCCTTGAATACCTGGCCCACTTCGGCATTGATTTGCTTGGCGCTTGCCAGGTCGCGTCCGAGCGGCTTTTCCAGCACCACGCGCGAATTTGCGCTGGCCAGGCCGGCGCCGGCCAGATTGTGGCAGATCGTCGAAAACAGGCTGGGCGGCGTGGCCAGGTAGAACACGCGCGTCACGGCGGCGTCGGTGCGCAACACGTCGACCAGCGCGTGGTAGGTCGCGGGGTCGCCGGCGTCGAGCGTTACATAGACGATGCGCGCGCAAAACGCTTGCCACAGATTTTGGTCGAAGATCTTTTCGGCGATGTGCGGGCGGGCATTTTCTTCCACCGCACCCAGGAATTCTTGCTGGCTCCATGCATGCCGTCCGACGCAAACGATGCGCGCGCCGCTCGGCAAATCCTTGGCGCGATCGCGCGCATACATTGCCGGCAAGAGTTTGCGCATCGACAGGTCGCCGCTGCCGCCGAACAAGACTAAATCGAAATCTGCAAGAGCCATGATATTTTCGTGTGGTTGCTGAATGTGTCGTTACAGGGCGGCCTTCGCCATCGCGATCAAGCCGTTGGTCGAACTGTCGTGCTCCTGCTGGTGTGCGTCGCCGGTCAATTCGACGTGGATGTTTTTCGCCAGCACCTTGCCCAATTCGACGCCCCATTGGTCGAAGCTGTTGACATCCCAGATCACGCCTTGCACGAAGGTCTTGTGTTCGTACAGGGCGATCAACGCGCCCAGGTTGCCTGGACTCAAGCTATCCATCAAAATCGTGTTGCTGGGGCGGTTGCCGGGGAAGGTCTTGTGCGGCAGCAAGGCTTCGATCTCGGCTGGCGGCAATTGCTGCGCTTGCAAATCTTCCCGCACTTCGTCGGACGTCTTGCCGCGCATGAAGGCTTCCGATTGCGCGAAGCAATTGGCCAGCAGCGCCGCCTGGTGTCCCGGCAAGCGATGCGTCGCCTTCAAGGCGGCGATGAAATCGACTGGAATGACATCGGTGCCCTGATGCAGCAATTGGAAATACGCATGCTGGCCGTTGGTGCCGACATTGCCCCACACTGCCGGGCAACTTTCATAATGCAATGGCGCGCCATTGCGCGTGACGCGCTTGCCGTTGCTTTCCATTTCCAATTGCTGAAGGTAGTCGGCGAACTGGCTTAAATCCTGGTGGTAGGGCGCAATCGAAATCGAGGTGGTGGCAAAGAAATTGCGGTGCCATACGCCGATCAAGCCCAACAGCGCCGGCATGTTTTGCTCCAGCGGCGCGCTGCGGAAATGTTCATCCATCGCGTGCGCGCCGGCCAGGAATTCGCCGAAGCGCTCCGCGCCGATCGCCAGCGCCACCGACAAGCCGATGGCCGACCAGATCGAATAGCGCCCGCCGACCCAATCCCAGAACGGGAACATGTTGGCGGCGTCGATGCCGAATGCGGTGACGGCCTTGGTATTGGTCGATACTGCGACGAAATGTTGCGGCAAGGCTTCGATGGCAGCGCTTTGCAAAAACCAGTTGCGCGCGGAACCGGCATTTTGCATCGTCTCCGCCGTGGTGAAGGTCTTGGAGGCGATGATGAATAGCGTCGTTGCCGGATTCAAGCTCGATAACACTGCGTCCAGGTCGTGACCATCGACATTGGCGACGAAGTGCAAGCTCAGGCGCGGGTGTGCAAAGCTGCGCAGCGCGCGGCACACCATTTCCGGCCCCAGGTCGGAACCGCCGATGCCGATATTGACGATATCGGTGATTGCTTCACCCGTATGGCCGCGCCATTCGCCGGAACGCACGCGATCGCTAAATGCCTTGATGCGGTCCAGCACCGCATGCACGTCGCGGTTGATGTCCTGGCCGTCGATTTCCAATACCGCGCCGCGCGGCGCGCGCAACGCAGTGTGCAAGACTGCGCGGTTTTCGGTATTGTTGATTTTTGCGCCGGCGAACATCGCTGCGCGCCGCGCTTCGACGCCGCGTTCGCGCGCCAGCGCGCATAATAGCGCCACGGTTTGGCGATTCAGGCGATTCTTCGAGTAGTCCAGGAATAGGCCGCCGGCGGTGACGGAAAATTCCTTGAAGCGATTCGGATTTTCCGCGAACAAATCGCGCAACGTCCATGTGGCGGCGATGTCGCGATGTTGCCGAAGGGCGAGAAACGCTGCGCTGGTATCGAGAGCGGGTAGGGGCATGGCGTCAATGGTCGATGGTGCAAGGAGAATGAGACTTTTCTAACTATACATGAAAAAAAGGAAAATTCACTACAAAAATTATCGCGCCCGCAAAATGCGTTGTTTCCGCATTATTTGCAGTAATTCTGTCATTAATATGTAATTTACTTAATAAATATTAAATATTTCCAGTCGCCGATAGGCAGAAATTGGAAGAAATAGGGCTGCAGCCAGACTTTATATGTAGTAAAATTTCAGTAGTGCGCCAATTCAGAGGAATCGATCATGTCAGTTCATCCCGTCGTCTCAGCGGTGACCGCCCGCATCGTGCAGCGTAGCCGGCCATATCGCGCGGCTTACTTGCAGCGGCTGGAGGCGGCGCGCGGCCAGGGGGTGCATCGCGGCACGCTATCCTGCACCAATCTGGCCCATGGTTTCGCTGCATTTCCGGCCAACGACAAGTTGTCGTTGAAAGAGCAGAGAAAGCCGTCTGTTGCTATTGTATCGGCATATAACGATATGCTGTCGGCGCATCAGCCGTTCGAGCGTTTTCCGCAGATTATCCGCGATGCGGCGCGCGCTGCCGGCGGCGTTGCGCAATTCGCCGGCGGCGTGCCGGCCATGTGCGATGGCATCACGCAAGGTCAGACCGGGATGGAGTTGTCGCTGTTTTCGCGCGATACCATTGCAATGGCAACGGCGATTGCGTTGTCGCACAATATGTTCGACGCGGCAGTGTACTTAGGCGTGTGCGACAAGATCGTGCCGGGGCTGTTGATCGGCGCGCTGCATTTCGGGCATTTGCCGGCGCTGTTCATTCCAGCGGGACCGATGACCAGCGGCATGTCGAACCCGGAAAAAGCCAAAGTCCGGCAATTGTATGCGCAAGGAAAAATCGGCCGCGCAGAACTGCTGGAGGCGGAAGCGCAGTCCTATCACGACGCCGGCACCTGCACTTTCTACGGCACCGCCAACAGCAATCAAATGCTGATGGAAGTGATGGGCTTGCATCTGCCCGGCGCTGCCTTCATCACGCCCAACACGCCATTGCGCGACGCCCTGACCGCAGCCGCCGCCAGGCGCGCGGTGGAAATCAGCCTGCCAGGCCCGTCTTTCATCCCGGTCGGGCGAGTGGTCGACGAAAAGTGCATCGTCAACGGCATCGTCGCATTGCTGGCGACCGGCGGCTCGACCAATCACACCTTGCACCTGGTGGCCATTGCCAAGGCCGCCGGTATCGTGATCGACTGGACCGATTTCGACGAACTGTCTGCCGTCGTGCCGCTGTTGACGCGCATTTACCCGAACGGCGACGCCGACGTCAATCATTTCCACGCAGCCGGCGGCACGCCTTTCGTGATCCGCGAATTGCTCGACGCCGGCGTGCTGCATGAAGATGTCACCACCGTCATGGGACAAGGCTTGCGCGCCCATTGCGCGGAACCGCAATTGCGCGAAGACCGGGTCGTGTGGCAAGCGCCGCCGGCGCAAAGCGGCGACGAAAACGTGCTGCGCAAGGCCGCGCAGCCATTTGCGGTCGACGGCGGCTTGCGCCTGTTGTCCGGCAATCTGGGGCGGGCGGTAATCAAAGTGTCGGCGGTCAAGCCGCTGCATCGCATCGTCGAAGCGCCGGCCATCGTGTTCGAGTCGCAGGATGCCTTCATGCGCGCCTACAAGGCGGGCGAACTGGAGCGCGATTTTGTCGCCGTGTTGCGCTTCCAGGGACCGCGCGCCAACGGCATGCCGGAGCTGCATGCGCTGACCCCGGCCCTGGCCAATCTGCAAGACGCCGGGCGACATGTGGCCCTGGTCACCGATGGCCGCATGTCCGGCGCATCGGGCAAGGTGCCGGCGGCGATCCACGTATCGCCGGAAGTGCTGGCCGGCGGCCCGTTGGGATTGGTGCGCAACGGCGACCTGATCCGCGTCGATGCCGAAGCGGGGATTTTGCAGGCGTTGGTGCCGCCCGCCGAATGGGCGGCGCGCGAAGTGCCGAAGGCCGATTTGGCCGCCAACCAGGTCGGCATGGGGCGCGAATTGTTTGCGTTATTCCGCAACGCGGTCAGCGCGGCGGAGGAGGGCGCGACCAGCTTTGGCCTGCCGCCAGTCAACGAAATTTTGGAGAAAGCAAGCGCATGAAACCGATGCCCGACATGTTGGAATTGATGCGGACTTCGCCGGTGATCCCGGTGATTGCGATCGACGATATCGATCATGCAGTGCCGTTGGCCAAAGCGCTGGTGGCAGGCGGCATCCGCGTGCTGGAAGTGACCTTGCGCACCGTGCATGGCTTGCCGGCGATCCGGGCAATAGCCGAACAGGTGCCGGGCGCCATCGTCGGCGTCGGCACCTTGACGCAGCCCGACGAATTCAAAGCCGCGCGCGACGCCGGCGCGCTGTTCGGCGTGTCGCCGGGCTTGACGCGCGCGTTGATCGATGCCGCCGTCGCCAGCGGCTTGCCGCTGCTGCCGGGCGTGATGACGCCGTCCGAAGTGATGAGCGCGCGCGAAGCGGGCTTTCGGCAATTGAAGCTGTTCCCGGCAGTGCCGGCTGGCGGCGTCGGCATGTTGAATGCGATTGCCGGCCCGTTGGCGGACGTGACTTTTTGTCCAACCGGCGGCATTAGCGAAGCGACTGCCGCGCAATTCCTCGCTTGCAAGAATGTCGCCTGCGTCGGCGGCTCGTGGCTGACGCCGAAAGATGCGGTGCAGTCCGGCGATTGGGCACGCATCACCGCGCTGGCGACGGCGGCTTGCGCGTTGCGCAAGAAATAGGTCTCGAATCAGGCGGCGGTCGGCACGGGCGCCGACTTCGACCCATGCACTACTATGCAATTGCGGCCTTGGTGCTTGGCTTGGTAGAGCGCGTGGTCGGCGCCGCCTATCATGTGCGATATCGCCGAGTTGTGGGTCGGTATTTCAGTGATCACGCCCAGGCTGATGGTGACGTAGCGCGAGCCATTGGAATCCGCGCGTTCGATCGCCATCGATTCGACTTCGCTGCGCATGCGTTCGGCCAAGGCCAGTGCCCCTTCGCGGTCGGTATTGGGCAGAATCGCGATGAATTCTTCGCCGCCATAGCGCGCCACCAGATCGCCTGGACGGCGCAAGATGCGGGTAAGCGCGGCGGCCACCAGAATCAGGCACTCGTCGCCTTTTTGATGGCCGTAGTTGTCGTTGTAGTCCTTGAACAAATCGACATCGATCATGATCAGCGACAAGGGCGAGGCCGTGCGTTTGGCGCGTCGGAATTCCTCTTCCAGATGTTCGTTGCAACGACGCCGATTGGGAATGCCGGTCAGCCCGTCGGCAAATACCTGGGCTTTCAATTCCAGCGCCAGGTCGCGCAACTGCTTTTCGCGGGCTACCGCCATGCTGACATCGGTGATTTGTATCAGGCAAAGCTTTTGCAGCGGCAGCAGCGGCGACGGTTCGATCGGCATCACCTGCACCGCTTGCTGAACGCGCGTGCCGGCCTGCCGCTCCTGGGCGCCGGCAAATAGCGGAAACGGCGCCTTGTTCAGCGTTTGCGAGACCAGAGACGCGAAGTTGTTTTGCAAGGCCGCCTTGATCGCTTGGTGCGTGCGGCTGTTTGTCAATTCCGGGAACAGGTCGACAAAGGACTTTCCCAGCACCGACTGTTTTGTGCAAAACGCATGTTGTTCCATCCATCGATTCCACAAGACAATGCGTTCTTGCGCGTCCAGCACGATCATGCCGACGCGCACCGCGCGCAGCGCGTTGTTGAGCAGGGCAAATTGGACTTCCTGGGTGTTGTTCGCTACGATCACGTCATCAATCCGCTCAAATATTGGTCGAGATAGGCTTGCAGATCGTTGAGGGCGGTCACGTCGAGCAGAAACGCCACGTATCCATTGATTTGTTGTTTTTCGATATCAAAGTCGATTTTAAGCGTCAACACCGTATCATTCCATTGGTTCCCGGAAGCGTTTAGTATCTCGCCGCTGGTGCCGACCCGATACATCGGCAATGAGCCATGCAATTCCTTGCCGGCGACATTGGCCAGGGTGCTCATGCATGAGTTCAAGATAATGTTGCCGATCTCGCTCATCGCCTCCTGTTCCATTTCGCTCATTTCTTCCATCGTCATCGCTTGCCCGACCATCAGCCTGACGATTTCCAGGCTTTTTTCTTCGGGGAACATGAGAATGGCTTCGCTATTGAACGCGCCGTCGTAACTTTGCGTCACGGCACAAATCCGTCGCGCTACGTGATCTCCCAGCGCTTGCGCCGCTTCTATCCGGGTCTGGAACGCGATGGTCGGCACCGACATCTTGACTTCTTCGCGCACGATCTGGCTCATCGCCGCCGCAGCTTGCCCGACTCCCTGGTTGAACAGTTCGACCAGTGCGTCGTGTTGGAGTTCGTTGAGCTGGAACATCAGGCGTTTTCCAGGTCGGCGATGACGTGATCGATGCGTGCCTGGGTGATCGGCTTTTCGGCAAATTGCACGCCCAGATTGTGCGCCTTCTCGCGGGTCGCGTCTTGCACGTTGGCGGTCATCAGGCAAATCGGCACGCTTGGCATGATTTCGCGCAATTTGACGACCGCCGCCAAGCCGCCCATACCCGGCATGTTAACGTCCAGCAAAATCAGGTCCGGCGAAATCGACGATAGTTTCTCCACCGCGTCCTCGCCGGTTACCGCTTCTTCGATAATCCAGTCCGGGTGTTTATACAAAATAAACTGGCGCGACAGCAATCTGGATACCCGACTGTCGTCGACGACGAGGATGGTTGTGCTTTTTGTATTGGTCATGTTCGATTCATAAAGACGGTTTAAGCGGCAAAACGTCGCCAAGGGCTTTGCGCCTGTAGGTAAATCGGTTTCCGATTGCCCGCAGGCAGGTCAATCTAAATATTACATCCAGCATCTGGCAATTTGGCAAATTCTTTTCCGGTAAAATGCGGATACATCCCTTTTTTGCGTAATTGACATGACTCAAGACGAATTGAAACAAGCGGTTGCCCGCGCCGCCATCGAATATGTGGTTGAAGGGAAAATTGTCGGGGTCGGCACCGGCTCGACCGCCAATTTTTTTATCGACGAGCTCGGCAAGATCAAGCACAAGATTGCCGGCGCAGTCGCTTCGTCGGAAGCCACTGCCGCGCGCCTGAAATCGCATGGAATACCGGTTTTCGACTTGAACGAAGTCGACTCGATGCCGGTCTACATCGACGGCGCCGATGAAATCACGCCGGCAGGCGCGATGATCAAGGGCGGCGGGGCGGCATTGACGCGCGAGAAGATCGTCGCATCGGTCGCCGAAAAATTCGTCTGCATCGCCGACGGCTCCAAGCTGGTCGATTTGCTGGGCCGCTTTCCGTTGCCGGTCGAAGTGATCCCGATGGCGCAAGCAGTGGTGGCGCGCAAGTTGAAGGCCTTGGGCGGCGAGCCGCGTTTGCGCTTGAAAGATGGCAAGCCGTTGTTGACCGACAACGGTTGCGTGATTATCGACGTGCTGGGTTTGCAGATTGCCAACCCGGCTGAACTTGAAGAAAAGATCAACAACATCGTCGGCGTCGTGACGGTCGGCTTGTTTGCCCGCCAGGGCGCCGATGTTTGCCTGCTGGGGACGGCTGAGGGTGTGAAGACCCTGACGTTCTGACCGAGGTCGCGCGCTTTGCTCCCCTCTCCCGCCTGCGGGCGAGGGGTGACGTACGCCAATTCACGATGTGGAAAATGATCAGCGCCTTCGCGGGAATGGCGGAGGGTTGTGCTGGCGTCACATTATCGATTTTTACCCGCAAAATACCCCGGTTAACCGCAATATTAAAGATTTCGCTTATTCACTCGGCGCAACATAACCCTGCGCCGCATCCGCGCCGTCGCCGAAGAAATGGCGTTCCATCTGCGTCGCCAGGTATTTGCGCGCACGCGCGTCGGCCAGGTTCAAGCGGTTTTCATTGACCAGCATGGTCTGGTGTTTGAGCCACCCGGCCCATGCTTCCTTCGACACGCTTTCGTAGATCTTCTTGCCCAATTCGCCGGGATACGGCGGAAAATCCAGGCCTTCGGCTTCTTTATTCAATTTGATGCAGTTGACCAGACGGGCCATGTTCATTCTCCAGAAAGTGCGTATGCAGAGTTGGTAGCTTACAGGGTTTTAATCAACACCAGCGATTTACGTTGCCAGTTATACATCTGTTGCCGGTTTTTCGGCAAGTCGTCGACTGTTGCGCTGACAAAGCCGCGCTTCAAGAACCAATGCGCGGTGCGTGTGGTCAGAACAAAGAGTTTGCCGATTCCGGCGGCACGCGCGCGCTTTTCCATGTGTTTCAAGATGCGTTCGCCGTCGCCCTGGGTTTGCACGTCGGGATTGACGGTCAGGCATGCCATTTCTGCCATGCCTTCGCTGGCAAACGGGTAGAGCGCGGCACAACCGAAGATCACGCCGTCATGCTCGATCACCGAGAAATAATCGATTTCGCGCTCGATCAACTCGCGCCCGCGCTTGACCAATGTGCCGTCGGCTTCCAGCGGCTCGATCAGCTTGAGGATGCCGCCGACGTCTTCAATCGTCGCTTCGCGCAGGCTTTCCAGGTTTTCATAACTGACCATCGTGCCGACGCCGTCATGGGTAAACACTTCCAGCAGCGCTGCGCCGTCGATATCGAAAGGCACGATATGCACGCGCGGCACGCCGCTGCACGATGCTTTCAAGCAGTGCTGCAGATAGAACGCGCTATCCTGCGGCAACTGATTGGTTTTGAGCAGGTCTTCCGCCTGCGCCGACGACAATTCGCGGATTTCACGCTGGTAACTGTCGCGCATGACTGGCGTTTCGCTCAGGAAGATCAGCTTGTCGGCGCGCAACGCTGTGGCAGCCGACACCGCCACGTCTTCCATCGTCAGGTTGAAGGCTTCGCCGGTCGGCGAAAATCCCAGCGGCGACAGCAGCACCAGGCCGCCGGCGTTCAAGATCGGGTGGATGGTTTCGGCTGCGATCTTGCGCACCACGCCGGTCAATTCGAGGTCGACGCCATCGATCACGCCGATTGGGCGCGCGGTGACGAAATTGCCGGAAATGATGCGGATCGCCGCATGCGCCATCGGCGTGTTCGGCAAGCCCTGGCTGAAGGCGGCTTCGATATCCAGGCGCAACTCGCCGGCGGCTTCTTTCGCGCATTCCAGCGCGGCGGCGTCGGTGATGCGCAAGCCATTATGAAAGTACGATTCGACGTTGCGCAGCGCCAACTGCTCTTGCACCTGCGGGCGCGAGCCATGCACGATCACGACCTTGATCCCCATCGCATGCAACAAGGATAAGTCTTGCGCCAATACCGGCAGCGTGCCGGCGCTCACCAGTTCGCCCGGAAAGGCGACCACGAAGGTTTTCCCGCGAAAAGCGTGGATATATGGCGCGACCGAGCGCAGCCATTGAACGAATTGAATAGAATTTTCCATTACTGGCATTATAATTCGCTCCGCCATGTCTTCACCTGAACCCACCCAAAAAATTAAGCCGCCCGTCCGCCACCGTCGCGACGGGCAGGGCAGCAGCGCCGCCAGACCGGTCGTGCGCAATCCCTTGCCGCCGATTCAATATCCCGAAGAATTGCCGGTTTCCGGCAAGCGCGACGCGATTGCGGCGGCGATTGCCGCGCATCAAGTCGTCATCGTCTGCGGCGAGACCGGCTCCGGCAAGACCACCCAGTTGCCGAAAATTTGCCTGGAACTGGGGCGCGGCGCGACCGGATTGATCGGCCACACGCAGCCGCGCCGGATCGCCGCATCGTCGACCGCCAAGCGCATCGCGCAGGAATTGAACTCGCCGCTGGGCGAGCATGTCGGCTTCAAGGTGCGTTTTACCGACACGCTGAGCCAGGGCGCGTGGATCAAGTTGATGACCGACGGCATCTTGCTGGCGGAAACGCAGACCGATCCTTTGCTGCGCCAGTACGACACCATCATCATCGACGAAGCGCACGAGCGCAGCCTGAACATCGATTTCCTGCTCGGCTACCTGAAGCAATTGCTGCCGCGCCGCCCGGATTTGAAGGTGATTATCACCTCGGCTACCATCGATGCCGACCGCTTCGCCAGACATTTCGGCAGCGTCGACAAGCCCGCGCCGGTGATCGAAGTATCGGGCCGGCTGTATCCGGTCGAAGTGCGCTACCGCCCGGTCGACAGCACCGACAAGAGCGAAGTCAAGGCGACGCCGACCCAGGCGCAGCGCGAACGCGGGCAGCGCGACTTGATCGATGCGGTCACCGACGCAGTCGACGAGGCCTGCCGCATCGGTTCCGGCGACGTGCTGGTGTTCTTGCCGGGCGAGCGCGAAATCCGCGATACCGCCGAAGCGCTTCGCAAGCATCATCCGCCGCATGTCGAGATTTTGCCGCTGTTTGCGCGCTTGTCCGCGCAAGAGCAGGAGCGGGTGTTCAAGACCTCGAATGCGCGCCGCATCGTGCTGGCCACAAACGTCGCGGAAACCTCGCTGACCGTGCCGGGCATCCGCTACGTGGTCGATGCCGGCCTGGCGCGCGTGAAGCGCTACAGCTACCGCAACAAGGTCGAGCAATTGCAGATCGAACCGATTGCGCAATCGGCGGCCAATCAACGCGCCGGACGTTGCGGGCGCGTCGCGGCGGGCGTTTGCATCCGCTTGTACGAAGAGCAGGATTACTTGCTGCGGCCCAAATTCACCGAGCCGGAAATCCTGCGCTCGTCGCTGGCCTCGGTCATCTTGCGCATGAAATCGCTGCACCTGACCGATGTCGAAACCTTTCCCTTCATCGAGCCGCCGCAGGGCAGGGCGATTGCCGACGGTTATCAATTGCTGCAAGAGTTGGGCGCGGTGGACGACGCCAATCTGCTGACGCCACTGGGCAAACAGTTGGCGAAACTGCCGCTCGACCCGCGCGTCGGGCGCATGATCCTGGCCGCGCTGGAAAACGTCTGTCTGTCCGAAGTATTGATTATCGCCTCCGCGCTATCGGTGCAAGACCCGCGCGACCGTCCGATGGAAGCGCAAGCCGCCGCCGACAACGCGCACAAGAAATTCGCCGACGAAAAATCCGAATTCCTGAGCTACCTGAAAATCTGGAAATGGTTCGAGGAGGCGGTCGAGCACAAGAAGTCCAACAAGCAATTGCAGGAGCATTGCCGCGCCAGCTTCCTGTCGCAGTTGCGCCTGCGCGAATGGCGCGACGTGCATTCGCAGCTATTGACCATCGTGCGCGAACAGGGCTGGCGTCTGAACGAAGCGCCCGCCACCTACGAGCAGTTGCACACCGCGTTGTTGACCGGCCTGCTCGGCAACATCGGCTTCAAGGCCGACGACGAGCCGCATTACCTGGGTGCGCGCGCGATCAAGTTCCATATCTGGCCCGGATCGAACCTGTTAAAGAAAGCCGGCAAATGGGTGATGGCAGCCGAGCTGGTCGATACCACGCGCCTGTATGCGCGCTGCGTTGCGCAAATCCAGCCGGAATGGCTGGAACGCGTCGGCGGCCATCTACTGAAGAAATCGTACGGCGATCCGCGCTGGGAAAAGCGCACTGCGCAAGTCTGCGCATACGAACGCGCGACCTTGTATGGGCTGGTGGTGTACAGTCAGCGCCGCATCAATTACGGCGCGATCAACCCGAAGGAGGCGCGCGAAATTTTCATCCGCGATGCGCTGGTGGGCGGCGACTTCGAGACGCGCGCGCCATTTTTCGCGCATAACGAAAAATTGATCCGCGAGATCGAAAATCTGGAACACAAGTCGCGCCGCGTCGACGTGCTGGTCGACGATGCGCTGATTGCCGCGTTTTACGATAATGTCATTCCAGCCGATGTCTGCAACGGCATCGCATTCGAGAAATGGCACAAGGACGCAGTCGCCAAGACGCCCAAGCTGCTCTACCTGAACCGCGACGACTTGATGCGGCACGAAGCCGCCGGCGTGACCACCGACCTGTTTCCGAAGCAGATGACGATAGCCGGCATCGACATGGGATTGTCCTACCATTTCGAGCCGGGCACGCCGCGCGACGGCGTCACCCTCAGCGTGCCGTTGTACGTGTTGAACCAGGTTTCCGCCGACCGTTGCGAGTGGCTGGTGCCCGGCATGTTGAAGGAGAAAGTGCATCTGCTGTTGAAATCGCTGCCGCAGAAATTGCGCCGCCATTGCGTGCCGCTGCCCGATTACGCAGCCGGTTTTTGCGAGCGCGTACATGAGCGCAAGATATTCGGGCGCGGCAGCTTGCTCGATGCGGTAATCGCCGATATCCGCGAGCAACTCAGCATGGCGGTCAAGAGCACCGACTTCAAGAGCGAGACTTTGCCTGCGCACCACTTCATGAATTTCAAGGTGATCGACGAGCATGGGCGGCAACTCGACATGGGGCGCAACCTGGCCGGCCTGCAGGCGGAATTCGGCGGGCAGGCGCGCGAGAGTTTTCAACGGCTGGCCGACAAGACCGTCATCTCCACCGCGCCGCAGCCCGTGGTGGCGGATGGGCGCAAGCCATCGTCTTCCAATGCGGCGATCAAGAGCCACGCAAGCAGCAGCGCTGCCACCCAGCATGAAAACCTGACCACCTGGTCGTTCGGCGAATTGCCGGAATTGCTGGAGATTGTGCAAGGCAAGCAAACGCTGATCGGTTTCCCGGCGCTGGTCGACAAGATCACGCATTGCGATGTCGAGGTGTTCGACGATCCCGCCGAGGCAATACGCATTCATCGCATCGGCATGCGTCGCTTGATGGCCTTGCAGTTGAAGGACCAGATGAAATATCTGGAGAAAAATATTCCGGGTTTGCAGCAGATGGGCATGCAATTCATGGCGCTCGGCTCGCAAGAGGAATTGCGCGACCAGATCATCGAAGCCGGCCTGGAGCGCGCCTTCCTGCAAGAGCCGCTGCCGAAGAACGCCGCCGAATTCGAGGCGCGGCGCGACGAGGGCAAGTCGCGCCTGGGCTTGCTGGTCAATGAAATCGCCCGGCTGGCCGGATCGATCCTGGCCGAATATTACACGCTGCCGAAGAAGCTGCAAGGCATCAAGGCGCACGCGGCAGCGGCGCAGGACATGCAAGTCCAGGTGCAGGCGCTGATCGGCAAGCGCTTCGTCACCGACACCGACTACGCCAACCTCGCGCATTTCCCGCGCTACCTGAAAGCGATCAACGTGCGCCTGGAAAAGCTGCGCGCCGACCCGGCGCGCGATGCGCGTCTGATGGCAGAATGGTCGCAAGCGGCAACGCCGTGGCAGCGCGCGCAAAAGGACCGCCACAGCGGCAAGGCCGATCCGAAGATGGCAGAATTCCGCTGGTTGCTGGAAGAGTTGCGCGTCTCGCTGTTCGCGCAGGAGTTGCGCACGCCGATGCCGGTGTCGGCGAAGCGCCTGCAGAAGGTGTGGGAGTCGATGCAGCGCTGATGGGCAAGAAACAGGAGGTTCAAGTGCAGGGCGATTGCATGAAGCCCCTTCCCCTTTGCAGGGGCGCCCGGCGTAGGGGGAAGGTTGGGATGGGGGTAGAGCGCCCAAATTACAGCATCATGTACCTCGACCGCTCTACCCCCTCCCTAGCCCTCCCCCTCGCCGGGCGCCCCTGCAAGGGGGAGGGGATTTCGCTCATTTACACGAGCCATCCTTCATGCGATTGTCCGTCAAGTCCCGCCCTGCCCATTGACCGGCAAATGGATGGTAAAGCGCGTGCCCTTGCCGATTTCGCTGTCGACTTCGATCCTTCCGCCGTGCTTGGCGATGATGTTGTAGGATAGCGACAAGCCGAGGCCGGTTCCCTTGCCGATCTCTTTGGTGGTGAAAAACGGCTCGAAAATGCGTGACAGGTTTTCCTTGGGGATGCCTTCGCCGTTGTCGCCGATTTCGATCCAGACCCAGTTGTCGCGGCAGCCGGTCTTGATGGTGATGATGCCCGACTCCTTGATCGCTTGCGAGGCGTTGACGATCAGGTTCATGAACACTTGATTGAGTTGCGAGGCCAGACATTTCACCAGCGGCAAGGCGCCGAATTCCTTGACTACGCGCGCCTTGTATTTGAATTCGTTATTGGCAATCGATAGCGTGCTTTCGATGCCTTGATGCAGATCCGAGTATTGCCACTCGGTCTCGCCGACATGGGAAAAATTCTTCAGCGACTGCACGATGTTCTTGACCCGCGTCAGTCCCTCCATCGATTCCTTGATCAAGTCGCCGATGTCGCCTTGCAGGAATTCGAGGTCGGCCTGTTCTTTCAACTGCGCAATCGAGGCCGCCACTTCTGCGTCCGCAGCGAGCTTTTCGAAGATATTGTCGTAGCCGCCGAGGAGCTTGAACAAGGTCTCGACGTAGGTTCCCAGCGTGCCCATATTCGAATTGACGAAGCCGACCGGATTGTTGATTTCATGCGCGACGCCGGCGGCCAACTGGCCGATGGAAGCCATTTTCTCGGACTGCAATAATTGCGCTTGCGCTTCTTGCAATTGGTCGATCAGGCGGCGCTGCTCCGCTCCTTTTTCTTGCAGCGCGTCTTCCATCAATTTGCGTTCGGTGATATCGGCCAGGGAGCCGACCACTTCCAGCGGCTCGCCGGCGTCGTCGCGAATCAGGCGCAGCGTATCGTGCATCCACAGGTAGCGTCCGTCTTTCGCCCGAAAGCGATACTCGTAGGTGCGCTGCCCTTCGGAAAACACCAGGGCCAGGCTGGAGAATATCGTCGGGATATCGTCCGGGTGGATATGGTCGTACCAAAAGTTCGGATCGGCCAGCATTTCTTCCGGCGTGTAGTCCAGCACGCGCGACACGTTCTCGCTGACGAAGGTCATCTTGAAATCGCCGGTCGGCACGCTGCTATAGATGATAGCCGGCGTGTTGGCGATCAGGTATTCGAGGCGGGCATTGATCTTGAGCAAATCGCCGTTCGATTTCGACCCGTGCAAATGCAGGTTCGCCGCTGCGGTGTTTGTGCCGCTGCTTCTTAGCTTATCGAATAGACGATTCAGGTTGGCGGCAAGCGCAGCCAATTGGTCGTTGCCGCCGATTTGCAAATTGGCGCCGATTTCGCCATGTGCCGCCGCTTCGACTGCTGCCGAAATGGCAAAGAAGCGCTCAGCCGCAGTTGGTGCGGAATTTGCAGGCATCGGCGTTGGCGCAGCAGGCTTCTGGTCGGGAACCTCCGGACTGAAGTCTTCAAATTGCATGCTCATGAAATACCTGTCAACAAGAACGACAGAACCGCAAAGAACTTCCATCATATCGCTCGAAATTTACCTTGTCATCCCGAGAATTCGAGCGGCAACAGGTTTCCGAGGCGATCGTTGTCAAATTGCCCGGATCTGTTCCCAATCCGTCAACCCTTGGAATATCTTCTCGATGCCGTCTTGCTTAATGGTACACATGCCCTCGGCCAAGGCCGTTTCGAGCATGTCGGCGACGTTCGCCTTGGCGTGGATTTTCTTTTTGATTGCGGCGCTGGTGATCAACAGTTCATGCACGCCGAGGCGCCCCTTGTAGCCGGTCTTGTTGCATTGCTTGCAACCGCCTGCGGAAAACAGGATCGGCTTGCCATCTTCATTGCCATATTGTTTTTTCCAGCGCGCCTGCACTTCGTCGGGATTGAGCGCGCTTTCGAAGCAATATTCGTGCGCCAGCATGGCGATTTCCTCGTCGCCGGCAGAATAGGGTTTGCGGCAGTTGGGACATAGCCGCCGCACCAACCGCTGTCCCACCACGCCGAGCAGGGCGTCGGCGAAATTGAACGGATCGAGACCGAGATCGAGCAGGCGAACCACGCTTTCGACGGCGCTGTTGGTGTGCATGGTGGAGAACACCAGATGGCCGGTCAGCGACGCTTCGATGACGATCTTCGCGGTTTCCGGGTCGCGCGTTTCGCCGACCATGATGATATCCGGGTCGGCGCGCATGAAACTGCGCAGCACGGCGGCGAAGGTCCAATCGATTTTCGCTTGAACCTGCACCTGCCGCAAGCCGTGCTGCGTGATTTCGATCGGATCTTCGACGGTCCAGATTTTACGATCCGGCGTATTGATATGGCCGAGCATTGCGTGCAGCGTGGTGGTCTTGCCGGAACCGGTCGGGCCGCACACGAACAACAGGCCGTGCGGGCGCGCGCTGAGCTTTTTCAGCCCGTTCAACACATAGGGCGCCAAGCTGATATCGTCGAGCAAGACGGCCTTGGGCGCCGCCAGGATGCGCATGACGATATCTTCGTAGCCTTCGGTGGTCGGCATCGTGACCACGCGCAACTCGATTTGCGCCGGGCCGAATTCCTTGAAGTTGATCTTGCCGTCCTGCGAGTGGCGTTTCTCCGAAATGTCGAGCCGGGACATGATCTTGATGCGCGAAATCAGCGCATTGCGAAAATTGGCCGGAATTTCCGAATACGGGAACATGCGGCCATCCTTGCGGAAGCGCACGCGGGTCGCTTCGGTGCCGTGCATCGACTCGATGTGAATATCGGAGACGTTGTCTTCGTAGGCATCCAAAATGATCTTGTTGACCAGGCGCACCAGCACGTTATCCGATTCCTTGATCTGCGGCGGCGCGGCGGCGATCGCTTCTTCCATCCCCGCGCCCATCTCGAACACCAGTTCCGAGATATCGTCGGTCTTGGCATTGGTGCTGCTGCCATAGTATTGCTGGATCATCGCGGTCAGGTCGGCGACCGAAGCCATGACCGGATCGATCTTGAGTTTGGTGTAAAACGACAACTCTTGCAAAACGGCGAAGGCCAACGGATTTTCCATCGCGACCACCATGCGCGACGCGTTCTGGTACAAAGGCATCACCATGTGCTTGTGGATCAGCGTGGCGGGCACCGCCTTGATGACGTTGAGGTCGATCTCGAAGGCGCTCAGGTGCACAAACGGAATGCCGAGCTTTTGCGCCAGCACGCGCTTGACGCTTTCCGCGCTGACGGCATTCATGCCGATCAGGATGTCGCCCAACTGCTTCTTGCGGTCTTGGGTCTGGTGTTGCAGCGCTTCGTTGAGCTGTTCTTCGGTGATCAAGTCTTCCTGCAACAGCGCATCGCCCAGCCGCAGGGGCGGCAAGCCCTTTTGATTTTGCAGCGCCGTTTCGATCTGCTCCTTGGTGACGATGTTTTGCTGCTGCAGATAGTCGCCCAGCTTTTGCGATCGCAGGTGCTCCTGTTTTTCCAAGCCCTCGTTGACGACGTTGAGCGGAACGATTTTCTCCTTCACCAACACCTGCCCGATCAGCTCGCCGATCTGGAAATCGGTTATCGATTGCGCAGGGACGAAAAAGCGCAGCACTTGCGAGCGCGCCACGATCAAATACAGGAACAAGCCATAGTCGAGCGATACGCATCCCTTGGTTTTGATGGTCAGCGGCGCGCCTGTCTTGAATTGAATCGTGCACGTTTGTTCGTCCGGCATGCCGAAGTCGATCGGCGTGGCGGGATTGCTCGGCAGTTGCACACGCTCGATTTCTATCTTCTCGGTCAGGCGCACGCTTTGAATTTCTGCAAACGCGAGCCGCTTGGTCGCTTGCGCGCGCTTGGGAATAAAGGCCAGCATGCGGCCTTCGGGATCGAAATCGAGCAGCTTGCCCATTTGCCAAGTGCCGTCGTTCATCGTGATGACGCAAGGCTCCAGATCGTCGTTGTCGGATCTCAGGGTCGAAACCAGTGAAAAATGTGGGGGAATGGGCCAATCGAATGGTGCAGTCATCAGGCGATCCTACGCAGAGCCTACTGGTTGTTTGATAAGGTTACCATATCGAAACACAATGCCATGACTTTGCACGTTTGTAAAAGGATGATTGCCGATGCCGGCTGCGTTGGTCGATTCGCTCCGATCTTCGGAACGATTGTGTTTAAGCCATTCTCGCCCCTCCCGACGTGAAAAAGTAATGAAATTGCAATATCGCAGGTTGATGCCTTGTCGGCGTAACTTGATGAATTCACGGTCTATTTCGGCAAGTGTTATGATGCAAATAGCCCCCAATTGGAATGAAAGTCTGCCGTGACCCAACATCTTAAAATCGATTTCGTATCCGACGTCTCGTGCCCATGGTGCGCAATCGGCCTGTATGCGTTGAAACAGGCGGTCGCCAACCTGGGCGACCAGGTGGCAGTCGACCTGCATTTCCAGCCGTTTGAGTTGAATCCGAACATGCCGCCCGAAGGGCAGGACATCACCGAACACATCGTGCAGAAATACGGTTCTTCGCCGCAACAGCTCGCGCAAACCCGCGAAGCCATCCGCGCGCGCGGCGCCGAAGTGGGTTTTACCTTCGACATGGGCTTGCGTGGCCGTATCTACAACACCTTCGACGCCCATCGGCTATTGCACTGGGCCGAACTGGAAGGGCGTCAACTGGAACTCAAGCAAGCGTTGTTCAAAGCCTATTTCACCGACGGCAAGAATCCCGGCGACCACGCGGTGTTGACCGCCGCCGCCGGCGCAGCGGGGCTGGATGTCGCGCGCGCCGCCGAAATCCTCGCCAGCGGCGAATTTGCCGACGAAGTGCGGGCGCAGGAAGCGTTTTATCAAAATGCCGGCATCCACGCGGTGCCGGCGGTGATCGTCAACGACCGCCATCTGATCCAGGGCGGCCAGCCTGTCGAGGCGTTCGAGCAAGCCTTGCGCAAGATAGCGGCGCAGACGCAGCCGGCCTAGTCCTGGCCTACGCTGCGTGACAACTTTGCAGGGGAAAGGCGAATTGCTGGCCTTTCTCCACCCAGCCGGCGAAGCCGTCGGCGCAGGCGTCGCGCTTTTGGCCCGGTTGATAGTGGTACAACCACATTTTCTTGCGAATCTCATCCGGCAGGGCGATCAATTGCTCATAGCGCGCATGCACGCCCGACTGGCACGCGCCGGTTTCGCAATCGTGCAAGATCAAATCGGCTTCCTGGTAAAACCGATGGATTTGCGAAGGGGTGTACTGCGTATCGGAAGTGAAAAACACGCGCGTCGAACCCAGCGTAAACAGCAGCCCGAAAGACGGAGAAAGCTCGGAGCCGGCCATGACATGCACCACTTGCACCAGACGGAACTGCACGCCTTCCCACTCGAAACCCTTGTTGCGCGCGATCGGATGGATGTCGAAATAGGAGCGCATGCTGGCGTCCTCACCCTCCAGGCAGCCGAGACCGCCGCGCAGGCTATGCGTCCACAAATCACCCATGATCGCCTTGCTGGCGTACAAGTTCGGCTTTCGCCCCTGCGTGGAAAATTTCGTCTGGAACGCCAGCCATTCTAGCCCGCCGATGTGATCGGCATGCAGATGCGAGATGAAAACATCGTCGATATCGGTCGCCTGCAATCCTCGTTCCATCAGGGAAAAGCGGATATCCGAGCCGCAATCGAGCAACAGCCGCCGCCCGGACGGCGCTTCGATCAGCAGATTGCTCTGCCAATTCTCGCCCAGGCGGTCGCCAATATAAAATGCCGACCCGCTTCCCAGAAACGTCAATTGGAAACCGGCAGTCATCGTCGTCGTCGCCTTCTTTGCATTGGATATCGATGAAGTCTAGCGGCAAGCGGCAAATAAAACTGTGAACAAGTTCACAAAACTCGAAAAATATGGTTACAAATTAAGTTCGACGGGCCGATAACGGTTCCACTGACCCCGGATCCGCGAATTTGGCAGATGGGAAAGACTCGGGCAACAACGATTGCCGACCAGACCATGCGCTTTCAGGCAGCGGCGTTTTCCGCATCCGACTTCAATTGCGCCAAAACCCGCGTGCGAATCCAACCGCTGGCCAATCGAATCGCAATCCAATACAAGGAAAATAAGAATCTCGATTGCCGGTCAGGGCAAAATACGCGGGTCTCCGTCAGCAATTGGTGCTGCCCCCCGGCGGCGGGCACGACCGACCAAACCATGACAAGCTTGCCGTAACCGGGCGCGGCAAAATTCAGGAATTCGCCGGCGTCCTCGATTTGAACGAGGCCATAGTCGAACTTCCAAAACCGCCCGATCAGGCCAAGCGCAATTTCGTTGCCCGTTTCCTCCAACTGGAAAAAATCCGCAAGCCCGAAGCGGGCGCGCTCGGCGAGAGCGTTCTTGCTGCCCAAGGCCGCCGCAATCCGCGACGGCACTTCACGCGTCGCCTGCAAAAAATTGACGACGCGATCGCTTCGATCGTCGTAGTTCTTGATCGCAGCCAGGATGACATCGACCGGCGCCTTGATGCCAGCAATGCCGTGTTTTTCCGAGAATTGAAATGTCGGTAAATAGCGGTCTGCCAGTACCTGGGTGGCGTCGCTGATGGTAGCAATTTTCATGGGGTGGC
The DNA here is from genome assembly GCA_031291325.1 of Burkholderiaceae bacterium. Taxonomy (GTDB): domain Bacteria; phylum Pseudomonadota; class Gammaproteobacteria; order Burkholderiales; family Burkholderiaceae_D; genus PKWO01. The sequence continues at coordinate 30,805 of JARLJG010000026.1, forward strand.
TAAATATGGAGGTCGACCGATTTTAGAGGGCGGCAGGATGGGCAAGATTTTTGCCCACGCGGAACAACGTGCAAGGCCGTCCGCGTGGGCACAAAAGCGTGCCCACCCTTCGTACTACATCAGGAGTGCGCTTGCCACCACGATTTATCGTATTCCCCTACCGAGACGATCAATCTCGCTCGTGAATTTGCAAGATCAAAATATTGATGGCCAAACGATGACATAGCCAAACTCTCAAGCTTTGGTTGAATTGTCTCGAATTCGTCGGGCGAACATGGCCAAATATATGCAAAATCCATTCCCTGTCCCAATTTTGATGCTAAAAGTTGAGCTGGATATTGTGGCGATACGTCCACAAAATTATGTACTTGAAGGAGTGCATCTCCTGATAGAACAAACTGCCGAAGCTGACGGGATAGGAACGTAATTTCCGCTGGATCACCAGAGAGAAGCACAGAATCGCTGCCTTTGAAATCGGGGAAAAAGCCAAGATTCATACGATAAAAACATCATTTAAATACTAGATTGGAGTATTGCAGCTATGCCCGCCAATGACCGATCAGCGAGAGTCATTATATGCGACAAAATATACAATTTCGCAACACCTCGTCACACAAGCGAAATCCAAGCGCGAACCAATGAATTCCGCGCGCTGAAAATTTGATGCTTTACGATTGACGCGTGCAGCAATGGTAATTCACGTCAACCCCGCTCCGCAAACACCTCCTTCGCCGCAAACATCCCATTCAACGCCGCCGGGAATCCGGCATACACGGCCATCTGCATGATGACTTCGACGATTTCTTCCTTGCTGCAACCGACATTGAGCGCGCCGTGCAGGTGGACTTTCAATTGCGGGACGGCGTTGCCGAGGGCGGTGAGGGCTGCGACTACTGCTATTTCGCGCGATTTGAGGTCGAGGGCGGGGCGTGAATAGATGTCGCCGAAGCCGAATTCGATGATGTAGCGGCCCAGGTCGGGGGCGATATCTTTTAGGCTGTCGATTACGCGCTGGCCTTGCAGGCCATCGATTTCACCCAGTTTTTGCAGACCTCGTTCGTAGCGGCTTTCCATGAGCTTTTCCTTTTTCGTCGGTTGGAGAAGTCATGGCAGATTCGCTGGCGCGATAGAAGGCGATCTTGTCCGTCAACACTGCGAGCGCGGCTTCGAGTTCCTGGACATGCGCGCGCACACCTTCGGTATGCCGTTCCAGCAGCGCGCGCCGCTGCGGGATGCTGCTAGTCCCCAAGCGGCGCCAGTCGGCAAATTCGAGCATGCTTTTGATCGGCATGCCGCTCGCTTTCATGCGCTTGATGAAGGCGATCCAGTCGACATCTTGCGCGCTGTAACGGCGATGACCGTCCGCGCCTCGGGCGACCGATTGGATCAGCCCGATGCGCTCGTAATAGCGCAGCGTATGCGCGGTGAGGCCGCAACGCTGTGCCATCTTGCTTATCGTGAGTTCCTCTGCCATGACATCGCCAGCTTAGGCCTTCGAGCGCGCTCCAAGTCAAGCGCCATTTTTTATTGCCGCACGCAATCGACGAAGTAACCGCGTTTGCCATCCACTTCGCGCGTGACCAGACCATGCACGTCGGTCTCGAAGCCGGGGAATTTCTCGTTGAAATCGCGCGCGAATTTCAGGTAATCGACGATTGTCTTGTTGAAGCGCTCGCCCGGAATCAGCAGCGGGATGCCGGGCGGGTAGGGCGTCAGCAGGATCGAGGTGACGCGGCCTTCGAGGTCGTCGATCGGGACCCGGTCGATTTCGCGGTGCGCCATCTTGGCGAAGGCGTCCGACGGTTTCATTGCCGGCTGCATGTCGGACAGGTACATCTCGGTGGTCAGGCGGGCGACATCGTAGGCCTTGTAGAAATCGTGGATCTGGTGGCACAGGTCGCGCAGGCCGATGCGCTCGTAGCGATGGTTGGCGGCGACGAATTCCGGCAGGATGCGCCACAGCGGATGGTTCTTGTCGTAGTCGTCCTTGAACTGCTGCAACGCGGTCAGGAGCGTGTTCCAGCGGCCCTTGGTGATGCCGATGGTAAACATGATGAAGAACGAATACAGTCCGCATTTTTCGATGATCACGCCGTGCTCGGCCAGGTACTTGGTGACGATCGAGGCCGGGATGCCGGTGTCGCCGAACTTGCCGTCGAGCGACAGGCCGGGGTTGACGATGGTGGCCTTGATCGGGTCGAGCATGTTGAAATTGGGCGCCAGGTTGCCGAAGCCGTGCCAGTCGTCCTCGGCCCGGATGATCCAGTCTTCGCGGGTGCCGATGCCGTCGTCGGCGAAGCTGTCCGGGCCCCACACCTGGAACCACCAGTCCTGGCCCCATTCCTGGTCGATCTTGCGCATCGCGCGGCGGAAGTCGAGCGCTTCCAGGATGCTTTCCTCGACCAGCGCGGGGCCGCCCGGCGCTTCCATCATCGCGGCGGCGACATCGCAGGAGGCGATGATCGAATATTGCGGCGAGGTGGAGGTGTGCATCAGGTAGGCTTCGTTGAAAGCGTCGCGGTCAAGCTGCACGGTCTCCGATTCGCGCACCAGGATTTGCGACGCCTGCGACAGTCCGGCCAGCAGCTTGTGGGTCGATTGGGTGGAAAAGATCATCGACTTCTTGGCGCGTCGTCGATCCTTGCCGATTGCGTGCATGTCTTGGTAGAAGTCGTGGAAGGTGGCGTGCGGCAGCCAGGCTTCGTCGAAATGCAGGGTGTCGATTTCGCCGTCCAGCATTTCCTTCAGGGTTTCGACGTTGTAGATGACGCCATCGTAGGTCGATTGCGTGATGGTCAGGATGCGCGGCTTTTTGTTCAAGGCTTCGCGCGCGAACGGATTGGCTTCGATCTTCTTGCGGATATTCTCCATCTTGAATTCTTCAAGCGGAATCGGGCCGATGATGCCGAGGTGGTTGCGGGTCGGCATCAGGAACACCGGAATCGCGCCGGTCATGATGATCGAATGCAGGATCGATTTATGGCAGTTGCGGTCGACCACCACGATGTCGCCGGGGGCGACTGTCGAATGCCAGACCATCTTGTTGGACGTCGAGGTGCCGTTGGTGACGAAGTAGCAATGGTCGGCATTGAAGATGCGCGCGGCATTGCGTTCGGACGCGGCCACCGGGCCGGTATGGTCGAGCAACTGGCCGAGCTCTTCGACGGCGTTGCAGACGTCGGCGCGCAGCATGTTTTCGCCGAAGAATTGGTGGAACATCTGGCCGATCGGCGACTTCAGGAAGGCCACCCCGCCCGAATGGCCGGGGCAGTGCCAGGAATACGAACCGTCGTTGGCGTAGTGCACCAGCGCGCGGAAGAACGGCGGCGACAGGCCGTCCAGATACGCCTTGGCTTCGCGGATGATGTGGCGGGCGACGAATTCCGGCGTGTCCTCGAACATGTGGATGAAGCCGTGCAATTCGCGCAGGATATCGTTGGGGATATGGCGCGAGGTGCGGGTTTCACCGTACAGGTAGATCGGGATGTCGGCATTCTTGTAGCGGATTTCTTCGACGAAGGCGCGCAGCGATTTGAGCGCGTAGTCGGTTTCCTCGAACGAGCCTTCGCCGAATTCCTCGTCGTCGATCGACAGGATGAAGGCCGACGCGCGCGACTGCTGTTGCGCGAATTGCGACAAATCGCCGTAGCTGGTCACGCCCAGCACTTCCATGCCCTCCGCTTCCATCGCATCGGCCAACGCGCGTATGCCCAGGCCGGACGTGTTTTCAGAACGGAAGTCTTCATCGATGATGACGATGGGGAAGCGGAATTTCATGGTGTCTCCAGGCAGAAGAAAGGGAGAGGGGCGGAATTTTAAAGCCGCATTCTCGCAGATATCCACGCGCGATGTGCGGAAATCTGCTGTTTTGTCATTTCCTTGTAACGAAAGGAAATAATGGTGCTTTGCTAATGCAGGAAATTGTCACGGCAGGGAGGCAGAAGTGTGGCTTTTCAGGCCGATACTGATACTACCCTCTTGCGGCGGGGCAAGAGGGTGTGCTCTACGATTCTATTGAAACCAGGCAAACGCGCCTAGCGCAATGCCGCCAGCGGCAACCGCGTAGGCTGCATATTGCAGCCATTTTTTCCGTGTCAGCAAGGTGATCGCCGCCAGCGAGATTGCAATTTGCTCGGCCGTGGTGGCGCGCGCCCATAGGTGATGGTGGTGCATTTCCTCCGCCGAGCGTTCGTTGAGCTTGTCGACTTCGGCTTCTATTTTTTCGGCGTCGGACTTGATCTTTTCTTTTTCCTGTTTATAGCGCTCGATGTCAGCCTTGTACTTTTCCTGATCGACGTTGGGCAGCGTCAGCGCCAGTTCGGCAAGATTCTGCTTGTTGGACTTGGATTGGTAATAATTCCAGGTGTCCGACGCCTTGGTGGTCTTGATCGCCGCATCGTTTTTCAACAATGCCGCCTCGTTTTGCGTTGCGCCGCCTTCGTAGCCGAACATCGCGCCCAGCGTGGCGAGAATCGCAGTCATGACCGCAATGCGCCCGGAAAACTCGTCGGCGCCGTGGCCCACTTCTTCGACCGCGTGATCGTGCGGGCTGGGTACTTCAAAGCCTTCTTCAGACATGTGAGTTTCTCCTACTTTCTTTGATAGGTAACGAATGCGAAATCGAATTCGTTGGCGGCCGAATGATGTGTTTCTCTGGAAACCTCTCGCCACTCCTGCGTGTCGATGGCGGGGAAGAACGCATCGCAGCCGAAGCTCTTGTCGATTTCAGTGATCAGCAGGCGCTCGGCATGGCCGATTGCATCCGCATAAATTTGCCCGCCACCGATGATAAAGGCTTCCTGCTCGCCGATCAAGGCCGCTGCCGCATCGAGCGAAGCGGCAGTCTCTACGCCTTCGTGTTGCCAGCCGGCATTGCGGGTGACGACGATATTGCGCCGGTTCGGCAACGCCCGCCCGATCGACTCGAAAGTCTTGCGGCCCATGACAATAGCATGGCCGGTGGTGGTCTTCTTGAAAAACGCCATGTCTTCCGGCAAGCGCCACGGCAGCGCGTTGCGGATGCCGATGCCGTTTTGGGCGTCGATGGCGACGATGATGGTGAATCGGGTCATGTTTGGCTTGCTTGCGATAACATTGGGTCGAATATGCAATCGACATCTTGGATTTAAACCGCTATCGGCGCTGTCAGCGGCGCGTGACGTTCATAGTAGCGCAACGAAAATTATGGCGGTGAATATTCTTTGATCAAACTTTCGACAGGGATCCCCAGGCCGGTATGCAGCCGGCGAATCATCGCCAAGGTCAAAGGTCGAGAGTGATTTAAAATCTCATAGACCCTGTTCGGCTTGCCAATCATCGGCTCAAGGTCTTTTACCGTCAATCCGGATTGATCCATGCGGAATTTGATTGCTTCCACCGGATCTGGCAAATCAATCGGATAATGTTTTTTTTCGTATGCCTCCACTAGAGTAGCAAGAACATCCAGACGGTCGCCTTCCGGCGTGCCAGCCTTCGCCATCATCAACGATTCGATTTCTTTTAACGCTCGCTTATGATCTGTCTTTGTGCGGATCGGTTTAATGTCCATCGCGCTTACCTATATCGTCTGTGCGCTTATGCCGCCTGCGGATGCTGGAAGACACGAATGCGCGGCGCAATTTTTTCTGCCATCGTGCGCGAAACCATGCGCACGTCGTATTCGCTTTGCAGATTCAGCCAATACCTGGCGTCCATCCCGAAAAAGATCGCCAAGCGCAAGGCCGTATCTGCGCTGATTGGGCGGTTGCCATTCACGATGTCGCTGATACGGCTCGGCGGCACGTCAATGTCCGCAGCGAGTTTTTGCGCGGTGATGCCCAGCGGCTTCATAAACTCCTCAAGGAGGATTTCGCCGGGGTGGATTTCGTCAAGTAATTTTGTCATTTTCGTATTCTCGCAGTCAGTGATAGTCAGCGATTTCAACATCATACGGACCATCCGATTTCCATTTGAAGCACACCCTCCACTGATCGTTTATGCGAATGCTGTGCTGCCCCTTCCGATCACCTTTTAGTGCTTCCAACTGGTTGCCGGGAGGAATGCGCAAATCATGCAAATCTGTGGCGGCATGGATTTGCAGCAATTTTCGACGCGCAACCCGTTCGATATTCTTGAATCGACGCACGGAATGGCTGTTGAATAGCGCTTCGGTGTCGGCGCACAAAAATGATTTAATCATCGAATAATGCTATTCCATGCAGGGGATTCTGTCAAATGGATTCCGCAAATCGGTAGGGGTGTGCTTTATGCCGGCCATGTGTCTTAATTGTTTTTTTGCACACAAAATCCTCATACCGCCATCGGCGCCGTCAACGGCGCGTGATGCTCATACCCGCGCAGCGAAAAATCCGCCGGTTCGATTTTTTCCAGCCATTCCGGCTCGAATTTTCCGGTATCGGCAAAGGCCGGGATGCGATCGGCGATCTCCAGTTGCGGCGCCGGATACGGCTCGCGCTTCAATTGCTCGTGCAGCATCTCGATATGGTTTTCGTAGATGTGGGCGTCGCCGATGAAGTAGGTGAACCAGCGCGGCGTGTAGCCGGTCAGGCGGCCCACCAGGTGCAGCAGCGCCGCGCCTTCGGCCAGGTTGAACGGCGTGCCGAGGCCGATGTCGTTGCTGCGGATGTACAGGCACAACGAAATCTCTTTGCTCGTCGCGTTCGGGATGAATTGGTACAGCAGATGACAGGCGGGCAGCGCGATGGCGTCGAGGTCGGCGCAGTTCCAGCCGTGGAACAGGATGCGGCGGCTGCCGGGATTGTCGACGATGGTGCGGCAGCAATCGAGCAATTGGTCGACTGCCTTGTACAGCAGCACCTTCGGCGCGCCTTCGTCCTGCAGCGTGGACACGATGCGGAAACCGCGCTTTTGCGCGTCGTCGATCTGGCCGGTTTGGGCGGCATCCAGCAACTTGTAGGCCGGCCAGGCGCGCCATTGCACGCCATACACCGGGCCGAGGTCGTCGATGCCCTGGCGATATGGATTGGCCAGCCAGTCGGCGTTTTCATTGGCGTTCTGGTCCCATACCTTGCAGCCGAGCGCGCGGAAATCCGCTGCGCTGCGCGTGGCGCGCAAAAAGCCGACCAGTTCGCCGACCACCGATTTGAAGGCCAGCTTCTTGGTGGTGATCGCCGGGAAGCCGTCTTTCAATAAATCGAAGCGCATCATCGCGCCGGGAATGCTGATGGTGCGGATGCCGGTGCGGTTGTCTTGCCAGCTGCCTGTTTCCAATACGGTGCGCACCAGGTCGAGGTATTGTTTCATTCTGCAGTCCTTAGTCCAGCCCGAATTGTAGCGCAGCCAGGCTGGCGTACAAGCCGCCTTGCGCGACCAACGTCGCATGGGTGCCGGTCTCGACGATTTGTCCGTGCTCCATCACGACGATGCGGTCGGCGCGCTGCACGGTCGCCAGACGATGCGCGATGACCAGCGTGGTGCGCCCGACCATGGCCGCCTCCAGCGCGCTTTGCACCAGCCGTTCCGATTCGGCATCGAGCGCGCTGGTGGCTTCGTCCAGCAGCAGCAAGGGCGGGTTTTTCAACAGTGCGCGGGCAATCGCAATGCGCTGCCGCTGGCCGCCGGACAGGCGCACGCCGCGTTCGCCCAAAAAGGATTGGTAACCTTCCGGCAGGCGCTCGATGAATTCGTGGGCGGCGGCCATCTTGGCGGCGGCAATGACTTCGGCATCGCTGGCGCCGGCGCGGCCATAGCGGATATTTTCGATGGCGTTGGCGGAAAAGATGATGGTATCTTGCGGCACGATGCCGATGGCTTCGCGCAGCGTATGCAGCGCCAGCTTCTTGACTTCGACGCCGTCGAGCAGCAGTTCGCCTTGTTGCGGATCGTAGAAGCGCAGCAGCAACTGGAATAGTGTGGTTTTCCCCGCGCCGGACGGACCGACAATCGCCACGGTTTGCCCCGGCGCGATATCGAGCGACAGATGCGTCAATGCCGGCGACTGCGGGCGCGACGGATAGTGGAAGGTGACATCGCGCAGGGTCAGCGCTGCGCCCGCCGCCACGCGCGGCGGCAAGGCTTGCGGTGCAGCCGGCGACTGGATCGGCGACTCGACCGCCAGCAATTCCATCAGCCGTTCGGTGGCGCCGGCGGCGCGCTGCGCATCGCCCATCACTTCCGACAGCGCGCCAATGGCGCCGGCCACCAAGGCCGCATACAATACGAATTGCGCCAGCGCGCCGCCGCTCATCGTGCCCTGGATCACCGCTTGCGCGCCCAGCCATAGCACGAACACGATCGCGCCGAACACCAGCAAAATGGCGATGGCGGTCAGCAATGCGCGCGCTTGAATACGCTGCTTGGCGGTCTGGAACGAGAGTTCGACCGCCTTGCCGAAGCGGCTTGCTTCGATGATTTCATGCGTGAATGCTTGCACGGTCGGCATCGCGTTGAGGATTTCACCGGCCATCGCCGAAGAATCGGCAATCGTGTCTTGCGACGCGCGCGACAGCTTGCGCACCCGGCGCCCGAACAACACGATCGGCACCACCACAGCCATCAACAACACCAGGATCAAGGCCGACAACTTGACGCTGGTGAAAAACATCATGCCCATGCCGCCGATGAACAGCAGCGTGTTGCGCAAGCCCATCGAAATGCTGGTGCCGACCACGGTCTGGATCAGCGTGGTGTCGGTGGTCAGGCGCGACAGCACTTCGCCCGATTGCGTGGTCTCGAAGAATTGCGGGCTTTGTTCGACCACATGCGCATAGACGCCGTTGCGGATGTCGGCAGTAACCCGTTCGCCCAGCCACGACACTGTATAAAAGCGCGCCGCCGACGACAACGCCAGCACGCAGGAAACGCCAAACAATGCCAAAAAGGAATTATTGATATGCACGCTGCTGCCGGCGCCGCCGAAGCCGAGGTCGATCATTTGCCGGAACGCATACGGCACCGCCAGCGTCGCGCCGGCGGCCACCAGCAGCGCCAGCCCGGCCAGCACGAACTGCGTTTTATAGGGGGCGAGGAAGGGGAACAGCCCCGCCAGGGTCTTCAGACTGGATTTCTTCGGTTCTGCTGCAGTAGTTGTTGTCATAATTTCATTTGGTTAACATATCCGGTCATTTCCAGGTAGCCGCGCCCGGCATCGCGGCCATCGCGGCTCAACTTCACCGCGCCTTCCCAGTACACGGCGCCAGTGGAAAGCCGCGCATCGAGTTCCTGGTCGTCTTGCAAAGGAGCAAGTTCCCATAGTGTCGATCCGACATGGATTCGTGTGGCTACCGGGTAAGCGGTGTTGGTGCGGGGCGAACGCCACTGGCGCACAGGCTCGAAATTCACCTGCTCGGCGGCAAATTGGACGATCTGCCCGGACGGTTCGCGCAAGGTCGCGTGCGCCCATAGCTTATCACCTCTTGCGTTTCGAATTTGAAACACCATCAACGCGCTGCCGTCGTCGAGGTTGGCGCCGACCCAGTTCCAGCCGCTGGCGTCTTTATCTAGCACGTTGGTCGACCATTCGTGATCCAGCCAGGCGCTGCCGGTGACCGCCTGCGGCTTGCCCTGGCGCGTCAACGTGCCGGTCGCCTTCAACTGCGGTTCGCTGTAATAGTAGCTGGCTTGCTGCGGTTGCGGCCCCTTGCGCGAAAATCCTTGTTCGCCTTCCAATAGCAGCGCTTGCGATGGCGTCAGCGTCAAGTGCAGGCTGAAGTCGGCGGTATCGACTTCGGCTAGATAGCTGCCGTCGACATTGCGCCTGAGCCGCCAATCGTCCAGCTTGACATCGGTATCGCCGATTTTCGCGTAGGCCAGGCCGAAGCCTTCGCGCGCGCTTTTTTGCGTATGTTGCAGCTTGCCGATTGCCGGGTCGGACAAGGCTGCATGGCCGATGATGAGTTGTTTCGGCGCGAAACGGCTGGGGTTGGCGGCGTCGTGCGCGGTGGCGGAGCGGAAGAAAGTGACCTGGAAGCCGAGCGGTTTGCCGTCCGGCGTGGTCAGCCAGCCGGTGACGTACCACCATTCGGCGCGGAAGGCGGGATGCGCGCCGTAGTCTTGCGGGAAGGCGAGGGCAGTGCCGGGGACGACGGCGGCGAATTGCGGCGGCGCGGCGTACGTTGCTACTACTGGCAGGCACAGCAGCAGCGCGCGCAATAGATTGACGAATAGCGTTCGGTAGGGTGGGCACGCTTTTGTGCCCACGCTGTTGTCACGTCCGCGTGGGCACAAAAACGTGCCCACCCTACTTTTTTGTGTCATCACCAATCCTCCCGCACGGCCTGCACCGCGCTGCCCGACACCGCATAGCGCCCCGATATCAACGCCGTCAGTTCGGTAGGGTGGGCACGCTTTTGTGCCCACGCTGTTGTCACGTCCGCGTGGGCACAA
>JARLJG010000003.1 GCA_031291325.1 Burkholderiaceae bacterium
CCGCCGCCGCCGCCGGAAATGGAAGCCGCTTGCGAAGCGCCCCAGCTGATGTTTTGCACATCCGAATACCCGGAGTGGTTAGCGTCCGCCGATTCGCCTTTGACGCCGTCGACCAACATGAACATATCGATTGCCATTTTCTATCCTTTGAGTGAGTTTAATTGCGCAAATGATAATTGTCTAACTGCCATCGTACACCAACTAGCACCACGTTGTATAGCCTTACATTTTCTGGATTGACAAGGAAACCGAGGTAGTGGCACGCGTGCGCGTGCCAGAAATTCGAAGTTTTTTGTACTGCCAAAGTTGACAGGTATTTGCTGCTAAATTGCCAATTTCAATTAATCGGTAGCAACTATTTTTGAAGTAATCATGACGGCCTTTTACAAATTGTTACAACTAAATCGGTTTTTCGATTGGCGAAAATCCCTTCGTTGCCACCCGCGAGAGCGGAAATCGGCGACCCGCGTCAACATGACGCCGGGATGCCTGCCTTGGCCTGTCAGCAGTACATGGAACCGGGCAAACCGGACAGTGACAAGCCCTTTGCTGTTTCTTAGCGATGTTTCACGACGTTTCATTTACGTCTCTAAAATGTTTCATAACGTATCAATGAAACATTATATGAAACATTTTAAATTAAATTTTTGGCAACTAATGCTATCCACGTTTCACTCTCATTCTTCTCCAGGTGATTGATTTTACTGATTAATCCCCATTTACTTCATGATTGCCGCACTGCAACGGTGCAACTGGCATAGTGTTTGCGATATAAGGCGAAAGTCCCCGTGCAGTTTTCTGCATGAAACAAACGCCATCCAACAGGAGAAAACATGAGCCAGTATTCCGCAGGTGCAGCCTTCCGCAAGGCGATACAAGAAGAGTCACCGTTGCAAGTAGTCGGCGCGATCAACGCGAACCATGCCTTGCTGGCCAAGCGCGCCGGCTTCAAGGCAATTTACCTGTCCGGCGGCGGTGTCGCAGCCGGGTCGCTCGGCTTGCCCGACCTCGGCATCTCGAACCTGGACGACGTCTTGACCGACGTGCGCCGCATCACCGATGTGTGCGACCTGCCTTTGCTGGTGGATGTGGATACCGGCTTCGGTTCCAGCGCGTTCAATGTCGCACGCACCGTCAAGTCGATGATCAAGTTCGGCGCGGCTGCCATGCACATTGAAGACCAGGTCGGCGCAAAACGCTGCGGCCATCGTCCGAACAAGGAAATCGTCAGCAAGCAGGAAATGGTCGACCGCATCAAGGCCGCCGTCGATGCACGTACCGACGAGAATTTCGTCATCATGGCACGCACCGATGCGCTTGCGGTCGAAGGTTTGGAATCCGCGCTGGAACGGGCGATTGCCTGCGTCGAAGCCGGCGCCGACATGATCTTCCCGGAAGCGATCACGGAACTGCCGATGTACAAGCAGTTTGCCGCCGCCGTCAAGGTGCCGGTGCTGGCCAATATCACTGAATTCGGGGCGACGCCGCTGTACACGGTGGAAGAGTTGAAGTCCGCCGATGTCGGCTTGGTGCTATATCCGCTGTCGGCCTTCCGCGCAATGAACAAGGCCGCTGAAAACGTGTACACCGCAATCCGCCGCGACGGCACGCAAAAGAATGTCGTCGACACCATGCAAACCCGGATGGAATTGTATGAGCGCATCAATTATCACACCTATGAACAGCATCTGGATGCGCTGTTTGCGGCGCAGAAAAAATAAGACATCTACGTAGAGTGTTTTCCGGACAAGCCCCCAGGGCCTGCACGACTTTGATTATTTCCCCCGTTAGGAGACCAAAATGAGTGAATCGCAAGTAGCCGCTTTCAAACCCAAGAAGTCTGTCGCCTTGTCTGGCGTAACCGCCGGCAACACCGCGCTTTGTTCGGTCGGCAAGACCGGCAACGACTTGCATTACCGTGGCTATGACATCCTCGATGTCGCCGATACCTGTGAATTCGAGGAAATCGCCTATCTGCTGGTGCACGGCAAATTGCCGAATGCTGCCGAACTCAAGGCCTACAAAGCCAAGCTGAAAGCCCTGCGCGGCTTGCCGGCTTGCGTCAAGGCGGCGCTCGAAGCGCTGCCGGCGGCGTCGCATCCGATGGACGTGATGCGCACCGGCGTCTCGGCGTTGGGTTGCGCGCTGCCGGAAAAAGACGACCACAGCACACCGGGCGCGCGCGACATCGCCGATCGCCTGATGGCTTCGCTGGGTTCCATGTTGCTGTACTGGTACCACTTCAGCACCAATGGCAAGCGCATCGAAGTGGAAACCGACGACGATTCGATCGGCGGCCATTTCCTGCATTTGCTGCATGGCGTGAAGCCGTCCGCTTTGTGGGAAAAAGCAATGCACACTTCGCTGATTTTGTATGCGGAGCACGAATTCAACGCATCCACCTTTACCAGCCGCGTGATCGCTGGCACAGGTTCCGATTTTTACTCTGCCGTCACCGGCGCAATCGGCGCGCTGCGCGGCCCGAAACACGGCGGCGCAAATGAAGCTGCGTTTGAAATCCAGAAGCGTTACAACAGTCCCGACGAAGCGGAAGCCGACATCAGGAACCGGGTCGAGAACAAGGAAGTCGTGATCGGTTTCGGCCATCCGGTGTACACCGTGTCCGACCCGCGCAACAAGGTCATCAAGGAAGTGGCGCGCACCTTGTCGACCGAAGCCGGTTCGACGGCGATGTTCGACATCGCCGAACGCCTGGAAAGCGTGATGTGGGAAATCAAGAAGATGTTCCCGAATCTGGACTGGTTCTCGGCCGTGTCGTATCACATGATGGGCGTGCCGACTGCGATGTTTACGCCGCTGTTCGTGATTTCGCGCACGTCCGGATGGGCCGCGCACATCATCGAGCAACGCATCGACAACAAGATTATTCGTCCGTCAGCCAACTATGTCGGCCCGGACGATTTGAAATTCGTGCCTATCAACGAGCGTTAACCAAGTGGCCGGCGCGCAGGCGGCGGTTGGCGCCGCCTGCGCCCGCCGTGACGCCCGACCAGTGACCCACCCACATTTTCCGGACTAATCGATGAACACCCTACACCGCAAACCATTACCGGGCACCAAGCTGGATTACTTCGATACGCGCGCGGCGGTCGATGCGATCCAGCCCGGCGCCTACGACAAGCTGCCCTACACCTCGCGCGTGCTGGCCGAGAACCTGGTGCGCCGTTGCGACCCTGCCACCTTGAACGATTCCTTGAAGCAGTTCATCGAGCGCAAGCGCGACCTGGATTTCCCCTGGTTTCCGGCGCGCGTGGTGTGTCACGACATCCTCGGCCAGACCGCCTTGGTCGACCTCGCCGGCCTGCGCGACGCGATTGCCTTGCAAGGCGGCGATCCCGCGCTGGTCAACCCGGTGGTGCCGACGCAACTGGTGGTGGACCACTCGCTGGCCGTCGAGTGCGGCGGTTTCGACCCGGACGCGTTCGCCAAGAACCGCATTATCGAAGATCGCCGCAACGAAGACCGTTTCGACTTCATCGAATGGACCAAGAAGGCATTCAAGAATGTCGACGTGATCCCTCCGGGCAACGGCATCTTGCATCAAATTAATCTGGAACGCATGAGCCCGGTGGTGCAGGTGCAAGACGGCGTTGCCTACCCGGATACGCTGGTCGGCACCGACAGCCATACGCCGATGGTCGACGCGCTGGGCGTGATCTCCATCGGTGTCGGCGGGCTGGAAGCGGAAAGCGTGATGCTGGGCCGCGCGTCGTGGATGCGTCTGCCGGACATCATCGGCGTGGAACTGAGCGGCAAGCCGCAGCCGGGCATCACGGCGACCGATACCGTGCTGGCGTTGACCGAGTTCTTGCGCAACCAAAAAGTCGTGTCTTCGTATTTGGAATTCTACGGTGAAGGCGCCGCCAACTTGACGCTCGGCGACCGCGCGACCATCTCCAACATGACGCCCGAATTCGGCGCCACCGCCGCGATGTTCTACATCGACGAGCAAACCATCAAATACCTGAAGTTGACTGGCCGCGAGGACGAACAGGTCAAGCTGGTGGAACTCTACGCGAAAGAAACCGGATTGTGGGCGGATAGCCTGAAGAACGCCGAATACGAGCGCGCGCTCAAGTTCGACCTGTCTTCCGTCGTGCGCAATATTGCCGGCCCATCCAACCCGCACAACCGTGTGCCGACTTCGGAACTGGCTGCGCGCGGGATCAGCGGCAAGGTGGAAAACGAGCCTGGCCTGATGCCGGACGGCGCGGTCATCATCGCCGCCATCACCAGCTGCACCAACACCAATAACCCGCGCAACATGATCGCCGCCGGGCTGATTGCCCGCAACGCCAATGCGCGCGGCCTGACCCGCAAGCCGTGGGTGAAGAGTTCGCTGGCGCCGGGGTCGAAGACCGTGGCCTTGTATCTGGAAGAAGCCAAGCTGTTGCCGGAGCTGGAAAAGCTCGGTTTCGGCGTGGTGGCCTTTGCCTGCACCACGTGCAACGGCATGTCCGGCGCGCTCGATCCGGTGATCCAGAAAGAGGTAATCGACCGCGACCTGTATGCCACCGCCGTGTTGTCCGGCAACCGCAACTTCGATGGCCGCATCCATCCGTATGCGAAACAGGCTTTCCTGGCTTCGCCGCCGTTGGTGGTGGCCTACGCGATTGCCGGCACGATCCGTTTCGACATCGAGAAAGATGTCCTCGGTATCGATGCCGACGGCAAGCCGGTGACCTTGAAAGACATCTGGCCGTCTGACGAAGAAATCGATGCCGTCGTCGCTGCCAGTGTCAAGCCGGAACAGTATCGCAAGGTGTATATCCCGATGTTCGCGCAGCAGCAAGACGATGGCAAGAAGGTTTCGCCGCTGTACGACTGGCGTCCGCAGACCACCTACATCCGCCGTCCGCCGTATTGGGAAGGCGCGCTGGCCGGTGCACGCACGCTGACAGGCATGCGACCGCTGGCGGTGCTGGGCGACAACATCACGACCGACCATTTGTCGCCGTCCAATGCCATCATGCTCGACAGCGCTGCCGGCGCGTATCTGGCGAAAATGGGCTTGCCGGAAGAAGATTTCAATTCCTACGCAACTCATCGCGGCGACCATCTCACCGCGCAACGCGCTACCTTCGCCAACCCGACTTTGAAGAACGAAATGGTGCTGAAAGACGGCAAGGTGCAGGCTGGTTCGCTGGCACGCATCGAGCCGGAAGGCCAGGTCACCCGCATGTGGGAAGCCATCGAGACCTACATGGCGCGCAAGCAGCCGCTGATCATCATTGCCGGCGCCGACTACGGCCAAGGCTCTTCGCGCGACTGGGCCGCCAAGGGCGTGCGCCTGGCCGGCGTGGAAGCGATTGCGTCGGAGGGCTTCGAGCGCATCCATCGCACCAACCTGGTCGGCATGGGCGTGTTGCCGCTTGAATTCAAGCCGGGCACGAACCGCAAGACATTGGCAATCGACGGCACTGAAACCTATGACGTCGTCGGCGAACGCACGCCACGGGCGACGCTGACGCTGGCAATCAATCGCAAGAATGGCGAACGCGTCGAAGTGCCGGTGACCTGCCGGCTCGATACGGCGGAAGAAGTGGCGATCTATGAGGCGGGCGGCGTGTTGCAGCGCTTTGCACAAGATTTCCTTGAATCCACCAAGGCCGCTTAATCGTCACTAAAGAAGGGCGGCACGGCAATGTGCCGCCCGGCTTCACCAGGAGCGCATCCATATGAGTCACGTACCACAAATCAAGATTCCCGCCACCTATATCCGTGGCGGCACCAGCAAAGGCGTGTTCTTTCGCCTGCAGGATTTACCAGCGCCCGCGCAAGTCCCCGGCGCTGCCCGCGATGCCTTGCTGTTGCGCGTGATCGGCAGCCCCGACCCCTACGGCAAGCAAATCGACGGCATGGGTGGCGCGACTTCCAGCACCAGCAAGACTGTCATCCTGTCCAAAAGCAGCAAGCCGGATCACGATGTCGATTACCTGTTCGGCCAGGTCGCAATCGACAAGGCTTTTGTCGACTGGAGCGGCAACTGCGGCAATCTGTCTGCTGCCGTCGGCTCGTTCGCCATCAGTGCCGGCTTGGTCGATGCCAGTCGCATTCCGCACAACGGCGTCGCCGTCGTGCGTATCTGGCAGGCGAATATTTCCAAGACCATCATCGCGCATGTGCCAGTCACCGACGGCGCGGTGCAGGAAACCGGCGACTTTCAGCTGGACGGCGTCACCTTCCCGGCAGCCGAAGTGCAGCTGGAATTCATGGACCCGTCCGCCGACGAGGAAGGCGCAGGCGGCTCCATGTTCCCGACCGGGAATCTGGTCGACGATCTCGAGGTGCCGGGCGTCGGCACGCTGAAGGCAACCATGATCAATGCCGGCATCCCGACCATCTTCGTCAACGCCGAAGCGCTCGGTTACACCGGCGCCGAGCTGCAAGATGCGATCAATAGCGATGCCAAGGCGCTGGCCAGGTTCGAGACCATCCGTGCCTATGGCGCTGTGCGCATGGGTCTGATCAAGAATATCGAAGAAGCTGCGAACCGTCAGCATACGCCCAAGGTGGCGTTTGTCGCCAAGCCCGCCGATTACGTCTCCTCTGCGGGCGAACGGGTCGCCGCCGCCGACATCGATTTGCTGGTGCGCGCCATGTCGATGGGCAAGCTGCATCACGCGATGATGGGCACCGCTGCCGTTGCCATCGGCACCGCCGCCGCGATACCGGGCACGCTGGTGAACCTCGCCGCCGGTGGCCAGCCGCGCAACGCGGTGCGCTTCGGCCATCCGTCGGGCACCTTGCGGGTCGGCGCGGAAGCGACCCAGGTCGACGGCGAATGGACGGTGACCAAGGCCATCATGAGCCGCAGCGCGCGGGTGCTGATGGAAGGATGGGTGCGCGTGCCTGGCGACGCGTTCTGACGACTATTGCTAACGACGGGAAGTCCACAGAGTGCTCCGTGCATGCGCTGATTGATCTTTAGACTATCCGATCGGCGCCACGAATGAGCATTTTGTAAAAGTTACATTTTTGGAGACAGGAGAAGACATGAATTTCGCAGACTTCTACAAAGAGTCAATCGACAACCCGCAAGCGTTCTGGGCGGAAGAAGCAAAGTTGATCGATTGGCACACGCCGTTCGCGCAAGTGCTCGATTATTCCAACGCGCCGTTCGCCAAATGGTTTATCGGTGGTCAAACCAATTTATGCTACAACGCGGTCGACCGCTGGGTCGCCACGCAGGGCGACGCCGCCGCGTTGATTGCGATTTCCACCGAAACCAATTCGGAAAAAGTCTATTCCTTCCGGGAATTGCAGACCGAGATCAACCGCATGGCGGCCATCATGTTGTCGCTCGGCGTCGGCAAGGGCGACCGCGTGTTGATCTACATGCCGATGATTGCGGAGGCGGCGATTGCGATGCTGGCTTGCGCGCGTATCGGTGCGATCCACTCTGTGGTATTCGGCGGCTTCGCCTCGCACAGCCTGGCGATGCGCATCGACGACGCGCAACCCAAACTGATCGTCTCCGCCGACGCCGGTTCGCGCGGCGGCAAGGCAGTGCCGTACAAGCCGTTGCTGGACGCCGCCATCGATCTGGCCGGCGCAAAACCCGCCCATGTGTTGTTGATCGATCGCGGCCTGGTGCCGATGACTTCGGTCGCCGGACGCGATGTCGACTATGCCACTTTGCGCGCGCAGCATCTGGACGCGCAAGTGCCGGTAACCTGGCTGGAATCGAACGAATCCTCGTACATCCTGTACACCTCCGGCACCACCGGCAAGCCGAAAGGGGTGCAACGCGATGTCGGCGGCTATGCGGTGGCGCTGGCGTCATCGATGAAGCATATCTATTGCGGCAATGCGGGAGAGGCTTACTTCTCCACCTCCGACATCGGCTGGGTGGTCGGCCACTCGTATATCGTGTACGGCCCGCTGATCGCCGGCATGGCCACCATCATGTACGAAGGCTTGCCGATCTCGCCGGACGCCGGCATTTGGTGGAGCATCGTCGAGAAATACAAAGTGACGCGCATGTTTTCCGCGCCGACCGCAGTGCGCGTGCTAAAGAAGCAGCCGCCGGAATTCATGAAGAAATACGACCTGTCGTCGCTCAAGGCGCTCTATCTGGCGGGCGAGCCGCTCGACGAGACCACTTCGACCTGGATTTCCACCGAGCTGGGCGTGCCCATCATCGACAATTACTGGCAGACCGAAACCGGCTGGCCGATCCTGTCGATCGTCAAAGGCGTCGAAGACAAGCCAACCCGGCTCGGCAGCCCCGGCCTGCCGGTATACGGCTACAACGTCAGGATTCTCAACGAAAGCACCGGCCAGGATTGCGGGCCGAACGAAAAAGGCGTGGTGGTAATCGAAGGCCCGCTGCCGCCAGGCTGCATGCAAACGGTATACGGCGACGACAAGCGCTTCGTCAGCACCTACTGGACCAAGATCGACGGACGGCAGACGTATTCCACCTTCGACTGGGGCATCCGCGATGCGGACGGCTACTATTTCATTCTTGGCCGCACCGACGACGTGATCAACGTCGCCGGCCACCGCCTGGGCACCCGCGAAATCGAGGAAAGCATTTCCAGCCATGCGAACGTCTCCGAGGTCGCGGTGGTCGGGGTCGAAGATCAGATCAAGGGTCAGGTCGCGGTTGCCTTCGTGGTCTTGAAGCATGCGGAAGTGGCCGCCACGCAGGAAGGCAGGAAGGCGCAGGAAAAGGAAATCATGGGCGTGGTAGACAGCCAATTGGGCGCCGTCGCCCGCCCGGCGCGCGTCGTGTTCGTCAACGCGCTGCCGAAAACCCGCTCCGGCAAGCTGCTGCGGCGTTCGATCCAGGCGGTCTGCGAAGGGCGCGATCCGGGCGATTTGACGACGATCGAGGACCCGATTTCGCTGCAGCGAATAAAGGAAGCGTTGGTCATTTGAAATATGTTCGCGCGCGCTCGTTTGTGACATGGCGCGCGCGAATTGAATTGACCGCGCGTTTCGTTCCAGCATCGCGCGGTTCGTCGATGAAAGCAATCTTGTTGACGCTTTCTCTTCCATCGCTGTCCGCCTGCCCGCAGGCGCACAGCAGCATCCTCGCCCGGCGCGTCGGCGCCGTCATTGCTTTCTCAGGCTCGCCCCTATGAAGACATGAAAGAGGTCTCGTCGCGAGAGTCTGTGTTGGTGCGTCCGAAAAGCAGATATTCTGCAGCATATCCGGTGCCGCTTGACTCAATTTATTTATCTACCTATAGTTTCTATTTACTCTATCATGGCTCCGCCGGCCCCTTTCAGGGCGATAAACATGCAAACGGTCGAAGTCGATGTTGAGGTCTGCAAGCAACTGCAATTATTATACGCACACATAAATGCAATGCGCGCCGACGCCAAACGACACAAGCACCATTGCAGCTGGTCCAAGACCGGCCAATTTCCATCCGCATTTGATTTGAACCGGAAAGCCCGCTACATGCGAACACCGGCAGTTTGCAACGCCAGACGTTACACTTACGGTCGCCAGCCACTTTTGGTATTCCGCGAGAAGGACACATGATAAAAAAAACAAGCTCCCCGAATCGGATTGCCGGTACGCGCAATGGACTAGCCGCATATCTGCTGCTGACCGTCGCGTACATTGTCAGCGGCAAACTGGGGTTGATGCTGGCCCTTCCGCCCGGCTATTCGTCTCCAATATTTCCGCCAGCCGGCATCGCCGTTGCGGCGGCGTTAATCGGCGGCAGAAAAACACTGCCGTGGACGTTCCTCGGTTCGCTCTTGCTTAACCTTTGGGTGAGCTATTCGGCCAGGCAGCATATCAACGATGTTGGCCTGGCAGCCGCAATACTCATCGCCACGGCTTCCATGCTGCAGGCTGCCATAGGGGGCTGGGGATTGCGGCGCTCGATCGGCTACCCCACGGCCCTCGACCATAGCGGGCAAGTCGTGCGTTTCCTGTTGCTGGCCCCAGTCATTTGCTTAACCAGCGCAAGCCTTTCCGGATGCGGACTTTTGGCTCTCGGAATCATTGAACCTGGCAGCTTCGTGGAAAACTGGGCCGCGTGGTGGGTCGGCGATATGTTCGGCGTGATCGTGATGTTGCCCCTTGCAATGACTGTCGTCGGCGAACCGCGCGTGTTATGGCGAAGCCGAAGGTTCACCGTGGCGATTCCTATTTTGCTGATCCTGGCACTTTTTGTCTCGATCTTTCTCAGGGCCAACAGTTGGGAATATAACGATTCGCTGTCGGACTTCCGCCAGCTTTCCCAACAAGCTGTTAGTCAGGTGCAAACGAAACTTGAAGAACAAGAAGCATTGCTTGAACAAATGGCGGGGTTGTTTATTCAAAATACGAACGGTCCTGTCACGCAGGAAGAATTTCACCGTTTCGTCGGAAAGCCGCTGCACCGATTTTCGATGATCCAAGCGCTTGAGTGGGCCCCGGAAGTCGATGCAGCGAATCGCGCAAGCTTTGAGGAAGCGCATAGCGATGCGCTCCATGGATTCGAGATCCGCGAACAAAACGATGCGCAAACAATGCAGCGTGCGGGCCACCGCGCCTTGTACTATCCGGTAACTTACATCGAACCATTTTCCCGCAACGAACCTGCGCTGGGGTTCGATCTCGCCTCGAATCCCAAGCGCCGCGAGCCGCTAATCAAAGCGATACAAAGTGGCGCAACCATCACAACGGGCCCCGTGCATTTGGTTCAAGAAAGCCAGCAACAGGAAGGCATACTGCTGTTATTGGCGGTGAATCCCAACGACAGAAAATCCGGCGTCGTCCTGACAGTTCTGCGCATGAGCGATTTCATGGAGAAGCTGTTGCGCGATACGCGCCCCATGCTCTATACCCGGCTCATCGACCTGGACGAACAGGAATCCCTCTACGACAACTTCCAGCCTGGAACCAGCCAGGCATTATACGAAAACACCTTCGATTTCGGCACGCGCCACTATCGGCTCGAAACCGCGCCCACCCCAGCCTACCTCATGCAACACCACGGTTGGCAAAGCTGGGGCGTGCTGTGCGCCGGCATTTTGGGCACCGGCCTGCTTGGTGCGCTGCTTCTGCTAGGCACCGGCTATACCGCTCGCGTCGAGACAAAAGTGGAAAATAGAACCAAGGATTTGAAGGAAAGCCAATCGCGTCTCAGCAATATCCTCGATCATGCGCCAATCGGCATGGCCATTGCCAATTTGGATGGGCGGCTCATACAGGTCAATAGTGCTCTCTGCTCCATGCTGGGATACGAAAAGGATGAACTCGAAAAGATGCGTGTTTTGGAAATTACCCACCGGGACGATGCCGCTCGCAGCCTTGCGAATGTGAAACGGCTGCTGGACGGTGAAGTGGACTATTATCGGTCCGAGAAGCGCTATCTCCGCAAAGATGGACAAATCGTGTGGGCACTTCTTGCCTCATCCATCGAGAAGGACGACAACGGAGTGCCGATCTATATCATCGGTCAAATCGAAGACATCACGGAACGCCACAAAGCCGAGAAAGAGTTGACCGAACAACTTCACTTTGTTGCGCAACTCATCAATTCAATTCCCAATCCCTTGTTCTTCAAAGACGATCAAGGGCGTTATCTTAGCTGCAACAAGGCGTTCGAGACATATTTCGGTCGCACGCGAGAGGAAATAATCGGCAAATCGGTTTACGAACTATCGCCCAAGGAATTGGCAGACCGCTATCACGCCGCTGACAAGGCTGCTTTCGAGAACCCTGGTGTTGTGCAGATGTACGAGGCAAACGTACAAACCGCAGATGGCCAAGAGCGCAACGTCATGTTTTACAAAGCCACTTTCGACAAGCCGGATGGGAGCCTGGGCGGCTTGGTTGGCGTTATCCTCGACATCACCGAGCGCAAACAGGCCGAGCGCGCACTAAGCGAAAGCGAAAGCCGTTTCCGCGAAATATTCAATACCGTCAACGATGCGATTCTGATACACGATGCTGAAACGGGACGCATCGTCGATGTCAATCCGCGCATGCTGGAAATGTACGGACTTACCCGCGAAGAAGCGCTTACCCGCAGATTCAACGAGATGAGCGCGGGCACCGCCCCCTATTCATCTGTGGAAGCCCTCGAAAAAATCCGCCTGGCTCGTACCGAGGGGCCACAGACTTTCGACTGGCTGGCGCGCAAAAAAAATGGGGATCTGTTTTGGGTTGAGGCCAGCCTGCGATCTGCGCTGATTGGAAATCGGCATCGAATCTTGGCCGTGGTGCGCGACATCACGAAGCAAAAAAATACCGAAGTGCAAATTCACCACCTTGCGTACTACGATGGTCTCACAGACTTGCCCAACAGAACGCTATTCAGCGACCGCTTGCAGCAGGCTCTGGCCACGGCCAAGCGTGACAAGTTGCGCCTTGCGTTGATGTTCCTCGACCTGGACAAATTCAAGCCGATCAACGATACGCTTGGACACCATGTGGGCGATATGCTGCTGGTGGAAGCTGCAAAACGCATGCGTGAATGCGTGCGCGAATCCGACACCGTTGCACGCTTGGGTGGCGACGAGTTTGGCGTGTTGTTGCCGGTCATCAAGTCGAAGGAGGATGCGATGCTGGTGGCAGAAAAAATACGCGAGGCGCTCAATCAGCCATTCTTTCTGGTCGGCCAAAAGCTCAATATATCTTCCAGCGCCGGTATTGCTGTCTACCCCGATCACGGCGACGATGAAGAGCAAATGCTCAGGAACGCCGACATTGCCATGTACTTTGCAAAAGAAAGCGGACGCAATAACGTCAAGTTCTACCTGCCGAGCATGGCGGATGACCCGCAGAAGGATGGCGATTGATACTAAGTACTGACGAGGGAACGAAACTGCCAGACAGTCGCCGTCAGATACGACAGAGCGCGCTAGAAAATGGACTGATACTTTTGCCTACCGCTTCATTCGCCAATCGCCAGCCGCTTGCGTAGCTGGAGCACCGGCGGCGCATCGCTGCCGGCCAGCACCTCGTCGGCCTCGGGGTGCGGAGCGCCGCCGCCATTGTCTTCGTAGCGCCACAGATCGCACCAGACGCGCTCGGGATTGAGCAGCACGCGGCCGTCCTGCACCAGCACGGCATCATGGCCCAGCCAGCCGCGCAGCCGGTGGATCGCCACCTTGAGGGCGGAAGTCGCCTTGTCGCCGTCCGAGTCGGACCAGATCCAATCGATCGCATCGGCTTGCATGACGCCGCGCTGCCGCCGCGCCACCAGAACCGCCAGCAACTCGCGCAAGCGCCGGCTAGGCTTGCCGCCCGCTTCGCCGTCCGGCTTGCCGTCGACTTCGACCCGCAGACCGCCGAAGGCGTATAGCCGTACCGGCATCGGCCAATCGCCGGCAAAACCGGATGGCGGCGGCACCCGTTTCTCGCGTATCCATTGGCGCGCCACCTGCGGCAGGATATTGCGCTCCAGCGCAAAGGCCAGCAAACGTGCCCGGATTGGCGTGCGCCAGCCGCAGTCGCTGTGGAATCCGCCCAGTTGCTTGACAATCAGCATGCGCTCCACCTGCTTCAACAAGGCTGGATCGTCGCCGTTGGCCAACGCGATTTCAGCGCCGGTGCAAAACGCGATATAGGCAAAGGTGTGGTTCCGGCTGCCCTTGGCCAACGCGATTTGCGCCCGGTAGGCGGCTTCGGCGCCGTCCCGGTCTCCCGCATACAGGCGCGCCGGCGCCAGCGCGGAGAGCACGATCAATTGATGAAACAGGGAACCGAGGGCTTGCGCTTGCGGCGCCGCCTCCTCCGCGTGCGCCAGCGCAGTCGCCACATCGCCCTGCGACAGGCAATACAAACTGCGGAAGAAGTGGTGCACCATCACGTCGAGCCGCCGATGGGTCAACTCGGTATGCGCCAACTGGCGCAAGTGGTCTTTGGCGCGCGGCCAGTCTTCCTCGGAGAGCGCGCAAAAGATGCCCTGGGTCAGCAAAAAGAAATCGCGCACGTGCACGCCGGAGGCTTCCGCCAGCCGCAAGCCGCGATCGACCTTTTCGCAACAGCGTGCCGGGTCGCCGCATTGCCAATCCACGATAGCTGAATTGGACCACCAGATCAGGCGTGTCAGCGGCGCCAGCGTTTCGCCCCGGTCGACCTCGTCGTCGAAGGCGTCATAGAGCGCCCGCGCGCCGGGAAAATCGCCGATCCACCAAAGACGATAGATCAGGAGTTGCGCGGCGGCGGTGATCCGGCTGTCGATGCCGGGCGCATGCGCCACCCCTAGCGCGGCATCTTTGGCGTAGCGGTGGATGCGCGGATCTTCCGGGCGACCATACATCAACGCGGTAAGGGCGTCCGCAGTGGTCCGAAAGCGCCATTCGCCGGTCGGCGCTCCGAACTGCTGTTCGAGCTGTTCCAACCCGTCCACCAGCTCGGCGAGCCCTACCACCGCGCCCCATTGCACCACGTAGCTGGCGACCTCGCCGCACCAGGCGCGAAAGGCCGCATCGGCGTCGCCCAAGACAGCAGCGGCAGTGCGGGCGCGATTGAACAAGGTGCGCGCGTCTTCGGGTTGCAACGGCAGTTGCGCCTCGGCTTTCCATAACAACAAGGCCAGTTCTTCGCGCTCGTTGGCGGCAACCGTGGGAGTTAGCCAGGACAGCACTTGCCGGTGCCGGCCTTTGTCCAGCCAGCGACTCCCATGTTGTTGCAACATAAGTAAAATCTCAGCGCTGTCGCCGACACTGACCAGCAGATTCATCGCGGCATCGGGCAACAAATTTGCGACCCAACGGGCGCGCTCCCGACGCGCGGCAGAGAGCGTTAGATCGCTCTCGCTGACGGTATTTTGCGCGCGCAAGGCGTCGCGCAATAGGTCATGCATGCTCCAGGTGTCGGCAGCAGTAAGTTCGACGAAATAGCGGTTCGCCGCAAGACTATCCAGGAATACCGCCAGCTCGCGATCGATATGGCCGCGCGCCACCAGCTCGCGCGGCAACTCCGGCAATTCGGCCAGCAGCCGGAAATTCCGGCGCGCAGCACTGGGCAGCATCTGCAGCAATTCGTTGGACAGATATTCGCCGACCTCGCCCGAAGTGTTTGCGTGCAGCAGCCGAGCCGAGTCACCACGCGCCAATGCGAGCACATAGGCCATCCAGCCTTTGGCAGGTTCGAGAACAGCGAGCTCGTCATTGGACCAGGCGCGCCCGGTCGCTTGGCGGACGATGGCGGCAGTTTCTTCCGGCGACAGGTCGAAGCCGTCGACGACGGTCAACCAGCCTGCCACACGGCCGCGCGCGAGCAGCGGCGGCGGCGGTTTGCGGCTAATCACCAAAATGCGCAGGCCGGCGTCGGCAAGCTCGCGCGCGGCATCGAGCATTTCAAAGAAGGCGCTGTCGTGCGCAAGGCGGTGACAATCGTCGAATATCAGTAGCAAAGGTCCGGCGGTCAGCAATTGCGACAGAAAGCGCCGCGTGAACGATCGCACGCCGGCCCGATTCTCCGGCGACCAGTCGGGCAGAACCAAGTCGGACGCCGAACCGCTCAGGTCGCATTTCAACGCATCGAAAAGACCGGCAACGTCCCCATCCTCTTCGTCCAGGCGATACCAAAGCACCCTGCTCCCCGCCGCCCGCGCGTCCCCGGCCCAGCGCGCTGCAAGCGACGACTTTCCCGCGCCGGGCAAGCCGGTCAGCCAGGTAATGGCGCTGGCGGCAATGGCGGCCTGCAGTTGCGTCAGCAAACGTTGCCGCAACACATGACCGTCAATGCGCGGAACCGCCAGCTTATAGAGGGAAGCACTCATCGTGGAGAATTTAATAGTTGCAAAGAACAAATATACAACTTGTGTTGCTGCAATTTCCAGTGACGCTTTACATATTCTACAGTGATCGGGCCACAGCAGCGCATCAAGTCTTGCCTTGAAATAACTCCTGCAATTTCTCACAAATTCCGGGAAGTAATATTTATAGAGGGTTCATCCGAGTATTTTGTGGGTAGAAACGCTAGCATAACCCTCCGTCGTCCCCGCGAAGGCGGGGACCCATAGGGAATTCGCTCGAGCGATGTCACTATAGATTCCCGCCTTCGCGGGAACGACGAGGTTTTTGCATAA
>JARLJG010000027.1 GCA_031291325.1 Burkholderiaceae bacterium
GGTTATTCCGACTTTTCTGTGGGTAAGGAAACGCGTTCGCGCAAGTTATGCAAAAACCTCGTCGTTCCCGCGAAGGCGGGAATCTATAGTGACATCGCTCGAGCGAATTCCCTATGGGTCCCCGCCTTCGCGGGGACGACGGAGGGTTATGCTAGCGTTTCTACCCACAAAATACTCGAATGAATCAAAATTATTTTTCGCTTCGAATCGGTGACGCGCTCGCCTGTGCCGATTCAATCTGTGGCCGTGCTCTTTGCTTGCGCGGTTTACCACCGCATTTACCGTGCGACTTGCTACGCGCTTGCGAGCGCGCAGCCGACGCAATTGCGGCCCTCCCGCTTGGCGATATAGACGCCCTGATCGGCTGCCTTGATCAAGTCTTCCGGATTTTGCATGTCCGGCGCGCGCGCCGCCACGCCGATACTGATGCTGCCGTGCCAAACACCGCCGCCGGTCGGCACACGCAATTGCGCAATCGCTTGCCGCGTCGATTCGGCCGCATGCAGCGCGCCTTCCAGCGTGGTGCGCGGACAAATTATCAGGAATTCGTCGCCGCCCAAACGACAAACGACATCGTCGGTGCGCATGGAATAGCGAAGATGGCTGGCCAACTGGCGCAACACCTGGTCGCCGGCGTCGTGGCCGTGCTTGTCGTTGACCTGCTTGAAACCATCGGCATCGATCATCATGCACGCCAGCGGCGTGCCATCGCGCAGCGATTCCGACCAATCCAGAGCCAGCCTGGTCATCGCGTGCCGGCGATTGGGCAAGCCGGTGAGCATGTCGGTCAGGGCCATTTCTTGCAGCTTGCGGTTGGCTTCCATCAGCTCCGCAGTGCGCTCGGCCACCTTGTCTTCAAGGGTCCGGTTCAATTCAAGCAATTCGTGGTTTTGCAGCGACACTTGATGAAACAAGCCGTTGAGCGCATGCAGCAGCGGCTCGGTGGCGCCTTCCTTCATGACTTGTTCGTCCGCATACGCGCGGGCCGGATCGCCGCCCGCCGAAATGGCCCTGACCTGCCGGGCCATCGACTGGTCGGTTCCCAATATGTGGAAGGCCAGCCAGTAGGTGAGGAACTTCAGCAACGGCTCGGCGGCATCGGGTTTGCGCGGCGACACGCCATCGCGCAGGCGCATCACCTCTTGCATGAAATTGGCGTGCAGCTGGACGTGCTGGGCGATATACGCCGCATCCAGTCCAACCTGCGCCATCATGCCTTCCTCTTCCTTGAAGTGGTAGCCGGCGTAGTCGGTCAACTCATTGAACACAGACTCGATGTCGGCAAAGGCAACGCCATCCCTCTGCGCCAACAGATCGCCGAATCGATTGATTACATCGACCAGATGGCGGTGTTGTTTGTCAACTTCCGCCAAGCCGGTTTCAAAGTGCTTGTCCCAACGAAAAGATTCCATGCAATGGTATCCACCGCCAAGCGCATCGAAGGTCGAGTCTTGCAACCCGGCCTTCGATCCCGCGTTTTAAAGTATGCGCACGGCAACCTGGGTTTGATTCAACAGTTGGTAGGCAATCTCGCCGAAAGTGACCGGCCCTTCGACGCCGCCGATCGCCTTGCCTTCCAGTTCGCCAAACAGGAAATTCAAGATGCAATTGCAGGAAAACGCCACCCCTTCGGGTTCCTGCGTGGCCAGGCGCGTGCGGAATGCGCCGGCATAGTCAGCCACCGGCTTGGCGAACCGATAGTCGACGCCGGGGAACACCGGCGCGTACAAGGCCACTGCGCCGCCGGCCTCGCCCACGGTTTGCAGCGAGACATTGATGTGCGCGCCGGCATAGTCGCCCACCAGCGGCAGCTTGCCATGTTCCAGACCACGGCTGCGGATGTATTGCGCAAAGTTGACCGGCTTGCCGTTGACTTCGCATTGTTCGACGCCGAAACCGACCTTCTGGAAGGTCAGCACGTCGCCGCCGTCCGGCTCGAACAGGTTGACGATCTCGACCGACGCCAGCTTGTCGTCGGGCAGTGCCACATAGGCCACGACGGCACGGTCTTCGTACTTGGCGGCGGTTCTGCCGTCATAGACTTTCGGCGTCTTCGTGCCCAGTTCGGAAAGATGCACGCCGGCAATCCAGCCGACCGTCGGCTTGACGAATGCATCCTCGAAATTGGCGGCATCGGCGGCGAATTTCTGATGC
This sequence comes from Burkholderiaceae bacterium, assembly GCA_031291325.1. Classification (GTDB taxonomy): domain Bacteria; phylum Pseudomonadota; class Gammaproteobacteria; order Burkholderiales; family Burkholderiaceae_D; genus PKWO01. Next base: position 2,155 of record JARLJG010000027.1, read on the forward strand.
GCCGCGCTGCCCGCCGGGATGATCGCCAGCGCGAAACCGTTGGCCGGCGCATTGCCGGCGATGCCGGCCAACTCGTCCGCGCCGTAACTGGCGAAGGTGACCTTGCCGACGCCGGAAAGATTGGTGACAAATACTTTACCCTCGTTGGACACGACGCCGCCGGCGGCGACCATGAAATAAGGGATGGTGCCGCCGATCCAATTGCCCGACGGCAATTGATCCAGGGCCGACTCCGGTCCTGCCAGGCTGAGCGGCAGACCGCGCTTGATCAAGTCGCTGGCGGCTTGCACGGTGATTAGTTCATTCATGATTCTTCCCTCACAGAGTGGTCAGTTGTGAAATTTCACTGGGGAGAATGCGCTCCCACCGGGTGAAGAAAGCGTGCAGCTCGGCGGCACGCTCCGGCACCGGCGCCGTGCTCTTTTCCATGCGCTTCGCCAACAACTGCGTACCCAAGTGTTGCGTCTTGATCTTAGTTATTGCTCCGCTGGCAAGCTTTTGCCAGCAAGGATGGTTGCTCGGCGGGATAGCCATGATGTGTCTCCACTTTTGATACTTCCATAATTCCCGGCCAGTCAAGCAAGCAACCCGGATTCGGACCAGCCCAAGCGAATCGAGGCATTCAGTGTAGGCAAGTCGCTCGCGATAAAAATTGATGCAAATCAAAATACGACGCGAATTTTCGTGTAAATAGAGAATCTGCGTCGATTATCGTTCGCGCAACACCCCTCTCGCGCAAATGCGCAACTACCATGAATATGGGATTTCCTTTCGCGCTTGCCGCAGGCACTATATGTCATCATTGCCTGTCACCGCGCCGGTTTCTTAGAAGTTGCTCATATGAATCGCACAGCCTCGTTGCCACTCAAGCTCTCGTATTGCCTCACGGTGCTTTGCGCCATCGTTCCGTTCGGCCTGGCCAATTCGGGCTGGGTCGGATTGGCGACCGGCGGCAGCGCGTTCCTCCTGCTGCCGATCGTCGGACCGATACTGTTCTTTGCGCTCGGGCTTTACCGGATTGTGCTGGTGGCGCGCGTCGCCGGCACGCTCGATTCGAATCCTGTGGCCGGCGTGTCGGCGGCGCTGCGCGCATTCGGCATTTTTTGCATTTATGTCGGCGCGGCGGTCGGCCTGCTGAACTGGCTTTCTCGGCCACTGATGCACCTGCTCATTAGAACCCCGAGCTTCAACGGCATCGAATATTTCGCCGTCGGCGTCGTGCTTTCCGTTGTCGTGCAAATCGGCGTTCTCGGCTTGTTCTCGTTCGAATTCAGCCGGCTATTGGCGTTTGAGCGCAACACGCGGGAGTTGCCGCGTTATGCGGAGTGATTTTGTGTGGGGATCGAAGAGGCATTACAACTTTTCCCGGATTCACAAAACGCCGAAGACCACTCCAGCATTGGAGGCGAGAATTGCAGATAACTTTGAAGTATTGAGGATATTGTGGAATTGCTAGACTAGAACCCAATGAATAAATTGGTTTTAATTATTAGATACTGGTCGTTGAACGGTGTAAGTTGGAACAACATATAAGGGGACAATTACCTCTCTTATGCCGGCGCGAGATGCCAGTCCATAAATATGCTCCCTCAAAAATGGAAGCAAAATCAATGGCGCATTTTCTGATGCCCATTTGTTTATTTGGTCGACAGGGAACTCTGTAACATCGACTAAGAATTGTCCAAACACATTTACTTTCATGACAAATGGAGACGATTTTGCATCTTCATCATCTGTTCCTATTTGTCCAAATACGCCAACGCTAATTTGATTACTATCTTGATCGAATGACGAATGCCCCGTACTGAAGGTAAATGGCAAATTCAAGTCATCTTTTTGGGCTTCGTTCGGGTCTAGAATTTTCAAATACAATTCAGCAACTCTAATTCCTTGAAGTTGAATGGGGTGCAGTTTTTGAGCCATGCTATGCAGCCATCAAATAAAGATGATCGTTTGCTGCGGCAAGCGCCGTCACAACTTCTCGATATTCAATATTTGGCATCTCAAAATGCTCTAGCGTTTCGATGCGGACGTTTACTTTGTTTAAGGTCTTTTTGCAAAATGTAAAAAATCCAGCCAATGACAAAGCTAATTCGCTGTCCTCATATTTGGACAAGCCTGTTTTAAATTCGTCCGGCGATAGTGCTTTCAATTTTGCAAAAACGCTTTCCAGAGCATTTTTTACGCGGGCTTCCATTTTATTTCCTTGGTTATACAATTGAATCTATAGAAATGACTTTTTTAAAATCGCCTCGTACCACATAACATTTAAAATTGGTCATCAATAAAAATTGGGGCATTTGATCGACACGAGGCTTTGGCACATTTGCACTTATTACCAAATACTTAATTTTTAATGCAATCTCTAATTCGTTTAACGCCCAATCATAAAGCTGCGATAATTCGTTGACCGTGTTTATCGCCCTTTCCTGAGCAGTTTTAAATATGAGTTCCTGAAAAAATGGATCGCCCATATCAAAATACAAATGGTCATCAGTTTTCAACGTGACATAAATAACCTTGCACGCTTGAAACGGATCTGACTTATATCTACCTTCCTTGGAGCACTGCTCCCACCACATATTTGCAAGCAAATGAGCTAAGGAAGGATCATTTTGATATGCCCAAAAATAAACCCCTGTTCCAGCTCTGCCAGCCTTCCTTGCAGGTCGAAACTGCCCCTCTCGCTGGATAGTTTTTGCTCTGGTTTGTGTTGTTCCATGCGTCCCAAGCAATTCCAAAGTTTCCCCTAGACAATATTTTTACTTAAACAATTTGTCTTATGCCCATACTCGAACGCGCAGGAACTGCCCATACGTGCGTTTTTAGGGTATCAGATTTATCGAAATTGAGCAATTTTTTCGTGCATTTGCAACAAAATGATATTGCCCATAATCGAGGCAAAAAACAACCTCGCAAGAATGACAGGTAAAAAATATTCAAGCAAATCGCTTACGGTATTTAACGTCATATTTAGTACAAAATTACGAAAATAATTGTAACGTTTGTTGCTAACGTAAAAATCGCGCGATTTCTGTACACTTGCAAATCGCACGTTCAAATATTATTTCAAGATTATTTTCGTATATGTACGCCAGATAACATATTTACAATCATTTACAAAATCAAAGGGCATTACATTCAAACTGAGAGGCTACCGACCTTCGCCAAGCGGTATTCAGCCATCGTTGCGCAAAGTATCCTTGAACCCAGCCAGAATCGCCTTCCGGTCAGTTGGAACAAACCCACCCTGCTCGGCGCTTATCAAGTGGCTGCGGATGATTTCAATCTTTTCCTGTTCGGCGCGGGCTTGGCGTATCAGGTGATTTATCACATCGCTTTTGCTGGTGAACTCCTTGTCGCTTCCGATCTGGGCTTTTAGCCAATCGTCGTTCGGGGTTGTCAGTGAAATGCTTTGACGGGGCATGGGTTTTTCCTCCTGCTAGGATTCTGGTGCGATTTTACACCACAATTGCACCATACAACATGGCAACTGGTTTCCCGGCGCAGCATTGGGACGGCGGCCCTTCTGGCGCTCGTCCAGAATCATGCAATTTACATCTCTTTCACCTCTTTACCCCAATTTACGCCCGATTAACTGCATTTAACAATCCGATCGTCGAGAATTTGCCTCATCGTCGCTTCCACGCGAATACATTTGAGGTAAATATGGTCACACAAGGCTGCGCGCGCATTTCCGTTTCATTGCTGGATGGGAAAGTCGAGATCGAAGGCAGCGAAGAATTCGTTGCTTCCCATCTGGTGCCCTTGCAAGGGGTGATTTCCGAGATTTACCACTCGACCGAAAAAACGCAAGCCGGCGAGATCGACGGCGCCGCCAAATTGACGCACCGCGACCTGGCGTCGCTGGAAAAATTCACCGCGCTCTACGACGCCTCCGAAGATGGGCAGATCAAATTGTTGACCGATCTGCCCGGCGACAGCATCGCCCACAAGACCGTCAGCGCGGCGCTGCTGATCAGCTATGCCAACTCGCTGCTGGGCACCGAGCGCACGCCGCTGGAGACGATCCGCAAGGCGTGCAAGGAACATGCATGCCACGACACCAATAATTTTGCCGCCACCATCAAGCGCGAAAAGGCCTTGTTCGTGCATAGCGGCACCACGTATATCAAGTTGAGCGAAGCCGGCCGCAAAACCGCGCAGGATCTGGTGGAGCAATTGATCGGCAGGCAAGAGGCCACAGGCTTGGCGCGCGCGGCGAGCCATTGATGCCTGGATCGGCGGGCGCAGGTTCGGGGGCGCGTTAAAATCGAAAGACGGTATTGCGGCGATCAAGGACGCCGCTGCGTATGATTTCTCACCGATTGCGGCGCAAGTTCATAGCCGCGCCTGATATCGCCGCCGCGCTCCGGCTTGAAATGACTGACGGAAGCATTGGGATTCCCGATCCCTGCGTGATGCGCGCCTGGATGGTAATGGACGCAAAAGCTCCCGGCTAGTGTGCCGCCGACGACACGCGTGACCTCATACTTGCGCTCGTCGGTGACGGGCAGTCCGTCCAGCCGCTCCCAAGGGCCATTTGGCGCGATCGCGACATATCCTTCTACGACGAGCTGGCCGATGGCGTCCAGCCACTGGCCGAAGGCAGCGAACTTGTTGAAGCGAACCAAATGCGCAGCGTGCACCGCGCCGCGCAGAGCCGCCAAGGTGCTGGCGAGCGGCTGCGCGGTCAAACAGGTGTTGACGTTCGCCTGGCTCCAGCCAAAGGTGTCGCACAGGGTGAGTATCGCGGTCAGGTCGGCGGCGCTCGCGGCCCTTGCGCGCACGCCTGCTATCAAGGCGGCGCGCGTGAGTTGCGCGCCGGGCGCGGCAGCCAGCATCTGCGCCACCGCAGCCGGCTGGTCGACCACCAGCAAGGCCGCCAGATGTCCGCGCGAGAGGCCATCGGCGAAGCAGCCGGCAAGCCCTGCCAGCAACGGCGCAAGGCTATTGATGCGCGCAAAAGGCACGTTCGCGCCGTGCAGCGCGACCAGCAGGGCCAGCGTGCTATCGTTGTCGCCGTAATCGCGGATGACCGGCACGGTCACGCCCAAGGCAATCAGCGCGTCCAGCGTCGCTGCCTGCGGCAACAGCCGGCGTATTTCTGCGACCGCGATCCCGCCGCCCAGGAACACCGGACGCACGGCAGGGGTGGCGATCAGCGCCTGCACCAGCACGGTCGCCAACGGACGATTCTGCTCGACCGCATTCAACGCCGCCAACGCGTCGGGGTGGAAATTGACGCCGGCGAAGTAGGCGCGATGCAGTTCGCGCACGCGCGCCTCCTCGGCCGGGCCTTCGACGTTGACGACGTTGGCCCGATCCAGCAGCTCCTGTTGATCGATTAGCGCCACTGCGGGTTGCGCCAATTCGCGGCGCTTGTTTTCCAGCTTCAGTTTCGCCGCGTCAAACTCCTGGATGCCGACGACTTGCGGTCGCGGTTTCACCAGCGCGTTCTCTGCGCTGCCTCCCAGTCGGTCCTTTTCCTTTCTGGCCAATAATCCGAAAGCCGCCTCGTTTTGATCGAGATTGGCTTGTTGCCGCGCAAGATTCGCATTCGCGCCCACCTCATGCAGGCGCAGCGGAACCAGCGCATTGGCCGCCTCCGCGCCGCGCGCATTGGCATAGTTGGTGAATTCCGGCACGTAGCCGAAGGCGCGATGGGTTTGCAGCAGATTGGCCGCCGTCGCCGCATCGGCGGCGCCGACCGTCATGGCGACCGCGTTGTTGCGCAAGGTCGGCGTGGCGAGGTTGGCGCGCTCGCCCAGCAGCGCATCCAACTTGTCCTGCGCCATGCCGGCCATGCCATCGATTCCCGCCAGCGCGCGCAGCGCGGTCAATGCTTCGGCAAGAATGACGGCATTGACCGGCGCAAACGCTGCCGCGCGCGTGGCGTCGGCGGCGCTGCCGCCGGCTGCCAGGTGATCGACCAAAGCCTGCGCGCGCGGCACGTCCACCAGCAAAGCAGGAATCGCCAATGCAGCGGCACAAATTGCCGGCACCGCTCGCCCGCTGGCGAGCAGGCCAAGCCGCACGGCAGGCGGCACGTCCAGCGGATTGCCTGCGCCAAGTTGTATCGCCAACGACAAATCGAGCAAGCCGCCCAATGCATCGTCGTGGCAGGCCGCGCCATCGGCCAGGATGGTCGCCGGCAACAACCCGCCGGCATGATTGCGCACGACACCGTTGCCGCGCGCCACCGAACTAAACAGCACGCGGGTATCGGCGACGCCGCCGGCTACGCCCAGAGCGTTCTCGATATTTTGCGCCGTCTGCGTATCCAGCAAGGGCAGGACGACCGCATACAGCGCATCCTGCAAGTTGCCGCCGACGATCGCCAAGCGGCGCGCGGTTGCCCGCGTATCGCCGCCGATGCCGCCCTTGCGCTGATGCACCCCACCGGACAGCGCCATCGTCTTGCGCGCGACGCGCTGCAGCGGCGCAGCGACGCCGCTGCTGTGGCGCATGGCCCGCGCGCCCATGGAATCGGCCTCGCGCTCCAGGCCGCCGTTGTCGTTGATCGGCGCACCGTTGACCTGCCCGGTCGGCTGCACCCGGCCCCGCGCCTGCTGCACCACGTGCCAGGCTTCGTGCGGCAAATGCCGCTCCTGACCGGGCGCGACATGGATATCGCTGCCGCGCGCGTAGGCGAAAGCGCCGAGCTGCGCCGGCCGCGCCGAGTTGTAATGCACCTTGACATGATCCATGCGCATGCCGGACAAGGATTCGACGCCGGATTTGAGCTGGTCGGGCAAGCCGGTCTTGTTGACGGCGGCGGCAGCGCCGGTCGGCGCCGAATCGGACGCGACGGCATCGCCAAGAGCCGCCGCCACGCGCCTCTGCGCGGCCATGCGCGGACTGGTATCGATGGCTGCCATCTGCGTCCTCTGCCCCTGCATGCGCGCGCTGGCGCCGATCGACGCATGCAACATGCGTTGCGCGGTCGCGCCGGGGCGATGGTCGGAAAAAGACGCGCGGTTCCCATCGGCGTGCACAGAATCGGCGCGCGTGGCTGCCGGGTCGGCGTGGTCGTCGGCTAGCGCTGGGGCTTTTGTTTGCATGGGCCAAAAAAGAAAACGTGGATCGTCGGCAAGCGCAACAAATCGCGCACGCGCTAGACCTATAACCGCTCTGTCCCGGGATTTCAACCTGTCAACATTGACAGGGTCGGAATTATGGGCATACTGCCAACCGGAAAAGACGGCGGGCCTGGCGTTGCGCTCATTGCGCCACCGCCCGATACCATTTCAATCCGGCGATTTCCGTATGGCGCCGCCGACCAAATTGTCGCCAAGTTGGTCGCGCAAGATTTCGAGGTCATGAAAGCAGGCCAGCGCCATTTTCTCCTTATCGCCCGAGGAGGCGTCGAAGGTCGCCTTCATCTCGCGGAATTTCTGCTCGAAGCGATCGAGCGCGCGATGCATCGCATAAAAATAGGCGAAGTCCCTGGCACTGACGACCTCGACGATCTCGGTATATTTAGCCTTCCAATAGGCCCGCGAGGCGGCAAACTCCTCGCGCTCGCCGAGGTACAGGCTGCGTCCATCCGCGACCACGATGCGCCCCTTGTCCGCGCTCTTCAAGCCCTCTTTCGCCACGTCCCGCCCGACCCATCGCATCTTTTCTTGCAGGTCGGCAATCGCCTCCCCCAGCTCACGCCGCAACGCCGAAGTCATCCGGCGCGAGCGCGTCACCCGGTCCCAGAAGTTGGCGGCATAAGTGAGCGCAAAGCCAAGCATGGTGCCGAATACAGCGCCGACGATTTTGTCTTCCATCATGCCCCCGACGTGGAAAAATACGCGTTATGGCTGAAGGCAATTTAGCACGAATAGAACATTTTTCGCGGAATTTATCGGTGCGAAATCGGACGCCTGGCAAGGCCTTGACTCAGGATCCTAAATCGACTTCGGTCGCGGCGTCTTCTTCCCCGGCGCGTCGATGACTCCCAACCCTGCCGCCCGCAACAGGCGGCGAAAGGTCGGGCATTCCATGTGGCTGGGCGCGGTGCAGGCGGCGGCGTGCCGCAGGCCGTCGCGCATGGCGCCGAGCTTGCGGATGGTCTGGTCGAGCTCGTCCGCCTTGATCACGAGCAACTGGCGGTCGATGTCCAGACGCCCGTCCGGCGCAAACATCAGCTTGATCTCGTCGAGCGAAAATCCGGCGGTGCTCCCCAGCCGAATCAGCGCCAACCGTTCCAGCACGGCAGGCGCGAACAGGCGGCGCAGGCCGCGCCTGCCGATCGAGGCAATCAAGCCCTTCTCCTCATAGTAGCGCAGCGCAGAGCTGGGCACGCCGGAGCGCTTCGCAACCTCGGAAATATCCAGTTCCATAATCTTCTTGACCTCAAGCTGACTTGAAGTGAAATAATAAGATCGGCGCTTGCCAAATGCAAGCAATACAGGAAAAAGAGGGCCATCATGAATGCGACCGGCAACACCACCGGCAACACCAACGACGAGCAGGCGACACTATGGAACGGCCAGAACGGGCGCGCCTGGGTTGAGGCGCAAGCCCTGCTCGACCAGATGTTCAAACCGATCGAAGAGCTGCTCGCCGCGTCAGTGCCGGCCACAGCGGCGGCCACCGTGCTCGATGTCGGCTGCGGCACCGGCAGCACGACGCTGGCCGCTGCGCGCCGGCTGGGGCCGACGGGCCGCTGCGTCGGCATCGACATCTCGGAGCCGATGATCGCCGCCGCCCGCAAGCGCGCCGAACGGGACGGCGTCGCCGCCGGCTTCATCCGCGCCGACGCGCAGACGCACGACTTCGAGCCGGCCAGCTTCGACATGATTATTTCGCGCTTCGGCGTCATGTTCTTCGACGACCCGGTGCGCGCCTTCGCCAACCTGCGGCGCGCAGCGAAGGAAAACGGCAGGCTACAGCTTGTCGTCTGGCGCAGCGCCGCAGAAAATCCATTCATGACGACAGCAGAGCGCGCCGCCGCCCCGCTCTTGCCCGACATCCCCGCCCGCCAGCCGGACGCCCCAGGACAATTCGCCTTCGCCGACCGCGAGCGCGTCACGCGCATCCTGCAAGCCGGCGGCTGGAGCGACATCGACCTCAAGCCGATCGATGCCGCCTGCACCTTTCCCGAGCGGGAATTGGTCGGGCACCTGAGCCGACTAGGCCCCCTGGGCCGGATTCTCGGCAACGTCGACCCGCACACCCGCGCCCAAGTCATCCAAACCGTGCGCGCCGCCTTCGACCCCTTTGTGCGCGGAACGGAAGTTCATTTCACTGCCGCCTGCTGGATGGTGGCCGCACGCGCGCCGTCAAACCCCTAAACCTGGAGAAACCCATGAACAAGAAACGTCTCGCCAACATCCCCGAACCCGCCATCGGCCAGCCATGCGTCAAGACCATGAAACCGCGCAGCACGCCGAAAAAAGCCGATTGGAAGAAAACCGCCATCCCCGCCCTGATGCTGGCATCCATTCTGTGCGCATCGGCGGCGGCCCATGCAGGCGCGCCCAACGCGGCGCAAGACGTGCTGTATCAAGTGTCGACCTCCAACGCCATCGTCATCGGTGCCTATGACGGCGTGACGAACAGCGGCGAACTCAAGCGCCACGGCAACTTCGGCATTGCCGCCGCCGACGCACTGGGCGGCGAAATGATGCTGGTCGACAGCGTCTGGTATCGCGTCATGCCCGATGGCACCGTGCAGGTCGCCGACGACGCGCTGACGATCCCGTTCGGCATGGTCGCCTACTTCCAACCGACCATCCGCTTCGATGTCGATTCCAGCACGACGTATCAAGCATTGCGCGCAGAAGTCGAGCGGCATTTACCGAGCCGCAATGTGTTCTACGCAGTCAAGCTCGAAGGGCGCTTCGCCAGCATGAAGAATCGCACTTTCCCGACACAAAGCAAACCGTATCGCAACCAGGCAGTCGTGACGGACGAACAAATCATCTTCGAGACCAAGGATACCGAAGGCACGCTGCTCGGCTTCTGGTTCCCCGACTACATCTATGGCATCAATCTACCCGGACTGCATTTGCACTACCTCAGCAAAGACAAGCAGCACGGCGGCCACACGCTCGATTTTGCGGCGATGGCGGCAACCGTGAGCATACAGCCGCTATACGGCTACGAAATCGCGCTAGCGCATACTGCGGATTTTCTCGGCGCGGATTTGAAGTCGGACAAGACGGCTGAGATCAAAAAGGTACAGGGGCGTTGAGGGCGGGCATTAAACGTCAAGGGGCCGGCGTCGCGTCGATATCCTGCGTGTCGGAGGCCCGGCGCGGTTGAAATTGCAACGCTAAGGCGACGCAGGCACCTAAACGCATCCCTGTTTGCTTTTGATGGTGGCGTGATATACAATACATATATCATATATCGGAAAGCAATGAAATGAGAACCTTGATTGACATTCCAGATCGGCAGATCGAAGACTTGGCAATGCTTTGCGACGCCAAGCAGGTCTCCCGCGCCGAAATCATACGGCAAGCAATTTCCGCCTACATCGAGCAAAACAAGCCGTCGACAGTAGACGCATTCGGGATTTGGAAAAGCAAGAAAGTGGATGGACTGGCATACCAAGAGAAAATGCGCGCAGAATGGTAAAGGCGCTTTTCGACACGAACATCCTCTTCGACTACCTAAGCGGCCACGAGGAAGCCAGGGATGAATTGGCTCTCTATGAGAAAAAATGGATCAGTCTGATAACCTGGATGGAAGTCATGGTTGGCGCAACCCCTGCCACCGAGCCGGCGATCAAAGGTTTCCTCGCCCAGTTTATCAGCCTTCCAATCGATGACGAGGTGGCGCGCCTTGCGGCGACCTTGCGCAAGAAGCACAGGATAAAATTGCCGGACGCGATTATCTGGGCCACCGCGCAGGTCAACGGCATGATCTTGGTGTCGCGCAATACCAACGATTTCGCGGCCACGGAGCCGGGGATACGGGTTCCGTATAAATTGTGAGGCGTTGAGGAAATCGGATCGAAGGGTGAGCCGTATAGGAAAATACCCGCCGAAGCGGGCAAGAAAATTACCAAACTGCTCACGCAGCCTGCCGGTCTTTCGGACGTGGCGATTCCGCGCCCTCTTTTGCGGGTTGGAGTTTGGCGTTATGCGCCTCGATTGCCAGCCGCTTATATTCGCATTCCGCAAATCGCTTCAGCGCATCGCGCATGAGCGGCTGACAGACGCCCCCTAAAGAAATGTTCCAACCTCACTCCGCCCACCGCCGCAACACCCCCGCCATCACCGCATCGAGCATATGATCTTGCGCCGGATCGATGCTATCCGCTGGATTATCCAAATCGACCAGCTCGACAACATGCCGATACGGAAACGGAAAATCCGGCGGCAGGTCGGGGACGAAGTCGCGGGCGTTGCGGGTGGCTACGATGGTGGAAACGTGGGCGCGGACTTCGGTGGCGAAGTCTGCTTGTCCGGGGGAGTCGGCGTTGGCGGAGAGGGATGCCGACTCTTCAGCCGACCACTACTTTGACAGGCTTTCCAATACGGGCGAGCATGTCCACCAACGCATCGATAGTAAATTTTCCGGTTTTTTTGTTCACAACATCCGATACGCGCGGGCGAGTAACATGCAATATTTCCGCCGCCTCGCCTTGCTTGAGGTGGCTGTCCTTGATCCATGACACCAGCTCTCCCATGAGTTGCTCCTTGAGCGCCAGAGTATGGTCGATCCGCTCACGCGACTCCGCCTGATAGCGCCGGGCTTCGTCTGGCGAAAAACCAAGTTCTGCAAACAAATTCGCACCGGGTTTAGTGACGTGCCGAACTTGGGTATCGATTTTGCTCATTTCGTTGCTTTCCTTTTCTGCACAATCGCTCGATAGCGAGCTTCTGCGATATCCTTGTCCAGTTTCGTAGTGGCTTCCGTCTTCTTTTGAAAGCAATGCAAGACGTATATCGCTTCCTCGAACTTCGCCACATACATCACTCTGAATATTCCTGTTGCTTCCCTGATACGAATCTCCCGTGTTCCCTGCCCCACATCATCGAATGGCTTCCAGTTGTCAGGGTCCAGACCAGCTTGCACCTTTCCTAATTGGAAACCAGCTTCGCGGCGCGGTTCGTCCGGGAATTTAAGGAGGTCATCATAGGATGAACCTAGCCAGCGGATTTCTTTATCGTTGTTCATTGTATCAAATTTTATACAATTTCGACGATTAGCGCAAGTCTTCTGGCCGCGCACGATCCAGCATCGAAGTCCTCACTCCGCCCACCGCCGCAACACCCCCGCCATCACCGCATCGAGCATATGATCCTGCGCCGGATCGATGCTATCCGCCGGATTATCCAAATCGACCAGCTCGACAATATGCCGATACGGAAACGGAAAATCCGGCGGCAGGTCGGGGACGAAGTCGCGGGCGTTGCGGGTGGCGACGATGGTGGGGACGTGGGCGCGGACTTCGGTGGCGAGGTCGATGTAGCCGGGACGGGCCGGCTCGAACATGTACAGGCTGGCGACCGGGATGCGGTTGACCGCGCACAGGCCGGCCAGGATGGCGGCGCGCGAGGCGCCCAGGCTGTGGCCGGTGATGGCGAACTTGCCGCGCATCAGCGGACGCAGCGCGGCCAATACTTGCGGCGCGGCGCGGTAGAAGCCGGCGTGCACCATGCCGAGCGGGCCGGCGTCGGCGGGGAGGAAGTCGGCGTCGGCCTCGAAATCTTCGCGCCGCTCGGAGCCGGCGATGGCGAAGACGGCGTTGCCGTCGCGGTCGATGGCGTGGCCGACGATCCAGTCGCCGATGCGGAAGATTTGGTCGAACACGCCGGGCCTGATCGGGTCGTAGATGGCGGCGGCGAACAGGATTGCCTGGTATGGGGTCATGATTTGCGTATTTCCGTGACGAGATAATGGAGTAGGCTGGGATGAAAATCCCGGCAAGCGCGGAAAGCTGCCATGCGAACGTCGACGCCTTCGGCGCGTGATTTGGCGGAAAATGCTGGGATTGCATCCCAGCCTACGTTGCGGTTGCGCCTACGTTGCGGTTGTGCCTACGTTGCGGTTGTGCCCACGTTCTTGACTGCTCAAACAAAAAAATTCCCCTCTTCCGCTGGAGGAAGAGGGGAATTGCAGAACAGCGACGCGGGGTCGGCGATCCTGTCTACTTGGCGGTGGCGGCGGACGATGCCGACGGCGCAACGGACGCCGGAAGCGCTGCCGCCGCATCGCTCGGCGTGGTTGCGCTGCCGGACCAGCACAGGCTTTGCACGGCTTTCACGTATTGGGTGTTGCGCCCGAGCGTGTCGACCGACATCGTGCAGAAGGCTTCGGCGTTGACTTTGGCTGCCAGGTCGGCGGCGGCGCGCGCGCTGACTACGGCGGAGGTGTTGGCGGAGCTGGCGGCCTGAAGGTAGCTGGCGCAACCGGTTTGGCTGCCGGCAACTGCCAGCAGGGCGATCGATAGGAGTGTGCGTTTCATTGTTATTCCTTGGTCGGAGGTGGGATGATCGATTGCGGCGCGTTGATGCGGTCGCCGGCGTGGTAGCCGCCCATCATCGCCAGCGTGTATTTGATGACTTCGATAATTTGCTCGTCGCCGGGCACCTGGAAGACGACCAGCGCGATCCAGGTGGCCATCAGCGCGGCGCTGACCAGCAGGCGGGTGGCGGGGGCGTTCATGCCGGGCGGTCGTACTGCTTGAGTTGGTGATACTCGATGATGGCGACGATCGCTTCGGCGTAGCGCGGGTCGGTGGCGTAGCCCGCTTTGGCGACTTCGCGCGCGAAGGCGCAGCCATCGTCCTTGTGCGCAAATGCAGGCGCGTAGCGCGGATTGCCGGCGAGGAAGGCGGCGTGGTCTTGGAGGCCGGCGGCCAGGCTCGGATATTTGCGGAAGGCGCAGTGCCATGTCTCGCTCTTCCCATCGACCACTTCGCGCGTCGGCCAGGTCTGGGTTGCGCCGTGCCACGACGCATCGGCCTTGATGCCGAACAGGTTGTAGTCTTGCACGGCCTGGGCGCTGCCGTACCAGGCGCTTTCGACGGCGGCTTGCGCAATCGTGAAGCTGGCGGGGATGCCGGTCGCCGCCTGCGCAGCTTGCGCTGCCGGCAGCAGCAGCGCGATGAATGCCTGCGGTGTCATGCTCATGATTTGTCTGCCTTTTGGTCTAGCCGGTCACGGATGTTGCCGAACATGTCGGCGATGCCTTTCTGGATGTCTTCCAGTTTCTGGAAGACCCTATCCATCGCGTCGGCCGTCGGGTGGTTGCTGGCGACGTGGACCTTGAAGTCGGAAAAGTCTTCCTTCAGCTTTTCGATGTCGTCGACGTTCTTGCGGAAGTTGAACCACATGACGACGCCGAACGCGGTCAAGATGAAGCCCAACACGCTGAGAAAGATGGTGATGACTTCAAACCAGGTGAGTTGCCCGTTCATGCCGCCGCCTCGCTTTCCTGGCGACAGCGATGCGCGTCCTGCTTCGCTGTATTGAAGGATGCGCTCGCAGTGAGAGCGCATAAAAAAACGGCCCGTAGGCCGTGAAAGTTGAGCATGATGGCTCCCTATGGAATGAAGGTATATGTTCCCTGGCTGACACCGCTGAGCGAAACCTGAATTGAGCAAGACGTATCGGTGCCCCACGTCATCGTCTGGCTTGAGCTAAAGTTACCATTTGCATCGGTAAAGCCAAGCACTGTCGGACCAACCACCGTCCCGGACGGCGAGAACGTCATGGTTTGCGTCACCGTCGAACTAGCCCACGAACCCGCAAAATTCAAGGTGATTTGTGTTCCGTTTGGCGCTGTGTTCGGCGTATAGCTCGGCGTCGCGTACAAATTGTTGCTTGAGTTCACAAACGAGTACGCGCCGACCTGGACGCCGCCAACGTACAGCTGCACGCTGTCGGTCCAAGCGCCCGCTGTCCATGATGCCACGCCGGTATGCGAGAAATTGCCGTTGACATCGGTTGTTCCGAGCGTGGTCATGCCTAGCGTTGCGACAGCGTTTCCATGCGCATCGAGTTGGGTCTGTGTATAAGCAACCGTTGCATTTGCGGTTGCATGGGTGATTGTCAGGTAATTATTTTGCCCGTTGTACGTGTAATACGGCGTCCACGAATATGCCGGCGCCGGTGGCGAGCCTGTGATCGAGTATGACGAACTCACGGTCAGCGTGTTCGCTGCAGCATCGGTCGCCTTGACGGCAACAGTATGGCCGCCTGCACCGATCTGGCCCGCATTGCCGCCGCTATAACTGACTGAAGCCGCAGCGGTGAAGGTGAAATTATTCCAGCTACCGCCGTCGATCTGGTATTGCAGCGCGGTGATGTTGCCGGCAATAGACGAGGCGACGCCGGCAATCGCTTCCGCCGTCGTGTTGTTGGCGATGGTGCTGCCCGACAGCGGCGCAGTGATCGACAAGCTGATTGGATGGCTTGCGCTGGATGCTAATAATCCGGCGATGAGATTTGCCGGTATGGTCACGATACGTTCCCCGCTGCGGACAGGACGATCTTGCCGTCGAAATCGACCACGTAAAAGAAGTCGTCGCGCCCGTTGGCCCCCGCAGTCAATTGCGCGCGCGTGCCGTTGGCCCCGACCCAGGCGGTCGAGCGACTGGAAATCGTATAGCCGCCGGTGGCGTTTTGCAGGAAGGTGATGACGCCGCTCTGCCCCGGCACGACGTTGGCCGGCGTGCCGAGCACGAAGGATGCGCCGATGGCGCTGGTGACGCCGCCGCCGCCGCCGACCACGAAGTTGTTGCCGAGCGCGAAATTGAGCGTCAATGTCGCGCCCGAACCGACCGGCTGCACCGGCACGAATGCGCCCTGTTGCGCCGCCGTCCACGCTTGCGTCGCAGCCAGCAGCGCATAGCCCGGCAAGCCGCTCAAGATATTCTGCAAGGTGACGCTCAAAAATGGCGCGCCCGTATATTGCGCAATATTGCCGCTGGTGATGCCGGTCGCGCCATAGGGGACGGTCACCACCCACAAGCCGACATAGCCGGCATCGGGCGTCGGCGTGGTCTGGCTGCCGGTGGTGGCCGCCGTGCCGGCCTTGACCGCAAGCACGCATTGCCCCTGGCGTTGCGTCGGCTGCGCGGTGCCGCTATTCGATTGACCCGAGAGCGGTTGCGACGGATTGGCCGAGTTGAAATACGGCAGCACGACGTTGGTGGTGTCGGTATCCTGATAAATCGCTTCGATCAGATAGTTGATGCTGTAGCCGCTGGTGGTCGGCGCCGGCGTGGCGAGATTGGTGGTTGCCAGCACGATGCCCTGTTTCAAAATCGTGTCGCTGGTGTCGGCCGGCAGCACGCCATAGGCGCTGGAATCGACGTTGGCCATGCTGTAGATTTCGCCCTTGGCGATATTGACCGACAGCGATGCCGGGCTGGTGGCCGTGCATGCCAGGCCATTGACGCAAGTGCTGGCCCCCAGCACCGCTTGCGCCAGCTTCGACACGCCGATCATCGCCGCGCGCTGCGCAAATAAGAAGTCGGTGCTGCGCCCTTGTTCCTGCGAATAAACTATGCTTCTGTCCATGTGGCCTCGGAAAGTAAAAAAGCCGCGCAATGGCGGCTTGGAGTTGAATTTGAAAGGATTACGGCGCTATTGCGCCATCGGAAATTCGCAGCCAAACGATAGTGCCGAGCGCGCGCGTGGCTTCCACCGCTGCGACGATGGCGGCGTCCGCTATCGAATTCGGCTGCTCGTCCGACCAATACGCATTGCTGTCGAAGCTGAAGCGGTAGGCATCCCATTCGCCCAGGTCGATGAATTGGTTCGCTGGGCGGTACGCGGTGACCATCGATTGATACGGCAACGGATCGCCCCAGCCGCCGCCTGCCGGCATGCCGGCATCGAAGTAAAAGTCGCCGTCCCAGCCGCCGCTATCGGTGCTGTTGCTTGGCTCAAAGACCGTCGGCGCGATGCCGGTCAAAAGCGTCAAGACCTTGATCATGTCGGCCCGCGTCGGCCCCTTGACGAACAGGTTGGCGAGGATGCGTGCGCGAAAAGACGCGTCCGATTCCCCGCCGTTGCGCGGCAAGGTCGTGCCGAGAAAATCGCAGGAAATCAAGTCGAGAAAGCCATCGGTCGCGGTCTTGATGCGCGTTTGCAGCGCGGCATAGGTGATTTCCGCGTAGACACTCGATAGCGCCCACGCCGGCCCTTGCAGGGTCGCATCGAAATTCGGCGAAGTCTGAAACCATCCGCGCGGAATCAGCGCCCTTAGCCGATTGAAAATATCGGCTTGACTGCCTATCGCGGGCGGCGTCGGCAGGGCGGTGACTTCATCCCAGGTGGAGACGCCGTCGTCCCACCGGCTTATGTTGTCGTCGTAATTTGTTGGCATTTTTTATGCGGCTTCGCTTGGTTGAACCGGGGCGCTTAGGATTGCCGTTACCTGCGCTGCCGTCAGCAACGTGGCCGATACCAGATTGTTAAGGCCAGTCGCCAGTAACGGATCAGCCAGGTCGATATACTTTGCGCCCCATGTCTGCGCTATCCAAGCTTGCAGCGATGGCGTAGAGGCCGCAGCGGCATAAATCGCGTCCAGTGCTGTCGTTCCCAGTCGCTTCGCAAACGCTTCCGGCGTTATCTGCGTTCCCAGCGAAGGTGTATTCGCGCCGTCTGGCGTAACCAGTGTGTAGCCGCCATTCGGATATTCCGCCGCCATGAAAGCGGCTTCGGCTTCGATGTTTTGGCCGGTTGCGGTGATGTTGTAGGTTGACATTATTTGATTCTTTCGATGGTTACGAGGCCGGAGCCAGCCGATCCGCGCACGCATGCACCGGCGGTTATTGCACACCCGCCGGTGCCCCCGCCGATTCCTGAATTTCCGCCGGTCGTCGAGTTAGAGTAAGCTGCGCCGCCGGTGCCACCCAATATTCCAGTGCTGCCGCTAGAGCCGGCAGCCGCCAGCCCCCCGGAACCCGCGCCAGTTCCGCCGGGGCCACTGAGGACGTTGGTGCTACCCGAGCTGCCACCTCCTGTGATCGCACGCCACGGGTCAAACAGAGAGTCGAACCCGAATCCTATCGAAGATGTAGAAGCCCCAATCCGATTAAATCCATCCACACTGGCAGTTGAAAAGAGGTTTAGCTTATTCGCCCCGCCAGCGCCATTCCCGCTCGCCCCGGCGACACCAGCGCCGCCCGCGCCACCACCGCCACCAGCGGCGTTAGAGGTGGTGGCGCTACCCGCCCCACCAATTCCTCCGACGCCGCCACCGCCGCCAGCGGAGTAATAGCTTGCGGCAGCCGAACACGCTCCGCCTGCTCCGCTAGTTCCGTTCGGATTGCCCCCCGCGCCACCGCCACCGCCACATGCCGCAGCACTGGTATACGTGGCGTTTCCACCCGCCCCGCCCGTTTGATTATTCAGCCCGCCAGATCCGATGCCACCCGCGCCGCCGGTTGCTGTTCCGGTAGTGAGAACACAAGCGCCAGCACCACCACCGGTCGACTGAATCGTTGCAAATCCAGATGCAGTAATGGTGCTTGTGCCGCCCGCCACGCCAGCTAAGCAAGTAGCCGCCGAAGATTCTGTGCCTGCCGCACCACCCGCACCAATCGTGATTGTCAAGACCGTACCAGCAATAAACGATTGATCGACTTCGGCGAAACCACCGCCACCGCCGCCCGAAGACGCGCATCCAGTGGAATCAAGGCAGGCCGCGCCGCTTCCGCCGCCGCCTTCCACTGAGACGCGATATGTCCCCGTGGCAGGAATCGTGTAAGTAGTCGATGTTGCAAAGAAGATTGCTGGCTGTAAATTGAACCCGCCAACAAACTGCGAAAAATCGCTGGCAAAGCTCGTCGTATAAAAGCACAGCAGAACTGCGGCGAGAATTAGCCGCTTCAGGTAGTCACGCATTATTTGATTCTCCATCCGGGTGTCGAAGAGTAGTACATCAGGCAAAACGAGGCATAGTTGGTCGTCACGGTCATGTTGGCCGACGATCCCATGATGTTCGCGCTGTTGCCGGCAATCGTCAGCGCGTAGGCGCCGAAAGTGCCTGCGGCGTCGGATATGCAGACTTGAGCAAATTCGGCTGGCGAAGCGGGCAATGTGATCGTGAACGCCCCGACGCTGGTATCGGCAAAGATGTTGTCGCCATTGCTCGCCGTATAGGTCGTGGCTTTTGCGATGTAGTTGCTTGCGGTGCCGCTGGCATAGCAATTTGTGCCAGCGACATACATCACGTGGCCGCTAGAATCTTGGCAATGCGAGCCGCTTATCGTCCCGCTGGTGGCCAATCCGGGCAGCGTCACATTGCCGGATGCGGATAGTGCTCCGGTGACCGCTGTCCCAGAAGACGTCGCATTAACAATGACAGCACTGCCCACAGCCAGGACACTTTGCGCTGTACCATTTAGCACAGAAGTGGCCCCGTTGGTTGCAAATGCAAAGTTAGTCGCCCCCGGCGTGACATTGGTGCTATATATGTCTGCATACCCGCCGCCTGTATATGGCATCATGACGAAGCCAGTCACGCCACTACCCATCGTGATGGCGCTGAAGTCGCCAACATTTGGCGTCGTGCAGCCTATACAACCCGGCGCAGCCCACGTCCCCGAAAGCAGCTGCGAAGAATTTCCGGCGGTGAGACCAGACATTTCCCCAGGGGTTATGTAATCCGTTCCAGGCGTGGCCGCTACCGCATTGCCTGCAATTCCATTCCCCTTCAGTAGAAAGCTTGTCGCCGGAAGTAGCGACCCAATGCAAGTATCGGAAAGCGTTCCACTCGATAGCGACAGACACGAGCCTGTAACGACCGCCGCCCCACTCCCCGGCGTAGCCGACCCACCCCAAAGCTGCGAAGCCGTCGGCGGCGTGCCTGCAAACAAAACCGCCGTCCTCGAATTCCCAGCCCCGCGCCATTCTGCGTTGGCCAGATCGTAAATCAGCCAGATATCGCGTCCAGGCTGAATAACCAGCGTCGAATTTCCGTCGATCGTCGTCCCGCTGCCGGCGCTCAGGGTATCAATCGCGCTGGCGTCGACGTTAGCGATATTGATCTGCGTCCCATTCGCCAATCCGGTTGCGCCCGCCGCTGGCAGCGTGTCGGCCATCGCCGTGCCGCCATTGCTGCGCCGCGTCTTTTTGAACAAGTCGGCAGTGCCGAAGGCATAGCTGGTTTGCGTGACGGTCGATGGCGGCAACAGCGCTTCGATCTTGCCGGTGCCGGGATTGCCGACCGATGCGCCCAGCGGCAGATTGCCGACGGGAATGGTCGACGCGTGCGCGCTCGTATTGAGGGTGTAGATCGTCACCCATTGCGCGCCGTCCCACTGCTGCAGCGAAGCTGGCGTGGTTCCCGTGTTGAGCCAGACCTGCCCGGAACACGGATTGGTCGGCGCGCTTCCTCCGTATGTCTCGCTGAACAGATTGTCGATATCCGAATAGGCCGCCGCAAAGTTGGCGCGGATCGGCGGCGAAGCAATGAGCGCGCCTTGCGCCGGCAACGCCGGATTGATGGTCGACCCGCACGCCGCCCACGCTGGCGTCGAGGCCGAGGCTGCCAGCAGCAGCCCCGCAAGAAATCTTTTGAGCATTGTTTTCCTCTGAGTTAATTGACGGTGATGGTTCCGGCTCCGACGATCTGTTGCGCAGTGGCGACCAGATCGGAGGTGCCGCTGTTGAGCAGCATGCCGGTCACTTCCGACACGCCCGGCACACCGTAGGCAATCGCATACAACTGCGACCAGTAAAGCGGCTGGCCAAGTCCCAGCCCGGCGATGAAACTTTGGATTGCGGTCGCGATGGCGGCGGCAATTTGCGCGTGCGTGTAACCGGCTGCGGCCACTGCCGTCATGCCGATATTGGCGTTCAAGGTCGACGCCGCGAAGACGCCGAAATTGACGCCCAAAGGCCGGATCGCATTGACCGCAGCGTAGACCGCCGCAATATCGCTCGATGTGCTGGGCGTGATGACGACATAGAAATAGCCCGGCTGCGCGCTGCCGCCATAAGCATAGTTTTCGACGATGTCGAATTGAAAGCCCTGTTGCAGGTTGTCGATGGCCGAGGTGACTGCCGCCTTCGTCCCCTCCTTCAAGCCGCTGATGTAGACCAGGAAGCGCGCCTGCAAGGCTGCATCGCTCTCCTCGTTCACGCCGTTTGCGAAGGCAGCGGCATTCGTCACCGTATCGACGCCGACGATGGCCGCCGAGATCAGCGTGATCGTGCCGGCGCCGACGTTGCCCTGGGTGCCGGCGTTGAGCGCCTGCACCGTGACGTTGCCGCTTTGCTGCGTGGCCGGAATCACGTAGGCGTTGAGCGCGGCGTTGTACAGCGCTTGCGTGGCATCGGCAATCACCGTGAAGGTCTGCGTGGTGTCGGTCGTCAGCACCGTCGTGCCGACCGGAATCGTCGCCGAATTGGTGTAAGTGAACCGCGAAAACGTCACCGTGCCGGTGGCTGCCACCGCCGCCTCGCGCACCAGGCCGAAGTCGCCGACGAAGCTGTCGACATCGCTGCCGGTCGAGGTCGACAGCCGGGTAGTCGTGAGCAATTGCATCACCAGCGACTGCAACCACATCGACACGCCGGCCACTGCCTGCACGCGCGCCAGTTCCAGCGAGCCGACCAGGAAGGTCAAGACGGTCGAGCAGGCGGCCTGGATCGCCGCCACCTGTTGCCGCACTACGGTGGTAAAGCTGAGAGTATTGAGAGCCATGGAGATATCCTAGGGAGCGAAAACGGTGACGGGTTGGCCGGTCGGCGCGTAGGTGTAGACGATCTGCGTCGACAACAGCCCGGTCGCGTCCGCCTGAAACGTGATGGCCGGCGCCGGCAGGCGCTGCACGTCCGGCTGCTTCACTACGATCGAGCGGATCAGCGCGGTGACTTCCGCATACTTTTCCGCCGATAACGCGACGCCGATATAGCGACCGAGGCCGGCGCCATAGTTGGGTTGCCAGACGTAGTCGCCGGGCGCGGTCATCAACTCGCGCACGATGCGCTGGTTGATTTCGGCGATGCCGGACGCGGACGCATCGTCGCCGTTGGCGGCGAACTGGATGTCCAGGCCGAACCAGTGGTATTCTGAGGACATGGGGTTCCTTGTAAGTGCGAAGAGCGGGGTATAGCCTCGTCCGAATTCGGAGAGAGGTATCCCCTCTCCCGCAGGCGGGAGAGGGCTAGGGTGAGGGCGGTTGAACGAAGAAAGGAAAGGGGTAGGTTGGGCTAACGGTTCATCAGCCCAACATCCGGCGTTTGCGCGGTGACTCCCTTATTCGCAGCACGTGTCACATGTGCCGCCGATGTTGGGCTGGTAGAGCTCTAGCCCAACCTACAACATCGCAGCAGCCAGCGATCAATTCGGCGCAGCCGTATTCGACGATCCCGCCTGCACGCCGCCATGCGTATGGTTATGCAAGCTCTTGCCTTGGCCCACCACATCGCCGCTGGCCGTGACGCTGCCGTTGACTTGCAGGTTGCCGTTTTGCGTCAACACCGGCGTGGTGGTCGTGATGCCGGTCGGCGCGCCCAGCGTGATGGTGCCGTCGTTGTTCAAGCGCACGAATGCGCCTTTGCTGTCGACCAAAGCCGCCTGGCCCGATTGCACCAGCGGCGGCAGCGCCGAGTTGTTGAAGAAGCGCCCGCCCACCACCGTCGCCTGCACGCTGCCGTCGATGAAATCGAGCCGCACCGAATCGCCGATGGCCGGGCCGAACACTGCGCCCAGGTTGTTGCCGACCCATACCGTCGCCAGCGGGATGAAGCCGGTTTCGATCTGCTCCGGCTGCAGCATCACCTTGACCGTGTAATTGGTCGGATTGTAGGCCGAGATCAGCCCGTATTTCGACAGCGTGAGGTTCGATAGAAACTCCGACACCACGCGCTTGATTTGATTGACCAGCATGGCAAATTCCTCGATTGCACAAAATGTAGGCTGGGATGAAATCCCAGCTTTCACGGTTCCACAGTTCAATGCTGGGATTGCATCCCAGCCTACGAAACCGCCCTGTCACGCCAGCTTCACCGTGTTCTGCGCCGGCATCGTGCGGCAGCTCAAGTTCATCTGGAAGCCGCGCACATCGAAGCTGCGGCTGATTCGCGAAATCTGGTAAGTCGTATCGAACGGCGTGCCGGTCCCTTGTACCTTCACCGGCGTCCACGGGAACACCTGCACGTCGCCCGGCACGGTCGCCTCCATCTTCATTTCGTGCCTGGCGATATCGCCCAAAAGCTGCTTGGCCTTGGCTGCGCAGTCGGCCTGCGTCAAACCGGGAAAGGTGAAGTCGTACGCCTGCGCGCTCTGCGCCACGGTCGCGCTCTTCTCGATTGCCGTGCCCGTCTTGGTGCTCTTCGCGGTGGCGCTGAAGGACGCATTCTTTGCGCCGTGATAGCTGCGCACCCGCACCGTCACGTCGCCCGACAGGGTCATGTCATGCGAAAACGACAGCTTCTCCGCATTCGCCGCCGGATAAGGGCGCTGCGGCGTCGGCGGTTGCAGCACGATCGCATACGGCGCGTCGGACACCACCGCGCCGAACTCGCCGAAATACAGCGTGCGCCCCAGCACGAAGCATTGCAAGCCCTCGCGCTGCGCCAGGTAGGTCAACAGCGTCCACATCGAATCCTGGCGCTGCATCTGCACCTGGTCGGCGTCGTAATACGCGCCCACCAATTGCGTGGTCGGCTTGATATTCGTCTGCAGCGCCGGAAACTTCGCCGCCAGCGCCGCCACGATGGCCGAAGAAGTCATGTTCGGATATTTCGCATCGGTCTTGTTGTCGGTAAACAGCGCCGTCAAATCGCGCCCCGACAGCGTCAACACCGAGCGCGCCGGATCGAGCCGCAGATCGTCGATGCGCGCCGTCATCAACAAGGTCAGATCGGCGATGCCGTAATTCTGCGGATCGCGCGGAAAGCCCGCGTAGACATCGACGATGATCTCCGTCTGCTGCGTCCACCGTGGCCAATCCGCATACGGCGCCGGCGCCTCGATGCGGATCGTGCCGGCCTCGTAGACGCCGTTATGCTCGATGCTCCAGCCGGTCCACTCGATGGCCGTGCCGCCCACCATCAAGATGCCGCGCGGCGTGCGGCCCTGCCCGCTGGTCGGAATCTGGTTAATCATTGCGGCACCGTGATCGTGTTAAAGCCCGTCATCATCGGATCCGCGATGCCGCTGGCGGCTGCGATATCGGTCCAGCGCGTGGCGTCGCCATAGGATTGCGCCGCTGCACTGTAGAGATTGCCGCCGCCAGTGGTTGTCACGTTGTTGCTGCTCGGACTCGCAATCAGCGCCACATTCGCCTGAATGCGCGTGGTCACGGCGCTGAGTTCATTGAGCATTGGCAGTTGAACGGCGGCAGTGCATTGCGCAACCAGGCCGGCGACTTGCCCGGCAACCGGCAGCCCGGCGACGACATTGCCGAGACTTGGCACCGATGCGATTGCCGCCGTAGCCGAGGCGATAGCCCCGCCGACTGCGCTTTGCAGCGCCGCCAGCGGCGCGGCAACAGATGACAAGGCGCTCGACGCCAGGTTAGACAAGCTAGACACCTGCCCCACTTCGCCGACGATCGACGACAACAGGCTTGACCCGCTTGACGCTGCCGAACTGAGCGAAACCAATCCGCCGGCAATCGGCGCAACCGCGCCCAGCATGGACGACAGCGACGAACTCGCCGCCGCCGCCAAACCGGCAATCGAGGGATTGCCAAGCGCGCCGGCAAGTTGCGACATGCGCGCAGAGTCGGAGATGATAGCGTCATGCTGCGTTTCCTTCGGCGGACTGGCGACATCCTGCGTCTGGTCGCGCACCACTTCGCAAGTGATCGAAAACGGAATCCAGTGCGATTTCTTGAAATCCGCCTTGAACTCCGACACGATCACCGTGTACTGGAACACGCCCCAGGTCAGCGTGCAAGTCAAGCCGGAGCGCCGCACGTAATCGAGAAAGCGCGCCCGCTCGGCCGCGCCCTCGTAGAGAAAAATCCCGCTCCACGCCAACGGCGCATCGTCCGGCCCCAGCGCATCGACGATGCGCAAGCCGCCGATCATCTTGTGCGTGCACAGCATCTGCGCGCCGCCGAAGTTGATCTGCTCCGGCACTTCCGCGCCGGCGAATTGGAAGGGGCCTTGCGGGGTGGTGAGGGTGAGTGTGGTGGTGGGGTTCATCATTTATGTCCCAAAGCACTGCCGTTGGGTGACGGACGGGTTGCTGCGGTGTTGAAGCTGGACGTGCCGTTTGAATTCGCTGGAATCATGTGCGCGGCGATTTCCTTGCCGTCAAGGTAGAAGGCGAAGTTGAAATTTTTCTCGACGTAGTTGTTGGCGTTGTCGGCAATTTCCTGCATTTTTGATTTTCCTCCTGACGTGGCAGGTTCCGCCGGTTTTTGTGGCACTGGCGGCGGTGGAAGCAAACTTCCTGGCAATGGCGCTGGCGCAGATTCAGGCTTTTTCCCATATTTTGACGCAAACAAATATCCGCCAGCAGGAGTTTCAGTAGCCTTTTTTAGGGTGGCGGCAGATATTTTTTTGCCATTTTCAAGGTCAAAAGAAGACTCAGCCTTTTTTCGATTATTCATCCAATCTGCAACCGCATCCCCGACTGGAATACTGAAATCTCCCGTCTTTACGATCTGCATCAACTCGTCCGGGTGCTTTTGGGAAAATTCCACAGCACCCGCGCTAGCCTTGAGTGCGTAGTCGAGAAGGCGCTCGACCGGTTTCTTGAACGAGGCTGTCTGATTCATCAAAGCCATAGTGACATCGGCCTTGAGTTGATCCCACTTCTCTGAAATGCCCTCGGGACCAGCCGAAGACTTGCCGGAATTTTTCTCTCCCGCAGCATTTGGCATTTCAGCCAACCCTTCAAGATTCGCCTTGCCTTTCTCTTCGACAAACGAGGCAAGGCGCTCACCGATGTCGTTTTTTGTGCCGAAGAGAGCGATAATCTTGGCCTTGAACTCTTCCTTATTCAGCTTCGACTCTAGTCTGGCTTTTGCTACGATAGAAACCATGCTCATCAAATCGATCTTGTCGCCTTGATAAAATTTCGCCTTGTCGCCCTCGAAGAGACCCAATTCATTCCCTGCCTCCATCCGCTTTTTATCGGCATCGGATTTACTATCCAACTTTTCAGGCAGAGCATCGGTGGACAACGTATCGAGCAGAGCTCTGCTTTCGGTATCCAGCATTTTTCCATGCTGCATCGTAGCAATCAACAACATGAAATGGCTGGCGTTTTCCGAACCACTTTCCGCAGCGCTTTCCAATGCCTTGCCGGCAAGCTGCGCGTTCTCTACGACTTCGTCAAGCTGCGTTCCTGTCTTCTTCGACGCCTGAATCGCCGAATCGATCAAGGAGGCTGCCTGTTTGCCGCTATTCGCGTGCGCCTGTTCGACAAATTCCGAAAGCTTCGCTGTGATCTCTGGTAGCCCGATCTTGCCTTGTCTCGCCTCTTCTGCCGCGCCGGGCATCACCGCATCGGTAAATTCTTCCTTTTTTTCTCTCGATGGCTGCGAAGAAAATGCCTTGTAGGCTTCTTCTCTGGCCTCGGCGAACGGGTCTATCGCACCATGCGTTACGAAACCGAACTTCTTGAAGTCCTCGAACTCTTTTTCTTTAAGATGCTCTATCCTCGCAGGCCGCTCCGACTCAGGAGTATCTATTCGTGCAATTTCATAATTTGCCCGTTCAAGGTCTGCATTTTTCTTGAAAGATTCTGCTCCTACTTCAAAAGCCTTCTTCGCTACGACCGCCCCGGCGGCTGCACCACTCTCGGCGATCTCCGCCACGGTAGCGACTTCCCCGGCAGCTTCTGCAACTTCCGCGCCTTCAGCACCTTCCGCAGCGAGAGCGGAAGTGGCCTTGCGTGTTTTGAACTGCGGTTTGCCGACCAGCCCACCGTGCCCACCGTTGGACGAACCGTGCGCTATTACGCCGCCCACATGCGCGCCAGCCTGCTGCACTGCTCTCATGTTCTGCGCTATTTTGGCGCTGGCATTCGCCATCCTATCGAAACTGGAAACAGCGGATTTTAACCCTCCGTTGGAACCCAACGCCGTCAATGACCTCGTAGTTTCATTGAGCATTTTGACGAGGCTGTCGCCACCTTCGGAATATTTCTTCAGCCCTTCGCCCGCCTCGCCCACCTTTTCGCCGGCTTCCTCAAGCTTCTTGGCTATTTCCTTGAGCTTGGCTGTAAATTTGTCTTCCAGTTCCAGTTCAACGGAAACTTTATATGCTTCGGTCATTTTTTACCTGCCTGTAATTGTGCGATGCCGCCAAAGACATCCAATGTTTTCAACACAGTTGATTTATTGGCAATCCAAGGGTATTCTGCAAGGTTTGAAACTTCAACCAACGGATCAATCATGCTCAAGCACAAATGTACGGAATGCGGCAAGCGGCTCTCCGAATCTGCGACGGTCTGTCCAAAATGCGGCGCTCCGAAGCCGGTTGACGGTTGGGGTCAGGTCAGCCCGGTCTTTCGATTCTTGATTACGGCGGGCATTGTGGTCCTGTGTCTTGCCGGCGCCTATACCTTATTCGCTGTGTACCTAGAAGTCACAGGTTACGGATCGCCAAAGCCGTATGTTGTGCTCAAGCCTGGAATGTCTTTTGACTTTACCCGTGCAGCAGACTTTGCATGCACATCAAAAGAGAGCCTGACGGAACTAGCCAAATCAGTGCAGGAAGGTGACAAAGCCAAGTTCGCACATCTGTTGACGGTCCCCGGCGAATATGGCTGGTGTCGGGAAATGAAAGGAACGCGATTTGAAGTCGACGACATCATCAAGATGGAAGGCGTTGGCGACGTGGTGGCATTTTACCAATTCGGCGATTCCAAAGAAAAATTCAGCCCTTTCTATACTCCAAGAAGCAATGTAAGGCCTTGGGACTATATTCCGCCAACCCCACTCTACCCACAAATATCCGCTACCGATCTGCGAAAGGGTCAAGAATTCACCGTAAACAATACCGAATTTGTCGCCTGCGAATCAAAGGAAGACCTCGCGAAATATGGAGAATATTTAGCGAAAAGCGACACTGAAAATGCCAACGCTTTGTTTTCCAATAGACCTGGCGATGGCCCGTGCTTCCGTAACGACCAAATATTTCCCGACGAAAAATTAGTACTGCTCCGCGTTGAAAAAGACGAACGCCACGACGTCAATGTTGTCGCGTTTCACCGAACCAGTTTTGCTTCGGCGAATATTCTTTATACACTGATTGAATTTGTCCCCCCCTACACTTCATCGACGCCTTCTGCGGCAAATTGAAAAGGGTCAAAACCAGATCAACCAGCGCAACGCAAAAGGCAGTTCGTTCGACGGCCCGAGAGCTGAACATATTGATCTGGGCCTAATGCAAGGGTATTCTGCCAGGTTTGAAACCTCAACCAACGGATCAATCATGTTCAAGCACGAGTGCAAGGAACGCGGCAAACGGCTCTCCGAAACGACGGCGGCTTGCCCGAAATGTGGCATTTCGAGGCCGCCAAGCAGTTGGGATCAAATCCCGCCAGCCACCAGATTTCCCGTTATCGCGACCAAAGTCGTCCTTTTCCTGTTGTGCGGGTACGCCACTTTCGCGGCGCATCCGCAAATAAGCGGTAAAGAATCACTCAAGACAGCGGCGGCAACCAGCGCAAATAGCGACTTGAAGCTGGGCGATCTCTTCGATTTTACAGTCGAGGGAGCCTACGCCTGCAGGAGTGCCAGAGAATTCGTCGAGATTTCCCGCTATATCGCCGACCACGACCAAGCTAACGTCAATCGCATGTTGGACAAACGCAGGGCTAGCCCGTGTTTCAACGTTTTCCCTGCCAACGTACACTATGTAGTGGATCGCGTAGACAATTATGGGAAAGTGAATCTTGTCAATTTCCACTCGACGTCTTCCATTCCTTCAACGTATCTCTACACGCTGCAAGACTTTATCAAAGCGCGAACAGCCAGCACGTTATCCCCAGGCGAACAGGATCCGACGTTACCGGACACTAGACCGGGTCAATTTTTCAGCGTGCGCACAAATGAGTCCTTTGCATGTGCGACAAAAGAGAATCTGTCCAAGATTATGAAGTACAAACATGACGGCGATCAAACAAATGCCAAGAAGCTTTTGATCGAATACGGCGGTCAGGAAAAATGCTTTTCGACCTCGCTTCGCCATGTTTTCTATGTGCTGGACGAGGTGGAAAAAGTGGACGGAATCCGGGGCAGCGTCGTCAAATTTCATCGATTCGGCTCATTTTACCCAATGCCACTCTACGCACCGATAGCATTTGTGGGAAAAGCAGACTACCCCGCGACGGTGGACGCCCGCAGCGTAACCGAAACGAAAATTAAGCCAGGCCTTCTTTTTAGTGTCCACCAAGGCGAGTTCGTCGCCTGCGAATCAACGAGCGACCTGGCGAAGTTCAATCAATACGAGACCACCGATCAATTTTTAGCATTTCCTTCGAGCTTTGACGGCGACAAATATTCTAAAAAAATCGATCTCAACCGCCTAGGTCGAGCGGACATTCATTTTTGCTACGGAAATGATCTAATCCAACTTAATGCTCAATTTAAAATCGACAATATCAAACGAGTGAAAGGCATTGACGAAGACGTTGTAGCGATCCACCGCGTCGATACGGAAAGTTCGGTTATTCTCTATACAACGTACCAAAGGATACATGACCATGCGAAAATTGAATCGGTCAACGCGTCATCTCCAGCCGCATCGACTGCCAATTAAACCGGCAATCATCTTGATCGCTGAACGCAATGAGATAATTCCGCGACCGCCTTTTTCTTGGCGGCGCTCATTTCTCTCCACCCAACGCCTTTTCGACAGCCTTGCCAACAGTTTCCAGAATGCTCGGAATCTTGTTGTGCAAGGCCGGAGCCAGAAAAGGGCGCGGCGGAATCGTTGCCGTGCCTAATTCCTGATAGACAGCGATCTGGCTATCCGAGCCGACCTCGAACGACTTTTCCGACGACCGATATTGGATGCTGTCGCGCAGCGCGCCGCTCGCCAGCAGCGGCACATTCTCCTCATATCCATTGCGGACATGTTCCGCTTTGGTCGCATCGCTCAGTTCGGGCCAACCCAGCGCCTTGCCATCGCTGCCAAATTCATCCTTCGCGGCGTCCACCACGGCGATGGCGCTGGTTCTCATCGCTGCCGCTATACGAACGCTCATCTGTTTCGCGTTTTGCTCAAACGCGCGGGCAAGATCGCCAAGGGAATTCAGTGTTTTCATCGAAGTTGATTTATTGGCAATCTAAGGGTATTCTGCTAGGTTTGGAAATCCCACCAATGGACCAATGATGCTCTTTCACAAATGCAAAGACTGTGGCAAGCGACTTTCCGAATCAGCCCTATCCTGCCCGAAATGCGGGGCGTTAAAGCCACAGGACGGATGGATGGGAATCAGTCGAGTTGCAAAATTCGCCTATGGCTCGTTCAAATACATTGTATTTTTTGCGGTCATGTCGATTCTGGCCGGCGTGTATCTGCATTTCCGTCAAGACGCGTCGACCAATGCTGCGCAGGAAACGGCAATTTATCGTGGCATGTCTTTTGATTTAGACCATGCGGGCGATTTTTCGTGTTCCTCGAAGGAGCGGTTGGCGGAACTGGTCAAGTACACCAATAAAGGAGATCAAGATAATTCCAAACGCTTGGTGACAGAGATTGGGGAAAGTGGCTTTTGTCGCACTGTACTCGGAAGCCGCAAAAAATATACGGTTGACGGTGTTGTAAACGTCAGCGAAATAGGCGATGTCATAGTATTTCACGCAACCGACAATTTCGATAACCCCGGCCAGACCCTCTACACCCAGAAGAAATTCTTCAGGCCTTGGGATAATCTGCCGCCAAGTCGTCCCAATTTTGATGTCACGGCTTCCAATCTAAAAGCGGGAACGCTTTTTTACCTAAAAGATTCGAATTTTGTCGCCTGCGAATCAAAGGAAGCACTTGCCGAAACCAGACGCTCCCGGAAAAATGGCGACGCAGACAATGCCGACCATCCGCCAATCGCCAATAGCGGAAAAAGTGCGTGCTTTGGAGACGACCGCATTTTCCCGGACGACCAATTGGAGGTGATTGCGGTGGAAAAAAGGAATGACGATGATTCCGATTTTCCGGTGGTGATGTTTCATCGCACAAACTTTGCAGTACAGGATACATTTTACACATCGAGCTACAACGTCACCCCGTCTTCTCCCACTCCATCCTCCGCCAACTAAACCTGCCCCCATCCAGTTCACCCAGCGCAATGCAATAGCCGAACAATTCGGCAGGCGACAGGCTGGTCGCCACTTCCCACGGGACACCGGACTTCGCCAGTCTCAATACCTGGCGCAGTCCGGGGTCCGCCGCTATTTTTTTGCGGCGGCTACCTCGTTTTTGCGGGAGAAGTGTTCGTCGATGCCTCTCGACACAGCCGTGATGCCCTCTTCGTCGAGGCGGCTTATCAGCCCTTCGATTTGCAGCTTGGTGGTCGGCTGCGGCACCGGGTTGCCGTCGATCGAGGCGACCCACATCAGCGGGATGCACATGTTGAGGTAGACGCGATTTTCGGCGGAGTCGCCGATGGCGTCGACCAGCTTGTATTGCGCCAGCACATGCGGGCGCTTGATGCCGATGGCCTTGCCGCTGGCAGTGGTGACGACGACGATGCCGTCGTCTTTCTTGGTTTCTTCAGTCATTGGTCAATCCTCAAGACAATTTCACACGCGTCGATGCCAGGAAGGACACCTTCTGGATCACGTTCTTTTCCGACTCGTAGTCGCCGGCGTCGTCGTAGTACAGCACCACGCCCTGGTATTGCCAGGAGGTGACCGTGCCGTTGACTTCCTTGATGGTTTGCTGGATGGTGCCGGACGGTTGGGCGGTGCCGGCGTAGTAGGCGGCCTCGAAGGCGTTGAAATAGTCGTCGAGCGTCGAATCGATGCGCGAGACTTCGAAGCTGCCTTCCCAGCCGTCTTCCTGGAAACTCAGGTGAATCGGCAAGCCGCCCAGCGGTTTGACGGTGAGTTTCTTGGTCAGCTTTTTCGAGGTGAACTTGAGTAGAGTCGGCAAGGCGATGTGGCCGCTGGCGGGATAGAAATCGAATCGCGCGTCGCTGCCGATGTTTAAGCCTGATTGCGGCATGGTGGTGCTCCTATTTTGATTTTGAATATACGTGGGTTTCCCCCCTCGCCCGCAGGCCAAGAGAGGCGTCCCCTCTCCCGCCTGCGGGAGAGGGTTAGGGAGAGGGTCTGCGCCAAGTCAAGCGCTTTTGCGAACACCCTCTCCCCCACCCCTCTCCCGCAAGCGGGCGAGGGGAGCAAAGCCGCTCGCGCGTGGTTATACGCATCAACCCACCGGATTGACCGTCACCGATTGCCCGCCCTGAATGTTGACGAGGAAGTAGCGCACGATGCTCAAATACGTGACCATCACGTTGGCCTGCATGTAGCCGAGCGCGACCTGGCTGAACGGGTTGTTGTTGGCGTCGATCTGCACGCTCCAGGCGGGCGCGGTCGGGTTGTTGACGTTGCCGATCATGTTTTGCGCTTGCAGGTTGGAGAAGAACGCATCCATCGCGCCCTTGACGTTGCGGCGCAGGTCGACCGTCTGCACCTTGCCGGGCACGTAGCCGAAGGCGGAGGCGACGGTGAAGGCAATGTAGTTGGTCATGCGCGTGTAGTTGTCGCCGTTCGTCGCGCTATTGGACGAGATGTTGCGTCCGGTGCGGCAGGCGAAGATCGGCCCGGCCGGCGCGCCCAGCGTCAGCACTTCCAGGCGCGAGGTGGCGGCCAGCGCAATCTCGGCTTCGCTGTAAGGCAGGTTTTGCAGGCTGCGCTGGGTGGCGACGACGCCGGCAATCGAATCGTTCAAAATCGATTGCTGCGGGCTGGTGGAGGCTTGGTTCGCCGACGTGAACGTCGCTGGCGACAGCAGGCGCTGCACGCCGTTGACGGTGTCGTTCCAGTAGGCCCAGTCGCCGACCAGGCACATCAGGCCGTAGCCGTCGACGCCTGCCGAAACCAGGTTGGAGGCGCTGGTGGCGACGGAGACGCCGGCCGGATTGGCAGTGTGGAAGTAGATGCCTTCCTGCAGGCCGAGCGCGAGTTGCGCCGTCCAGGTCGACGGCGTCTGGCAGTCGACCAGGTTGCCGACTTGCACGCCGGTCTTGCGCAGCGCATACATGCCGGTGCGGGTCAGGCCGTCTGTGCCGACCAGCGTCAAGTCGGTGACGCCGCTTGCGCCATCGGTGCCGCCGGCCAGCGTGTAGGTGGCGCTGACGTTGGGGGCGGAGGTCGAGGCGCCGATGCTGGCGACCACGATTTGCGACGGCCCGCGCACGCCCGATTGGCCGTAATTGACCGCTTGCACAGCGTTGGCCCAGAAGGCCGCGCCGGCGCCGGCTATGTTGTCGTAGACTTCCGGCGTAAAGCCGGCGCGCTGGATCGACAGTTTGAAGGTGCCGTTGGCGGTGCCGGCGGCGATGTTGGCGGTGATGCTGTTGCCGACGATGCCGGTGTAGAGGCCGGTCAGCGTCAAGCCGGTGACGGGCGTGGCGACGGTGTCCTTGAGCGCGACGCTGGCGGCGATGTCGGTGCCGTCGGTGACGCGCACCAGCACGAAGTTTTGCACGTTGTTTTGCACGCCGACGGCAACCGCAGTGGCGAGATCGCGGCCACGGAAGGTGACGCCGCCGATTGCCTGTTGCGCCTGCGCGTTGTTGCCGATGCCCGAAATCGGCGCATTGACCGGCCCCCAGGAGCCGACGCCGACCAGGCCGAGGCCATCGGTGGGCACGCCGTTGATGTAGGCCACGCCGGGCGGTTGGATGATGACGTAGAGATCGGGCGCTTGCAGCGCCGTGGTGTTCAATTGGCCGGCTTGATAGACGGGCATGATGGTGTCCTTGGATGTGAGATTGATGTTATGCGGTGATGTTCGCAAATGCACGGCATGCGTTCCTTCCCCCTTGCAGGGGGAAGGTTAGGATGGGGGTAGAGCGCTCGAAACGCGGCATGACGAATCTCGACCGCTCTACCCCCACCCTACCCCTCCCTCCGCAAGGGGGAGGGAACGACGGCGGGTGATTTTGGAGGTAAGAACGTCTTGGCGCGAACGCTTACGCCGCCGCAATCCGATTGCAAGCCCCCGCATTCTCGCCCGCCAGCACGGCGGCGATTTCCGCCGCGTCGCTGATGCGCGCGCCCTTGCCGTAGGCGCCGAACGGGTGGATGACGATCAGGTGGAATGCGGGTGCTTCGGGCGCTGCGCTTGTTTCATTTAGTGCCATGTCTTGCCTCATAGGTTGACGGTGAAGGATGGTCCCGCCGCCGGCGTGGCGCCGATGGCGAGGTTGGTGACGGTGTGGTCGGTTTCGATGGCGGTGCTGGCGTATTCGACTTCGTAGCGCAGGTCGCGCCGGTAGATGCGCTGCTTGGCCAGGATGTCGGTTTCCAGCGTGCCGCGATAAATCAGGCGCGCCCAGGTGTTGTCGGGCATGACGATGCGCGCCATGCCTTTCAAGCTGAGATCGACCGCCGGTATCATCAAATCGCGGATGGCCGGGGTCGGGCACCACGCGGTGAGGACGAACAGCCGCGTCTGCCGCGCAATTTCCGCCTGCATGGTCACCGGCACCGAGACCGCTGCTGCAATCTCGAACGCGCCGGTGATCGCGATGCCGGCGCCGCTGGCGACCGCGCCCGGAATCAGCGCGGCCAGCGCGGCGGCGACGGTCGCGGTGGTGTCGCTTGCCTGCACCGCGTAGCTATAGACGCGATAGTTGACGTTGACGGTCGCCGCCTCGCCCGCGTTGATGCTGCCGCCCACTGCGATCTGGTTGCCGGTCACGCTCAAGCTCAATTGCGCCGCCGGAATCGCAGTGGTCGGCGTCATCTGCGCGGGAAAGCGCGTGGTGTTGCTTTCCATGCCTTCCATCGGGTAGACGGTCAGCATCGCATTGCCGGCGGCGAGGATCGCATCGAGTTGCGTCGGCTCCGGCCAGCCGGATGCGATGGTGACGGTGACGCCGGCCACGCTCGGTTGCGCGGTGCCGCCCGGATAGAGCGCGGCAGTCGCCAGCTGCGCCAGGGTGTTGGTGACGTCGGACAAGTCGGCCATTATGCGTGCTCCTCGGTTGCTTCGATGCGCCAACCCAACTCGGTCAACTCCGCGGCTGCGATGATGTAGTCGCGCCCGAGGTCGTCCTGCATCGTGTCGGACTCGGAAATGACGACCGGCGCCGAAGCCGGCAACAGGATCGTCACGCCGCCCTCTTTCACGCTGGACGGCAAGCCGGGATCTGCCTCGCTGCGTCCGCCCAGCAAGATCGACGCCGGCCAGCCGGAGACGAACAAACCCTGCCCGGAGGAGGTGCCGAGCACATCGGTTTCCGCGCTTTGCACCACGCCGGAATAGCCGGTGTAACCGGGGCTGCTGGCGACCGGCATGCGGCCAATGCGCACCAGCCGGTTGCACTTGACCGCCAGGATCGGCAGCAGCGCCGCCATCGATGCGATAAAGTAGGTCTGGCCTTGCTGCACCAGGTAATCGCCGACCCGCAATTTGCTGCCGTCGGCCAGGCAATACCACAGCGCCTTGCCGTAGGTTTCCGCCTTTTGATAGCGCATGTCTTCGGCGTTGAAGCTGGCCGGCAAGGTGTTGACAATGTTGCCGGTGACGATGGGATTTAGCGAGGATGTCGGGCGGTACAGCGTGGCCGTTGCGCCGATTCTCTGCGCGGCGGCGGCGTAGGCGGCGTACAGCTTTTGCTGCAACAGGGCGGCGTTCATCAGACCACCAATGCGCCGCTGGTCGCGCTAAAATTCGGCCCCGGCGGCACGCCCAGGAATTGGCATAGCCGCATGCGCCAGCCATCGAACAGGCGCTCGCGGTCGCGCTGCTCGTTCTTGTTATGCGTCCAGACGGCGGCGGCGTCGGTGTCCAGATTGGCGCTGGCCGCTGGTATCGCGGTTTCGAGCGTGGTGAGATTGGCCAGGTAGGTGTTGATGACCACGTTGGCTTCGTCGGTGTTGATGTTTTGCAGCTTGTATTCCAGGGCCATGTATTGCTTCATGGTCCACGGCGCCGGGAACACCACCGCGCCGCTGCCGTACACCGGATAGCCGCAAAAGCGCCGGATGTCGACCAGTTGGGCGTCGGTGAAGGTATAGGCGGTGAAGGTCATGGGGGGTCCTTGAAAGGTCGCAAAATTCGCGTGGATTTTCTCCCCTCTCCCGCTTGCGGGAGAGGGGCGGGGGAGAGGGTGCTTGTCAAGACCCTCGCGCTTGCGAACGCCCTCTCCCCCAACCCCTCTCCCGCAAGCGGGAGAGGGGAGCTATGACGCTGGCGCGAGAGGGAGCTTCCGATTACAACGACTCGATCAAAATCGCCCGCTTGTACGCGCTGTTGTTCGCAGTCGGAATCGTATTCGGATTGGCCGTCGTGTCGCTCGGCACCACGAAGCCGCCGATATAGCTCCACGACTGCGTGACCACCTGCTTCAACGCATCGAGCGGCTCGCGCGTGACGTGGGCGATGCCGTCGACGATGGTGATCGACTCGTCCTGATCCACGCCCGCCAACGCCTGCGCGTACGCATTCTCGGTGAACTGCCCTTCCACCAATGCGCCCTGGCCGCACAGGATCGCGCGCCGCACCGTGCCCACGCCGGTCAAGGTCTGCACCGGATTGAGGTTGGTTTCCTGCAAGCGCACGCCGAGCATTTCGGCAATCACGCCTTCGCGATATTCCTTGGTCGTGACCTGACCCCGGAAGAATTGCTGGAAGGCGGGATCGTTGTACAAGCCGGTCGCCTGGATCGGATCGACGTACAGGTTATACATGCCGGTGCCGGTAGCAGGCGGCACGCCGTTGGCGGACATGGTGGCCTTGGCGTTCAAGATCATGTTCATCGTCAACTTGCCGTAGTTGATGTCGTTGGCGCTGGAAATCTGCGCGGTGCTGGCCGCCATCGCATTGCCGCTGGTGGTGCTGGGGCGGATCACATACGGCGCGACGGCGGACACGACAGCATTGCCGGCAGTGCCGTCGGCCACCGTGACCGAGGACGAGAAAGTCAGCGTGCCGGAGACGCCGCCCGGCGCGGTCGACACGTTGCTGCCGTCCGCCGCAAAGCCGGTCAGCGCGTACACGTCCGCGCCGATGGTGACGTTGACCGGATACGATGCCGAAACCGGCACGACTTGCCCGGCGCTGTTCAAGGTAGTCTGGAAGCCGCGAATATCGTCGACCGAAATGGTCGCGCCCGCCGATCCCAGCGTCACCCGCACGCGCGTGTTGCCGCCCAGGTAGGTGTTGAACAAGGCTTGCTGCGCGAGAGTGTCGACCGAGCGGAACGCCTGCTCGCCCAATGCATAGGCATTGCGCAGGAAGAAGTCGGCAATCGCCACGCGCTGCGTGACCACGTTCAACTGCATGTTGGCCGCGTATTGCGCGATCTGCAGCACGTATTGTTCGGCAGCGAAGTTCTGCGGCGTCAAGCCGCTGCTGATATCGCTATTGGCCGCCGGCGCCATCGCCGAGGTGATTGCCGGCAGCAAGCCGGTGCGGGTCTTGGTGATGGCTTCGCCGATGTTGGCGGTGAAAGCCTCGCGGTCGGCCACGCTGCGAAAGCCGAGCTTGGCGTTCAGCGGCAGGCCGAATTGATGTTCGAGATAGCCGGCTTGGATCGCGCTTTGCAGCGCGGCGGGGAGATTATTGAATGCCATGTGGGGGTCCTATGAAATTTGAAAGGGGGTGTAACTTTGCTCCCCTCGTCGTCTGGACTCGCGGGGTGGTGCGGGGGTGCTATTGACGTTGTAGGTTGGCGCTGACGAAGGAAGCCCAACATCGGTGCCGACAACGTCGAATCGATCGTCGTCACCATGCGACGTTGGGATGTTGGGCTGGTGAAGCGTTAGCCCAACCTACGCATTTTCCTCTGCTACCGCAGCTCGTAGGGTGGAAAAGCGAAGCGCCTTCCACCATTTTCCGTCGTGCGTCACCAAAATTCGATTACTCGCATTGCGGTGGCGCTAGGTTCACTTTCGATGATTACTTGGCGCACCGATGCGATATTTGCATGATCCGTTTGGTGGAAGGCGCTGCGCTTTTCCACCCTACGTTCTTTCCGCCGCTACCGCATCCGAATATGCAAGCCGCGCGCCTTCGCATCTGCCGCCAGCTCTTCCGGCGTCGCATTGCGCGCATTGAACGGCTTGCTTTCGGTCTTGCCCGGCGGCGGCGCGGATTGCGAGGTGCTGGCGACGCCGCCGAACAAATACGGCTTGGCCAGCTTCAGCGCCGCCAGCGCTTCCGCCGCGCCGGTCACATCGCCCTCTTCGCTGAGCGCCACTTGCGACAAGTCCGCCAGCTTCAAGCCGTCGGTGTCGACCATGCCAGCCTTGGTCGCCTGGGCGATCAATTCGGCGCGCACGATGCGCTGTTCGGCAGCCTGGCTTGCTGCGGCGATCTTCGCGTCGGCGGCCTGCTGCGCTTCTTGCGCCTTGACCTCGGCCATCCGGGCGCGGGTTTCGGCTTCCTTCGCCTTGGTGCGGTAAGCCGCGCTTTCGCCGCGCAGCTCTTGCACGTATTCGAGCGAGAACGAGGTGGCGGTTTCGGTGGTTGTTGCGTTGGGATTGTCGTCAGGCATCTGGCCCTCCAGAAAAGGAAAAAGCGGCTTCTAGCCGGTGGTCGAAAAATCGGTAGGTTGGGCTGACGAAGGAAGCCCAACATCTGCGCTTGCAACGTGCAACTGCCTATTTCAATGCTCCTGGTGATAGGAGTGAATGTTGGGCTGGTGAAGCGTTAGCCCAACCTACAAAACCTTATTGCGCTCCGCCACGTCGGCATCGGCCAGCGCCTTCTCCGCCGCCGGATTCTCGATATCGTATTCGGCGCTCAAAATCTTTATCGCGGTAACGCGCGACAGCAAGCCCGCTTCGCACAGCGTGCGCAAGGTGTTGGCGCGCAGGTTCAGGTCTTGCATGCTGGGATCGAACCATTCCGGCCAGCGCAGCGAAAAGCGTGCCGCCGCATCGAATTGCCCGAGCGCCGAGCCATCCTTGAACTTCAACGCGATCTTGTTGGAGGCGCGCGCAATCATCGCCATCAAATCCAGAATCGCACCCTCGCCGTAGCTGATGCGCAAGCGGTCCGCCAGCCACACCAGCGCTTGATTGAGCAATTCCAGCGCGCGCCCGGATTGCGCGGCAGACATTTTTTCGTTGCTGGCGCGGTTGCCGTGCATCGCTTCCAGCGCCACTTCGCGCAAGTGCGCGACGTAGGCCAGCACCGCCGTGGTGCTGTCGCCGCTAATCTCCAGCAGCTTGGCGTCGCCGTCCTGGCCGACCATGATCGCGTTGGCCGCGCCCTTGACCAGCGGCGCGCCGGAGCTGGCTTCGTTGCGGATCACCAGCGTCGGGTCGGACATGAATTTGAGTCCGCGTCCGGCTTGCGATAATTGGTAATCGATCTCGATTTGGGTATCGATGGCCTCGTCCGGGAAGGTGCATTTGCCGTCGATGGCGTCGCCGCCCGGCAGGTTCCTGATCCACACGATGGGCACGAAGCCGAGCCGGTGTTCGACGCTCCTGGCGGTGTCCAGCGCGGGTATGGTGGCCGCATCGTCGGCGACTTTCCACGGCAGGAACCAGCGTTCGCCGCCGGCATCCCATTGGCGCTGGAACCAGAATAGCGTGGCCGCATCCTCGGGCGCGATTGCGTAACCCGCCGCCTGCAGCGACTTGCCGTCGACCTTGCGTTTCTCGGTCACGCATTGCAGCGTGTCGGGCGCAGCGTTATTCCATTGCGGGGTCAGATAGCACGTGTCGATCACGTTCAAGAAGAGACGGCTATCCAACACCCGCAACAGAATCGCTGCACTGCCGACCGCGCCGCGCGTGGCGGCGTCGATCATGACTTCGTTGAGTCGCAGTTCTTTCACCAGCCGCTGCACCAGCGCCTTGTGCGCCTCGTCCGCGCATTCGACGGTCGGGAAATTGCCTTCCGAGAACAGCAGCGAAACGGAGTCGTCGACCACGGTGCGGCACAGGTTGTTGCGCACGCTGGGGCGCCGCTCGCGCAGCGGCACGTACTCGCCGCCGTCGTTCATTTCGTAGTGGAACGGATGGCGCAGCTTGTCGTACAGCGCGCCATCGAGTACGCGCTGGCGCATTTCGAGCACGAAGGCACGCTCGGGCAAGTCGTTGTCGCGGGGCCAGGTTTTTTGGATGGTTTTGTACATTTTTGTTTTCTAAGTATTGGGGGTGCTCCCCTCTCCCGCAGGCGGGAGAGGGGCCGGGGGAGAGGGAGCGCTTAAAGAAAAGATTCCGTTACAGGCCTTGGCGCACACCCTCTCCCCCGCCCCTCTCCCGCAAGCGGGCGAGGGGAGAAAAGCAACAGCCTCTAACAAGCGGGCGAGGGGAGAAAAGCAACAGCCTCTAACAAGCATGCGAGGGTGGAAAAGCGACAGCCCTACCGATTCAAAAACGGCAAATAAACACTGCGCGCCGCCATCGGCTTGGCCACCGCCCAATGCCAATACACGAAATACCCCAACGCATCGGGCGCATGATCCTTGCCTGCGCTCTTGTCGGGGTCGCCGTTCTTGTCGAAGACTTGCTGTTCCAGGCATTCCGTCAAGGTCGGGCAGGCGTGCGTGTTGACCAGCAAAAGCCGCTCGCCGCCGGCATTGCACAGCGCCGCATTCAAGGACACCACGCGCTCGCGCACCGCCGGGTTGGCATCTCTGGCGCAGACGATGAAGCCGGCGTTCTTCAACAACTGCAAGTCCGACAGCGACGCATTGACCGTCTTGTGGCTCTTGCCGCTGGCGTCGGGATAGATGTGGATCCGATGGCCGCCATAGCGCTGTTGCAAGGCTGCCACCAGCGCCGGCGTGTCGCGCAAGCCGGTCAATTCGGCCAGCGCGCGCGGTTTGCCACAGCGAATCGCGCACACGATCGCGGTGCAGTTGTAGACGTTGAAATCGACGCCGACATGCATGTCCTCGCCCGCCGCAATGACCTCGTCGGTGTGATTCTTCACGCGGCAGAAATCCGGGTAGACGCTGCCGCAAGCGAGGTTGACGAAGCGCCCTTCGACATAGGCTTCCAGCAGATTGGCCGGATAGGTGGTGCGCAAGCTGTCGATGTAGCCCGCCGGCAGATACGGATTGGAAT
Source organism: Burkholderiaceae bacterium (assembly GCA_031291325.1). Taxonomy (GTDB): domain Bacteria; phylum Pseudomonadota; class Gammaproteobacteria; order Burkholderiales; family Burkholderiaceae_D; genus PKWO01. The sequence goes on from JARLJG010000027.1 coordinate 43,241, forward strand.
ACGTCGGCGCGCGGTAGATCGCATAGCCCGCCGCGCGCTTTTTTTCCCAGCGCTGGTAGGCAAAGCGGAAGCCTTCCGGTGTGGTCGCCACCGCGCAGGTGTTCGCTACACCCGGCCCCTTTTTTTGCCGGCAGCGCGCAATCACCTTGTTCCAGGCGGCAGCGGCGTGTTCCGGCTTCAGGGTATCGAGTTCGTCGATGCCGGCGTCGGCCACTTCGAAGCCGACGATGCGCTCGGGATTATCGAGCGTGCGAAACACCACGCTGCCGCCAGTGCCGAGATGCAGCAGCTTCTCGGTTTTATTGAGTTTGTAGGGCAGTTGCCACTGCGTGAGTTTTTCCTCGAAACGAGAAAAGCCGATCAAGCGCACCAGGTCGAAGGTCGGCGCAAAATAGCCGACATCCAGGCGCGGATAGCGCAACTTTTGCAGCAGCAGCCGCGTCACCAGCGCTTCCGACTTTCCCGCGCCGAAGCCGCCGACGAAGGCCGGAAACTGCGCGTCGGAAAACACGAAATCGTCTTGCGGCGCAGTCAGCGAGAATTTGATATTACGCGCCATCGCCGCTCAGCCTGTTAATCGTCAACACGATTGCGCCGTCGCCGCCGGCGGATTTATCGGCCTTCAGCAAATCGAGGCGCGTCTTTTCCAGCGACTCGATGCGCCCCAGCAGCGTGTTGATCACCGCCGGATAATCGCGCAACTTGCGCTTGATTTCGCTGCGCCCTGCTGCCCGCTCGGAGCCGTCGCGCTCGACCGTCTCGGCCACTTCCAGGCCGTCCGGCAACGCATCGGCGACGCCTTGCGCGCGCAGGGCGCGGCGCAACTGCAGCCGCGCGACCAGCAATTCGTCCTCGATCGCGCCGACCCTGGCGCGGATCGCCGCGACGTAAGGCAGGTCGTCGGGCCGGATCAAATCGCCGTACATGCCGTGCTTCCACGCGTTGGCATTGCCGGGCCGCGCATTCGGATGCGGCGCACGCTCGGCGTGCCATTTGCAATGCTGTTTGTCATGTAAGGGAGCTTTCTTGCACCGCCCGCCGCTGCGAGTCCTGGCCCCACATGCGTTGGGCATAAGAAGCTTTCGTCGGGAAGGTCGGGAATAAAAAAACGCCCGTCACCTGGAAAGGTGCGGGCGTAATCAATCCGGGAGATTGAGAAGAGTCAAAATAGCCAAAGCAACAACATACAACAATGCAAAAAGCCCTCTGTTTTTGACAGCGGGCTTTTCTCTGGGCGAGCGTATCCACCCGATGTAGTGAATCATACGCGAAGATTTTTGGGGATGCAAGCGGTTTTTTGAAATATTTTTGAATATTCTCAAATTTTTTCAATTTTTGAGAATTGCTTCTTGGCATGATTTTTTGGCGAGCGACTTGCGCCGCGATGGCTCCATATAGTGCGATATGTCCAGATACGCTGGTCTTCTATTTGAGGCACAACTATAGTTGCCGCAGGAATCAATAGAATCCATGAAAGTTGGAATTGAGTTCGTCGGAGTAGGCACGCCTTCGCACTCACTCTACTAAACCTAAACTGCGGCCTCGCCATTGCATCCGCTCCACGCGGTATTGCGCCGCCCAATTTTCCATGGCACGATGCGACTGATCTTTGGAGCGGACGACCCTATGCCAACAATCGAAAACAAGCAATCCACCGACGCCCTGCGCGCCAAGAGCGCCATCGGCGCGATGTTTGTCGGCGCCTTCGGCGGCGCCTGGATCGGCGCCTGGAGTTATCTGTCGATGCCCGGCAATCTGCTGGCGCTGGCGGCGGTCGCCGCTTGCACCGCCGCCTTGCTGGCATATGCGATCGGTCGATTCCGGCGCTATAGAAGCGCATTGGAGGGGGAAAAGGACTCGCCCGAGAAAAGGCGGACCGACCGTCTGTTCCACATCGTCAACACCGGGCAATGGGTGCTGATGATTATCGGCGGCAACGTGCTCGCCAACCTCGGGCTGTCGGCCTGGATCGTACCTTGCATCATGCTCATCGTCGGACTGCATTTTTTGCCATTGGCGTACATCTTTTCCAGGCGACCGCAGTACGTGCTCGGCGTGCTGTTGTCCGCTTTCGCGCTAGGCTACCCGTTTTTGCTGCCTGGCGGGCCGAACGACCCGCGCGGCTGCCTCGGCGCCGGGCTGATTCTATGGAGTTACGCGGCTTTCGCGCTGACGGTGACGCCTGCGGCGCGGCGGTCGTAGTGCGTGTGGCGGACGCAAAAGCGCCTCCACCCGACGAAACTTCACGCTTTCTTGATGTAGCTCAATTTCCGCACGCTTCTGCCGCCCTCCGGCGCTGCCTTGCCGCCCGGTAATGTGTCAAAATCATGCTTGGAAACTGACCGCGCAAATTGCACCAGCATTGCGCGCGCGGTTCGACGATCACAAACACAATCTCACATCATGGATACCAACACAAACCGTTGCAAAATCTGCGGTCGGGAATTGAATAATCCCGACGATCCGTTCAGCGAAGATTACGAAGGCGATTGCCTGCAATGCATGGCCGACTGCGGCGACCCGGATTGCGCCGCGAAAGTGGCAAAAATCAACGGCCAGACCGAGCCGACCCGGATTTCCATGCGGTAGGCGCGGCGCGACCACCGCCACCACTTCGCTGCGCAGGCACAACACGCCCCCACACTCCCCGCTTCCGCGCTACAATGACACAAGAACAACAGCGCCGATTTTTCGTCGCTGGTGGCGATTAGCCGGCAATTTTCTGCACGGAAACAAGTTTTTCTTTAGCGAGGTTTATCGTGGCATTCGGCTGGATGGATTTTATTGCGCGCTTGAAGCCGCCGCTGTCGCAAAAAGGGCTCAGCCAGGCGATGGCGCAGTGCGTGCAGGTTGCCGTCCACGCCGACGCAGCCGCGCCGCTGCGCGCTGCGCTCAATCAAAGCAGCCTGGGCACGGACTGGCTGGTCGATCTCGGCAAGACGCTGGAAAAAGCCGCGCGCGAACTGGCGGCGCAGTCGACCCGCGCCGGCCAGGCGCGCCTGTGCCGGGTGCAACTGCTGGACCGCATCATGACCAATGTTTCCTACGAGGCGGTGCTGGAACTGGACCCGGAATTGCGCCAGCGCTGGCTGGCATTCAACACGAAGGAGACGCCGTTCGACCTGCAAAAGCAGATGGATATCCTGACGCTGCGCATCGCCTTCGGCAAGCTGGCGCTGGACGCGCTGCAGGCCTTCTATGCGGCGCAATACAACGCCGTCTTGAACAGCGCGCTATTCATGACGCCGTACCGGCTGGTGTGCGCGGCCTTCATGCAATTCAAGGTGCGCACCTTTCACATCCTGGCCGGCGAAAGCGTGTTCCGCCATCGCGGCGCTGCGGTCTACGACGAGATCGACGTGGCCGCCTCCGGCACCCGCTTGTCGCAAGCGAAAAAGCAACTGGCTGCGGCCATCGAAGGGGGCGACAAGAACCAGATCCATGCCGCGCAAAGCGCCGCCGCGCTGGCCATCCGCGACTGCATGGCCGCGCTCGACCAATTCAAGCTGGCCGGCAGCCGCAGCGGCGCGTTGTTTCGCCATAGCGTGCCGTTGTGAGCGAAAGTCACGCGTGAACGCGATTTTCTTGCTCGACCGACAGTCGAAGGCCGACTGTCTTGAGAACCGCCAATAAAGTTTTCAGGGTGGGATTTCCCTTGGCCGATAAAGTCCGGTACAAAGACTCGCGGCTGATCCCGGCCTCGGCTGCGACAACGGCAAGCCCGCCGTAAGCTTCCGCTACAGTGCGTAGCGCCAGCAAGCCGGCGGCGCGATCGTCGGGATTATCGAGAGATTCCATTGCCGCTTTCAGGTACTCGATTGCCAGATCGCGATCGGCGCGCAGTTCCGTAATTTCTCGTTCGTGATGCGAGATGACGCCTTTCAATTTGCTCATGCCTGCCTCCGTTTCCATTCCGACCAAAGAGTCTTGGCCTCTTTGATATCCGCCGCTTGCGAACGCTTGTCGCCGCCACAAAGAAGAATGACGACCGATTTGCCGTGCCGCGCAAGATAGGCGCGGTAGCCAGGGCCGACATGCACGCGCAACTCCAACACGCCTTCGCCAACCGGATCGCAATCGCCGAAGTTGCCGGCTTGAATTTGGCGCAATCGAATCCGAATTCGCGCTTGCGCAACTTTATCGCGCATGCCATCCAACCACTCGGTAAAAGGTTCGCGCCCATCTTCGCGCTGGTACCGGAAAAGTTCGATCATATTAGCATTGTAGCTTATAAACTACAAAAAGAAAGCGAAAACGGAATCGCCGTGCCCGTCCATCGAAATATCAGCGGCGCGCTTGCGCCGCAGGCGCCGCAGCGCTGGAACCCGCCACCGGGATATTGAACAGCATGCCGCCCTCGCCGCCTGACATCACGGTCGGCATCACGCCGTTCCACTTGGCGATCGCATCCTTTTGCAATTTCAGGCGTTCCCAGTCGAGCAATTTCGGATCGATCGATGCCACCAGCGCGCGGTTGGCGGCGGCTTCGCCTTCGGCGATGGCGACCCGTTTCTTGGCTTCGGCCTGGGCCGAGCGCACTTCGTTTTCAGTCCTGATCGAATCCTGGATCGCCTTGGTCTTCGCGCTCACCGCTTCCAGCAAGGCTTGCGGCGGACGCAGCGAGCCGATCAGGCCGAATTGCTGGATGCTCACGCCGTAGACGTTGACTTTCGCGTCGAGCTGCTTGGCGATGCGGTCGAGGAACTCTTCTTTCTTCGGGCCGTTCACGTCGTCGAAGGTGTATTCGGAACCGACCGCCACCACCACGTTGCGCGCGGTGTCGCGCAAGAAGCCGTGGGTGAAGGTTTCGATTTTATCGGCGCGGAACTTGACGTAGAAATCCGGCACCCGCTGCGCCGCCAGCGCATAGCTGACCGCGACATCGAGGCTGACCGGCACCGAATCCTTGGTGTTGAAAGTCAACTCCTCGTTGACCGGATTGCCCTCGTTGAGATCGTGCGTCCACACCACGCGCTGCACGAAAGTCGGATAAACCACCAGCGCAGTCTGCACCGGGTTATAGAAGACGAAACCGGTGGTCGTGTCTTCATGCGTGACGCCCTTGTCCACCAGCCGATTGACCTTGATGCCGGTATAGCCGGGCGGAATGATCTTCCAGTTAAATAGAAAAGACGAGCTGAGCGTGACCGCAATAATCACGACCACCACGCCAAGAATTAGATTTCTCACTACGGATTTCATTTTCGCTCCCTTATAGTCGCGGCGCTCCGCTTCGACATCGGGTCGAAAAAACGCAAGAACCGACGCGCCGAACGCCAAGCCGGACTTTACTACCAATTCGGCACGGGCAACACGGTAATCGCGGTTTCTTTTTACCGGCTGCAAAGGGGGTTTCGGATGCCTTCCGTGGTCTGCTACACCGCAACCGACGCCGCCCCCGCCCGCCTGAGCGCCCACGCAAATTTTATGTCGGTTCGCATCATGTGGTTGACCAGCCAGTCCTTGAGAAATTTCAGCACGGCCCCGGTAACCAGGGATTCGCCGGCGTGGAACTTCGCTTGCAGATCCGCCACTTCGTGGATCAGCCTTTCGTGTTGCGTCACGTGCTCTGCCGCTGCGTGGTAGTCGATGCGCCGCATCTCGTCCTCTTCGCGCTTGAAATGCTCTTTCGTGTAATGAATCAAGTCGTCGAGCGTCTTGCCGAGGATGTCGCGCCCCTTGCCAAGCGCCATCGCATCGTGCAACTCGTTAATCAGTTCGACCAGCCGGCGATGGTCGTTATCGATAAATTGAGCCCCTACGGAATAGGCGTCACTCCAGGAAAAGAATGTCATGCTTAGCCTCTCTACCTTCCAATAAATTGGTAAATATTGCCTCACAACAAAACGAATCGCGCAGCCATATCGCCGCGCGACGCCGCTTTAGTGTATCGAGGCCTATTTGACCAATCTTTGATGTAGATCAAGCTTTCGGATTACGCCGACTTGCTTTTTGAGAAGCGACGTGGAATAGGCAACACCGCCGAATGTCCGCCGCCTCACTTCCAATCGCTCAGGCCATACTTCGCCAGAATCTTCGCCAACTGGCCGCTGCGGCGCAATTCCTGCACACCCTGATCGAACTGCTCGGCCAGCTTGCGGCTGTTTTCCAGCTTGGGGCTGAAGGCGACATACAGCGGCGTCCGTTCGCCGCAGCCGGCCAGCACCACCTTGTCTTCCAGCTTCCTCTTGGCGATGATATGCCGCATCACGCGATCGTCCTCGATGATGCCGTCCAGGCGGCCCAGCGCGAGATTGATCGCATTGATTTCGCCCGGACGGTCGCCGGTCTGCACATGGACCTTGCCTTTGTTTTCGCCGCGCTCCATCCAGTCATTGAAAGCCGGCGAATAGGTATAGCTGGCCGCGATGCCCAGCGATTTGAGCGCGTTGAGGTCTTCCGCCTTGGTGTACTTGAGCTTGTTGCGGGCGCCGACGAAGACGCAGTCGGCGGCACTGGCCATCGGCTCGCGCCCGATCACCAGCCCGAAATCCCGCACTTCGTCTTCGGAGACGATGACCGCCACGCCGGTCTTGCCTTCGCGCGTCTGCAGCAAGACCCGGTTCCAGGGCACCACGTCGTATTTGAACTGGATGCCGTTGCGCTCGAAGATGTATTGCAGCACGTCGATCACGTAGCCGCGCTGCGGCGCCTGCGGTTCGCAATTGTACGGGCACCAAAGGTCGCCCTGCACGGACAAACCCTGCGCGCTGGCTGCAGCCGACACCCAGACGCAGACAAAAATCCAGCAGATACAGAGTAGTCGCTTCAAGAAATCTCCCGTGAAAAAGCTTGTGCGGCGGCAATCGCCTATTTCCATGCCGAAAATACTATCAGATATCCCGCGTGTCGGGTTGATTGCGGCGCAGTCTGCGCGCGCACTGTCACCGGCGCGCGCCAGGGTCGATTATGTCGTATGATTTACCGATACCGCCACCTGGCTCAAACCGCTTTACCCCATGCAAATCGAAATCGACGACCTCTCACGCCCCGCCATCCACGCGCTGCTCGAAGAGCATTTGAAGAACATGTATGAACTGTCGCCGCCCGAGTGCGTGTTTGCGCTGGACCTGGAACGGCTGCGCAGCCCCGACATCACCTTCTGGAGCGCCTGGGACGGCGCGCTGCTGCTCGGCTGCGGCGCCTTGAAGGAACTCGACGCCCAACACGCCGAAATCAAGTCGATGCGCACCCCCGCCGCGCTGCGCCGCCGTGGCGCAGGCCGGGCAATTCTCGCGCATATCGTGGAAGTCGCCAAAGCGCGCGGCTATCGACGCCTGAGCCTGGAAACCGGCACGGCGCCAGCCTTCCGGCCGGCGCAGCGCTTATACCAAAGTTTCGGCTTCGCGTATTGCGGGCCGTTCGCCGACTACGCGCTCGATCCGCATAGCGTGTTCTTGACCCTGGAGTTATAGGTGCAGGACATGCGTCGAGCCAAGCCACGTAGGCTGGGATGCAATCCCAGCAAATAATCACCCTATGCGAACCTACACACGCGCCAGAATGCCGGGCGCAACCTATTTCTTCACCGTCAATTTGGCCAAACGCCATGACAATAACCTGCTCACAAAACACGTTGATGCTTTGCGCGCGGCAATTCGCGCAACGAAAAAAGCGCATCCCTTTTTGATCGAAGCGATCGTAATACTGCCAGATCATTTGCATTGCATTTGGCGTTTACCACCCAATGACGATAACTATCCGATGCGCTGGCGTTTGATCAAAGCGAGTTTCTCTCGGATGCTCCCGCGTGAAGAACGCATTTCCGCCAGCCGCATGCAAAAGGGCGAGCGGGGAATTTGGCAAAGGCGCTATTGGGAGCATGTGATTCGAGACGAGCAAGATTTTCGCAATCATCTCGACTATATTCACTACAATCCCGTCAAGCATGGACATGTGAAAACGGCCATCGATTGGCCATACTCCTCATTCCATCGTTATCTCGCGCGCGGACAATACCCAACAAACTGGGCGGCATCGCCGAATGTATTGGATTTGGCGTTGCACGAATAGCGGCTTGCATTTTGCTGGGATTGCATCCCAGCCTACCCGCCCGATCCGCATAGCGGGTTCATGACGTTGGAGTTGTCGTCACGTAGGCTGGGATGAAATCCCAGCACACCTGCCGAGTTCAATGCTGGGATTTCATCCCAGCCTACAAAACTGCAACCCGGTCGCCCCCTAAATGCGCGGCAGCGGCTGCAGCATGCTCACCCGATTGCCCTCGCTATCGACGAAGGAAACGTACTGACCGACACCCGGAATCAACATCGGCTCGCCCAGCACTTCGCCGCCGGCCGCCGCCACCTGCTTGATCGAAGCGCCAATATCGTCGACGGCAATCACTACCGATGGATGCTGCGCCGGCCAATCGGCATGACGCTGGAAAAAACCGCCATTGATCGCGCCGGGCGTCGTCGGCCTGCCATTCTCGGTCGCGGTGGTGGTCGCCAGCACATAATTCCCCATCTCCGCGCCCAGCGCCTGCGTCTGCCAGCCGAAGGCCGTCTCATAGAATTTGCTCATGCGGGATTGATCGTCATACGGCATTTCGAAGTGGACAACTGGATTCATGATCGTGCCTCCTTGTCGGTTCGTTGCGTTGGGTCAATAGTCATCGTCGTCATCGATTGTGTCGATGCGGGTGAGGTGCTTATTTTACGACGATGCGCCGGAGGCTTGTTGATTGCTGCGTTTCGTTGCGCGCCGGTATTGCCGGTGCAGAGTTATGCGCAGCGTCCACCGGCGCATTGCCCTATAATCGCGAGACAACGCGCCGCCCGCAAGGTAGCGCCCGACAACATGAAACAGGAGACCGCATGACCCCATCCCCCATCCCCCGCTGGCACGACATCGTCCGCTCGCACGATGCCGCCCTGCTGCCGGCGCTGTTGGCCGACGACGTGGTGTTCGAGTCGCCGGTAGTGCATACGCCGCAACCCGGCAAGGCAGTCACGCTGCAATATCTCGGCGCGGCCATGCAGGTGTTCAACAACAGCAGCTTTCGCTACGTCAACGAATGGCATGGCCCGCACTCGGCGGTGCTGGAATTCGAAACCACCTGCGACGGCATCGCCGTCAACGGCGTCGACATGATCGCCTGGAACGGCGACGGCCTGATAACGCATTTCAAGGTGATGATCCGACCGCTGAAGGCGATCAACAAGATTCATGAAATGATGGGTCAGACGTTGCGTTCCGGTCGCATCGGCTGAGGTCTTGCCGGCCCGGCATTCGGCAATCGGCAATCGGCATTCGGCATTCGGCATTCGGCATTCGGCAATCGGCATTCGGTAGGTTGGGCTAACGCTTCACCAGCCCAACAATCGCGCGGCCAAGGTCTGCAAAATATCGAAAGGCCTGCGAACAGGGCGCGTGCGGATGTCTGTCACGATCTTGCCGACGGTGGATGCTGGGCCGATGAAGCGCGAGCCCACGCTACAAAACCACCAGCCCGCGCTTCGATACTCGCCCGCAAACCGCTTCCCGTGGCAGCACAAATGCAATAGAATCACCGCATTTTGCCCGCATCGAATCGGCTCGCCCCTTATATGACAACCAGATTACAGCAGCGCGCCGGCAGCGCCTGCCGCGCTGCGCAAGCCGTCTGTTTCTGCGCATGCTTCGCCTCCACGCAGCCCGTCTGGTGCGCCGATCCCGCAGCGAGCCAGCCCGACGCGCCGCAGACGATCACCATCAGCGGCAAGCTCAAGCCGGTCTTGACCGCCATCGACCGCAAGGTCTACAACGTCAGCGGCGATGTGCAAGCCCTGACCGGCAGCGCCGCCGATGTGTTGAACACGATTCCGTCGGTCGAAGTCGATGCCGACGGCAACGTCAGCCTGCGCGGCGACGACCGCGTCACCATCCTGGTCGACGGCAAACCCTCCGCGCAATTGTCGGGCGCGCGCGCCGGCGACGGCTTGACGCAATTTTCCGCCGCCGACATCGAGAAGATCGAGGTCATGACCAACGCCCCCGCCGAATACGGCGCCGACGGCACCGGCGGCGTCATCAACATCGTCACCAAGAAGAACCGCAAGCAAGGCGCTTCCGGCAGCCTCGCGCTCAATGCCGGCAACCAGGGACGCTCGGTCGATACGCTCAACGGCGCCTACAACGACGAGAAATTGAGTGTCGCCGGCGGCATCGGCCTGCGCGAAGACGAGCGCGAGCGCATCATCGGCAGCAAGGTCGCGGCGCAGGGTCCCGGCGGCACGCCGACCGCATTGAGCCGCAACTGGGAAGACGAGCATGCGCGACGGCTGATCCCGTCGCTCAACGGCGCGCTCGATTATCGCTTCGACGAAGCGCAGGCAATCGGCTTCGACTTCAAGCTGCGCCAGCGCAGCGGCCATCGCGCCTACGACGCGCAAAACGCCGGCACGCTACCGGACGGCACACTGGCCAGCGCCGCGTATGGCCACAGCGACGGCCACGAATGGAGCATGAGCGGCGAACAGCGCCTGCGCTACAAGCAAAACCTCTCCAGCGCGGGCGAAACGCTGGAATTGTCCCTGCACCGCAGCACCGACATCGAGCGCGAACGCTACGACTATGCCAGCACCAGCACCTACCCGAGCATCGCGCCGGGCGGCAACCTGCTGTTCCTCAACCACACCTACATGACGAACGATGTCAGCGCCGACTATCGCGCAGCGCTCGGCGACGAGCGCATCGTCAAGCTCGGCTACAGCGCCCGGCACGACAGCTACGGCTACGACAACAGCGGCAGCACGGTCGATCCGGCCAGCGGGCAACTGTTGCAAGATCCGACCCTGGTCAATCAGTTCCTGTACCTGCAAACGATCCAGGCGGTATACGGCTCGTATCAACAAGCGCTCGGCCAATGGCAGGCGCTGGCCGGCCTGCGCTTCGAGCACACCGACGGCGAAGGAAACGAATACACCTCGGCGACAGTCAACCGGCAACACTATAGCGGCCTGTACCCCAGCCTGAACGTGGAGCGTCCGCTCGACGAGCACGCGACGCTGTCCTTCGGCTACAGCCGCCGCCTGGCGCGCCCCAATCCCGACGATCTCGATCCTTATATCGATCGCCACGACAGCCAAAACCTGCAAGGCGGCAACCCGAATCTGCTGCCGCAGCAAAGCCAATCGCTGGAAGCCGGCTACCGCGTCGAGGCCGAGAAGCAAACCTGGGGCGTGAGCGCCTATCTGCGCCGCTTCACCAACAGCTTCACCGACCTCACCACGCTGGTGAACCCCGGCGTGCTGCTGACCACCAAGGCCAACCTGCCCAGCAGCAAGGCCGGCGGCTTCGAGTTCAATACCGACGGCCCGCTCGCGCGCACCCTGTCGTATCGCCTCGCCGGCAACCTGTTCTATTCGCAAGTCGACGCCACCGCGCTCGGCGCGCCGGGGCTGGCATCGACCACCGGCCTGAACCTCAAAGCCAGCCTCGACTACCGCCCGACCGCCATCGACACCGCCCAGCTATCGGCCACCAGGGCCGACAAGCGCCTGACCGCGCAAGGCTACATCGCCGCCATCAACCTGCTCAACCTCGGCTACAAGCGGCAACTCAGCCCGGATTTGACGCTGGTGGCAACCGTCTCGGATGTCTTCAACGGCCAGCGCCAAGTGCGCACCGTCAACACCACGACGCTGACCGAAACCTACGAGCGCGACCAGGCCGGACGCATCGCCTACATCGGATTGGTGTATACCTTCGGCGCGCAGAAAAAGAGCAAGGGCGCGGCGTTCGAGTACGATCAGCCTTAGCACCTGCGGCAATAACCGCATCACGCAAGCAGGTAAATCTCCACCCGCTCCTTGCCGCGCCCGATGTTGTTGCGCTTTAACCGGATGACGCCGACTTCGCCGGTGCGCCGCACATGCGTGCCGCCGCACGGCACGCGCGAAAATCCGGCGATTTCCCAATAGCGGCGCTCGCCCGCCTCATCGTCGAACGCGCACACGATGGGCAAGTCAGCCGCCACGATCGCATTGGCCTCTGCGGCGATTTCCGGCAACAGCGGCGCAATGCTCTGCGGCCAGACGAAATCGATGCGCGCCTTGTCCTGCGCGATATGCGCGCCGACCTTGTCCACGCCCGGCAGCGCCTTGCACGCCAGCTCCAGCACCAACTCCGCCGCAAAATGCAGCCGCATCAGCCGATAGCGCCGCGCCCAATCGATCTCGATTCGCACCGCCTGGCCGGCAATCAAACCGTGACCCTCGGCCAGCGTATACACGATCTCCAAGCCATCCTTGCGCGCCGCCAGCACCGGATGCCCGCCGATGCTGCCGGCATCGCTCTCCTGCCCGCCGGAAAAGGCGAAGAAGATGGTCGATTGCAGCGTCACGTTAGCGCCGTCGACGGCGGCGACGGTCGTGTCGAAGGTAGTTTGGTAGGGATCGACCCAGAACTGTTTTTTGGTCATGGCTTTGGCATTGAGGTGTAAGGCGATATGGTAAAGCTATTTTGTGCAATCGGTGCGAAATACAAAGAACGTCAATGGTTCAAATTAACCATCGGGCATTTTGCTAAATGATGTTATTATGAGAATTGTTTTTTTAATATTAAAATGTGATCTTCCAAATTTTCAAATAAGCAATAAATTTCATAGGGCTGAAAATGGCAACCGACATGTTTTTGCAAGTGGATGGCGTCAAAGGGGAGTCGGCGGACGCTAATCATTCGGGGTTTTCGGACGTCTTGTCGTTGAATTGGGGCGCATCACAAGCTGCGTCTGTGTCCGGCGGCGGCGGCGGATCGGGAAAGGTCAGCTTTAGCGACCTGTCCGTTACCACTGCAATGGATTCAGCGACACCTGCGCTGTTGAAGTATTGTTCATCCGGTAAGCACATCCCGAATGTGAAGGTTTCCATATGCAAAGCCGGCGGTACGCAGGTCGAGTATTCAACTATCGTCTTGAAAGACGCGCTCGTTACCAATGCGCAATTTGGCTCGTTCAATGACAGCGAGGCCGTAAAGCTTACCTACTCGTTTCAAGCCGCTATGGTCGAGCATCACTACTGGGTGCAAGGCAAGGACGGCAGCAAGGGAGCTGAAAGCCAAATGGGTTGGGACGTTAAGCAGAACGTCGCCACCGCGTAAGCGTTCAATTTTTTGCATGCCCCGGCGCTTTCCGGTATCGTGACAAGCATGCAGAAATCATTCAACTTTCTTAGGGAAATTACCTATGTCAAGTTTGGTTTTTGATGGAAATGCCCATACGATTACGCTTAAAGACAGGGCGGGCGCTACAGTGGGTTCGTGGTCTGCGAATAATGTTGTTTCGCGTGATCGCCCACACCATGCCCCGCATTTGCCCTTTGTTCCAAACGGTAATCATACAGTTCAGACTCAAACGCACCCGCGCCGCCACGGTGCCGCTGCTGATTCCACGAATGGTGAATATGGCACTCATGGTGCAGTCGTTATGAATCCGATTCAAGGTCATACCGGCATTGCGGTACATTCCGGGCGAGCGACGACCCCAGACGGGGCGCGGAGGACAGGAGTTAATCACGCCACCGAAGGATGCATTCGCACGACAGACGAAGCAATGGGACAAATTGCGAGGACTATGCACAATGACCCGCTAACCACTGTCACGGTGCAAAACAATCATGTACAGCATTAAGCGCTTCTTACCCCTAATTTGTTTGTTGTGCTTCATTGCCCCACTTTCGCACGCTGATGATGGATACGTCGAAATTAAGGCAGGAGGAAAGCCAGATGCTTTTCTGTGTGGCTTTGACGTTAACAAGACAACGATGAAAGAAATTTTTGCCAAGCTAGGCAAAGAAGATAAAAGAGAACCTGATCCTGAAGAATCAAGAGAGGCAACATTTTCTTGGGTCAGAGGGTCGCTCAAAATATCGGCTATTGCATGGACTATTTATGAATATCCCAATAGGCATCCAGAGGGGATAGAAGTCGAAGGCGCTGACCCTGAAAAATTTTGCGGCACCGGTCGCGGAATCTTTTTAGGAGATTCGATTGACCATGCTAGAAAAATTTATGCGCAAGACAAAGGGCGTGGAAAATTTTCTGTCAAGAAAGCAGAAAATGTCACATTTAAGTGGGGTGAAGAAGATACAACTGTCTATTTCGACATTGACAAAGATCGAACGATAACGGCCGTGGGCGTAACTGCGATACCGTAAATCATACTGCCGATGGGGTGTATGTAGTGCCATGAAAAAACCAATCCTCGCCGTCTCGTTTTTGTTCGTCGTTTCGACCCACGCCATTGCATCTCCGCTTACGCCGGAGAATGTGTCTGCCGATCTGGCGAAGCGCAGTCCGGCAGCAGTAGTTGCCGACCTCTCAAAAAATGGCCGGTACGAGAAGATTCTCGACTTGATGGACAAAGGCAAAGAGGAGTGGATACTTCTTGCACCTGCGCTTGCCAAGGGAACCGATGCGGGAACGTCGGAGTCATTGGTCTTTGCGCTCGCAACGGCGCTGCAAAAGAATCCGCATGCGGTCTTGTCGGTCATACAAACAGGCGGCTCGCCGCTGCTTGCTGCGGATCAGGTTTGCTCTCCGCCGATGATCGAGCCGACGAAAAAGCAATTGGCGTCCTATTTCAAGCAAGCGATTGCAGGTGTGTCGAAGGTGTCGAACCCCGAATTGTCGGCGGTGAAAGCGGCATGCTTGCAGAACCTTGAGAAAGTGAAGGCGATGCCGTGACGAAATCGAAGCAAGCCATGTCTTTGTGGACCCGCACATGGCTAGCCGATATTATTGTGACGAGTAAAGACTAAGCAAAATATATCAACCTCCCCGGAGGGGATCGGAGAGGGTCGCGCCAACATCGAAAATTCAATCGCGAATTGCAAGCCGGTCGCACATTGCGACCGGCTCACTCAATCGCCCCCGCCCCACTCCTCGCGCAACATCCCATAGACCAAGACATCCGCCGACCTCCCATCCAATTTGCGCGCGCGCCGCTTGCGGCCCTCTTCGCGGAATCCGGCGGCGCGATAGAGCTTGATCGCTTGTTCGTTGCTGTCGAACACATCGAGGTCGATGCGCTCGAATTTTCCGGCGAAGGCTTGCGCCAGCGCTTGCGCGAGCAGCGCGCGGCCCGCGCCCTGGCCGCGATAGGCGCCCTGCAATCCCATGCCGAGATGACCGGCGTGTGACATTCCTTCCAACTGCCCCGGCACGATGTCGCACCAGCCGACGATGCGCGGGCCGTCCAGTGCCACCAGTTGCACGCCGCCTTGACCGACGAGGAAGCGGATGAAGTCTTCGATCTGGTCAACGGAAAAACCGACCGTGCTGGCGAGAAAATGCCGTTCGCGCGCGACTTCTTCGATGCAGGCAGCGAGCGCGGCGGCGTCGGCGATTTCTGTGGGGCGGAGTGTGAGCATGAGCTGAGCCAAAGAGTGAACCTGCCTGAGAATAAGGCATTTTACCGGAATACGCGAAAAGCACAGGCGAGCATTGCGTGCTGCCGCTGTCGATATTGTCTTTGCCTGGCATATGTGGCAACATAGGCCGGCGAGAAATAAACCGTAGTTTTTCACTCAGCCAAACCCATGACGTCCGACAATCTCGAGAAGTTGTATCAGGCCGTCATCGGCCCGAAGAACCAGAATTACTACCTTGCTGAATTTGCGCGCCTCGACGAACAGTGGCAGACCGCGCACTCCTGGAACTGGCCTGCCTTCTTCCTCGGCTTCCCGTGGCTGGTGTATCGCAAGATGTGGCTGCACGCGCTGCTTTTTTTCGCGCTGCCTTTTCTCTGTGTAGCCGGTGCGCTATTGACTATCGGGGCGCTGGCCGGGAAGTTCGGCGGCATCGTCGGGGCGCTCGCCGCCATCGCCTATATCGCGGCGGTGTTCATCTGGATGCCGGGCAACGCCAATTCGCTATACCATCGGCACTGCCGCCGCAAGCTCGCCGCAGCCGGCAGAAAGTCGGCGCAACTGCAGGATCGGATTGCGCTGCTCTCGCGGCGCGGCGGCGCCAGCATCGTGGCCGCCGTGCTGGTGTCGGCATTTGCATTGGCGCTGTGGTCGTCGCTGGCCTTTGCCGGCTATCAGGTCGGGGCAATCGGCGCCAAGGTCGCCCGCGCCTACTGGTTCGGCGCCAACGTCGCCGCTTGGGTCGGCGACTACTATGACCAGCATCAGATCATGCCGGACAATCTCGCGCAAGCCGGCTTTACGATCAAGCTGCCGCCGACGATCAAGGCGATCGACATGGATAGCCAGGGCGCAATCACCGTAAAAGTGACGCTGCCGATGTTGGAAGACCGAACGCTGCGCTGGCTGCCGTCCACCCCGGAAACGCTGGCGCTGCGCTGGACCTGCAGCAGTCCCGACATCCCGCAATGGCTGCTGCCGCCGGGCTGCCGCCCGCCCGCAACCGGCAGGCGGCAATAGACGACAGGCGCCGCGCCGCACTATTCGAAGCACAAACATTGGACACGACCGGAGAACGCAGTGCATTCAAACAACAGCCTGAATAGACGCAGCGCCCGCGCGGCTGCGGTATTTTGCGCGGCGATGGCTATCGGCGCATCGGCGTTCGCGGTCGAGTACACGACCGAAGACTACAAGCGGGCAGTCGCCACCTGCATGCGCGTCAACGATTTCGAGTGCGCCGCCAAGAATTGGCGGCAGATTCTCCGCCTGCGGCCGGACGACACGGCGGCGATGGTCAACCTCGGCCTGCTGTTGAGCTGGCGCGACGACCAGAAAGGCGCGATCGTCCAGTACGAACGTGCAATCAGTCTCGGCGAAGGCGCCTACAACCTGTTCGCCTATTACGCCGACAGTCTCGGCAAGGTCGGCCGCATCGACGAAGCGATCGACTGGTCCTATAAAACCTTGTCGGTGGTGCCGACGCTGGTGGACGTGCGCGGCAACCTTGCCAAGCTGCTGCTGCATCAGAAGAGATACTACGAAGCACTGTCGCTGCTCGAATCCTACGACGACTTCCTGCTCTCCAACGGCAACCAGGCCTATTTCGCCGGCCAGCGCATTGCCATTGAAACCGTGATCGACAAGAACGGCGACGGCGTGACGGTCGAAAGCAAGTCGCTGCGGCTGCCGAAACTCAACAACACTTTTTATGCGCCGCTCACTATCGGCGTGGCCAAGCCCAGCGGCTTTATCGTCGACACCGGCGCCAACCGCCTGGCAATCAGCGAAGAATACCTGGCTCAATCCAAAGTGAGTTACAAGAACGCAGGCAGCGGCACGGCAACCATGGCAGATGGCCACCGAGTGACGGCGCGCGCCATCACGCTGTCCTCGGTGCGGGTCGGCCCGTATGAAATCAAGAACGTGCCGGCAATCGTCTGCAAGGACTGCAAACTGCTGCTCGGCCAATCGCTGCTGACCAAGTTCGACATGACCTCGGTCAAGGTCCAGGGCGTGGAATTCATGACGCTGGCGCCGCGCAAATTGTGAGCGGCAAGTTCGCATGTCAAACGATCCCTATACCCCGCCGACCGCGCCGATAGAGGATGTCGTGCCCGAAACCGGCCAGCCGTGGCATATGATCGCGGTGATCGGCTTTCTGGCGCTGAAGGGGCTATTGGAGCTGATTGGCGTGCTCTCTGTGCTGATCAAGCCCGCCCTGGCGGGATTCGGCCTCGTGAGTTCGTATCTACTGCTGTTGAATTCGGTTCTCATCCTGACTGCCGCCTACATGATGTTTCGCCGCAACCGGCATGCATTCATTCCGCTGGTTCTTGTTCTCGTTCGCTTCTATCTGATTGTGCCGCTGTTGACGCAACGACCCATAAGCCCGCCCAGCCAGCAATACGGGGCCAGTTATTTTTCACAATTAGTCGCTTATTTCTCCCAATTCCCGTTGCCGCTCAACCTCAGCATGCTATTTCTCCTGGCCTGCACCGCGTATTGCCTGTGGCTGCGCAAGCGCGGGATGCTGGTTTGAAAAATGAGCGCAAGCAGGCTGCGATACAATCCCGGCAGTAGGTTGGGCTAACGCTTCACCAGCCCAACAATCGACCCGACAACGCAGACCAAATCTCGAACAGCCTGTAAACAAACTGCGCGACGAATGTTCGTCAATGTTCCGGTGGACGGCGGATGTTGGGCTGGTGAAGCGTTAGCCCAACCTACGATACTATTCGACGCACAATCATTGGACACGACCGGAGAACGCAGTGCATTCAAACAACAGCCTGAATAGACGCAGCGCCCGCGCGGCTGCGGCATTTTGCGCGGCGATGGCCATCGGCGCATCGGCGTTCGCGGTCGAGTACACGACCGAAGACTACAAGCGGGCAGTCGCCACCTGCATGCGCGTCAACGATTTCGAGTGCGCCGCCAAGAATTGGCGGCAGA
>JARLJG010000004.1 GCA_031291325.1 Burkholderiaceae bacterium
CGTCGTCCCCGCGAAGGCGGGGACCCATAGGGAATTCGCTCGAGCGATGTCACTATAGATTCCCGCCTTCGCGGGAACGACGAGGTTTTTGCATAACTTGCGCGAACGCGTTTCCTTACCCACAGAAAAGTCGGAATAACCTTATAGAGAAGCACCCTGCGCTCAGCCGCACAAGCGGCTCGCAGCGACACAGTGCGCCCGCAGGCAGCAAACCAAAGGGGCAACTAAGGGCTTGCCCCTACCCTGAAACGACTATTGGAGGGGTATGAGGAGTTGCTATATCGAAAGCAACAAGCGCGGCAGGAGTCGATAAAAAAGGGCCGCCCGAATTCGATCCAGACGGCCCAAGCTTGCTTCAAACAGTTCTAATGACGATGCACTTCTTTAGCGTGGCGGACATAGTTCTTGCGGAGTTGACTTGCCACGGTGCTGGCCGCGCTGCTGGTCGGAACGAAAGTCACCACGCCGTTGGTGACCAGGTTATAACTGGAATCGACCAGATTTGCACTTACCGTATGCGGCGCGGCAGCCAGCAAGCCCAGGTTCACCACTGCCAGGCAGGTGCCGTCTCCCGATGCGTATACCCCGAACTGCGTTCCACTGAGCGAAATGGCGGTCGCTTCCCGATGGGGATCGTAGCCCCCCTTAAACGTCGTGCAACCGCTGGAACTGGTGGAAACCAAGGTCGTAAGATCCACATAGACCGGATAGAAAGTGTAGGTCGGGAAAACGTTGCCAACGCCACCGCTGGCCGGAAGAGTGGCTGCTCCAACCCAGGCATCGCCGAACTCCGCAGCAATGAAAAGATAGTCGCCGGCGGGTGACGAAATTGCGCCGCTCATCTCGGTGCCGCCAGTCGCGTTTTGTCCGTCAACGTACAAATGCGGCGCCGTAAAGGTTCCGGTAGCGCCGGAGCCGGAGTATACGGCCTGGGACAAATCCAGTTGCAGCAGTTCGTTGCCCGACTCCGATTGCAAGGTCAATATCTGCGTCGCCGGGTCGACCGAGAACGAGTCGATCTCTTCGCCTGCCAAACTCTGGCATAAAGTCAGCTGCGTCGCATTGCTCTCATTGCAGCTATCGGTGGCCTGCGTCCACGCGTAGGTATTTCCCGACTTCAGATTGATGATATAGAGTTGCCGCCCGCCGGTTACCCCAGAGTAATATCCGGGCGCAAAAAGATAGCCTGTGGTCGGGTCCATCGCCAGGTTTTCACTGATGGGAACGCTATAAACTTTGGTCGCGCTGATGCTGGTTGCACTGGCGGCGGGGTAGTTATACACATGGTAGCCATCGTAGCCGGCAATGACGAATTGCGCGGTGCCGTTGTTGGCGATGCCGGGTACCGTTATGACGCCGCAATCGGTGCAGGAAACCCCCGAAAAACTGGTTTGCGTCGATGGCAAGTCACTCACCGTCAGTTGGCTGGCGACAACGTCGCTGGCCAAGCCGCTGGTGGCGTAGGTGGACAAATCGAGAATCACGATTTGGGCACTCGCCAGTTCGATGCAGACTGCCTTCAGCACCGACGAATCGACCGAACATGCGTCCGGGCCGTTGCCATCGGAGAAAGTGACGGGAACGAATTCGCCGGACGACGCGCTGGACGCGGCCTTGACGCTACGTTTGGTCGAGGAAGAAACAAGACTACCCAGTGACACCAGCTCGATGCCGTTCGCGGTGCCGGTCGCCCCGGAGGAACCGCCTACCGACGTCGGCAAAATCGCGATGCGCGAGGTGGATGTGGACAAAATGCCGAACGCGGTGGACCCGGTCGTCGTTTGCGCTGGCTGCGTCGTGGTGGTGGTCGTAGTCGTGGTTGTCGCCGCGGCAGTAGTCGTGGTGGTGGCCGCTGCAGTAGTCGTGGTGGTAGCCGCTGCCGTCGTAGTCGTAGTTGCCGCCGCAGTCGTCGTGGTGGCCCCTGCCATGGTAGTTGTGGTGGTGGCCGACGTTGAAGAACTACTGCCGCCGCAACCGCCTAACGCAAATAAAACGAGCGCTAGCACCGCGCCCAACTTCAGGTCTCGCTTTTTCATTTCACTCCTCCAATTTCTAATAAACGGTTAGCCGCCAAAAATGACTGAAGAAAAAGAGCCATACGGCTTTTGACCATATAGCCCGGCATTAAGTATCCGCGATTATGCAAAACAATTCCCAGGAAATACTATTCGCATATGCTGTGCGAAATTACCGGAGTTGTCTGAGAGAATTTTAAAAATCTGCTACGTGATCCAATCTCGTCCCTACGAATCTCACCAAAGCGGTGCGCTACTCTGTCTCTCGGCGCGACATTGAACTACCTTCTATAATTCTGGAATTTCCATTTCTATGCCTTGCGGCAATATTTTCCTCGGATTTCCGCAACGCTATAATTGCAATCACATAGTCGTGTTTCCCAGAATAAATTTCGCTGCACTTTGCACCGCCCTGCGCGAAGAAAATGAAACAATTTTGTGTTGGCATGAGAAGTCTCCATGATCGAAGGATACGGATCGGTTACTGACATCTTCACGGAGCACGACTGATAACAAATTCAAGAGAAGGAGCTCTTCGTAGTTCCGCCAAAGCACGCAACAGCCTGATCTACAGGATGCGTCGGCATAGTTATACAAAGCGGTGGCAATGACGGAGTTTGATGCTGCTCGGTGAACTGAGAATTCTAGGGGATGCAGAAAGCCGTTAAAGGTGCTCGCCCGACGACTTTATAAAATCGACGAACGCGCGTAGCGGCGCGGGCAGAAGTCGCCGACCGGAGTAGTAGAGAAAAGGGCCGGAGAAGCGCTGCCACCACGGTTCGAGAATGGGTTCGAGGCGACCGTTGTCGAATTCCGGTTGCAGCCAGTCCTCAAAAAGGTAAATAATGCCGCTGCCGGCGATTGCCGCGTCGACCGCGAGGTCGGTTGCCGCACCAAACTGCACGAGGAGCGGGCCGGATGGATCGATTCGCACCACCTCGCCTTCGCGCTCAAACTCCCACGGCGGCATGGCGCCACTGGGGAAGCGGCCGCGCAGGCAAGCGTGGCCGAGCAGGTCACGCGGGTGTTGGGGGCGGCCGCAACGGTCGAGATAGGCGGGCGACGCGGCGGTGGCGAAGCGCTGAACGCGCGGCCCGATCGGCACGGCGATCATGTCTTTTTCCAGCCGTTCTTCGTAACGAATTCCGGCGTCGCACCCGGCGGCAAGAACATCGACAAAGCTGTCGTCGACCAACACCTCCAATCGGATCTCGGGATAAGCTGCGAGGAAGGGCGGGACGATTGCCGGCAGTGCCAGGCGCGCAGCACTGACCGGCACATTGATCCGTAAGGTGCCCGCCGGTCGGCTGCGAAAGCCGTCCACCACGTCGAGGGCTGCCTGAACCTCGGTCAACGCCGGCCCGAGCCTTTCAAGCAGGCGCTGGCCCGCCTCGGTCGGCACAACGCTGCGCGTAGTGCGATGGAATAGTCTGACACCGAGCTGGGTTTCCAGCCGTCGCACTGCCTCGCTAAGCCCGGAAGCGCTGCCGCCACTGGCCCTTGCGCCGTCGCGAAAGCCTTTGGCGCGCGCCACCATCAGGAAGGCGTTCAAGTCGTTTAAGTCGATTTCCATTGTTCGCAAAATAGCACGGCCCGTGCAGATTATATCCAATTGTCAAACAAACCGCCGGTCATTAACATGCCCTTACGTAAACCCGACAGGAAATTCCATCATGTTCAACATCGAAAAATCTGCAACCTATAAGCTCGGCGACCGCAGCGTGAAGCGACTTGGCTACGGCGCGATGCAACTCGCAGGCCCCGGCGTATTCGGCCCGCCCAACGATCGTGACTCGGCCTTGGCGGTTTTGCGCGAGGCGGTTGCCAACGGAGTGAACCACCTTGACACCAGCGATTTCTACGGCCCGCATGTAACCAATCAACTTATCCGCGAAGCCTTGCATCCCTACCTGGAAGAACTCGTCATCGTTACCAAGATTGGCGCCCGGCGCGGCGCGGATGGATCATGGATCCCGGCCTTTTCGCCTCAGGAATTAACCCAGGCGGTTCACGACAACCTGCGCAACCTGGGGCTGGATGCGCTCGACGTGGTCAACCTGCGATGCATGTTCGACGTGCATCAACCCGCCGAGGGCTCGATCGAGGCGCCGCTTGGCGTCTTGGCGGAGCTCCAGCGGCAAGGCTTGGTGCGTCACATCGGGCTGAGCAATGTGACTGCGGCGCAAATCGAGGAAGGGCGCGGGATCTGCGACATCGTCTGTGTGCAGAACCATTACAATTTGGCGCATCGGGACGATGATGCGCTGATCGATGAGCTTGCCGACGACGGCATCGCCTACGTGCCATTCTTTCCGCTCGGCGGATTTTCACCGCTGCAGTCGTCCACATTGTCGAACGTCGCCAGCCGACTAGGGGTTACGCCGATGCAGGTCGCACTGGCCTGGCTGCTGCACCGGTCGCCCAACATTTTGTTGATTCCCGGCACATCGTCAGTCACCCACCTGCGCGAGAACTTGGGCGCGGCTCAGTTGACACTGTCGCCGGAAACCTTGTCGGAGCTTGACGGAATCGCGTAGCACAGTCGACTTCGGCGAAACCCGCGTCGGGTTCATTGGTGCTCGGGTTGAGGCCTGGTTCGCCAACCCGACGCACTGTCCGGCGGCTTGGGGGCGGTATTAGTTGCGCGAAAACTTGGAAACCAATTGATTGAGCTTTTCCGCCTGTTTTTTTGCTGCTTCCGCCAATTCCGCCTCCTGTCGCGCCTTGCGTTCCTGCTCCCGTTGCGCGGCCTGAAGCTCCTTCACCTTCCTGGCACGCTCCTGCAGCAGTCCCGCTGCGTGTTTGCGCTGCAGTTCCGTCACCTCGCCGACCGCGTTGCCATCGAGATTTACCCGGACATTCACCTTTTCCAACTGCCGCAGGTAGGAGGAAGACTTGGTATGCATGCCGAGCGTGGCTCGCAAAAGCTTGCGATCGGTCTCCGGCAAGCGCGCCAGAATTTCCTTGTCGATGCCAATTGCCAGCGGCGCGCAACTGCGAAATACGGGGAAAGTGTCTTGGAGACTTTTCAATAGAACGCGAACCGGCGATGCCGTGGCGGTGTTACTTTCAGTTTTCATCGGACTAAGAAAAAGCGCATTTTGGCAAAGGATTCAAGGATAGCACACGTGCTTGCCGGCCTGACCAGAATTTCGAGGCCCCGCTTCAGAGTCGGTTCGATCGCAAGCCCCGGCGGATGGCGCCTGTCGCAACAGGCAAAACCGCCGCGCACAACATTCTGGCTAGGAGACTGCGTGGCGCTGCATCGCCTCGCACGCCACCGCTTCCAGTTCTTCCCGCACCCAACAATGCAAAGGATCGTGCCGATAGCGCAAGTGCCAAATCATGTACATCGGCATCGGCGGGCAATCGACAGGAACCGGGCAACTGGCGAAATCGCGCAACAGATCCGCGCGCAACAAGCTGGGCAAGGTCGCCAGCAGCCCGCTGCCGCGCACAAATGCCGGGATGCCGGCAAAACCCGGAACGTAAGCGACAAAACGCCGCGCCACCCCGTTTGCCGCCAGCACGCGGTCGATTTCCAGCGGACGCTGCTGTTCGTAGGCGACGGTCACATGTTCGGCATCCAGATACTCGTCCAAGTCGCGCGGCGCGGCGCGAAAATCGGCGTCGAAGAATACGCTATAGCGGTCTTCGAACAAGCGCTTTTGCAAGACGTCGTTGGCGTCCGGCGGGCGTGGCGAAATGGCGAGTTGGCAACTCTCGCCGCGCAACAATTCGGCGCTCGGCACCGCCGACGGGATGACGCGCAACGTGATGCCCGGCGCGCGTCGACGCAGCCGTTTGAGCAAGGGCGGCAGCAATAAATCGCGTTGAAAATCGTTGGCAGCGATGGTGAGTTCCGCTTCGATACTGGCGTAATCGAACACGGACTGGGCGACAAAGCGGCGCATCTCGTCGAGCAGCACGCGCGCCTGCACCGCCAGCGCCTTCGCCCGCACGGTCGCCACGATGCCGCGTCCCGACTTGACGAACAGCGGATCGCCGACCAGGTCGCGCATTTTGTCGAGCAAATGGCTGACCGCCGACTGCGTCACGCCGAGGCGTTGCGCCGCCTTGGTGATCGACTGTTCCTCGAACACCGTCACCAGCAGCTGCAACATGCGCCCGTCCAACTGCAAATGATCTGTTTCTTTCATAGGTGAAATCAGGAAATCCGGCTGTATTCCATTGCGCAAGGTGTGGACAATACAAGCTCGGCGTTACTACTATAAAAGGAGACGGCAATGAGTAGCAGCAAACGTGACATTCCCGGCACATATATCTTCGACGACGTGGCGGCCCGCAAAGGTCTGGCGTTGAACAAGATGTGCTTTTCGTTCAACGAAGCGGCAAACCGCGCAGAGTTTCTTCGCGACGAAGAGGCATATTACAACAAATACAGCCTCAACGACCAGCAGCGCAGCGCAGCGCGCAACCGCAACGTGCTGCAATTGATCGCAGCCGGCGGCAACGTGTATTACCTGGCCAAGTTCGCAGGCATTTTCGGCCTCGACGTGCAGGATCTGGGCGCGCAGCAAACGGGCATGTCGAAAGATGAATTCAAGGCCAGGCTGGCCGCCGCAGGGAGATAAGAAGATGGCAAAAATTGTCGGCGGCATTTCCATGTCGCATGTTCCTGCAATCGGCAATGCGATTGCAAAAAATCTGCAGCAAGACCCTTACTGGAAACCCTTCTTCGACGGCTTTCCGCCGGTGCGCGCATGGCTCGATAAAGTCAAACCCGATGTCGCCGTCGTGTTCTACAACGATCACGGCCTCAACTTTTTCCTCGACAAACAACCGACCTTCGCGGTTGGCGCCGCGCCGCAATACGTCAACAGCGACGAAGGCTGGGGCATCCCTTCCCTGCCGCCGTTTGCCGGCGACTTGGACTTGTCGTGGCACATCATCAACCAGGTTACGCGCAAGGATTTCGACCTCACCACCTGCCAGGAAATGGTGGTCGATCACGCGTTCACGTTGCCGCTGAAATTGCTGTGGCCGCAAGATGGCCCCTGCCCGATCCGCACCGTGCCGATCTGCATCAACACGGTGCAACATCCGCTGGCTTCGGCCAGGCGCTGCTATCGTTTGGGTCAGGCGGTCGGCCAGGCGATCGACTCCTGGGACAAGGATTTGCGCGTGGTCGTCATCGGCACCGGCGGGCTGTCGCATCAGTTGGATGGCGAACGCGCCGGCTTCATCAACAAGGAATTCGACCTCAAGTTCGTCGAAAGCCTGACTGCCGATCCAGAATGGTCGACCCAGTATTCGATCGAGGAACTGGTGGAACTGACCGGCACCCAAGGCATCGAATTGCTGATGTGGCTGGCCACGCGCGGCGCGCTGACCGGCAAGGTGCGGCAGGAATCGTTCAACTACCACATCCCCATCTCCAACACGGCAGCGGGTTTGCTGGTTTTGGAAAATCAGTAAGCAACAAGCGTAAGAAGCAAAAAATCGCGCCGGAAACGGCGCGATTTTTTATGCAACTGCGGCAAGCTCTTGCTTCGACAGCAGACCGCTTAACTGATGTTGCGCACTTATGTCGAAAATGTCGTATGCCAAGTTCCCTCCCTCTTGCAGGGGGAGGGTTAGGGCGGCCCGCGTAGGGGGTAGAGTGTTTGAGCAATCGACACTTATATTTTGAACACTCTACCCCCATCCCAACCTTCCCCCTGCAAGGGGGAAGGAGCTCGTACTGAGCGCTTTCACATGTCAGTGCGTAGCATCAGTGCTAAATCTAATTCCCCATCCATCGCCTGCGTCGCCGTCGGCGACACACCCGCATCAAGCAGCTTGCGCGCCAGCAAGTGATCCTTGGTCGCGTTGATGCTGTCGACCGCCAACAATTTCCCACCGCGCAGATGAAACACCGAGAAGCTGCCGCCAACCATGTCGCCGCGCACGACCCACTGGTCGGCCCCGCTCGACAGGCCGGCGGTTTGCAGTTTCTTGTCATACTGGTCGCTCCAGAACCACGGCGTTGCGATCAACGGACGCTCTTGTCCGAGCAAGGCGGCGGCGGCGGATTTCCCCTGCTCGGTGGCGTTTTGCACCGATTCCAGCCGCAGCAGGCTGCCGTCCGGCAAACGGCGTGCAGTGCAGTCGCCGGCTGCCACCACGTGCGGCGCCGAGGTGCGGGAACAGGCGTCGACCACGATGCCGCGCTCGCAAGCAATGCCAGCCGCCTGCGCCAGGCCATCATTGGCGACGACGCCTATGCCGACCACCACCAATCCCGCCGGATAGGCGCTGCCATCGCGCATGCGCACCAGCAACGGCGGCGAACCGGCGGCGTCGACGGTTTCGATCGCCTGCACTTGCGCGTCCAGCAGCAGTTGCACGCCGTGCTCCCGATGCAGTGCCGCATACCAATCCGAAAGCACGGGCGCGAGCACGCGGCTCAACAGGCGCGGCGCAGCTTCCAGCGCTGTGACGGACAAGCCCTTCTTGCGCGCCGTGGCCGCCACTTCCAGGCCGACGAAGCCGCCGCCGATCACCACCACCGGCCACGCGTTGTCGACACATGCCGCCAAACGGCTGGCGATGTTGCCAGCGTCGTCGCGCGAGCGCAACGCCAGCACGCCGGGAGCATCGCCGCCGGTCAGCGGCAAAGCACGCGGACTGGCGCCAGTGGTCAGCGCCAAGCCGCTGTAGTGCAGCAATTCGCCATTGGTCAGCGCCACTGTCTGCGCCGCCGTGTCGATCCGCGCCACGGTGCAGTCGGTGCGCAACGTAATGTTCTTGCGCGCCAAGGCTTCCGGCGCGCGCATCTGCAATTGCTCGGCGCCGATTTCCCCGGCCAGCCAGGCCTTCGACAACGGCGGGCGGTGATACGGCAGATGTTGCTCGTCGCCCAGCAACGTGACGGCGCCGGCATAGCCGGCTGCGCGCAGCGACTCGGCAATTTGCAAGCCGGCCAGGCCGGCGCCGACGATGACGATCTGGTCGTCGGCGCTCACTCTTGGGTTTCCGGCAACGTAATGCGCAGCCCCTCCAGCGCAGCCGTGGCCTTGATCTGGCATGCCAGACGGCTGTTGGGGCGGCGCTCGGCGGCGACGTTGTCCAGCATGGCCAATTCGCCTGCGCCAGGCGCCGGCAATTCGGCCAGCCGCGCCTCGTCGACATAACAATGACAGGTCGCGCACGCGCAAGAACCGCCGCATTCGCCGACGATGCCGTCCACGCCATTGGCAGTCGCGCCCTGCATCAGGCTCCAACCGGGCGGGATATCCAGCGTGGTCGATTGGCCGGAAGATTCGATATAGGTAATGTTAGGCATGATGTAGGTTTCCTAGCCGACGGATAAAACAAGTTGCAGCGGGCTGCGGAAAGTGGACGACGGCATCCACGCCAATTGCTGCTGCGCGCGCTCATAGTCGGGGAAGACCTTGTGAAATTCCTCGAACGCGATCTTGATCGCCAGGCGCGCAATGGCGGAACCCAGGCAAGCATGCACGCCGCCGCCGAAGCCGAGATGGCCGCGCGGTTTGCGTCCGATATCGTAGACGTCGGGATTGGGGTACTGGCGCTCGTCGCGGTTGCCGCTGCCGTAGGCCAGGCAGACGAAATCGCCCTGCTTCATCGTCTGTCCATGCAGCGTGACATCGGTCATCAAGCGTCGGCGGAAGCGCTGCGCCGAGGTGTTGAAGCGCAACGATTCCTCCACCGCATCCACCAACAGCGCCGGGTTGGCCACGCATTGGCGGCGTGCATCTGCGAACTCGGCCATGTTGACCGCAAACATCGACATGAAGCCGCCCAGGGATTCGATACCGGCCATGATCAGCGTGGTAGTGGTCAACAGCACTTCGCGCTCGTCGAGCCGGTCGCCGTCGATTTCGGCAGTGCTGAAATGCGAAATCAAGTCGTTGCGCGGATTGGCGCGCCGTTCCTTGATGACGCCGGCCGCGTAGTCCTGCATCCAGTTGTAGGCAGCAATATGTTCCGGCCCCTTGGCGCGCGTGACCGGGTCGGACTGCACCATCAACACGGCCTTGTCGCGCACGGTTGCTTCGCTCACCGTGGCTTCGGTGCCGGTCGGCAAACCGAGCGCTGCAATCAGCACGCGCACGGTGAATTTGGATGAAAATTCGGTGATGAAGTCGAATTGCTTTTGGCCGCGCAGGGATTCCGCCGCATCGCGTGCAATCGCGCGGATCGGCTCGGTCAGGCCCTCCAGATTGCGCTTCATGAATGCGTGCTGAACCAGCGCGCGCAAACGGTCGTGGCGCGGCGCGTCGGTCGTGCCCAGCGTGGCGCCGGCGCGACCGGGCAACTCGGTCATCAAGTTGCCGCTGGCGGACGAGTAAATCTCCGCGTTCTGTCCGGCGGAGACGATGTCGGCATAGCGCGACAGAATCCACATCTCTGCTTCGGGACTCCAGAAGCACGGGTATTCGTCGCGCAAGGTCTTGTAGTAAGGGAACGGGTCCGCATCGATTGCGGGCGAATAGGGATCGAAACTAAACATGATATGTCTCCATTTTTTATTAAAAGCATGAAGCTCGAACTGTAACCAAGCCGAGGTCGGACGGCACTGCAATAATCGTGGTAAAACTTGTACTTTTCGTTCAAAATGAATTTCCCATGAAACCATCCGACAAACGTGCTGCAGCGCGCAAAACGCGCAAGGTGAAAGAAGGCGCCGCCATCCCGACCTTCGGGCTGTACGGCGAAACCTCCACGCCGGGCCTGCAACTGCTGCACATCGAGGAAGTGCAGTCGCGCAGCCGTCTATTCCATTGGGAAATCGAGCCGCACGTGCATCAAGGCCTGTACCAGGTGTTATGGGTGCAGCAAGGAGTGGCGCAAGTGGTGCTGGACGAGCGCCGCGAGGAAGTGACCGGCCCGGCAGCCATCGTGGTGCCGCCCGGCGTGGTTCACGGTTTTCGTTTCGCGCCCGACACCGACGGCCTGGTACTTACCTTGAGCGCACGCTTTCTGATGGAGGGCGAGTTTCAGGCGGTGGGAGAGGCGTTCGGCGTGCTCTTTGCGGCGCCGGGCGTGCTGCAATTTGTGCCGGACGACACCATCGCCGCGCGGCTGGCTGGGCTGCTGCGCGAATTGGCGGCAGAATTTGCGCTGCCGGGCATGGGCGAATCGCCGATCGCAAGCTGGCTGGCGCGCGCCGTGATGTGGCGGCTCGCGCAAACCTGTGCACAGCGCAAGCAGCCACAGGGCGAACGGGCGTATCGGCATCAAGCGCTGTTTACGCGCTTCCTGCTGCTGGTGGAACAGCATTTTCTGGAACACTGGTCGCTGGAGCGCTACGCGTCGCGCCTGGGACTGTCGACGCCGCGCCTCAATCGCCTGGTGCGCGCCGAGAGCGGGCGCAGCGCGCTGGAACTGGTGCATGAACGCCTCACCCGCGAAGCCTGCCGCCGGCTGGTCTATGTCGCGGCGCCGGCTGCCAATCTGGCGACCGAGCTCGGTTTTGAAGACCCGGCTTATTTTTCGCGCTTTTTCAAGCGCCGCACCGGCATGAGTCCGCACAGGTATCGCCAGCAACATACGACCGCGCACTGAAGATCGCAAAAAATCGCGTCCAGGCAATTCCCGGACAAGGCGTCCATCGCCGACATGCACGGATCGATGCGGGCGCTGTTCGAGCGACACGATGCGGAAATTTGGAGTGTATGCTTAAATGGGAATGTTTGCGCCTTCAGGCCAGACCATGAAATCGACTACCTATCCACCTGCCGCTTGGAGCGCACCTTGAGCATCGCCACCCCGCACGCGAACGCGCCGGAATCGCCCGGTTCCGGTCTGCGTCGCAGCCTCGAATACCGCGATCTGCTCGCCTACGGACTGGCTTACATCGCTCCGATAGCGCCGCTTTCCACGCTCGGCTTTGTCTGGAACGCGTCGGGCGGACTGATCGCCCTGGCCTATCTGCTGGGCGCGCTATGCATGTACTTCACCGCCAAGAGCTACGCCGTCATGACCGAAGTCGTGCCCTCGGCCGGGTCCGTGTACGGTATTGCGCGGTTTTGCCTCGGCGCGCTGCCCGGATTCCTCGCCGGGTGGCTGATCCTGCTTGATTATCTGTTGATACCGTCGCTGATATTTTTGCTGATGTCGGTCGGCATGGGTACCTTGATACCGCAGATAGGCCGCGCTGCCTGGTTGATTATTCTGGTGACAACGGCAGTAACGATCAACTGGTTCGGCGTGACCGTCACCTCGCGCGTCAATATGTTTTCGGTCAAGGCGCAATTTTGCATCGTATTCGCCATCCTGGTATTCGGCGTCTATGCGATCTACAGCAACAAGGAATTTGGCGGACTGACTCTCAAACCGTTTTACGCATCCGGGTCGTTTTCGGTCAACAAGGTGTTTACCGCGACTTCTATTTGCGTGCTGTCGTTTCTCGGCTTCGACGCCATCTCGACCCTGGCAGAAGAAGTGAAGGGCGACAACCGGAAGATCGTCGGCAAGGCCATCGTCAGTGTCTTGCTCATCAGCGGCGCATTTTTTGTGCTGACTGCGTGGATACTGGGCAACCTGATGCCTGGATTGGACATCAAGGACCCTGCCACCGCCATTTTCGACTTGACCACAATCCGCTTCGGGGCCTGGTTTTCGGTCGCGCTGGCGTGGTCGCTGACATTTATCGTCGGCTTTACCAATGCGTTGCCGATGCAAATCGGCGTGGCCCGCGTATTGTTCGCAATGGGACGCGACCGCCAACTGCCGGCGGTGTTGGCCACATTGCACAAAAAACACGGCACCCCCTACGTTGCGATGCTCTTTTCGTCCATTCTCTCTCTGGGGGTCGCGCTCATCATGCGCAACGATATCGACGTGCTGGCATCCTTTGTGAACTTCGGCGCCTTGTCCGCCTTCTTGCTGTTGCACCTGTCGGTGCTGGTGCATTTGGCGTGGAAAAAGCGCAGCAAGCAATACTTTGCCCACTGGTGCGTGCCGGTATGTGGCATCGCGGTAGTGCTTGCCGTTTTCTCGGGAATGGCCCCCGCCGCGCTGAAAGTCGGCATCATCTGGCTGGCAATCGGCGTCGCCTACGGCCTGTTCCTGCGCTCCAGGCGGCGCGCAGAACTGGCCGTCTAGTTGCAACGCGACCAAGCAGTGGGGCGAGTGCGCGATTTCCTTCAGGCCGCGTCTACTCGACCGCTTCGTACGGCAAGCCGACATAGTTCTCGGCTATCGTCGTGCGCCCAGCCAGCGAACTCGTGTAATAGTTGAGTTCGGCCTGCTGAATCCGTTGGCTGAATCCATCGTCATTAAACTTGTGCAAGATCGATGTCATCCACCACGAGAAGCGCTCAGCCTTCCAGATGCGGCGCAGGCAAATTTCCGAATATTTTTCCAGCAAATCGCTGCGCCCTTCGCTATAGGTCTTGCGCAACGCGTGATAGAGCGTGTAGACATCGCTCGACGCCAGGTTCAATCCCTTGGCGCCGGTTGGCGGCACGATGTGGGCAGCATCGCCCACCAGGAACAGATTGCCGAACTTCATCGGCTCGGCCACGAAGCTGCGCAACGGCGCGATGCTTTTTTCAATCGACGGGCCGGTCACCAATCTGGCGGCGACCTCTGCCGGCAAGCGCATCTTCAATTCATCCCAGAAGCGCTCGTCCGACCATGCATCCAGCGGATCGTCCAACGCGCATTGCACGTAGTAGCGGCTGAGCGTCGGCGAGCGCATGCTGCACAGCGCGAAACCGCGTTCGTGATTGGCGTAGATCAATTCGTCGGCGACCGGCGGTGTCTTCGACAGCACGCCGAGCCAGCCGAACGGATACACGCGCTCGAAGGTCTTGATCGCATCTTGCGGCACCGACTTGCGCGACACGCCGTGAAAGCCGTCGCAGCCGGCGATGTAATCGCATTCGAGTTCGATCGTCTCGCCGTTCTTGACAAAGGTCACGCGCGGCTTGGCGGAATAGAATTCATGCAGTTGCACATTCTCGGCTTCATAGATGCTGACCGCGCCGCTTTGCGCGCGCGCTTCCATCAGGTCGCGCGTCACTTCGGTCTGGCCGTAGACCATGACGGTTTTGCCGCCGCTCAGGGTCTTCAAGTCGATCCGTTCCAGCTTGCCGTCGAAAAACAGCGAAAAGCCTTCATGCACATGCCCTTCGCGATCCATGCGCGCGCCGGCCTTGGCTTCCCTCAGCAAGTCGACGAAGCCTTGTTCGAGCACGCCGGCACGGATGCGGCCCAGCACGTATTCCGGCGTTTTCGCTTCCAGGATGACGGTGTCGATTCCTTGCAGATGCAATAGCTGACCCAACAAGAGTCCCGATGGTCCTGCGCCGATGATGGCAACTTGCGTTTTCATTCTTTGTTCCTCTTTCCTCGCTAACGTTACGCGCTGACATGTGAAAGTGCTCAGCACGAACCCCTTCCCCCTTGCAGGGGGAAGGTTGGGATGGGGGTAGAGTGCTCAAAATAACAGTGTCGATCGCGCAAACACTCTACCCCCACCCTAACCCTCCCCCTGCAAGGGGGAGGGAACTTGGTATCCTACATTTCCAACATAGGTGCGTAACATCAATTCCTAGTCGGTCTCTATACTCTTTATCAGGCGGTCGGCATACTGTTGCCAGGTGGCGTCCTTGCCCAGGCCATCAAATACACCGGCGCTCGATTGCTGCGCCACCCACGCGTGCTTTTCCGCAATCGCAGCAGCCATCCACGGCTCGAACCCGGCTTCGCGCACGGTGTTGGCCGCTTCGCGCATTTCTTCGGCGCGGCGTTTGCCGTGCTGGGCAACGCGGCTGAAAAAATACGCGCCCTGCGCTTCCCAGTCGATTGACGGAAAGGTTTCCTGCAGGGTCGGGATCATGTGATTTTCCACGCCGTATTTGCGGGCTGTCGCATAGCTTTCGATGACCAGCGCTTCCAGCCCTTTAATCATTACGCTGCGGCACATCTTGATGGCCGAGGCCACGCCGATTTCCAGCGCGACCGCCTTGGCGCTCATGCCGAAGCCGTTGAGCATCTCGGCCAGTTCCTGCGCCGCCGCGCCGCCCAGCAGCATCGGCACGCGAATGCCGTAAGGCGGCACCGAGGTCATCACGCCGGCTTCGACATAGCGCCCGCCGGCAGCGTCGATCAGTTTCGCCGCTTGTTGCTTGGTGCCGGGCGAAGCCGAATTCAGATCGAGGAAAATTGTGCCGGGCCGGATATGCTGGGCCGCCTCTTGCGCCACTGCCAGCGTGTTCGATGCGGTCACCGCGGAGACGATGAAGTCGGCTTGCGCGCACAAATCCTGCATCGACGCACATGCCAGCACGCCCGAGCGCGCGGCGTGCGCCAACTCAGCCTCCTTGGTACTTGCTGCAGCGAACTTCAAATCCCATGCAGCAATCGCATGCACTTGTTCTTTCAGTCCTGCGGAAAAAATCTTCCCTACCTCGCCATAGCCGACTATGCCGATATGTTCCAGCTTCATTACGTCTCCTCCATCTATTCTATTTTTCGCTCCGAGGGGAGCGTAGCCGTCATTGGCCGAATTCTTCCGTATCGATTTCGCCTTGCGTCGCCGCGTTATAGCGCGGCGCGATCACCGTATGTTGATTGATTAGCGCATCCAGCCGCGCCACCGTCGGCGCATCGAGCGTCACGTCCGCCGCCGCCATATTCTCTTGCAGATGCGCGAGATCGGTGGTGCCTGGGATTGGAACGATATGCTCGCCTTTTGCCAGCAGCCAGGCCAGCGACAATTGCGCGGGGGTGCAACCGACTTCTTCGGCAATGCGCGTAAAAGCGTCGAGCAAGCGCAGGTTGGCGGCATAGTTTTCAGGCGTGAAACGCGGCATGTTGCGGCGGATATCTTTCTGATCCAGATGATCGACATCGCGCAGCGCACCGCCCAGAAAACCGCGCGCCAGCGGACTGAAGGCGACGAAGGCCACGCCCAGTTCCTTGCAAGCGTCGAGCGCGGCGATTTCGGGGTTGCGTGTCCACAGCGAATATTCGGTTTGCAGCGCCGCAATCGGATGCACCGCATGCGCGCGGCGCAAGGTGTCGGCGGAGACTTCCGACAAGCCGATGCTGTTGATCTTGCCCTCGCGCACCAGGTCGGACAATGCGCCGACGCTGTCTTCGATCGGCACATTCTTGTCCCACCGATGCAGGTAATACAGGTCGACGACTTCGGTGCGCAAGCGCTTCAAGCTGTCTTCGCAGGTGCGCTTGATGGTTGCCGGGCGGCCATCGATTGCGCGCTTGCCGCCTTCATGGAAAATCCCGCATTTGCTGGCCAGCATGAAGCGGCTGCGATGCGGCGACAGCACCCGACCGACCAATTCTTCATTGGCGCCGTAGCCATACAGCGCGGCGGTGTCGAACAGCGTCACGCCCAATTCCAGCGCCTTCAGCAATATCGCCTCGCCTTGTGCGGGCGATGGCGGCACGCCATACGCATGACTAAGATTCATGCATCCCAAGCCGATGGCGGAGACTTCAAAATTACCTATCTTACGCTGCAACATATTCACGTCCATTTGGCGCCCGCTACGCTATGCGCGAGAAAGCTGTTGCTCCAATTGATGCAGCACGCGATAACACGGCAACACGTTCTTCACGCTTGAATTCGGCTCGCGCCCTTCGCGTATCGCCGCAAAGAATTCGCGGTCTTGCAACTCGATGCCGTTCATCGACACGTCGACCTTGCTGACATCGATTTGCTCATCCTTGCCGTTGAACAAATCGTCGTAGCGCGCGATGTAGGTTGCGGTATCGCCGATGTAGCGGAAGAAGGTGCCCAACGGGCCTTCGTTGTTGAAACTCAGGGACAGCGTGCAAATCGCGCCGGTGCTGCTCTTGAGCTGGATCGACATATCCATCGCGATGCCCAGCGTCGGATGGATCGGCCCTTGCAGCGCATTGGCCTGCACGATTTCGCCACCGCTCTGGTAGGCGAACAAGTCGACCGTATGCGCGGCATGATGCCACAGCAAATGGTCGGTCCAGCTGCGCGGCTGGCCCAGCGCATTCATGTTGGTGCGGCGAAAAAAATAAGTCTGCACATCCATTTGCTGGATATTGAATTCACCGGCCACGA
Organism: Burkholderiaceae bacterium; assembly: GCA_031291325.1. Taxonomy (GTDB): domain Bacteria; phylum Pseudomonadota; class Gammaproteobacteria; order Burkholderiales; family Burkholderiaceae_D; genus PKWO01. The sequence goes on from JARLJG010000004.1 coordinate 17,056, forward strand.
TCTTCTTGTGCACGTATTGATGGCTCGGATTGAAGCGGCGCGTGTGGCCGCACATCGCAACCAGCCCGCATTTGTTGGCCAGCGCCGCGACCTCTTCCGCGCCTTGCCAAGTGTCCGCCAGCGGAATCTCCACTTGCACATGCTTGCCGGCCTTGAGGCAGGCAATCGATTGCTCGGCATGCATTTGCGTCGGCGTGCACAAGATCACCGCATCGACTTCCGGCAACGCCAGGCTGTCGGCCAGCTTGTCGCTGACATGGCCGATGCCGTATTTGGCGGCCACTTCCCTGGTTTTTTCCACGTCGCGGCTAACCAGCGAGACGACTTCGACGCCGTCGATATTCTTGATGCCGTCCAGGTGCTTGATGCCGAAAGCGCCGGCGCCGGCCAGTGCAACTTTGATGATTTTGCTCATTAACGATTCTCCAGAATCAGGTGACCTACTGCCGTGTTGGATGCCGGCACATGGTAAAAGCGATGGATTGCTTCAGGCGCATTGCCGCCGGCCAGATCCGCCATCGCGCCGCGCGCAATCAGCCACATCACCAGCTCGATCCCTTCCGATCCCGCTTCGCGCACGTAGTCGATGTGCGGCACGGAGGCTTGCGCTTCGGGATCGGCAATCAAGCGATCCAGGAAGGCGTTATCGAACTCCCGATTGATTAGTCCGGCTCGCGCGCCCTGCAGTTGGTGGCTCATGCCGCCGGTTCCCCAAATCTGCACATTCAAAGGCCGGTCGAAAGATTCTATCGCTTTGCGTATCGCCTTGCCCAATTCCAGGCAACGCCGCCCCGATGGCGCGGGATATTGCACGACATTCACCGCGAACGGGATCACCGGGCACGGCCATGCTTCGGGCTGGCCACACAGCAGCGACAGCGGCACCGTCAAGCCGTGGTCGACATCCATCTTGTTGACGATGGTCAAATCGAAATCCTGCTGGATCACCGATTGCGCGATGTGCGCCGCCAACTCGGGATGGCCCTGCACCACCGGCACCGGACGCGGCCCCCAGCCTTCGTCGGCGGGCTGGAACTCGGCTGCGCAGCCGATGGCGAAAGTCGGAATCAACTCCAGGCTGAACGCGGTGGCGTGGTCGTTGTAGACCAGGAAGATCACGTCGGGCTGGTTATCCTTCATCCATTGCTTGGATGCCTCGTAGCCCTGGAATACCGGTTGCCAATACGGCTCGGTGCTTTTTCCCAAGTCCAGCGCCGCGCCGATGGCCGGCACGTGCGAGGTGTAGACGCTGGCGGAAATACGTGCATGCTGCTCAACCACTTTGTTTCTCTCCCAAGAAGCGATTGCCTTCGATCGAGCGTCCGCCCGCCAGCATCATCGCTGCATATTGTTCTTGCGTCATGCCGGTCATGCTGGCCGCCATGTATTGGAACGAGCGACCGTCGGTCGCGCCGATCTTGGCCAAAAAATAGATATTACCGCCGGCGGCGATGCAGCGGTTCAAGTCGCGCGCCAGCACTGCTTGCTTCTGTTCCTCGGTCATCGGCCATTGATCCAGGTAGGCGCGTTCGTCGGCCTTGAAGCGCGCGCGGTTTTCGGCCTTCATCAGCGACATGCAGAACTGGTTCAGGTGATAGCCGATGCGCGATTGCTCGGCGTCGAAAATCGTCGTTCCCGGAATGTCTTTATAGGGTTTGTCGAGTGCCATGCGGTTCAGCTCCAGTACAGCCGGTTGGGATTGTCCACCAACAGCTTTTGCTGCAGTTCCGGCGTCGTCGCGATATGTGGAATGAAGTCCACCAGCAAGCCATCGTCGGGCATATGATCTTTCAAGTTCGGATGCGGCCAATCGGTGCCCCACAGCACGCGCTCGGGGAAAGTCTCGACCAGGCGCTTGGCGAACGGCGCCACGTCCCGATAGGCATTTTGCTCCCCGTTCAAGGCTTTCGGCCCGCTGACGCTCAAGCGCTCCGGGCAACTCACCTTGCTCCAGATATTCTCGTGTTCGCGCATCATCTTCACGAACAATTCGAATTCCGGTCCGTCGACCGGCTTGCTGACATCGGGGCGTCCCATGTGATCGACCACCACCGTGGTCGGCAGCGCGGTAAAGAAATCATACAGCTCCGGCAAATCGTGCGCCTCGAAGTACACGACCACATGCCAGCCCAACGGCGCAATCCGATTGGCGATATCCAGCAACACCTCGCGCGGCGTGAAGTCGGCCAGCCGCTTGACGAAGTTGAAGCGCGTGCCGCGCACCCCCGCCGCGTGCATCTCTTGCAGTTCGGCGTCGGTGACGTTGCGGTTGACCGTCGCCACGCCGCGCGCCTTGCCGTCGGCTGCGCGCAGCGCATCGACCAGCGCGCGATTGTCGCTGCCGTGGCAAGTCGCCTGGACGATCACGTTGCGGGCGAAACCGAGGTGATCGCGCAGCGCAAACAATTGTTCTTTGGAAGCGTCGCAAGGCGTGTATTTACGCTCGGGCGCATAGGGGAACTGCGCGCCCGGGCCGAATACGTGGCAATGGGCGTCGACCGCGCCGGCAGGCAGCGAAAAAATCGGTTTCGACGGATTGGAATAAAAATCCAGCCACCCGGGAGTTTTGACAAATGCGTCGTTTGGCATAATAAGTTTCAATCGATGTATTTCAAGCCGGCCTTTTCCAGGCCCTCGCGCATTTTGTAGTAATCCAGGCCCAGCACGCCGGAGGCGAAGATTGCGCGCTTGGCGCCTTCGTTGTCTTCGCGCGCCTGCGCGGCGTCGGCCACTTGCGCGGCAATCGCCGCCGGCACCACGACCACGCCGTCGATATCGGCCACCACCACGTCGCCCGGATTGACGTGCGCGCCGGCGCACACGACCGGAATATTCACCGACCCCAACGTCGCCTTGATGGTGCCCTTGGCGTTGATCGCGCGGCTGAATACGGGAAAGTCCATTTCGGTCAGGTCTTTGACGTCGCGCACGCCGCCATCGATCACCAAGCCTTTGGCGCCACGTGCCTTGAACGAAGTCGCCAGCAAGTCGCCGAAAAAGCCATCTTCATTGTCCGTCGTGCAAGCGGCCACCACCACGTCGCCGGGTTGGATTTGTTCCGCCGCCACATGCATCATCCAGTTGTCGCCCGGTTGCAGCAGCACCGTGACTGCCGTTCCGCACAGACGCGCGCCGGGATAGATCGGCCGCATGATGGGCCGTATCAGCCCGGTGCGGCCCATCGCTTCATGGATGGTCGCCACGCCGAAGCGGGAAAGTTTTTCGACTGCGGCCTTGTCGGCGCGCACGATATTGCGCTTGACGATGCCGAGATTATTCAATGGGGCGTTGCTCACGATTTGTCCTTTTCTGTAAAGAGGGCGCCAATCAACGCGCCGATTGGCGGCCCCTGGCCTTGAGCGCCGCATCCAGACGCGGATACACACGGCGCGCGTTGCCTTCATAGATTTGGAAGCGGTCGTCGTCGCTCAGGATTTTCGACGCTTCGATATAGCGCTTGGTGTCGTCGTAATAATTGCCGGTCTCGGGGTCGATACCGCGCACCGCGCCGATCATTTCCGAGGCAAACAACACGTTCTTCACCGGGATCACGGTATTGAGCAAATCGATTCCCGGCTGATGGTAGACGCAGGTGTCGAAGAAAATGTTGTTGAGCAAATGATCTGCCAGCAACGGCTTTTTCAGTTCTTGCGCCAGGCCCCGGAAGCGACCCCAATGGTAAGGCACCGCGCCGCCGCCATGCGGAATCAAGAACTTCAGCGTCGGGAAATCCTTGAACAAATCCGAGGTCAGGCATTGCATGAAAGCCGTGGTGTCGGCATTCAGGTAATGCGCGCCGGTGGTATGAAAACAGCTATTGCAACTGGTGGACACATGAATCATCGCCGGGATGTCGTATTCCACCATTTTTTCGTAGATCGGATACCAGTGCTTGTCGCTCAAGGGCGGCGAAGTCCAGTGGCCGCCGGATGGATCGGGATTCAGGTTGATGCCGACATTGCCGTATTCCTTCACGCATTTTTCCAGTTCCGGGATGCAGGTGGCCGGGTCGACGCCGGGCGACTGCGGCAGCATCGCGGCGCCGATGAAATTGTCCGGAAATAATTGCGCGACGCGATAGCACAGCTCGTTGCAAATCGAAGCCCAGGTGCTGGAGACGTTGAAGTCGCCGATATGATGCGCCATGAAGCTGGCGCGCGGCGAAAAGATGGTCAGATCGGAACCGCGTTCGCGCATCAGGCGCAACTGGTTCTTTTCGATCGATTCGCGCAACTCGTCGTCGCTGATTTTCAGCTCCGACACTTTCGGCATCGCGGACGGGTCCTTGATGCCCGCGATCTGCCGATTGCGCCAATCTTCCAGCGCTTTCGGCGCCGTCGTGTAGTGACCGTGGCAGTCGATGACCAGAGGTTTGCTCATGAGATTCCTTGCTAAATCAAAATGTAAACTTAATGTTATGCACTATGCTCCCCTCTCCCGCAGGCGGGAGAGGGGCCGGGGGTGAGGGCAGTTGATCGAAGAGAAGTCGCAAACACCAAATAAATCGTTTCCATTATCGTCCCGGTTTCCATTAATACATCGTTATTCCAAAAGCGGAATACGATGGCACCACGTGCATGCAACCATTCCATGAAGCACTCCGCAATTACTCTTTTCTTTCTTCGATCAATCGCCCTCACCCCCAACCCCTCCCCCGCCTGCGGGAGAGGGGAGCAAAGCCTGTGACATCAGAGATAAAGATCGTGTCAGTGCGCCAGAACTTCGCCCGCCAGCACTTTTTTGTCCGATGCGGTTTCTGGATGCGCAATCTGCTTGACGATCAGCGCGACTGCCGCTATCACGCCCGGAATCGCCAATACCGCAAAGATGGTTGCAAAACTCAGTTGGCGGCGCGACAGCTCCGCCACCAGCAAGGAGCCGGCAATGCCGCCGAAGCGGCCGATGCCCATCATCCAGGCCACGCCTGTAGCGCGACCTTGGGTCGGGTAATAGCCGGCCGCCAGCGACGGCAGCGAAGACTGCGCCGTGTTCATCGCAGCGCCGGCGACGAACACTGCCAGCATCAACAATCCGACACTGCCGGACGCCTGACCGATCACGAAGATCCCGGCAGCAGTCAACGCGTAACCGAAGGCGACAATGCGATTGCCGTTGAACTTGTCCATCAGCCAGCCGAACAAGATCGCGCCAACGCCGCCAAGCGGGAACAACGCCGCAATCAGTGTCGCATCCTTCGGCGCAATGCCGGCGTCCTTGAACAAGATCGGCATCCAATTGATCAACGCGTAAAAGATGACCAGGCCCATGAAGTAGGCCACCCACAGCATGACCGAACCGACTGCGTAGGAACGCGAGAGCACGACCCCCAACCCAGTCTTGCCTTCGATCGTCTGCTTCACTTCGGTCAGGAAAAACGACTTGGCATCGGCGGCGCTGGCCGAAATGTGGCCCAGCACGCGGCGAATCCGCTCTACCGGCTGCGCCCTGGCGACCATGAAGCGCACCGACTCAGGCAACAAAGCCACCAACAGCACGACCAGCACCAACGGCAATGCGCCGCCCAGCAGCAGCACGCCGCGCCAGCCCCATTGCGGAATGATCCACGCGGCCAGGAACCCGCCGAACGCGGCCCCCATCGGAAAGCCGCAGAACATCGCATTGGTAATCATCGCGCGCCGCTTATCGGGACAATACTCGCTCATCAGCGTGACCGCATTCGGCATCGCCGCGCCCAAGCCGACGCCGGTAATAAAGCGCAGCGTCGTCAGTTGCGACAGGTCGCCGGCAAATGCCGCACCCAGGCAGGCGACTGCAAAGACCAGCACGGACACCACCAGCAAACGCTTGCGGCCCAACAGGTCGGCCAGCGGGCCGGCGCCCAATGCGCCGGCGGCCAAACCGAACAGCGCCGCGCTCAGTACCGGCGCCAGGGCCGGCTTGGACACACCCCACTCCTTGATGAGCGACGGGGCGATATAACCGATGGCGGCAGTATCGAAGCCATCAAGCAGAACGATGGAAAGACAGAGGGCAAAGATCAGCCACTGATATCGCGAAAACGGATGCTGGTTGAGAAATGCCTGGACATCGACATTGCGGTCTTCTGACATGAAAGGTCTCCTTATGTTTTTGTGCGATGCCATACGGACGTCGGCACCATGACTTCGCCGCGCATAATCAGGCGCGCGGTGCGCAGTAATGCTGCGCGTGTTACGTTTTGCGGATCTTCCGGGTCTATGCCCAGTTCGACACTGAATTCGCCGGTAGGATGCTCGACCGAAACCACTTTCGGCGATCCTGCCGGCATGACGGCGATGCCCTGCGTCACGGAACCTTCCAGCACGCAGGCTGTGCCCACTGTCACGGCGGCCAGCACGCCGATGGCGTCATGGCAGACATGCGGAATGAAACTGCGCGTGCACAAGCTGCCGCCGGCGCGCGGCGGCGCAATCAGCGTCATCTTCGGGTAGTTTTTGGCGCTGACGTCGCCCAAGCCCATCAAATGCCCGGTTTTCAGGCGCAACGCTTCGATGCGGGTCTTGAGTTCGGTATCGGCATTCATCTCGGCCACGCTCTCGTAGCCGCTGCGGCCCACGTCGCCGGCGCGGAACATGACCAGCGGCATGCCGTTGTCGATGCAGGTGACCGGCAATGTGAATGCGTCGAAGCCGCTGCCTTCCACCGTCACCACGTCCTGCACTTTACCGGTCGGCAGCAAGCCGGAACAGACCGAGCCGGCGGTATCGAGAAAGTTGATGGTGATCGGCGCGGCGCTGTTCGGCACGCCGTCGATTTTGGCCTCGCCGTCGTAGCGCACCTGGCGACCGTTCGGCGTCATCGGCGTTTGCACCGTGATATCGCACTGCATGTCGGTATTGAGGGTCAGCACGCGCACGGTGGTGGTGTCGCCCTGCGCGTCGATCAAGCCGCGTTCCAGCGCAAAAGGAACCACCGCAGCGAGCATGTTGCCGCAGTTGGGGGTAGTATCGACCGTATCCTTGTCCGGCTGCAACTGCGCAAACAGGAAGTCCAAAGCAACGCCGGGGGTGTTGCTGCGACTGACGATGCCCACCTTGCTGGTCAGCGGATTGGCGCCGCCCAGGCCGTCGATCTGGCGCTTGTCGGGCGAACCCATCACGGCCAGCAGCACGCGGTCGCGCGTGGCGATGTCCGCCGGCAAGTCCGAAGCCAGGAAAAACGGCCCCTTCGAGGTGCCGCCGCGCATGAAAAGAGTAGGGATCGAGGTTTGCATGGAAGGCATTATGATTCACGTCGACACATTTAATAAGCGGCATTTCGCACTATCAGTTATAGCAAAATGGCATAATGGATGACGCATAAGCTATGACACATAAGCTATGACGCATAAGCCAGGAATGCAGCAATGGACATCAAGCAACTCGAATACTTTGTGCACGTCGCCGAACTGGGCAGCTTTACCCGCGCTTCCAGCGTCTTGAACATCGCCCAGCCGGCCTTGAGCCGCCAGGTGCGGCTGCTGGAAGTCGAGCTTCGGCAAAACCTTCTGGCCCGCAATGGGCGCGGAGTCACCACTACCGAGGCCGGCAAACTGTTGCTCGAACATGGGCGCGGCATCCTGCATCAACTGGGGCGCGCACGCGAAGATCTGGAGCGCGCGCGCGGCGCGCTGGCGGGACGGGTCGCGGTCGGACTGCCGCCGAGCGCGTCGAAAATGATGACGGTGGCGTTGACGCGCGAATTCCGCAAACGCTTGCCCAACGCCAGCCTGTCCATCAGCGAAGGCTTATCCGTTTCCATGCACGAATGGCTGTTGGCGGGCCGGCTGGATATCGCCCTGCTGTACAATTATGCGCCGTCGGCGGCGCTCGATACCATTCCATTGAGCGAAGAAGACCTGTATCTGGTCACGCGGCAATCGGGCAACGCCAAAGCTGCGCCTGTCAAGCTCAAGGACATCGCCGCGCTGCCGCTGGTGATTCCGAATCGTCCCAACGCGATCCGCATGCTGATCGAAGCGCACATGGCCGACATCGGTTGCAAACCTATGATAAGCCTGGAAATAGACGGCGTCGCGGCAATCCTCGACCTGGTTGCGGACGGCGCCGGGCATGCGATTTTGTCCAAGTATGCAATTGTCACTGCCGCCAAACCCGACGCTTACCTGCTCAACCCGATCGTCTCCCCAAAACTGGTCAGCAAACTGAGCGTCGCCACGGCATCGGGAAGAATCACCACGCTGACGCAGAAGACCACGCTGGACTTGATTCAAAAAGTCGCGCGCGAAGTGTTTGGAGCAGCGTAGCCCTCGCCGCCGATCGATGGTGGCCCCTCAGTCTCGTCGGCCCTTGGGTAAAAAAACATGAATTTGGTGCAGTTATTTGCCGTCAGGCGATTTTTTGCAATAGCGAGATCAGTAGCTCGCGCTCGGCATCGGTCAGCGCGTCGGAGGCGTCCAGCTCCAGTTCGACGACCGTTTTTTCAGCCTTGCTGCATAAGCGTTCGCCCGCTGCGGTCAGCACCACGGTCTGCGAACGCTTGTCGAGCGGATTGCGCCGGCGCATCAGCAATCCGCGCCCTTCCAGCCGATCCAGCAGTGTGGCGAGGTTCGGCGGGGAGACATTGATCGCTTCGGAAAGACGTTTCTGGCTGATATTGACGTTCGCCTTCAATAGACTCAACACCGTAAAATCGACCGGACGCAAATCGAATTTCGCCATCCGCTTCGTAAAATGCGTCTTGATTTTCAGGTAGGCGCGCCGGCAATTGTAGCCAACCAGGCCGAGCAAAATGGTCTGGTCTAGCGATTGATTGGGCGTATCCTGAATGGAGTTGACGAGATCCGACTCTTTCTTTGGCGGCATTATAGATAGTGAAAGGTTTGGGTTGAAAGACTACTGCGTGACATGCTATCGCCACGATAGCGAAATAGTATCACGCAGTATCTCTCGCAAGAAGCCAAACCAATGCCGCTCGAGGGCGCCTCTAAAAACCGCCGCACGGTCCAGTCACCGTTTTTAGCGCGGCGGCAAGCGTAAAGCTCCGTCCAACCGGATCACTTCGCCATTCAAAGACTTGTTATTAACAATATGCAAAGCCAATTCCGCAAATTCGCTGGCTTTGCCCAGGCGTTTGGGGAAGGGAATCGATGCCCCCAACGACTGCTGCACTTCTTCCGGCAATTTATACAATAAGGGCGTCAGGAATAATCCCGGCGCGATCGTCATCACGCGCACCCCGAACTGCGCGAGATCGCGCGCCAGCGGCAGCGTGAGCGAGACGATTCCGCCTTTCGATGCGGCGTAACCGGCCTGACCGATCTGCCCATCATAGGCCGCCACGGAAGAGGTGCAGACGATTACGCCGCGTTCGCCGTCTTCCAGCGGATCGAGCGCGATCATGTCGGCAGCGGCCAGGCGGAGCGCGTTGAAGGTGCCGATCAGATTGACATTGACGATACGGCTGAAATCTTCCAGCGGCATCGCCTTGCCGTCCTTGCCGACCAAGCGCTTGGCGCCGCCGATGCCGGCGCAATTGATCAAGATACGCGCCGGGCCATGCGCCTGGCGCGCCTTGTCCAGGGCCTCGGTGACGCTGCTTTCGCTGGTGATATCGCAGAATGCGGCGACGCCGCCGATTTCCCTGGCCAGCGCTTCGCCGGCTTCGATGTTCACGTCCAGCACCGCCACCTTGGCGCCGGCCTTCGCCAGTTGCCGCGCAGTTTCCGCGCCCAGCCCGGAGGCGCCGCCGGTGACCAATGCTGCTGTTCCCTGTAGATTCATCTTGCTCTCCTAGTTTATTTACCGAATTGCGGGTTTTCTATCAACAAAGCGATGCCCTGCCCGCCGCCAATGCACGCAGACGAAATACCGTAGCGTTTGCCGCTTCTTTGCAGTTCGCGCGCCAGCGTCACGGTCAAGCGCACGCCAGTCGCGGCCAGCGGATGGCCGAGCGCGATGGCGCCGCCGTTGACGTTCAAGCGGCTGCGATCGAGGCCCAGTTCTCGTTCCACCGCAATGGTTTGCGCGCCCTGCGCCTCATTGATTTCAAATACATCGATGTCGTCCAGCCGCAGCGAGGAGCGCTCCAACAGCAGCTTGATCGCCGCCGCCGGGCCGATGCCCATGATTTCCGGCGGCACGCCGACCACCGCCGATGCGAGCACGCGCGCCAACGGCGGGCGGCCATGTTTTCTGGCGTAGGCGCCGGACGTGACGATGGTAGCCACCGCCGCATCCACCAGCGCCGAGCTGTTGCCGCCGGTTTGCACGCCGCCTTCGTAAATCGGACGCAGCGTCGCCAATACCTCTTGCGGCGACGGGCGCGGGTGGGTATCCTGCGCCACTTCCTTCACCTTGCTCGGCACTTGAATGCCGCGCGTCGCATAGCCGTCCAGCGCGAATTTCTCGCTGTGGACAGGAACGATTTCGCCGGCGTGGAAACCCTCTTGCTGCGCGCGCACTGCGCGCTCGAAAGAAAGCGCGGCATATTGGTCGACCTCAGCGCGGGTAATGCCATATTTCTTTGCCAGGTTTTCCGCCGTCTGCGGCATGGTGATGCCCGGCGCGGGATCGATCAAGGCTTCCCACATGTAATCCTTGAATTCGACCGGCGCGCCGAGCTTGAAGCCGGTGCGATGGACGAACGAGGCAATCGGATTGCGCGTCATGTTTTCTGTTCCGACCACCAACGCCGCGTCGACATAGCCGCGTTCGATCTGGTCGCCGGCCTGGCGGATCAATTCAAAGCCGGTGCCGCAGATGCGCTGCACGTTGATCGCCGGCACTTCCATCGGCACGCCGGAATACAGGCCGATGTGGCGCGGCAGCATGAACTGAAAGAAATCGCCGGGCGCCATATTCCCGGTAATCACCGAATCGATATCGGTGGCCGGCACGCCGCTGCGCTTGAAAATTTCGCGCGCCACCTTGATGCCGAGGTCGGTCGGAGAAATGCCGCCGAAGTGGCTGCAATAGTCCACCATCGGCGTGCGCACGCCGTCGATCATCCAGACATCGTCGAAACTGGAGTAAAACCCTTTTTTTGCCATGATTGCTGGCCCTCGCTTTAATGATGAATCGGTTTGATGATGCTCGGATCGGTGTCGGCATACAAGGCGTCGACCAGGGAAGCGCGCGCGCGCAGCACGGCGCGCTGGTTGATGGTGCCCTTGTCGGTGATTTCGCCCTTGTCGATGCTGGGCGGCTCCGTCAGGATCAGCGCGCGCGCGACCCGATTCGCGCTGCCGGTTCCCTCGTCGTGCAGCCGTTGCACCAGCGCTTGAAAAAAGTGCTGCACGGCAGGCGCATGCAACACCTCGGCATCGCTGGCATCGGGGCCCAGCGCAGCCAATCTGCGGCAATGCGCGCGGTTCGGCAAGATCAGGATGCCGACTTCCTTCCGGTCCTGGCCGGCAATCACGACATCTTGCACATACGGCGCGCCTTCATGCACGATGTGCCCGCGCAACGGGCCGACGCTGACCCAGGTGCCGGTATAAAGTTTGAAGTCCTCGGCGACCCGGCCATCGAATACAAAACCGAGATCGTACTGATTCGGATCGAACCACTTGACTGCGTCGCCCGAGCAAAAAAAACCTTCTTCGTCGAAGGCTGCCCGGCTTTGTTCGGGATCGCGCCAATACCCGGGCGTGACATTGGGGCCGCGATAACGGACTTCAGTTTTGTCGCCGTTGCTCAACAGCTTGACCGTGATGCCCGGCAGCGGCACGCCGATCTGGCCGGCGCGCACCCGTTCCTGCACCACAAACATTGCAGAAGGCCCGGTTTCGGTCATGCCCAGTCCGCAATTCATCACGATGCGTTCGCCGCAGGTTTTTTCGGCCACCGCATGCAGCTTGTCCCAGATCGCTTGCGGCATCGCCGCCGCCGCATAGAACTGCATGCGCAGGCGGCTGTGAAATTTTTCGCTCAATGCCGGGTCGGCATCGAGCGCATAGGCGAGATCTTCCCATCCCTTGGGGACGCTGAAGTAGATGGTCGGCGCAATCTCGCTCAGATTGCGCAACGTCGTCGCGATGCCGTCCGGGGTGGGCCGGCCGTCGTCGATGTACATGGTGCCGCCGTTGTATATGACCAGGCCGACATTGTGATTGCCGCCGAAGGTATGCGCCCACGGCAGCCAATCGACCAGCACCGGCGGTTCTTCCGCCAGAAATGTCCAGGTCTGCGCCATCATCTGCAAATTGCTGCATATCATGCGTTGCGTATTGATGACCGCCTTCGGCATCTTGGTCGAGCCGGAAGTGAAGAGAAATTTGACGATCGTGTCGGCATCGACTGCCGCATTGGCGGCGTCGACTGTGTCGCCGATCGGCGTGGCGGCCAGCGCCTCGAACAGCGTAGCGGGCCGCCCTGGCGGGGCCTGTTCGGTGACCACCAGTTCGACGTCTTCGGCGATGCAGGCGTTGATGGCGCGGGCGAAATGTTCGCCGTGTGCGGCAAACACCAGGCCGGGGGTAAGCAATTTGACGATGTGCTTCAGCTTGTCATAGTCTTTGGACAGCAGCGAATAGGCGGGCGAAACCGCTGAATACGGAATCCCCACGTATTGGCATGCCAGCGCCAGCATCGCGTGCTGCAAGTCGTTGTCCGACAAAATCAGGACAGGGCGTTCGGCCGACAAGCCGCGGTTCAACAGCCCCTGACCGATATGCCTGGCATATTGCAAAGCCTGCCGATAGCCGATGTGCTGCCAGACGCCGTCCTTGTCGCGTCTGGCCATATAAGTGCGGTCCGGGGCCACGGCGACCCAATGATGCAATTTGTCGGTCAGGCGCACCGGGTATGGCCCCAACTCCTGCTGCACCTTGACGTGCACCGCACCACTATCTTGCGGATCGACTTTTACACCGCCGATACCGAACCTGACGCCGCGATAACGCGGCGCTGTTGAAGTTAAGGTCATGCTTGTCTCCTGTTATTCCGGCCCGTATCCTCGGGCCTTCTTCACGATTTGAATTGCACCTTGTTTGCCTTGTGATCCAGAAAAGCGATCAGGCGCCCCCTGGTATCGGGATCGCTGACCGCCACCGCTGCCATCAGCGACTCGGTCACCAGGCCATCCTGGATCGATTGGTCGGCAATGCGCGGCAAGACGTGCATCACGCCATAATTGGTCATCGGCGCATTCTTTGCCACCCGCTCCGCCAATTCCAATGCCTTTTGCAAGCCCTCGCCCGGGCCGACAAGATAGTGCGAAATGCCGGCCTGATGCCCTTCCTGCGCCGTCAAAACGCGCCCGGTCAACATCAGGTCGGTCATGCAGGAAACGCCGATCAGGCGCGATATCCGCACCGAGCCGCCGCCGCCGACGAACAGGCCGCGCTGCCCTTCCGGCAGCGCATAAAATGCCGACTCTTCGGCCACCCGGATATGCGCCGAGGAGGCCAACTCCAGCCCGCCGCCGACCACCGCGCCGCGCAGCACGACGATCACCGGCACCCGGCCGAACTGGATTTTCTCGAAAGCGGCATGCCACATGCGCGAGTGGTGCATGGCCTCGCCGGTTTCCCGTTCGCGCATCTCGGACAAATCGAGTCCGGCGCAAAAATGGTCGCCTTCGCCGAACAGGACTGCGGCTTTGATCGCTTCCGGCAAAGTCTCGAAGCAATTGTGCAACGCGCGCACCAGATCGTCGCTCAGGGCATTGCGTTTGGCGGCGCGATTGATGGAAATTCTGGCAACTGCGCTATGAAATTCGACCTTCAGCAGATCGCTGACTTCTCGGATGATGGGCATGGTAATGGTTGTTCAATCAAAAAAAGCCCACGCTTTGCGCGGCTTCTTATTTAGTTTTAAAATATAATCATTTTTAAGTATAATCAAAATCCGAAGAAAAGCAATAGCCAATGCAATCGTTCATGCAATCGCTTCCGATATAAATCGAGACGAGTCGGCGCCGGCCGACGTTGTGCAATCAACCTGATAGTGAGAGAAATATGAAAGTCATTCGCGCCGACGAAGCAGGCAACCTGATTAAAGACGACGCCACCATCTTTCTAGGCGGACTGGCGATGACAAGCCTGGCGGAAGAAGTGCTCAAAGGCATCGAACGCCAGTTTCTGGCAAGCGGACATCCGCGCAATCTGACCACCTGGGCCTGTGGCGCAATCGGCAACGCCGGCGACGGCGGCATGGTGCATTTCGCCCACGAAGGCATGGTCAAGCGCGTGGTGGCCGGCCACTACGGTCAAACCGGCAAGGAAATGATGAAAATGGTCTTCGACGGCGCGATCGAAGCGTATAACTTCCCGCAAGGCTCGCTATCGCACCTGACACGGCATATCGCCGCTCGCACGCCGGGCCTGTTGACCAAAGTCGGCTTGGGCACCTTCGTCGATCCGCGTCTTGAAGGCGGCAAGCTCAACGCCAAGTCGACCGAGGATCTGGTGCAACTGGTCGACTTTGCCGGCGAAGAATGGTTATTCTATCCCTGTCCGAAAATCGATGTTGCCATCATTCGCGGCACGCTGGCCGACGAAAACGGCAACATCACGCTGGACAAAGAGGGCGTGCTGCTGGAACAGCTTGCCATCGCGCAGGCAGCGAAGGCTTGCGGCGGCATCGTCATTGCGCAGGTCGAGCGCATCGTGCAAGCCGGCAGCCTGCATCCCAAGCAAGTGAAAATTCCGGGCCTGGTGGTCGACTATGTGGTGCTCGGGCAGCCGGAAAACCATATGCAATCGATCACGACGCAATTCAATCCGGCTTTATGCGGCGACCTCCGCGTGCCGGTCAGCTCCATCGATGCGATGGCGCTCGACGAGCGCAAAGTGATTGCCCGCCGCGCTTCGCTGGAACTGAAAGCGGGCGCGGTCACCAATCTCGGCATCGGGATTCCGGCCGGGATTCCGTCCATCGCCGCCGAAGAAGGGATTTCCCACCTGCTCAATCTGAGCATAGAAAGCGGCGTCAATGGCGGCATCCCGGCCCAGCTCGGCGATTTCGGTCTGTCGCACAACGCCGAATCGATCATCGAACAATCGGCGCAATTCGATTTCTACGATGGCGGCGGGCTCGACACCAGTTTCCTGGGCTTGGCGCAGACCGACAATCGGGGCAACGTGAACGTCAGCAAATTCAATGGCCGTCCGGTCGGATGCGGCGGCTTTGTGAACATTACCCGCTCGACCAAGAAACTGGTGTTTTGCGGCACCTTCACCGCCGGCGGCCTGGAGGTCGAGGTCGGCGACGGCAAACTGCGCATCGTCAAGGAGGGCAAGTCGCGCAAATTCATCGAAAAAGTGGAGCAAATCACCTTCAACGGCTTCGATGCCGCGCAGCGTCGGCAAAACGTCTTGTTCGTAACCGAACGCGCCGTCTTCGATTTGACGCCGGATGGCTTGGAATTGATCGAAATCGCGCCCGGCATCGACCTCGAAAAGGACATTTTGCAGCACATGGGATTCAAGCCGATCATCGGCAACGTGCGCTTGATGGATCCCGACATGTTTCAAACGACCTGGGGCGGTTTGGGGCGCGCGATCGGCGGCGACTGAAAATAGCTTGGAGCGACGGCATGAGCGGCGCCGCCGCGCCTCGTTACCTGTGCGCGGTATAACATGCCGAAGATGTTGCAGGATGGACAAGCCGATCTAGTCTGAAGCAACGGCATCCCTTGTAAAATAGGGCAATCGCGGGTATCCTTGCAGCTGCTTGGTTTGACTGTTAATCCGCAGGTCCCTGGTCTGAGTCCAGGTCGGGGAGCCAAAGAATTTCGAGGGGTTAGCTGATTTTTCAGCCCACCCCTTTTTCATTTTGAGCCGGTGCCTCGCTTACGACGCAATCGGCGCTTGTGGCCGCAAATCCTTGCTCGACTTCAATCGGTAATCCCCCCATTCACTTCATCCAGGTAGGAGTGGTTAGCATGCTTTTTGGTTATTCTGAGACGCAAATCGCCGACTTCGGCCTGCACTTTTGTGTCGGCGGTTTGATGCTTTTCATGTTGTTCATCATCGGCAATCTCGCCTGGAAATCCAAGGCGGGCAAATTCGGCACCTTTGTCATGTTTCTAGGCTTGGCCTTCGGCATGGTGGGCTTCGTCGCGAAGCTCTTCATTCAACGGTTTTTGGGAATTGCCTAGGCAACGACATTCGGTGCGTGCAATCTGCGGTCAATAGGCGCTCACGCGTTCCCTGCCAATGCCGGCGACGAGCCTGGTTTTTCCGGCGGCGTCAAATAGTGGAAAAACTCGCGGTCGGTCCCCAACATGTGCTGGGCAATCAGTTGGTAGGCCAGAAATTGGAATAGCTCGCCGATTCCAAGCGTTCCTGAGTGAAAGCGCTGCTGCAATTGGCCGGCGCGCGCGACGAGTTCGCGATGCACGGCAGCATGTTCCTCCGCGCCGGGAAAGCCGACTGCTGCGATGATCTCTTCCTCACTCTCAAAATGCTGGCGGGTGCCGCGAATGAGTTCATCGACCAGAGCTGCCACCTCATCGTTTGGGCTCGCGGTGAGCATTGCCTCAAGCAGCAGGTTGGCGTGCTCGACCAGCGCCCGATGCTGGGCGTCGACGACTTCATTGCCGCTTTCGTAAGCGGGATGCCAAATCAGTTGCATGAAGGGTCCTGAGCGCAAATTGTCGGCCTCGACTTTTCGATTGGCATTGACCACCAGAAGCGCTTGACCACCGCTCATTTTCCTGGAGCCGAATTGCACGCCGTCGCCCTCTTCAACGCAGGCCGCGATTCTTGGCATTGCCGCGACAACCGTCGGCCCGGCATCCGATTCCACACGGGCCGGCATCTCTGGCGCGGTCCTCAGGCTGGTGATATCTTCGACAATGTATATGGCGCCCTTGCTGTGGTCGGCCGGGTCGATCGCCTTGGCGAGGAGGCGGCACAAGACGCTGCTGCCGTCACGCTTCTTGAACGGCATCTCGATGTCGAATTGCTGACCGCTGCCGAGGATTGGAATCGCGACGCGCGAAAATTCGTCAAACGCTTCCGCCGACGGATACACCACCAGCGTCGGCTGTCCGACAAGTTCGTGACTGGGCCAGCCGAATATCGCGCCCAAGCGGCTGCTGCAACGCACAAAGGTGCGGTTACGGGTGACGGCAATGCCGAACGTCTCGTTGTCGAGCAGCGCCTGGTATTCCAGCCACGATTGACAATTCGCAAAGTCGCATTCCGGCGCAATTTCGATTTGGGCATTCATTGCCCGGCTCCACGCAACACTCCAGGCATCTTTTCGATTGCCGCGCGCAAACACCTCGAAGTCTTCCACGGCCAGCGGCTTGCTGAAGTAATATCCCTGCACTTCGTTGCAGCCGCGTCCGCGCAGAAATTCCAATTGCCCTTGGGTTTCGACGCCTTCGGCAATGGTTTGCATGCCCAGGTTGGCGGCCAGGCTGATGATAGCGCCGACGATCGCCTTGTCTTCCTGGTCGACGGTAAGATCGCGCACGAAGGATTGATCGATCTTGAGCTTGTAGATCTTGAACCGCTTCAGGTAACTCAATGAAGAATAGCCGGTGCCGAAATCGTCGATCGACATGCGGATGCCGCGTTCGTGCAGGCGGTCCAGCACCGCAATCGCGCCGAGCGGATCGTCCATCGCGATGCCTTCGGTCAGTTCCAATTCGAGGTGCTGCGGCGCCAACCCCGCCTCTTCGAGAATTTGCATGACCAGCTCGGTCAGGCTCGGATGCTTGAACTGCACCGCCGAAAGATTCACCGCGACGGTTGTCAACGCCAAGCCGCTGTCGAGCCAGCTTTTCCATTGCTGCACGGCGCTGCGCAGCACCCATTCGCCGATCGGCAAGATCAAGCCGCTGCTTTCGGCAATCGGGATGAACTCGGCCGGCGACACCATGCCCAGAATCGGATGGCGCCAGCGCAACAAGGCTTCCGCGCCGACCAGGCGACCGTCGTGCATCGAAATCTGCGGCTGGTAGTGCAGCGATAACTCGTTGCGTTCCAGCGCGCGGTGCAACTCGTTTTCCAGCAACACCCTGCGCGTCGAGCGCTCCTGCATTTCGCGCGTGAAGAAGCGGTAAGTATTGCGGCCATCGCTCTTCGCGTGATGCAGGGCGACATCGGCGCAGGCGCACAGGGATTCGAAATCGTCAGCGTCGTTGGGATACATTGCAATGCCGATCGATGCCGTCAAGCGCAGTTCGTGCTGGTCGACTTGCAGCGACTGCGCGACCATGTTGATCAACTTTTCCGCCAGATGCGCGGCGCCGGTCGCATCGGCGCCCGGCAGCACCAGCACAAATTCGTCGCCGCCCAGCCGCGAAACGGTATCCTGTTCCCGCAACTCCCCGGTCAAGCGCTCGGCCAGCGCCACCAGCAACACGTCGCCGATGTGGTGGCCGAGCGAATCGTTGACGTTCTTAAAATGGTCGAGATTGATGAACATCAGCGCCAGCGGCTCGCCGTTGCGCGACATCATGCTAAGCGATTGCCTGGCTCGATCGGCGGCCAGCACGCGATTCGGCAAACCGGTCAACGCATCGAAATGCGCCAGCCACTGGATGCGCTCCTCGGCCTCTTTGCGCTGCGTAATATCGCTGAATATGGCAATGTAGTGCTTGACGCCGCCATTGCTGTCGAGCACGCGGCTAATCGATATCCATTCCGGATATTCGCTGCCGTCCTTGCGGCGATTCCACATTTCGCCTTGCCACAGGCCAGTCGCGCCGATCGATTCCCACATCGCGCGATAGAACTCCTCGTCCTGCCGCCCGGACGACAGCATGCGCGGATTCTTTCCAATAACCTCTTCCCGGCTATAGCCGGTGATTGCTGTAAATGCGCGGTTGACCAGCACGATGTTGCGCTCGGCATCGGTGATCGTGATCCCTTCCGTGCTTTGATCGAACACGTTGGCGGCAAGCTTTAATTGCGCCTCGGTGCGCTGCGCTTCAGTGACATCGATCAATATGCAATGGGTGCGCACAAAATTGCCGTCGCCGTCGCGTGCTATCTGGCCGCTGATCTGGAACAGTCGACGGCTGCCATCCTTGCGCACGAATTCAAACACCGGCCCGGCGACATTGCCAAGTATCTTGAAGCGGGAAAATTCCGCTGCCACCAGGACTTTCGACGCCTCGCTCATGAAGTCGCCGAAGAACCGGCCGATCGCCTCGTCGCGAGTCAGGTCGAGCGCCTGCAGCCACGCTTCGTTGACCGTGAGGATATTGCCTTCTATGTCCAGCGATTGATAGGGCAACGGCGCATTATCGTACAAAGCGCGAAACTGCCTTTCGCTCGCCTGCAGCAATCGCGACGCGTCTTCGAGAGCGGCAGTGCGTTCGGCAACCCTGCGCTCAAGCGCTTCGTTGGCTTGCCGCAGCGCGATGTCGAGACGTTTGTGTTCGATCGCATGGCGCAGCGTGCGCGCAATCAGCGAGCCGGAGGAATCGCCCTTGATCAAGAAATCCTGCGCGCCATGCAAGATTGCCTTTCGCCCAAGCTCGTCGTCGCACGATCCGGTCAAGACGACCAATGGCAACGCCGCCGCCTTTGACACCAACGCGCTAACGGTATCGAGTCCGAAGCTGTCCGGCAACGCAAGATCGGAAAGAATCACATCGAAGCGCGCGCTGTCGATCTGCCGCAATGCCTCCGCCAACCGACTTGCGCGCACGATTGCGAACGCATTCGGCGCGTATTCGTCCAGCGCCGCCAACAACAGCATAGCATCGCTGTCATTATCCTCAAGCAGCAGCACGCGGAACGGACTCGTAGTCATGGCATCGGTTATTTCTTCACTTGACTAAGGCATCACTTCCAGAAAGATCGGCATCGCAGTCGTTTGAGACCTAATAGCCATCACACTAAGGTTTTCAAGCGACCATTCTATTCCTTCTTGTCGCCTACGCCACGGCGCCAAATGTTAAATCTTTGAAAAGTAAAATTAATGCCGCACCGCTCAGACCTCAAGGCTCGCTTTGCTCCACCGGCCAAATGCGGCGCTCCCCTGTTCCGTCGCTGGAAACGCGTGAGGTCGAAGGAAGAGCGCTCAGTGTAACGAGCTCGCACCGGCAGAATTTGATTCAAATCAAGACTTCTCGATGACTGCCGCAGCAGACGCTTAACTGCAACTCCCTACTTCGCGCACACTTGACCTGCATCAAAAAGACAAGCCAAATCCGCCACTAAACTGCAGCGAACCTATAGTCCGCGTCCGTCGGGCAAGAGTCTGCGACACAACGGGCGGTGGCGCGCTTGCGCGCGCCAGTCGGCAGTCCACGGAACACTCCAATTTTTGGCTGCATCGATTCTGGAGATAACGATGTAACAACATATAGAAAACCGGCAAAGACCGGCCTGGTCGTCATCGGCGAAAAATCAAAAGGCGTCTACCCTGTCATAAAATATCAAAAAGGTATCAATGAGACAAGAAAGCCGACTACCTTCCTTGACCTGTCGATTGACTCACTGCAAAAGTCGATCGTCGCTAAAAAAGACATCTACCACTTGGCCCGTTTGATGGAAGGCGCAAGTCGGGTATCATGTCCCCGCTTCGGAGACGTTATGATAGAGAATATGCGAATTTGCAAAAAGGCAAATATTTGATATAGAAGCAATAATAAGTAAATAAGTGTGTAATTCAGGCAGCCCCCGCCCGCTCGACGCGGTCTACGCCGACGGGCCGGCACTGACATCATCAACTTTATCAAAGGTGGACGTATGGCTCTAAAGATAGGGATACCCCAAGAGGTATTCCCGGGTGAAAAGCGCGTGGCGACGGTGCCCGAAGTCGTCGAAAAACTGATCAAACTGGGATTTACGGTAGCGGTGCAAGCCGGCGCCGGCGATGCCGCCAATTGCAGCGATGAAACCTACCGCGCCGCCGGCGCCGAGATCATCGATGGCGCGCCTGCCCTATGGGCCGCGTCCGACATCGTGTTCAAGTTGCGCGAGCCGAACACGGATGAAGTCGGCCTGATGCATGCGGGACAGACCTTGATCAGCTACATCTGGCCAGCGCAGAACCCGGATCTGATGCAGCAACTGGCCGCCAAAAAAGTTACCGTGCTGGCCATCGACGCGTTGCCGCGCACATTGAGCCGCGCCCAGAAGATGGACGCGCTGACCTCGCAGGCCGGCGTCGCCGGCTATCGCGCCGTGATCGAAGCCGCCAACGCCTTCGGTCGCTTCTTCAACGGCCAGATCACCGCCGCCGGCAAGGTGCCGCCGGCCAAGGTCTTTATCGCCGGCGCCGGCGTGGCCGGTTTGGCTGCGATCGGCACTGCCGCCGGGCTGGGCGCGATTGTGCGCGCCAACGACACCCGTGCCGAAGTGGCCGACCAGGTCGTGTCGCTGGGCGGCGAATTCGTCAAGGTCGATTACGAGGAAGAAGGTTCCGGCGGCGGCGGCTATGCCAAGGTAATGAGCGAGGGCTTCCAGCAGGCGCAGCGCGAGATGTACGCCAAGCAGGCCAAGGAAGTCGACATCATCATCACCACCGCGCTGATTCCCGGCAAGCCTGCGCCGAAGCTGATCACCGCCGAGATGGTCAAGAGCATGAAACCGGGCAGCGTGATCGTCGACATGGCCGCCGAGCGGGGTGGCAACTGCGAACTGACCGAACCCGGCCAGACCGTCGTCAGGCACGGCGTGACCATCGTCGGCTACACCGACCTGAATTCGCGCCTGGCCAAGCAGTCGTCGACACTGTACGGAACCAACCTGTTCCGCCTCACCGAGGAGCTGTGCAAGACCAAGGACGGCATCATCGACGTCAACATGGAAGACGACGCCATCCGTGGCCTGACTGTCATCAAGAACGGCGAAATCACCTGGCCGGCGCCGGCGCTCAAGCCGTCGGCGCCGCCGCCCGCAGCAGCAGCCAAACCGGTTGTCGCGCCCAAGGCGCACGGCCACGGCGGCGGCGAGCCGGCTTCCGGCACGGCTACCGCAGTCGTGTTCGGCGTCGGCGCGGCCTTGTTCTGGTTCATCGGGGCGTTTGCGCCGACCGCTTTCCTCGGCCACTTCACGGTGTTCGTGCTGGCGTGCTTCGTCGGTTACATGGTGGTGTGGAACGTCAAGCCGGCCTTGCATACGCCGTTGATGAGCGTCACCAACGCGATCAGCAGCATTATCGCCATCGGCGCGCTGGTGCAGATCGCACCGCCGCTGGCCGAGGGCATGAGCCAGCCGGATCAGTGGGTGCGCTGGCTGGCAGTCGGCGGCATCGTTCTGGCTGCGATCAACATGTTCGGCGGATTCGCCGTCACCCAGCGCATGCTGGCGATGTTCAGAAAATAAGGCGCGCATCATGTCTGAAAGTCTATCTACAGTCTCCTATATCGGAGCAACCATACTCTTCATCCTGTGCCTCGGCGGCTTGAGCAATGCCGAGACTTCGCGCCGTGGCAATCTGTACGGCATCATCGGCATGACCATCGCCGTCTTGGCGACCGTGTTCGGGCCGCATGTGACGACAGCGGGCATTCCGTGGATCATCGGCGCGGTCGTGGTCGGCGCCAGCATCGGCTTGTATCTGGCGCGCACCATCCAGATGACGCAAATGCCGGAGCTGGTCGCCTTCATGCATAGCATGGTGGGCCTGGCGGCGATGCTGGTGGGCTTTGCCAACTACATCGATCCGGCGGCTGGCGCGCAAACCGGCGCCGAACACACGATCCACGAGCTGGAAATCTATATCGGCGTCTTGATCGGTGCAGTGACATTGTCGGGGTCAGTAATTGCCTTCGGCAAGTTATCGGGCAAGATCGGCGGCAAGCCCTTGTTGTTGCCGGGACGTCATTGGTTGAATCTGGTAGGTTTGCTGGTGGTGATTTATTTCGGCCAGCAATTCCTGGCAGCCGGATCGGTGGCAGACGGCAAGCTGGCCTTGATCGTGATGACGGTCGTTGCGATCCTGTTCGGCATCCATATGGTGATGGCCATCGGCGGCGCAGATATGCCAGTGGTGGTGTCGATGCTCAACAGCTATTCGGGCTGGGCGGCGGCGGCGACCGGCTTCATGCTGTCGAACGACTTGCTGATCGTGGTCGGCGCATTGGTCGGTTCGAGCGGCGCGATTCTGTCCTACATCATGTGCCGCGCGATGAACCGCAACTTCATCAGCGTGATCGCGGGAGGCTTCGGCACCGGCGAAGGTGCGCCTGCCGCGCCTGCGGGCGGCGCTGCACAACCGGCTGGCGAAGTATCGCCGATCCTGGCGGCAGAGACGGCTGAGTTGTTGCGCGATGCGAAGAACGTCATCATCGTGCCGGGCTACGGCATGGCGGTGGCGCAGGCGCAACATACGGTGTATGAAATCACCAAGCTGTTGCGCGAAAAAGGCGTCAACGTGCGCTTCGGCATCCATCCTGTCGCGGGCCGCATGCCGGGGCATATGAACGTGTTGTTGGCCGAAGCCAAGGTGCCGTACGACATCGTGTTCGAGATGGACGAGTTGAACGACGACTTCCCGAATACCGACGTGGCGATGATTATCGGCGCCAACGATATCGTCAATCCAGCGGCGCAGGAAGATCCGACCAGTCCGATTGCCGGCATGCCGGTTCTGGAAGTGTGGAAAGCCAAGACCTCGATCGTGATGAAGCGCAGTATGGCTTCGGGCTATGCGGGGGTCGATAATCCCTTGTTCTACAAGGAGAACAATCGGATGTTGTTTGGCGATGCGAAGAAGATGTTGGATGAGGTGTTGGCGGCTTTAAGGGCTTGACACTGCTGCCCGCTCTCCCCCATGGTTGTGGGAGAGAGCGGGCGGTATGGTACACCGGGTAGGGCGTCATTAGCGAAGCGTAATGCGCCGCATGTGGACGTAGCATACTATTGCAGTACGCAATTGCACCATGCGGCGCATTACGCTTCGCTAATGACGTATATGGACTCCTCCCTTTTTGCAACTCAATTGAAGCGTGTTGGCATTAGGTGCAACTGCAGGCGTATATCCGGCCTCTACGTTGAGCGCCGTCGCACTCGGGCCATAATGGAATCTGCGCGCTTGCTCCAGAACG